>NZ_LDTB01000013.1 GCF_001476895.1 Sphingomonas endophytica | reverse complement strand
ACGGGCAGGGGTGCGGGGGCGGCGGGCGTCAGCCACGCGGGCTCGGCTTGCAGGCGGTCATGGCGCTGCATATGTCCCTGTCCTCCGCCGGGATCAATTGGAAGGACCAGCGATGGGCAAGCGCCCCGACCATGTGAAACCGCCCGCGCACCTGACGCCGAACACGCCGGTGCCGGAACCGGAGCCGATCGGACCGCGCGACGACGACCCGCTGGGCCGCGATCCGACCCGGTTCGGGGACTGGGAGCTGAAGGGCGTGGCGGTCGATTTTTGAGGTGGTCGGTCGTGGTTGCCCGAGGTCGGCGTTGTCGGAATCGATCGAATTTTGGAAATCGCTGGCAATGGACCTTAGCTGCTATCGATCGGGCAAAGCGACGGCAGAGGAATGGAATGCCTACGGCTCACCTTGTTTTCGGCTTCTTAGGCTCGGGGAAAACGACGCTAGCCAAGCGTCTTGAGCTTCAACATAACGCCGTCCGTTTCACGCCTGACGAATGGATGGCACGCCTGTTTGGTGAAGACCCGCCCGCCGACACGTTTCAGCATAGGGCTACGGCTATTCTCGATATCATGCAGCCGATTTGGGCTCGTTGCCTATCGCTGGGGCTCAACGTTGTTCTCGATTACGGCTTGTGGTCTCGGGCGGAACGGGATCGCGTGCGGGCCGTGGTCGCGGACTTAGGGGCAACCTCAGTGTTGTGGGCTGTAAGCTGCTCCGATGGCGAGGCCCGGAAGCGCATTGCCCTTAGGAACGAGGCTGCTCACCGAAGCCTATACATTGCTCCTGCCACCTTCGACCTGCTCAAGGCGCGGGTTGAGCCGTTGGGCGTGGACGAGCCGCACGCGGTGGCGTGACCATACCGGCGCAGCTTTCCCGAATACGAACCCGTAGCGAGACGGTTGCCCGCGTGATCTCCCCGAAGCCGTCTCAGGCCCGATCATTCCCAAAAACTGTTCCCGATAGCTATTTCCCGAAATGGCCGGTCGGAGATGGAAAAACGGGACAGATCACCTGCAGGTGTCGGCTCTTATCGCGAGCCCAGATCGCTGGCAGGCACGTTCGCTTTTTTGGCCTGACGTAACGACGGGCTCGTTCGACATGCCGTCCCCGCCGGACCGACGATGCAGCCGATCACACCTCGTCCTTCAACGGCCGCGCCAGCAGGTCGCCCACCACCGCGCGCACATCGCCACCGTCCAGTAACCGGCACACCGCCGCCGTGATCGGCATTTCCACTCCGGCGGCCTGCGCCGCCTCCAGCAGCACCGGCGCGGTGAACGCGCCTTCCGCCACCGTGCGCCGGTTCGCCAGCAGGTCCGCCGCCGCCTCGCCCCGCCCGATCCCGACGCCCAGCGAGAAATTGCGCGAGGCGGTCGAGGAACAGGTCAGCACCAGATCGCCCAGCCCAGACATCCCCGCCAGCGTTTCAGCCCGCGCGCCCTTGGCGAGGCCGAAGCGGGTCATTTCGGCAAAGCCGCGCGCGATCAGCGCGGCGCGCGCATTCTGGCCCAGCCCCGCGCCGTCGACTACGCCGCATGCGATCGCCAGCACGTTCTTCACCGCCCCGCCGATCTCGGCACCGATCACGTCGCTCGACGCATAGGGGCGGAAATGCGGCGCGGCGATGGCCAGCGCCAGCGCGGCACGCGCGACATCGTCCGCCCCCGCCAGCGTCACCGCCGTCGGCAGCCCGCGCGCGACCTCGTGCGCGAAGGTCGGGCCCGACAGCACCATCACCGGCGACAGCGGATGCTGGTCGTGCGCGACCTCGCTCATCAACAGGTGCGTCCCCGCCTCGATCCCCTTCGAGCAGACCACCAGCGGCTGACCGTTGGCGGGGAGCAGCGCCAGCACCGCGCGCATCGCCTGCGCGGGGGTGACGATCAGGTTCGCCGCCGCTTCGGCCACCCACGCCAGATCGCCGGTCGCGCGGATGTGGGGGGAGAGGGGGACGCCCGGCAGATAGGCGGCATTTTCGTGCGTGGCGTTGATCGCCGCGACCAGCGCGGCGTCGCGCGCCCACAGCCGCACCTCATGCCCGTTGGTGGCGGCGACCTGCGCCAGCGCGGTGCCCCAGGCGCCCGCGCCGATCACGCCGATCGCGCCGCTCATGCCTTCACCCCCGCGCCGCGCACCTTCTCGGCCTCCGGATCGAGCGGCCAGCGCGCGCGCGCGGCGGTGTCGAGCGGATCGGTCAGCCCGGCGGCGAAACGCTCCGCGCCCGCCCAGGCGATCATCGCCGCATTGTCGGTGCACAGCCAGCCGGGCGGCGCGACGAAGCGCAGCCCGTCTTCCGCCGCCAGCGCCTGCAACGCCGCGCGCACCCCGCCGTTGGCGGCGACGCCGCCCGCGACGACCAGCGCGGTCGCGCCGTCCGCCACACGCAGCGCGCGGCGGGTGCGGTCGATCAGGCAATCGACGACCGCCTGCTGGAAGCTGGCCGCGACATCGGCCGCGGCATGATCGGGCGCGGCGCGCGCCACCGCCGCCTTCAGCCCGGCGAAGGAGAAGTGCGGCTCCGGCGATCCCTTCAGCGGGCGCGGCAGCGGCACGGCGCGCGCATTGCCCTGCGCGGCGGCGCGCTCGACCGCCGGGCCGCCGGGAAAGCCGAGGCCGAGGATCTTGGCGGTCTTGTCGAACGCCTCGCCCGCCGCATCGTCGATCGTCGTCGCCAGCCGCCGATAGCGCGCGACGCCCTCGACCAGCAGCAGCTGGCAATGCCCGCCCGACACCAGCAGCAGCATATAGGGAAAGGCCAGATCGGGGTCGGCAAGGCGCGGGCTGAGCGCGTGGCCCTCCAGATGATTGACCGCGATCAGCGGCTTGCCCGCCGCATGGGCGAGCGCCTTGCCCGTCACCAGCCCGACCATCACCCCGCCGATCAGCCCCGGCCCGGCGGTCGCGGCGATCGCATCGACATCCGCCAATGCGACCCCGGCCTCGTCCAGCGCCGCCTCGACCAGCGGCTGCAGCACCTCGACATGCGCGCGCGCCGCGATCTCGGGCACGACTCCGCCATAGGGGCGATGCGCGGCCTCCTGTCCGGCGAGGCGATGTGCGAGCACCTGCCGCTCGCCAGTGACCAGCGCGGCGGCGGTTTCGTCGCAGGAGGATTCGAGGCCCAGGATCAGCATGGCGGTCATCTAGGACATCGCGTCCGCCATATCGACCCCGCCGCCGTCATTGCTTCGCTACGCTCGCAGTGGTGCCCCCAACCCTTGCCCCCACCCACCGAAGCCGCCAAGACGCACCCCATGTTCCGGCTCGGCACCCGTGGTTCGCCCCTTGCGCTCACCCAGGCAGGCATGGTGCGCGACGCGCTGATGGCCGCGCATGGCTGGGAGGATGTCGAGATCGTCGTCATCCGCACCACCGGCGACCGCGTACAGGACCGTGCGCTGGCCGAGATCGGCGGCAAGGCGCTGTGGACCAAGGAACTCGACCGCGCATTGCTGGCGGGCGAGGTCGACGCCTGCGTCCATTCGATGAAGGATGTCGAGACGCTGCGCCCCGATGCGATCGCGATCGCCGCGACCTTGCCGCGCGCCGACGTGCGCGACCGGTTGATCGGCGCGGAGTCGATCGCCGGCCTGCCCGATGCGGCGGTGATCGGCACCAGCAGCCCGCGTCGCACCGCGCAACTTCGCCGCCTGCGCCCCGACGTGTCGGCGGTGCTGTTCCGCGGCAATGTCGACACGCGGCTCGGCAAGCTGGCGACCGGCGAGGTCGATGCGACACTGCTGGCGGCGGCGGGGCTGGAGCGGCTGGGGCGGCACGATACCGGGGTGGCGATCCCGCTCGACGTGATGCTCCCCGCGCCGGCGCAGGGGGCGGTCGGGATCGAGACGCTGGCGGAGGGGCCGGCGCGCGCCCTGGTCGCGGCGATCGACGACGCGCCGACGCACCGCGCGATCGCCGCCGAGCGCGCCCTGCTCGCAGGGTTGCGCGCCGATTGCCACTCGCCCGTCGCGGCGCTGGCGATCGTCGAGGGCGGCGCGCTGTTCCTGCGCGCGCAGCTGCTGTCGCCGGACGGGGCGGCGGCGATCGAGGGCGAGGCGCGCGGCGACGATCCGGTCACGTTGGGCGCGATGCTGGCCGAGGACCTGCTGGAGCGCGCGCCGCCCGCGATCCGGGTCCTGTTCGGCTGATGCGACCCCGCGCGCTGGTGCTGCGACCGGCGCCCGGCAATGCGCGGACCTGCGCCGCGCTGGTGGCGGCGGGGGCGGAGCCGGTCGCGCTGCCCCTGTTCGAAACGGTGCCGATCGCGTGGCAGTTGCCCGATGCCGGGGCGTTCGACGCGCTGCTGCTGACCAGCGCGGCGGCGGTGCGACATGCCGGCGACGGGCTCTCCGCGCTCGGCGCGCTGCCGGTGGTGGCGGTGGGTGACGCGACCGCGACGGCGGCGCGGGCGGCGGGGTTGAACGTCACGCTGGTGGGGCAGGGGGATGCCGCCTCGGTCGTGGCGCGCGCGGCGGCGTGGCCGCGCCTGCTGCACCTCGCCGGGCGCGAGCGGGTGGCGCAGCCCGGCGTGACCGCGATCACCGTCTATGCCAGCGAGGCGCTCGACCTCCCGCCCGCCGCGCTGGGGGCGGCGCGCGGTGCGGTGGTGCTGCTGCATTCCGCGCGCGCCGCCGCGCGATTCGCGCTTCTTTCCCGCGCGATACCGCGTGCCACGATCCGGCTCGCGGCGCTCAGCCCGGCCGTCGCGGCGGCGGCGGGGGAGGGCTGGCGATCGGTCGCGATCGCCGCGACGCCCGACGATGCCGCGCTGGTGCGCGTCGCGATTGACCGCTGACGCGGGCACGGAGATAAGCGGCGGATGAGCGAACCTTATGGCACGCCGCGCAGCACGTCGCGATCGCGGATCGGCCCCGCCCTGGCGCTGGCGATCCTCGCCTTCGTGGTCGGGCTCGGATTGATGGCCTATGCGGTTCGCAACACGCCCGGCTTCTTCGCACGCGGGCAGCAGGCCGCCGCGCCCGCGCCGCAGCCGGCCGCCACCGCCGCGCCGGCGAATCCGGACGCCAACACGCTGGCGCTGCGCGAGGCGGCGCTGGCCGCGCAGCTCGCCAATCTGGAGGCGCGCGCCGCGCGGACCGACGCCGACACCGCCGACGCGGCGGTCAGCGCGGGCAAGGCGGAGGCGATCCTCGTCACCTTCGCTGCGCGTCGCGCGCTCGATCGCGGGGCGGGGCTGGGTTATCTGGAGGGCGAGTTGCGTCGCCGCTTCGGGCCGACCCTGCCGCAACAGGTCGCCACCGTGATCCGCACCGCGCGCCAGCCGGTGACGCTGGAGGATCTGCGCGAAAGCCTCGACGCCAGCGCGCCGATCCTGCTCGCCACGCCCAGCGACTGGTGGAGCGGGATCGGCAGCGAGTTGCGCAACCTGATCGTCATCCACCGCGAGGGTACGCCCTCGCCGCTGCCGTCCGACCGGCTGGCGCGCGCGCGGCGGCAGCTCGACAACGGCAACGTCCAGACCGCGCTGGCGGAGGTCGAGCGTCTGCCCGGCGCGGCCGATGCCGCGAACTGGACCGCCGCCGCGCGCCGCTGGATCGACGCGCGCACGGCGCTCGACACGCTGGAAAGCGCGGCGATCACCGGGGCGTACATGCCGCCGCCCGCGCGCGTCGCGACGCCGCAGCCCGCGCCGTCGCCGACAGCGGAGGAAGCGGACGGCGCGGGCGGCGGCTCGCCGCTGCTGTAAGAGTCTCGCGGCGGAAGCCGGAGCCTTGGATGTGGTACGCCGGACCGCGACAGGCCGCAGCGTTCGCCGGGTGAGCGGCAGGGTGCGGTGCCTGATTTCTTACCGCTTCGCGCGCGGCGGACCTGCATGATCTCGCGCAGAGACGCGGAGGCGCGGAGAGGCTGCGCGCCGGGCAGCGGTTCCGGCAGGCGAGGGCCGGCGATGATCGTGGCGAGTGTCCTTCGCTTTTCCGCAACGCGCCGGGGTGCAGCCGCAGCGCCGTTTCCCCTGTCATCCCGACGCGGACCGGGATCCATCTCACCGCCGGAGCCGCCGCATCGGCGTGTGTGGGACGCTGGATCCCGGCCTGCGCCGGGATGACGGAAGGAATTTGCGGGCACGTCCGGCGCGCGGGTGACGGATGCGTGATCTCACGCCGGGACAGAGGGCGGTCGGCGTCGGCCGGGGCAGCCGTGGCCAGCGCCTCCTCTCCGCGCCTCCGCGCGACCCCTTCCTCATTCTTCCGAACGCAGCGACGCCGCGCTTACCGCCCCAGCGCCGCAGCGATCAGCGCGCGCGTGTTCGCGATGCCGTAGAGCCGGATGAAGCTGCCCATCCGCGGCCCCTGGCTCGATCCCAGCAGCGTCTCGTACAGCGCCTTGAACCAGTCGCGCAGTTCCGCGAACCCGCCGGTCTTGCCGATCTCATAGACGATGTTCTGGATATCCTCCGCGCTCGCCTCTTCCGGCAGCGCGGCCAGTTCGGCGTCCAGCCGCTCCAGCGCCGCCACCTCGACGCCCTCGGGCGCGCGGCGCTTCAGCGTCGGGGCGATATGATCGCGGTGGTACGCCAGCGCGTGCCCGATCAGCCGGTCGAGCTCGGGGTAGGCGGCGGGCGTCGCGTCGGCGACATAATTCGCCAGATACGCCCATACCTGCTCGCGCGTCGCGCCTTCGCCCATCACCCCGACCAGATTCAGCAGCAGGCCGAACGTCACCGGCAACGCGCCGTCGGGCGGCGTGCCGTCGTGGACGTGGTGAACGGGGTTGCCGAGCCGCTCCTTTACCGCCTGCCCCGCGTAATTGCCGCGGAACTGCCAGTAATCGTCCACCGCACGCGGGATCACGCCCATGTGCAACTGCTTGGCCTTCTTCGGTTCGCGATAGATATAGAAGGCCAGGCTCTCTTCGGGACCATAGGTCAGCCATTGCTCGATCGACAGGCCGTTGCCCTTCGACTTGGAGATCTTCTCGCCCTTTTCGTCGAGGAACATCTCGTAGTTGAAGCCCTCGGGCGGCCGTCCGCCCAGCACGCGCGCGATCTTGGACGACTGGACGACCGAATCGATCAGGTCCTTGCCCGCCATTTCGTAATCGACACCGAGCGCGACCCAGCGCATCGCCCAGTCGACCTTCCATTGCAGCTTGGCGGACCCGCCCAGTGCGGACTGGACGATCCGTTCTCCTTCGTCCTCGAACGCGATCATGCCCGTCTCGGCATCGACCACCTCGACCGGCACCTGCAGCACGATGCCGCTCTTTGGGCTGACCGGCAGCACCGGCGAATAGGTCGCGCGGCGCTCGGCACGCAGCGTCGGCAGCATGACGTCCATCACGCCCTGCCAGTGACGCAGCACGCCCTTGATGGCGTCGTCGAAGCGGCCGGACGTATAATAGTCGGTCGACGAGGCGAATTCGTAGTCGAAGCCATAGCGGTCGAGGAAATCGCGCAGCATCGCATTGTTGTGCGCGGCGAAGCTGTCGAATTTGCCGAACGGATCGGGGATGCGCGTCAACGGCTTGCCGAGATGCGCGCGCAGCATGTCGCCGTTGGGCACGTTCTCGGGCACCTTGCGCAGCCCGTCCATGTCGTCGCTGAACGCGATCAGCCGCGTCGGCAGGTCGCTGAGCGCGTGGAAGGCGTTGCGGACCATCGTCGTGCGCAGCACTTCGTTGAATGTGCCGATATGCGGCAGCCCCGATGGGCCGTAGCCGGTCTCGAACAGCACCGGCGCGCCGCCCAGCTTCCCGTCCGGATAGCGCTTGAGGAGCTTGCGCGCCTCTTCATACGGCCAGGCCTTGGAATCGAGAGCGGCGGAGCGGAGATCGTCGGTCATGATGGCCAGCGACGTAGCGGGACGCGCGCCCGATGGCTATATGGCCCGCGATCATGTCGTTCTGGGCCGCCCTGTCGCTTTTCCTCCTCACCGTCGCGCTGATGGAGGGGTTCGCCTATGTCATGCACCGCTGGGTGATGCATGGGCCGGGCTGGTTCCTGCACGAGAGTCATCATCGGCCCCGCACCGGCAACTGGGAGCTGAACGACCTGTATGCCGCGATCTTCGCGGTGCCGTCGTTCGTGATGATCCTGGGCGGGGTACAGCTCGGCTGGTGGCCGGGCTTCACCTGGGTCGGCGCCGGGATCGCGGCCTATGGCGCGATCTATTTCGGGTTCCACGACGTCATCGTCCACCGCCGCCTGCCGTCCCGCTATCTGCCGAAATCGGCCTATATGAAGCGGATCGTGCAGGCGCACCGGTTGCACCATGTCGTGGAAACGCGCGAGGGCAACGTCAGCTTCGGCTTCCTGATCGCACCGAAGCCGGAGGATCTGAAGGCGGAACTCAAGCGCCGGGGGCGGGCGGGCGTGCGCAAGTCGGTGGGCGCGGACGACTGATCGTCACCTTTCGTCATTCACGCGAGCCGCTTCGTCATTCCCGCGCAGGCGGGAATCCAGAGCCTCTGACGTTGCGGCTCTTGCGAAGGCCTGCGCGTCTGGATTCCCGCCTGCGCGGGAATGACGAGGGTGGCATAGAAGGCCGGGGCATCGAACGTCCCGGCCACCCGCCCTACCGTCTTTGCGAGCGCAGCGAAGCAATCCAGCGCGTCCTGATCCGCCACCGGATTGCTTTGCTGCGCTCGCCATGACGCGGCAAACTCACCTCAGTCGAACAGCGACGACACGCTCGCCTCGTCCGAGATCCGGCGCATCGCCTCCGCCAGCAACGGCGCGATCGTCAGGTGGCGGATCTTGTTCGCGCCCGAGATCGCGTCCTGATTCCCGATCGAGTCGGTAATCACCAGCTCGTGCAGCGCCGATCCCTCGACCCGCGCCACCGCGCCGCCCGACAGCACGCCGTGCGTGACATAGGCGACGACGTCCTCCGCCCCGGCTTCCTTCAGCGCCGCGGCGGCGTTGCACAGCGTGCCCGCCGAATCGACGATATCGTCGATCAGGATGCAGAAGCGCCCCTCGACGTCGCCGATGATGTTCATCACCTCCGATTCGCCCGCGCGCTCGCGGCGCTTGTCGACGATCGCCAGCGGAGCGTTGTCCAGCCGCTTCGACAGCGCGCGCGCGCGCACCACGCCGCCGACGTCGGGCGAAACGACCATCAGGTTCTTCTCGCCGAAGCGCGAGCGGATGTCCGCGCTCATCACCGGCGCGGCGAAGAGGTTGTCGGTCGGGATGTCGAAGAAGCCCTGGATCTGCCCGGCGTGCAGGTCGACCGACAGCACGCGATCCGCCCCCGCCGTCGTCACCAGATTGGCGACCAGCTTGGCGGAGATCGGGGTGCGCGGCCCGGGTTTGCGGTCCTGCCGCGCATAGCCGAAATAGGGCAGCACCGCGGTGATCCGCTTGGCCGACGCGCGCTTCAGCGCGTCGATCATGATCAGCAATTCCATGAGGTTGTCGTTGACCGGATAGCTGGTCGACTGGACGACGAACACGTCCTCGCCGCGCACATTCTCCATGATCTCGACGAAAATCTCTTCATCGGCGAAGCGCCGCACCAGCGCCTCGGTCAGCGGCACCTCCAGATAGTCGGAGATCGCGCGCGCCAGCGGCAGGTTGGAATTGCCGGTCATCAGTTTCATGAGCAGGAACCCTTTCGAGCGCCCGTTTAGGCACGGGGGCTGGCGAGGGGAAGGGGCGGCGCGTAAAGCCCGTGGGACAATGACCATCGTCACCCGCTTCGCTCCGTCGCCGACCGGCACGCTCCATGTCGGCAACATCCGCACCGCGCTCCACAACTGGATGTGGGCGAGGGCGCACGGCGGGCGCTTCCTGCTCAGGATCGACGATACCGATGCGGAGCGCAGCGAGGAGCGGTTCGTCGACGCGATCCGCGCCGACCTCGCCTGGCTGGGGCTCCACCCCGATGCCGAGGAACGCCAGTCGGCGCGCTTCGATCGTTATCAGGCGGTGTTCGAGCAATTGCGCGACGCCGGCCATATCTATCCCGCGTACGAAACCGCACAGGAACTGGACCTGAAGCGCAAGATCCTGCGCGGGCGCGGCCTGCCGCCGGTGTACGATCGCGCCGCGCTGGCGCTGACCGAGGCCGATCACGCCAGATTTGCCGCCGACGGCGTCCGCCCGCACTGGCGCTTCAAGCTCGATCGCGCGACGCCGATCGTGTGGGACGATCTGATCCGGGGGCCGCAACAGTTCGACGCGGCGACGATGAGCGACCCGGTCATCCGCCGCGCCGATGGATCGTGGCTCTACATGCTCCCCTCTGCGATCGACGACCGCGAGATGGGCGTCACGCATGTTGTGCGCGGCGAGGATCACGTCACCAACACCGCGCTGCAGCTGCAGATGTTCGCCGCGATGGGCGCGCCCCCGCCCGCCTTCGCGCACGAGGCGTTGCTGACCGGCGCGGAGGGCAAATTGTCGAAGCGGCTCGGCAGCCTCGGCGTCGATGCGCTGCGCGAGGAAGGGATCGAACCCGCCGCGATCGTCTCGCTGCTCGCCCGCCTCGGCACCAGCCAGCCGGTCGAGCCGCACGCCGACCCCGCCCCGCTGATCGCGGCATTCGACTTCGCGCATTTCGGCCGCGCGCCCGCGCGCTTCGACGAGCGGGAACTGGCGCAGGTCAATGCGCGCATCGTCCACCAGCTGTCGTTCGATGCGGTCGCCGACCGGCTCCCGGCGGGGATGGACGAGACGACATGGCTGGCGATCCGTCCCAATCTGGAGACGGTGGCGGGCGCCGCCGAATGGTGGCGGGTGATCGAGGGGCCGGTCGACGCCCCCGCCGCGCCGGACGATGCCGGTTATCTGGCACAGGCCGCCGCCGTCGCGCGTGACCTCGACTGGTCGAGCGACCCGTGGCACGCGCTGACCGCCGCGCTGAAGGAGGCCACCGGGCGCAAGGGCAAGGCGCTGTTCCTGCCGCTGCGTCGCGCGCTGACCGGGCTCGACCACGGCCCCGACATGGCGGCGCTGCTGCCGCTGATCGGGCGCGAGCGCGCGGTGGCGCGGCTGGACTCGAAGGCGGGCGCATGACCTCCTATATTCGCCCCATGCCGTCGTTCCTCGCCCGTCTGTCGCCGACCAACGCGTTTCGCGACCTGCGCTTCTTCATCCGCACGCGCGAGCGGTACGAATGGAGCTTCTTCGCGCTGTCGGTGACGCTGACCGCGCTGATCCTCTGGGCGTTCGTCCATGATTCCTACGCAGAGAAGGAATACAAGCCGAACATCATCTATTTCCAGCAATGGACGCTCGACCGCACCGATGAGCAGATCATCGCGCAGCAGAAGATCGACCAGGCCAAGCGCGTGATCGCCGAGCGCGAGCAGAAGGCGCGCGAGGAGAAGCTGCGCGCCGGGTTCAAGCGGCTCGACGACAAGCTCAACGCGATGGGCCTCTGACGCGTTGAACGACGACGCGCGCTGGATGGCCGCCGCGCTCGCGCTGGCGTCGCGCACGCGCGGGGCGACCACGCCCAACCCCAATGTCGGCTGCGTGATCGTGCGCGAGGGCCGTGTCGTCGGCCGGGGCTGGACGCAGGCGGGTGGCCGGCCGCACGCGGAGGCGATGGCGCTGGCCGAGGCCGGAGATCGTGCGAAGGGCGCGACCGCCTATGTCACGCTCGAACCCTGCGCCCACGTCTCCCCGCGCGGTCCCGCCTGCGCCGACCTCCTGGCGGCCAGCGGCGTGGCGCGTGTGGTGGCCGCGCTCGGCGACCCCGACCCGCGCACCGACGGCACCGGCTTCGCGCGCCTGAGCGAAGCCGGGATCGCGGTTTCGACCGGCGTTCTCGCGGACGAAGCGCGCCGTTCGATGGCGGGTTTCCTGATCCGCCGCGCGCTCGGTCGCCCGCATGTCACGCTGAAGCTGGCGCTGTCGCTGGACGGCGCAGTGTCGATGGCGGACGGCCGCAGCCGCTGGATCACCGGCCCCGTGGCGCGCGCGCATACCCACCTAGAGCGCAGCCGCCACGACGCGATCCTCGTCGGGCGCGGGACATGGGAGACGGACCGCCCCCGCCTGAACGTGCGCCTGCCGGGGCTGGAGAGCCGCAGCCCCTTGCGTGTGGTGCTCTCCTCCAAACCTCCCCTGAAAGGGGAGGGGGACCGCCCGAAGGGTGGTGGAGGGGTCGCCCCACGCGGAAACCTCTCAAGCCCCAGCACCCCTCCGTCAGCCTTGCAGGCTGCCACCTCCCCTTGCAGGGGAGGGTTGATACACATCACCCACCCCACCGCCGTCGCCACCCTTCCCGCCGACCACCTCTTCGTCGAGGGCGGCGCGCGGACCGCCGCCGCGTTCCTGAACGCGGGCCTGATCGACCGCCTCCTCCTCTACCGCGCGCCCATCGTCATCGGCGGCGGGCGCACGCTGCCCGACATCGGGCTCGGCGCGCTGGCCGAAGCGCACGGACGCTGGCGGCTGGTGGACGCGCGCGCGCTTGGCAGCGACCGGCTCGAGGTCTACGAGGCCGCGCGAGAGGCGTAATCAATCATGTTCACCGGCATCGTCACCGACATCGGCACCATCGACAGCGTGGAGGAACGCGGCGACCGGCGCGTCCATATCGCGACCGGCTATGACACCGCGACCATCGACCTGGGCGCGTCGATCGCCTGTTCGGGCGTCTGCCTGACCGTCGTCGCGACCGAGCCCGGTCGCTTCACCGTCGACGTGTCCGGGGAAACGGTCGCGCGCACCGCCCGCGATCAATGGCAGCCGGGCCGCCGCCTCAACCTCGAACGCGCGATGAAGCTGGGCGACGAACTGGGCGGTCATATCGTCACCGGCCATGTCGATGGCATTGCGACCATCGTGGCGATCGACGCCGATGGCGATTCGCGCCGCATCGCCTTTCGCATCGACCCTGCGCTCGCCCCGTTCCTCGCCCCCAAGGGCTCGGTGACGATCGACGGCGTGTCGCTGACGGTCAATTCGGTCACCGACGCGGCCGATGCGACGGTCTTTACCGTCAATCTGATCCCGCATACCCAGTCCGTCACCACGCTGGGCGCGCTGGAAACCGGGCAGGCGGTCAACGTCGAGATCGACGTGCTGGCCCGCTATCTGCAACGCATGGAGCATTACCGTGGCCGCTAAGCCTGCCGAACTCGCGCCTGGCGGGTCCCATCAAAGTACCACTTTGATGGGTGGCCTGCGCCACGGCTATCTGTCGACGCCCGAAGAGATCATCGACGAGGCACGCAACGGCCGCATGTTCATCCTGGTCGATGACGAAGACCGTGAGAACGAAGGCGATCTGGTCATCCCGGCGCAGATGGCGACGCCCGAGAAGATCAACTTCATGGCCCGCCACGGTCGCGGGCTGATCTGCCTCGCCATGACCAAGGCGCGCGTCACCGACCTCGGGCTCGACCTGATGAGCCGCAACAACGGCACGCGTCACGAAACCGCCTTCACCGTGTCGATCGAGGCGCGGGAGGGCGTGACGACCGGCATCTCCGCCGCCGACCGCGCCTGCACGATCGCCGCCGCGATCGATTCGACCAAGGGGCGCGAGGATATCGTCACGCCCGGGCACGTCTTCCCGCTGGTCGCGCGCGACGGCGGCGTCCTGATCCGCGCCGGACATACCGAGGCGGCGGTCGATGTCTCGCGGCTCGCCGGCCTCAACCCCTCCGGCGTGATCTGCGAGATCATGAACGAGGACGGCACGATGGCGCGCCTCGACGATCTCGTGTCGTTCGCGCAACTCCACAATCTGAAGATCGGCACGATCCGCGACCTGATCGCCTATCGCCGCCGCCACGACCATCTGGTCGAGCTGGTCAGCGAGGCGCCCTTCACCAGCCGCTGGGGCGGCGACTGGACCGTTCGCGCGTATCGCAACACCGCGACCGGCACCGAGCAGATCGCGCTGGTGAAGGGGCGTATCGACCCCGCGCGCCCCACGCTCGTGCGGATGCACGCGCTGTCCCCCTTCGCCGATTTGTTCGGTGAGGAAGGCGAGCGCAGCCGGATGCTCGCCCGCTCGATGGAGATCATCGCCGCCGAGGGCGCGGGCGTCATCGTCGTCATCAACCGCCAGCGCGCCGACGCCTTCACCACCGCGGTCCGCCTGAAGGCGGGGGACACCGCGCCGGTCGATATGGAGGAATTGCGCGACTATGGTGTCGGCGCGATGATCCTCGCCGAACTGGGCGTGCACGACATGGTGCTGCTCACCAACACGCATCACACATTGGTCGGGCTCGACGGTTACGGCCTGTCGATCGTCGGCGAACGGAAGGTGGATTGATGGCCAACGTCCTCATCGTCGAAGCGCGCTTCTACGATCATCTCAACGACATGCTGGTCGCCGGGGCGACGGCGGCGGTCGAGGCGGCGGGGCACCGCGCCGAAGTGCTGACGGTGCCGGGCGCGCTCGAGGTCCCCGGCGCGATCGCGCTGGCGGCGGAGAGCGGCCGCTACGACGCGTTCGTCGCACTCGGCGTCGTGATCCGCGGCGAGACCTATCATTTCGAGATCGTCGCCAACGAAAGCGCGCGCGGGATCATGGCGCTGACGATGGACGGCATCCCCATCGGCAACGGCATCCTGACCACCGAGAACGAGGCGCAGGCGATCGTCCGCGCCGACCCTGCGCAGCTCGACAAGGGCGGCGGCGCGGCGAAGGCGGCGCTGGCGATGCTCGACCTGAAGCAACGGCTGGGCTGAACGACGGCACCGTCGTCATTGCTTCGCTCCGCTCGCAATGACGCAAGGGGCAAAGGTCATGGGTTAAGCCCGGGGCACGTCACCGCCGATTGTCATCCGTGCCGGACATGGCAACATGATGGCGATGCCGCTCCAGTCCGCCACCGATGTCAGCAACAGCGACCTCGCCACGCTGTCGCGCGCGCCCGGCGAGGATATCGCCGCCTTTCTCGATCGGTTCGCGGCGCGGATCGCACGCGCCTATCACGCCGGCGATTTGCCCTATGCGATCGGCGACAGCATCCTCGGCGACCTGCGAGGGTTGCTGGAGGGATTGTGGATGGACGGCATCGCCCACCGCTGGCCGGCGCTGTTCCAGCAGGTGCATGACGCATTCGAAGCCGGCGCCTATCATCGCCGGGCGGACGGGTCGGACGATCCGGTCGCGACCTATACCGATCCGGCGATCGCCGCGATTGTCGCGCGGCTCGACGGCGGGACGTGACGGGACGGCTGTCCTACAACCGCCAACATCCGGCACGATCGCCGGATGCGCCGCGCTCCGCCCGATCCGCGACTGTTGAGAAAACGCGCCAGCGTCTCAACATTCGCAACATTCGCGCGGTCAGCCCAGTCGCTCGATCAGCGCCATCGCCGCATGCGGTGCGCGCACTTTCGCGCCGTTTATCATGAAGATGAACGTATCGCGCGGGTGTCGCGCGGCGGGGTCGGCGACATAGGAGAGCCCGGCGGGGCTTTCGCCCGCCGACCAGCCGCGCGCGATATCGCGCCAGCGATCGAGCGCGTCCGGCGCATATCCGGTCGGCTCCTCCTCGCGCGCATCCTCCAGCCGGGCATAGACGAAGTCGCCCGACACATCGGCCAGCGCGGGATAGTCCGCCGAGTCGCCATGCACGATCGCCACCCCGGCGGCGCGGCACAGGGCGACGAACGCCGGGGTGGCGAAGCTTGCGTGCCGCACCTGAATCGCGTGGCGCAACGGCACCCCCGCTTCGGTGGCCGGCAACAGCGACAGGAACGCCGCCATGTCGTCATGGTCGAACGTTCGCGTGGCGGGCATCTGCCAGAGGATCGGGCCGAGCATGTCGCCCAGCTCGACGATCCCCTGGCCGACGAAGCGCGCGATCGAATCGCCCGCCTCCGCCAGCACCTTGCGCGTCACGCAATAACGCGATGCCTTCAACGCGAAGACGAACCCTTCCGGCGCGGTCGCCCGCCAGCCGGCGAAGGTCGCGGGCTTGAACGAGGAATAGAAGGTGCCGTTCACCTCGATCGCGGTGACGTGGCGGCTGGCATATTCCAGCTCGCGCTTCTGCGGCCATTTCCCGGGATAGAAGCTGCCGCGCCACGGCTCATAGGTCCAGCCGCCGATGCCGACCCGGATCGAGGAAGTGCTCATGACGCGGGAGTGCCGCGTCGCGGCGCGCCTGTCGAGAGCGGCCGGCCGCCGCGCCGCGCCTCGGCATGCGCCTCGGCCCGCGTCAGCAGCGCGTCGAGATCCCCGGGCGCGATGTCGAACGTCTCGTGCAACTCGGCCAGCGCCGCGTCGATATCGGCGGCGTGCAGGCCGGGCGCGACCGGCGGGGCGGGGCGGTGGGGATAGGAATGGCCGGTCATCCGGTGATAGAACATGCCGAGCGAGACGAGCGCGATCGAGTTGATTCCGACCGGCGCGAACGCGAATGCGAAGCCGGCGGCGTGGATGCCGTGGCTGCCGATGACCGCGGTCAGCGCCGCCGCGCCGCCGGGCGGGTGCAGGCAGCGCAGCAGCGACATGGCGAGGATCGCGCCGCCGACCGCCAGCCCGGCGGCCAGCGCGGTCTGCGGCACGATCTGGAACATCGCGACCCCGACCAGCGACGAGACGATGTTGCCGCCGACCACCGGCCATGGCTGCGCCAGCGGACTGGCCGGCACCGCGAAGACCAGCACGGCGGAAGCGCCCAGCGGCGCGACGATGATCGGCAGGTCGGCCCGGGTCAGCGGCAGTTGCGCGCAGACGACGAAGGTCAGCGCGATGCACACCGCCGCGCCCAGGCAGGCGATCAACCGCGTCGGCCAGTGCGCACCGGCGAGCAGGAGCGAGACGAACGGTTTCATGACGCCGCGTCCCTAGCCCGGGACGCGCGCGCCGTCACGCGGCGGACGTCAGCCGCAGGTGACGCGGACGACGTTGCCGTGGCGATCGAGATGGATGTTGCGGCGACCTTCGATGAAGTCCATCGTCACCTGATCGCCGGGCCGGATGATCCGCACCCGGCCCTCGCCGCGCCACGTCCCGGGCACCGGCTTGCCCGGCGTCAGTCCGGCCAGCGTGCAGCCGGGATCTGCCTCGACGGGCTGGACGCGCTCGATCGCGCGGGGCAGCGGCGGCAGGACGGAGGGACGATCGCCTTGCGCCATTCCCGTGGCCATCGCACCCAGCAACCCCATCACGATCATCGCCGCACCTCCATATCGCGCCGGCACCGATACCGGCGTCCGCGACCTCGCCATGCCGTACGCCCCCTGAACGGGAGCTGTTCCCGCCCGGCGGCGGGATCGATAGCGCTTCTGAAGGAAAACGGAAGCGGGCGAGGGAATTCGCACCTTCATCCCCGACCCGGCAACGACACCGGGGCGCTTTCCGATGGTCGCGTGAAGGCGTCCGTTGCCAGGCGCTTCCAGTCCCGCAGCCTGCCGACGTGCTCCTCCGGCTCGATTGTCGTCCATGGCACGCAATCGACCCGCCGTCGGCATGGTCGATGGACGGTCCGGAAGGGGGTGCTCAGGGGAGGGGGCGCTGGCGTCGCGGGTCGCGGCGCCGGCACCACCGTTCACGCTGCCGGCATGACCGTCGAGTATCTCGCGACCAGCGACCGGACCGGCGATGCGATAGGCATCTACCGCAACCCTTGCCCCCGAGGCGCCCGGCGCGGGCCCGCACTATCACGATCGCATGACGGAGACGTTCGAGGTCCATTCCGGCACGCTGGCGATGATGGTGGATGGTGCCCCCGTCGATGCCGGCCCCGGGGACTTCGTCCTGATCCCGCCCGGCGTCGTCCACGCCTTCGCCAATCGCGGTAACGGACCGGCGGTGTTCACGTTCGGCTTCACCCCGGCGCTGGCCCGCGAAAGTTTTTCGAAGGCATGGCGCGGTTGAGCGAGGCCGATCGTCTCGACGATGTCGACGCGATGCTGACGCTGATGGCCGACTATGACCAGGTGCCGGTGGACGGCATCGCGGGATGGACCCGCACGGCCTGAGGGCGCGGCCGGGGTCGTCAGCGTCTCATCTGAGACAGTCCCTTGCGATCAGACATGAATCGCGCGGGCTATGGTCAAACGGGAAGGATGTCGGCCGGATGCTTGGTACGATGCTCGACATACTCGACCAGCATACCGTCGGGATGCCGGACCAGCATGTTGCGGCCGGTCGGCACGTCCTTTGGCGGCTCGACGATGTCGGCCCCTACCAAGGGCAGGTGCTGCGCATAGCCATCGAGATCGTCGACCATGAAGGTCGCGTCGGTCGCGACGAAGGGTGCCAGGCTCTCGGCCGATCCGCCGATGAAGAGGATCGAGGCGACCTGCGCCAGTTTCAGCCGATACGCCGGATAATCGAAGCTCAACCGGCGCGGCTGCCCGATCAGCCGCTCGTAAAAGGCAACCGCTGCCTCGAACGCCTCGAGCGGCAGGCAGCGACGGGTGAGGATGTTGAGGATCTGCATCGGATGCCAACTCCCTATGCACCATCGGCGTAGAGCGACCTGCGCACGCTGTTCGGAGACAGTGCATCGCTGGAAGCGCGTCCACGACTATAGCGGTTACCGTGAGGCGTCGATGCCCTGTGCCGGGGCGTTCCGACGAGCGCGGCCTTCCGGAGCCCAAGACGAGTAAGCTCAGCTTGGACAAAGCGGGGGCGCGGATCGAGCCGTCGAGCATCGCTCCCACCATAGACCCACACCAGTGCCGCGCTCGCGGTCGCGAGACCGCTGCCGGTATCCGCACCAGACAAATGGCCGGCGGCGATCGTTTTGGACAGCCGGGCGACTGTGTCGGATTCAACCGCGGCGCGAATACGCCCAGGGATGGAGCCCATCAGCACGGTATCGATCGCCAGCGAGATCAATATTCGCAGCGGACAGGCGAGGAGCGCCAGTTCCGCCGTGACGCTGTGCCGTCCCGGGCCCGCCTGGAAGTAGATCGGCAGGTTGATCGGCGTCGGGTCGTGGCACACCCGGCCGACGACAATGGCGTCCCCGCTGTCAGGCCAAGCCGGAAAAGCGGAAAACGGCCCCCGGGGACCGCCATTACCGCACGACGATGTATGAAAAACTGGAGCGGGCGAAGGGATTCGAACCCTCGACCCCAACCTTGGCAAGGTTGTGCTCTACCCCTGAGCTACGCCCGCTCTGGCGCCGTGACCGGAAGCGTCGAAGCGCTCCCGCCGGGTGAGGTGCCGCCATTAGCGGCGACATTTCCGACCCGCAAGCCCCATTTCGCGGATCATGTGCTTTTTTCCATGCCCGGTGCGAATTGACCGCGATCAGTAGCGACCCTACGTCCTGCGGGCATGACCGCTCCCACGATCCTGCTTGTCGAGGACGATCCGTCGCTCCGTATGCTCACCGCGCGCGCGCTGCAGGAAAACGGCTTCGCCGTCCGGCCCGCGTCCGCCGCGCCGGAAATGTGGCTCGCGCTCGAGTCCGGGCCGGTCGATCTGGTCCTGCTCGATATCATGTTGCCCGGCACCAGCGGCATCGACCTCTGCCGGTCGCTGCGGCAGAAGAGCGACGTGCCGATCATCTTCATGTCGGCGCGCGCCAGCGAAACCGATCGCGTCGTCGGACTGGAATTGGGCGCTGACGATTATATCGCCAAGCCGTTCGGCACCCGCGAGCTGGTGGCGCGCGTCCGTGCGGTGCTCCGCCGTCCGGCGCTCGATCGTCATGCCGGGGCGGGCGAGCAGGGGATGCTCACCTTCGATGGCTGGACCGTCAACCTGCCGCGCCGCGAGCTGACCTCGCCGACCGGCGCGATCGTCGACCTGACCGGGGCGGAGTTCGATCTGCTGGTGGTGCTCGCCGATCATGCGCAGCGCGTGATCGCGCGCGAGCGGCTGATCGAGCTGAGCCGCACCCGGCTGGGCGACAGTTCGGACCGGTCGATCGACGTGCTGGTCAGTCGCCTGCGTCGCAAGCTGGGCGGGGCGGGCGCGCCCGCGCCGATCGTCACCGTGCGCGGGGTCGGCTATATGCTGAACGCTCCCGTCGAGCGACGCTGAGCGGCGGCGCGTGAGGTTCCTGCGCCGACCGGCGATCGGTCTGCTGGGGCAGGTGCTGGCGATCCTGCTGCTGACGCTGGTGATCGAATTCGGCACCAGCACATTGCTGTACGAACGCGCCAGCCGCTTCGCGGTGCGCGATGACGAGGCGAACCGGCTGGCCGAGCATCTGGTCATCAGCCGCCGGCTGGTCGCCGAACGTCCCCCGGCCGAACGCCCGGCAATGGCCGCCGAACTGACGACCGACCGCTATGCCCTGCAGTGGAGCGAGGCGCTGCCGCCCCCGGCGCCGATCGCCCCGACGCTCGACGAGATGCAGCGGCAGGTGATCGAATGGGAGCCGGCGCTGGCGGCGGCCGACCTGCGGCTGCATATCGGGTCGCCCGGCCGACGGTCGGTGGTGACGGGCGGGCTGCGGCTCGATGACGGCAGCTGGCTGTACTTCCGGACGCGCCAGCCGATCGCCAACCTGAATCTGTCGGTGGAGCGGATCGCGCTGGCGATGATCCCGGCGATCGCGCTGATGCTGCTGGGCGGGCTGTTGCTGCGACGCGTGCTGTTGCCGCTCCGCCGGCTCGCGGTGGGGGCGGATCGCGTCGGGCATGGCGTCGTCGAGCCGGTGGAGGAAGACGGACCGGGCGAGGTGCGGCGCGTGATCGCGGCCTTCAACCGCATGCAAGGTCGGATCCAGGCGCTGATCGCGGGCCGCACCCAGGCGCTGGCGGCGGTCGGCCATGACCTGCGCACGCCGCTGGCGCGCCTGCACCTGCGCACCGAATCGCTGCCGCAGGGCGAGACGCGCGACGCCATCGTCCGTGATGTGGCCGAGATGGAGGCGATGATCACCTCGCTGCTCGCCTTTCTGGGCGGAGAAGCGGATCCGGAAGCGTCGAGCGTCGTCGATGTTGCGGTGATGTGCGCGACGATCGCCGATGACGCGCAGGATCGCGGGCGGGTCGCCAGCTATCGGGGGCCCGACCATTGCGAGTGGCGAGTACGCCGCGTCGGCTTCAAGCGCGCGCTGGTCAATCTGGTCGAAAACGCGCTGCATTACGGGGATGAGGTGACGATCACCCTGTCGGCGGAGGGGGGCGGGCTGGCGATCCGCGTCGAGGACGACGGGCCCGGCATTCCCGACGACGAACTGGACCATGTGCTGGAGCCGTTCGTGCGGCTCGATCCCGCGCGATCCCGCGACACGGTGGGCTTCGGACTGGGGCTGTCGATCGTGCAACTGGCGGTTTCGGCCGAGGGCGGCGTGCTGAAGCTCGCCAATCGCGCGGCGGGCGGCCTTTGCGCCGAGATCGCGCTGCCGCCGGAAACGAAATGACACGCGACGGTCGTTCGACAGCAAGGAGAGCGACGTAAGACCTGATCGGTTACGGTTGGGAGATTCGACGTGGGACGCGAACGTGAAATGGTAGGCGCATAATGGCCAGCGTCGCTCCCGCCCCCGATGCCGCGGCGCCGAGCGCCGTCATCACGCGACCCGGCGTGTCGATTCCTTCGATCCCGCTGCTCGGGCGCGACCTGACCGCATCGATCGTCGTGTTCCTGGTCGCGATGCCGCTCTGCATGGGCATCGCGATCGCCTCGGGCGTTCCGGCGGAAAAGGGACTGATCACCGGCATCATCGGCGGGCTGGTCGTCGGCGCGCTTGCCGGTTCGCCGTTGCAGGTCAGCGGCCCCGCCGCCGGGCTGGCGGTGATCGTCTACGAACTGGTCCGCGACCAGGGCCTGTCCGCACTCGGCCCGATCCTCGTCGTCGCCGGCGCGGTGCAGGTCGCGGCGGGCGTGTTCCGGCTCGGTGGCTGGTTCAAGGCGATTTCCCCGGCGGTCGTCCACGGGATGCTGGCGGGAATCGGCGTGCTGATCGTCGTCGGCCAGTTCCACGTCCTGTTCGATCATCGACCGCTGCCCAGCGGGTTGCAGAATCTGGCCGCGATGCCGGGGCGCGTGCTCGGGCTGTCGTCGGACCTGAAGGTGACCGAGTTCGCTTTCGCGATCGGCCTGTCGACGATCGTGGCGATGATCGCGTGGGAAAAGCTTCGCCCCGCCGCGCTGCGGCTGATGCCGGGCGCGCTGGTCGGCGTGCTGGCGGGGACGGCGGTATCGCTGATCTTCGGGCTGGAGGTCGCGCGGGTGCAGGTGCCCGATTCGATCGTCGCGGCGGTGGCGCCGCCGACCGGCACGGCCTTTGCGCGGTTGCTCGATCCCTCGGTGATCGCAGCGGCGGTGGCGATCGCCTTCATCGCCTCGGCGGAGACGTTGCTGTCGGCGGCGGCGGTTGACAAGATGCACAATGGCGTCCGCACCGACTATAACAAGGAACTGCGCGCACAGGGTGTCGGTAACCTGTTGTGCGGGTTCGCCGGCGCGCTACCGATGACCGGCGTGATCGTGCGCAGTTCCGCCAACGTGCAGGCGGGCGCGGCGACGCGGCTGTCGGCGATCCTTCATGGCGTGTGGATCCTGGGTTTCGTCGCGGCGCTGCCGTTCGTGCTGACGCTGATCCCGATGGCGGCGCTGGGGGCGATCCTGGTCGTCACCGGCTTCCGGCTGGTCAGCGTCAAGCATGCGACGCACCTGTTCCGCGACTATGGCGCGCTGCCGGTGCTGATCTGGGCAGCGACGCTGATCATGGTCGTATCGACGGATCTGCTGACCGGCGTGCTGGTCGGCATCGGGCTGACGATGCTGGAGCTGATCCCGAACCTGCACCGGCTGCGGCTGCGCGTGTACGAAGGGAAGGAAGAGGATACGCATGCGATCACTTTGGACGGCACCGCGACGTTCGTGACGCTGCCGAAGCTGTCCGAGACGCTCGATCGCGTGCCGGCCGGCACCCCGGTCCGGATTGATGCGACGAAGCTGGACGCCGTCGATCATACCAGTGCCGAGATGCTGCGCGACTGGCTTTCACGCCGCCGCGCGGCCGGTCATCCGGTGACGATCACGGGCGCGCGTGGCCGGATCGCCACACTGGATGGAGATCAGCACTGAGCGTCGACACCGGAAATGTTTTGATACGTCATAGACACATTGCTGCAAAGCAGCGTGGATACCTCGGGAGGGTGACCTAGCGGTCGCCCTCCCGTTTTATGTGACGGGAGAGAGCGAAGCGGATCACGAGCAGGAGGAGCCTCTTACCATCAGGAGGTTCCATGAAGTACGCATTCCTTCTTTCCGCCGTCGCCGTGGCGATCAGCGCCGTCCCCGCCGTGGCCCAGGATACCGCCGCGCCGAAGGCTGTTACCGTCTCGGGGTCGGTGGGTCTGGTCAGCGACTATCGCTTTCGCGGCGTTTCGCAGTCGGACGAGAACACCGCCATCCAGGGCGGCTTCACGATCGCCCACGAAAGCGGTGTCTATATCGGCACCTGGGGTTCGAACCTGTCGGGCTGGGGCACGTTCGGCGGCGCGAACATGGAGCTCGATCTGATCGCGGGCTACAAGTTCCCGGTCGCGGGCGGGACGCTCGACGTCGGCGCGACCTGGTACATGTATCCGGGCGGCTACGACAACACCGACTTCATCGAACCATACGTGAAGCTGTCCGGGACGGCCGGGCCCGTCAGCCTGACCGCGGGTGTCGCCTATGCTCCGAAGCAGGAGGCGCTGGGCGCGTGGTCGGCGAACGGTACGGTCGCCGCCAACGTCGATTATGCCAATGGAACCGGCTACAGCAATCCCGGCGCGAAGGGCGACAACCTCTACATCTGGGGTGATGCCGCCGCCGCGATCCCGAACACCGGCCTGACCGCCAAGGCGCATATCGGCGCGTCGAGCGGCAACAAGGGTCTTGGGCCCTTCGCGACCAGCGTCGCGCCGACCGGCAACTACGCGGACTGGCTGCTGGGCGTCGATTATGCCGTGCCTAGCACGCCGCTGACGCTCGGCGTCGCCTATGTCGACACCAACATCACCGATCGCAAGGCGGCCTATCTGCAGCCCAGCTTCAGCCGTGGTCAGGACGGCGTCGGTTCGATCGCGGGGGCGAAGGTGGTCTTCTCGCTGACCGCCGCCTTCTGACGCGGATACGGCGGGGGGTTTGTATCCCCCGCCGCCATCCCACATAAGGGGCCGAGCAATTGCAGGAGCGCCCCTTTGGCCACGTTAGGCATGTCACCGGCAGAGAAGGAAGCCGTCCAGCGCTTCCGCGCGGACGTCGTAGAACCGTCGATGACGAAGCTTGTCATCGTCGATTTCTGGGCGGAATGGTGCGGACCGTGCAAGGCGCTGGGGCCGGTGCTGGACAAGGTGGCGGCGGAATATGCCGACAAGGGCGTGGTGCTGGCCAAGGTCGACACCGACAAGGACCAGTTCATCGCCGCGCAGTTCCAGATCCGCTCGATCCCTACCGTCTATGCGATGTTCCAGGGGCAGCTGGTCGCCGATCTGACCCCGGCGCGTACCGAGGCGCAGCTCAAGCAGATGCTCGACCAGTTGTTGCGGCAACTGCCGATCGAGGGCGAGGCGCAGTCGCAGGAAGCGGAGCTGGAGCCGCTGATCGCGATGGGCGAGCAGGTGCTGGCCGAGGGCGATGCGGCACGCGCACTGTCGATCTTCGACCAGTTGGCGGAGATGGCGCCGGATCATCACGCGGTCGTGTCGGGGCGCATCCGGGCGCTGGTCGCCGCCGGGCAGGTCGACGCGGCGGAGGCGGCGATCGCCGCGCTGCCGGAGGAGGTCGCGAAGCTTCCCGATATCGTCCGTGCGCAATCGGCGCTGGCGCTCGCCCGCTCGGCCCCGGCGGTCGATGACCTCGGCCCGCTGGAGGCGGCGGTGACCGCGAGGCCGGACGACCTTCAGGCGCGCTACGATCTGGCCAACGCCCGCATGGCGGCGGGGCAGCGCGACGCGGCGGCGGACGGCTTCCTGTCGATCGTCGCGACCGAGCGCGACTGGAACGACGGCGCGGCACGGCAGCAATTGCTGAAGCTGTTCGAGGTCGTCGGGCTGGAAGATCCGTGGGTGTCGGCGCAACGCCGGCGGCTGTCGGCCATTCTGTTCGGATGACCGACACCACCAGGCTCTCGATCTTTCCTCTGCCCGGTGCGCTGCTCTTTCCGCAGCTGCACCTGCCGCTGCACATTTTCGAACCGCGATATCGCGCGATGGTGTCGGACGCGATGGCGCGCGACCGCCGGATCGCGATGATCCAGCCGCGTCCGGACGCGCGGCGAGGCGAGGAACCGGCGCTGTTCGATATCGGCTGTGTCGGCAAGATCGCCGAGGTCGAGGCGCTGGACGACGGACGCTACAATCTGATCCTGCAAGGCGTGTCGCTGTTCCGCGTCGCGCGCGAACTGGTGGTGACGACACCGTTTCGGCAGGTCGAGGCGCAGTTGCTGCCGACGCCGCGGGACGAGACGTTGTCGCTGGGCGAGCGTGCCGGGCTGGAGCTGGAGTCGAAGCGCTTCGCCGAGGCGCACGGCTATCAGGTCGATTGGACGGCGGTCGGGCGGCTCGACGACGTGAGCCTGGTCAATGGTATCGCGCAGATCGCACCCTTCGACGTCGCGGCGAAGCAGGCGCTGCTGGAGGCGCCCGATCTCGGGGCGCGTGCCGACCTGCTGGTGCAGCTGATGCAGTTCTTCGGGCGGCATGACGGCGAGGATCGGGTGACGCTGCAATGACCATCGACCCGTGGTTGCTCGAGCGGTTGGTGTGTCCGGCGACGCGCACGCCGCTGCGTTACGATGCCGAGCGGGGGGAGCTGGTGTCGGAGACGGCGCGGGTCGCGTATCCCGTGCGGAACGGCGTGCCGGTACTGCTGGTGGAAGAGGCGCGGCCGATCGATTGAGCCCGGCCGCCTCCGTTGGAAGCGAAATCGGGCGGGTGCGACGTCGGCAATCCTGCCCGAGCGACGCCTAGGACCGGACCGCCAGTTGCGGAAAGGCGGCCTTGAACCCCGCCACCTTCGGCTTGTCCCAGCGCACGATGTACGGATGCGTCGGGTTTCGCCGGAAGAAATCCTGATGGTACGCCTCCGCAGGATAGAAGGCGCCCGTCTCGAGCCGCGTCACGATCGGCTTCGCGAAAGCATGAGACTGACCCAATTGCGCGATATATCCCGCCGCCACGGCACGCTGCGCCGGATTCTGCGGGAAGATCGCCGAGCGATAGCTGGTGCCGCTGTCCGGCCCCTGCCGGTTCAGTTGCGTCGGATCGTGCGCGATCGAGAAGTAGACGCGCAGCAATGTCGCATAGCTCACCACGCGCGGATCATAGGTGATGCGGATCGCCTCGGCATGGCGCGTCGTCTCGCTGCTGACCGCAGCGTAATTGGCATCGCGCGCGCTGCCGCCCGCATATCCGGCCACGACGTTGCGCACGCCCTTCACGTCCTGGAACACCGCCTCCATTCCCCAGAAGCAGCCGCCGGCCAGCACGGCCGTCCGCAGGCCGGGGGTTGGCGGCACGTCGCGTATGGCGATGGGGATCGGAACGGCGCGTTCGGCCTGGGCGGTGCCGCAGGCGGTCAGCAGAAGAGCGGCAGCGGGGGCGAGATAGCGGGTCATCTGCCTGATATAGGTCAGGAAACCGCCACCGCCAGATCAGCGGACCTGATGCGACGGCGCATAGGGGTTGGCGGGCATCTCGGGCTGGGCCGCGTGCAGCGCGACCATGCCGAGCGCGCCGAGCAGGAAACCACCCGCGAACTGCCGGGCGAAGCTGGACTTGATGAAGCGGAACATCGGGCTGCTCTCTCTTTTTCTGGCCGCGAGAACGGCATCGTCGTCTCGCATCGCCGCGCGGCCTTTCCGGTACGGCGATGGGCGCGATCGATGCCATGACGCGCCTGAACGGCGGCTGGGCCGCCCGTTCATCTGGCAGGCATGTAGCGACAGCATTGCTGTCGCACCATGTCGCAGTGCGAAAGCGATCGTTTCGAAAAAGCGACCTTATTTCAGCGCAGCGCACGCCGCCTGGATGCGGTGGCACGCCTCGGTCAGCAGCGCTTCCGACGTGGCGTAGCTGATCCGCATCGCGGGCGAGACGCCGAACGCGACGCCCTGCACCGCCGCGACCTTCGCATCGTCGAGCAGATAGCCGACGAAATCGCTGTCGGTCTCGATCCGCTTGCCGCCCGGCGTCGTCCTGCCGATCACGCCCGATACGTCGGGATAGACATAGAACGCGCCCTCGGGCTTCGGGCAGGTGATGCCCTGCGCGTCGTTGAGCATGTTCACCACCAGGTCGCGGCGCACCTGAAACGCCTGCGCGCGCTCCTTCAGGAACGACTGGTCGCCGGTCAGCGCGGCAGTCGCCGCCGCCTGCGCGATCGAGCAGGGGTTGCTGGTCGACTGCGACTGCAGCTTGGCCATCGCCTTGATGAGCCACGGCGCACCGGCGGCGAAGCCGATCCGCCAGCCGGTCATCGCATAGGCCTTGGAACAGCCGTTGACCGTCAGCGTCCGATCGTAGAGCGACGGACACACCTCGGCGATCGTGGCGAAGCGGAAGTCGTCATAGACGATATGCTCGTACATATCGTCGGCGAAGATCCAGACGTGCGGATGTCGCTCCAGCACCGCGCCCAGCGCCTTCAGTTCGTCGACCGAATAGGCCGCGCCGGTCGGGTTCGACGGCGAGTTCAGGATCAGCCACTTGGTCTTCGGCGTGATCGCCGCCTCGAGCATCGCCGGGGTCAGCTTGTAGCCGACGTCCGCACCGGCCGCGACGATCACCGGGGTCGCGCCCGCGAACTGCACCACGTCCGGATAACTGACCCAATAGGGCGCGGGCACGATCACCTCATCGCCGGCATCAAGCGTGGCGACCAGCGCGTTGAACAGCGTGTGCTTGCCACCGACGTTCACGGTGATCTGCGCGGGGGTATAGTCGAGGTTGTTGTCGCGCCTGAATTTCGCGACGATCGCGTCCTTCAGCTCGGCCGTGCCGTCGACGTTGGTATATTTGGTCTTGCCGGCGCGGATCGCCTCGATCGCGGCCTCCTTGACGAAGTCGGGCGTGTCGAAGTCCGGCTCGCCCGCGCCCAGCCCGATCACATCGACACCGGCCCGCTTCAGCTCCAGCACGCGGCTGGTGATCGCCAGCGTCGGCGACGGATTGATGCGGTCGAGCGCGGCGGAGGTCTGCATGATGGGCGCCTTCTATCGTAAGCGCGCGTGCCTATGCGACGGCGCGCGTCATTGTGCAACCGCGAGGACGGCCGGCATCAACCCGCGCAGCGCATTGCCGACGAACAGGCCGGTGCCGAGATCGCCCGGCGTCAGATCGCCCTCCACCGCGCGGCCATTGTCGAGCAACTCGCCGCGCAGCACGCCGGGCAGCAGCGCGCCGGCGCGGGGCGTGACCAGGATGTTGCCGCGCTGGACGAAGATGTTGGTGAAGCTTCCCTCGGTCACGCGACGGTCGGGGGTGACGAACACCACCTCGTCCGCGCCGCTGGCGGCTCGCGCCGCATCGTAGAAGCGCCGGTCACTGGTCTTGTGGCGTAACCGCCAGTCGCGCTCATCCACCGGTAGCGGCGCGATGGCGACGCGCAGCGGACGCTCGGGGCGCGATGGCGTCGCCGCGACCTCGATCGCGATCGCCCCGTTGCGCGACGCGACCAGCCGCACCCGCGACGGGTGACGCAGGCGGAAGGTCGCGGCCTGCAACTCGTTGCGCGCATCGTGGCGATCGAACGCGAAACCCAGCGCCAGCGCGCTGTCGCGCAGCCGCGCCAGGTGCCGCTCGACCCGCAACAGCCCCTCATCGGGATCGAACGCCATCGTCTCGATCAGGTCGATGGTGCGCAGGTCGTGGCTCAGGAACGCCGCCTTCGCCAGCGCTTCGTCCCATTCCGCGTCGGCTTGCGAATCGGCCACGATGCCGCCGCCGATCCCGACGACCGCCTCCGTCGCGCCATCGTCGATCCGGAGCGTGCGAATCGCGACATTGAACGCCGCCGACCCATCGGGGTCGATGCGGCCGATCGCGCCGGTATAGGCACCGCGCGGGCTGCCCCGTTCGATCGCGGCGATCGCCTGCATGGCGCGGACCTTCGGCGCGCCGGTGATCGAGCCGCAGGGAAACAGGGCACCGATCACGTCCACCGCATCGCGGCCCGGGGCGAGCGTGGCGGTGACGGTGGAGGTGAGCTGATGGACGGTCGGATAGCGCTCGACCGCGAACAGGGCATCGACCGCGACGCTGCCGGGCACCGCGACGCGTGCCAGATCGTTGCGCATCAGGTCGACGATCATCAGGTTCTCGGCGCGCTGCTTCGGATCGGCGGCCAAAGTCCGCGCCGCCTCCGCATCGGCGGCGGGATCGTCGAGCCGGCGCGCGGTGCCTTTCATCGGACGACAGGTCAGCGCCTCGCCGTCGAGCGCGAAGAACAGTTCGGGGGACAGTGACAGGAGCGTCCGCTCTCCGGTGTCGACCACCGCGCTCCACCCGCCACGCGCGGCACGCCGCAGCCGCGCGTAAAGCGCCAGCGGATCGCCCATGAACGGCATCCGGGCCCGAAGCGTCAGGTTGAGCTGGTAGAGGTCGCCGGCCCGGATCAACGCCTGGGTCGCGTCGAACATCGCCTGATAGTCGGCGCGCGACAGTTCCGGCACGGGCGCCCCGGTCCATGCGCCACCGGGATCCGGTAGCCACGCCGCCACGTCGGGGATATCCTCCCAGCCATCGAACAGCCCGAACCAGGCGAGCGGCGCCGTGTCGGTCGCGCCTCGCCCGGCCGCCGGCTCGAAGGCGGTGCCCGCGTCGTAGGACAGGTATCCCGCCGTCGCACCGCGCCAGGCGCGCACGGCGTGCAGTACCTCCGTCACCTCGGCCGGCGTGATCGCGGTCAGGATGCGGTGCGGGCGGGTGTAGAGGCGTGCCCGAGCGTCACCGTGCCGTGCATCGTGGAGCAGGACGAAGGGAGGGACAGGCCGCATCGCCATCCTGATGCCCGTGCCGCGCACGCGCTGCAAGCCGCGTTGCTTACACCCGGCACGCCGTTTAGCAGGGTGACATGACCGACACACCGCTTCGCGCCGCGATCGTACCCGTCACCGCCATCGAGCAGAATTGCACGCTCATCTGGTGCACCGCGACGATGAAGGCGGCGGTCGTCGATCCGGGCGGCGACCTGCCGCGCATCCTGTCGGCGGTCGAACAGGCGGGGGTGACGGTCGAGAAGATCCTGCTGACCCACGGGCATATCGATCACGCCGGCGAGGCGAAGCCGCTGGCCGAGCAGCTGGGCGTGCCGATCGAGGGGCCGCACGACGCCGATCGGTTCTGGCTGGCGCGGCTGGACGAGGACGGACGCAACTGGGGCATACGGGGCGTGCCGTTCGAGCCGGATCGCTGGCTGGTCGACGGCGACACCGTGACGATCGGCGACCTGGTGCTGGATGTCTATCATACGCCCGGCCACACGGCGGGGCACGTGATCTTCCACCACGCCCCGTCGCGATTCGCGCAGGTCGGGGACGTGCTGTTCCAGGGATCGGTCGGGCGAACCGACCTGCCGCAAGGGAATCATCCGCAGCTGATCGAATCGATCGTGACGAAGCTGTGGCCGTTGGGCGACGACACGGCATTCATCCCCGGACACGGCAAGCCCAGCACCTTCGCGCACGAGCGGCAGCATAACATGTTCGTCAGCGATCGCGCCTTGTCCGCCTGAGGCCGCATCCCCTGGCGTCCCGGGGCGTTGGGGCGTGACGGAGGATGTGCGTGACCGGCCCGACTTGCAACGCGAGTGGAAATCGCTATAGGCGCGGTACTTCGCGATGCGAGCCGATGCACGGCTTCCTGCCGCGGCCGGTGTCTGCATCGGCCGTGCGGGGCCATGCACCGGCTCGTCGCTCATATGAACATTTAGACAGATCAAGGTGCCGCGATGGCCGTCCCCAAGCGAAAGACTTCCCCCTCCCGCCGTGGCATGCGCCGCGCGCACGACGCTCTCTCGGTGGAGGCATTCCAGGAGTGCCCGAACTGTGGCGAGCTGAAGCGCCCGCACAACCTCTGCACCGCCTGCGGTCACTACAATGGTCGCGAGGTCATCGCGGTCGACGCCTGATCCGGCATGACGGCGGGCGTAGCATCGGGAGCGTGATCCAGTGATGTCCGACAGGTCCCGGATCGCCGTCGATGCGATGGGCGGCGACGGGGGGCTGGCGGTGATGCTGGCCGGGGTGGCGTGTGCGTGCCGCCAGTACGACGACGTCAATTATCTGCTGGTCGGCGATGAGGCGGCGATTCGCGAGGGGCTCGCGAATCACCCCAATCTCGCGCAGCATTCCGAGATCGTCCACGCGCCCGACGTGATCGGCGGCGACGACAAGCCCAGCCAGGCGATTCGTCGCGCCAAGACGACGTCGATGGGTATCGCGATCGACTGCGTGAAGCAGGGGCGGGCCACCGCCGCCGTGTCCGCCGGAAATACCGGCGCCCTGATGGCGATGGCGAAGCTGTCGCTTCGGACGATGCGCGGCATCGATCGCCCGGCGCTGGCCGCACTGTTGCCAACGCTCGGCGACAACGACTGCGTGATGCTCGACCTCGGTGCCAATACCGAGTGCGATGCGCGCAATCTCGTCCAGTTCGCGGTGATGGGAGCGGCCTATGCGCGTACCACGCTGGAGCTTGATGCGCCGCGTGTCGCGTTGCTGAACATCGGCAGCGAGGACCAGAAGGGCACCGGCGAGATTCGCGACGCCGCGCAGATGCTACGCGCCGCGCCACACCTGCCGATGAAGTTCACCGGCTTCGTCGAGGGCGACCGGCTGTCGCGCGGCGAGCATGACGTGATCGTCTGCGATGGCTTTTCGGGGAACATCGCGCTGAAGACAGCCGAAGGCACGGCGCGCTTCGTCGCCGACCTGCTGAAGCGCGCGTTCCGCAGTTCGGTCCGGTCGAAGGTGGGTTTCCTGATCTCCCGCCCCGCTACCGAGTTGCTGCGGGATCATCTCGATCCCAACAATCACAATGGCGCGGTCTTCCTTGGCCTCAACGGGCTGGTCGTGAAGAGCCACGGCAGCGCGAACGAGCGCGGCGTGGCGACCGCGATCGGCAATGCCGCCAAGATGGTGCGCGCGGACCTGACGCGCCGCATCGTCGAGGATCTGCGCCACTTCGAAGCAAAGGCGGCGGCATGATCCGTGCGGTGCTGACGGGCACGGGGTCGGCATTGCCGGTCCGTCGCGTCTCCAATGCCGAACTGGCCGAACAGGTCGACACGTCCGACGAATGGATCGTCGAGCGTACCGGCATTCGTTTCCGCCACATCGCCGGACCCGACGAAACCACGGCCACGCTGGCGCGTGATGCCGCGTCGGCGGCGATCGCGGCGGCCGGCCTGACGCCGACCGACATCGACCTGATCGTGTTGGCGACCGCGACACCGGACAACACTTTCCCGGCGACCGCCACCAAGGTGCAGGCGATGCTGGGCATCGGCGATTGCGTGGCGTTCGACGTTGCGGCGGTCTGCTCGGGATTTCTCTATGCCGTGCAGGTGGCGGACAGCATGATCCGCGCCGGCGCGCACCGCCGCGCGCTGGTGATCGGCGCGGAGACGTTCAGCCGGCTGCTCGACTGGCAGGATCGCACCACCTGCGTGCTGTTCGGCGACGGGGCGGGGGCGATCGTCCTGGAAGCGCGTGATTCGGCGGAAGACGTCGCCGACCCGGCGGCGCGCGGCATCCTCGCCACGCGGCTCCATGCCGACGGTCGCCATAATGAGTTGCTGTTTGTCGACGGTGGACCGTCCACGACCGGGACGGTCGGCAAGCTGCGGATGAAGGGGCGCGAGGTGTTTCGCCATGCGGTGGTCAATCTGGCGGCGGTCATGGAAGAGGCATTGGCGGCGGCCGGACTGCCTACCGAGGCGGTCGACTGGGTGGTTCCACACCAGGCCAACGCGCGCATTCTGGACGCCACCGCCCGCAAACTTTCCCTGCCTTCTGAGAAGGTTGTGATGACAGTCGATCAGCACGCCAACACCTCCGCCGCGTCGGTGCCACTGGCGCTGGATCAGGCGGTCCGCGATGGCCGGATCCGGCCGGGCCAGATCGTCGTGCTGGAGGCGATGGGCGGCGGTTTCACGTGGGGCGCGGCGGTCCTGCGGGTCTGATCGGGACGAGGCGACCGCATCGACAAGCGGGCGCCGGCGCGATATCGGGCGTTATTGCCAATCTTTCCGGGGGGTAGGTCTTACGATGACGCAGGCTGGTACGTTGACGCGCGCGGATCTGGCAGAATCCCTGCACCGGCAGGTGGGCCTGTCGCGCGCGGATTCCGCACGGTTCGTCGAGCAGATCCTGGACAAGATGTGCGGTGCGCTGGCCGATGGCGAGAACGTGAAGATCTCGGGCTTCGGCACCTTCGTGCTGCGCGACAAGGGCGAGCGGATCGGTCGTAATCCCAAGACCGGCGTGGAAGTGCCGATCGCGCCGCGCCGCGTGCTGACGTTCCGCGCCAGCCAGATGATGCGCGACCGCATCGTCGGCGCGGGCTGAGTGCGTTGGCGTCGGAGAACAAATCCGCCGCCGCGTTTCGCACCATCGGCGAGGTCGCGCAGGTCACCGGCCTCGCCGCGCATATTCTGAGATATTGGGAAAGCCGTTTCCCGCAGCTCCGCCCGATCACGCGCGCGGGCAACCGCCGCTATTATCGGCCCGAGGATGTCGCGCTGGTCCAGCGGATCGACCGGCTGCTGAACCACGAAGGCTATACGATCAAGGGCGTGCAGCAATTGCTGGCCCGCGAGGGTCAGGCGGGAGCGGCGGCGCCGTCGCCATCGCCGGTAGCGGCGCTGCGGGCGGTGCGCGACCTGCTTGCACAGGCGCTGGCCGAGGATTGACGACGGTACGCCGCACGCCACATGCCCGTGACATGAAACGCCTGCTTGCCTCCATCCATGACGTGTCGCCCCGTTTCGAGGGCGAGGTGGACCTCCTGCTCGATCGGCTGGCCCCGCATGTCGGGCAGCGGCTGGCGATGCTGGTGGTCCCGGACCATTGGGGCGGTGCCCCGATCACCCCGGCGTTCGGGGCACGGCTGCGCGGCTGGGCATCGGCAGGCATCGAGATGTTCGTTCACGGCTGGTTCCACCGTGACGACAGCGCGCATCGCGGGCTGGCGGCGGTCAAGGCGCGCCGGATGACGGCGGGAGAGGGCGAATTCCTCGGCCTCGACCATGAGGAGGCGCTGGCGCGGATGCGACGCGGCAAGGCGCTGGTCGAGGATGCGACGGGCCGGGCGGCGGCGGGCTTCATCGCGCCGGCGTGGCTGTATTCCGATGGAGCGCGCGCGGCGCTCGCCGACGCCGGCTTCGCGCTGGCGGAGGATCATGCGCATGTGTGGGCGCCCGGCGGCGCCACGTTGGCGAAGGGCCCGGTCATCACCTGGGCGAGTCGCAGCACGCCGCGCGCGCTCAGCTCGCTGGCGGCCGCGGCGGTGCTGCGTCACACGCTCCACCCGCTGCCGACGGTCCGGATCGCGGTCCATCCCGGCGATGTCACCCGTCCGGAGCTGTTGCGCAGTATCGACCGCACGTTCGCCGCGTTCGCGGCGCGGCGGCGCCCGGCGGCTTACGCCGATCTGCTGGCGGAGCGGCGCGCGTCGATCAGCGCCTGATAATGCGCCACCAGCGCATGGGCATGTTCGCGATCGCTCCACACCTTCCGCGCCGCAACCACGGCCGCGCGGCGCAACAGCGGCTGATCGCGCGATAGCAGTGCCACGATCGCACGGGCGCAGTCATAGCCGTCGCCGCTGCGATACAGCTCCGAAAAGGCTGGCCTGCCGACCGCGGCGGCGCCGCCGCGATCAGGCAGGATCAGCGGCAATCCCGAGGCCAGCGCCTCCGAGGCGACCAGCCCGAACGTCTCGTTGCTGCACCCGTGGATGAAGGCGTCGGCACTGGCCATGATCGATGCAAGCTGGCCGCGATGGAAGATCGGCTGGAACATGCGGACGTGCGGGCTGTCGGCGATATGGCGCTCCAGCGTGCGCGTGTCCGGTCCCAGGCCCAGCAGCATCAGCCCGATCGGCAGCCTAGTGCCCGCTCGCCGCACCGCGTCGATTACCATCGGCCAGCGCTTCTCGGCGTGATGGCGGCCGATCCCGATCAGCAGGTGCGCGTCCTCCGGCAGCCCGCATTGCGCCAGCATCGCGGCACGCAACGACGGGCTGCGCAGTTCGGGGGAGAAATGCTCGCGCTCGATCCCCAGCGTCATCGTCGCATCGACGCGCAACCCGCGCGCGGTCAGTTGCTGGGTCAGCAGCGGGCCGTTGGTGACCACGGTGTCGAAGCGTTCCAGGCATCGCGCCATGTGGCGGTCGTACCAGCCGAACGCGCGCTCGATCGTCGACTCGGAGGCGATGCGCCCGAACCAGCGCTTGGGATAGGCCTCCATATTGTCGTTGTGCATGAACCACGAGCGAAGGGCCGAACCGCGCCAGCCGGCGACGATCGCCGCCGATCGCCACGGTGCGACATTCTCGACCACGTCGGGCTGATAATGATCGAGGAGCGCATGGATCGGTGCGGCGTCCCAGAACATTCCGTAATTCGAATCGAACGGAATGCCGGGGGACTTCACATAGTGGATTCGCGCGCCGCCCGGGCGTTCGTCCACCCGGTCCTCGCGCCCCGGCGCGATCACGATCTGCTGGTGGCCCAGCTCCGACAGGATCGCCATCTTGCGATCCAGGTACGAACGAACGCCCCCACCGGTCGGCGAGTAGAATTCGTTGACGTCGACGATGCGCATGATGCGTGCCTCCTCGTCAGCGCATGAAGCCGAAGCCGCCCAGCCCGCGCAGATATTGCGCGCGGATCACGGTGCGGGTCACGCCCGGGCCGACATCGATCAGCGCGTCGGCCAGCTTCGGGCGGGCACGACCAATACGGTGATTGCTCGGGAAGCCCGCGCCATCGCTCCAGAAATTGAACTTGCGCTTTCCGTCGCGGTCATGGCCGAAGAAGAGTGCGTAGCGGCCGGGGCGGGGCGCGCGGATGCAGATCGTCGCATCGCCACCAGCGGGCGGGTTGACGGTGATCCGGCGGAAGAACTTGCCCGCCTTCGCCAGATCGTCGTCGCCGGCCAGGAAATCCTCCTCGGTGGCGGGATACAGCTCCAGCTTCAGCGTGCCGCGGCGATCCTTCAGCCCGGTGACGGTGGCCAGGATCGCCGGTCCCTGACCGGCGGTGCAGGCCGCGGCGTCGCTGCCGAGCACCTGCGCGGAGGCGGGCACCGCGCCCAGCAGCGCCACCGCGACCGCCAGCCCTAGTCTTACGCCGTTCTGCGCCATTCCCGCGCCCTTTCCATCACATAGACGGCCCCGAAGAGCAGCAGCAGCAGCCCGTGCATCAGCAAGGTTGACGCTGCGGTGAACGCCATCAGATCCGATAACGCCCGATCATGCCCGATGACCAGGAACGCGAAATTGGCGAAAAGCAGGTCTTTGTTGGGCAGGAACGGCAGCCGCGACACCAATTGCCGTCCGGCGACCAGGAACAGCCACATGCCGACCGACACGCTCGGCATCGCCCAGGCCCAGGCCAGGGCAATCGCGATACATGTCACCGCGATGCGCAGCAGGTCGATCCAGAATACCATCCAGAGCTGGCCGCGCGGCAGCGAAAAGACCCGTCGCGAAAAGATCAGCACACCCAGCGACACCGCCAGCGCGAAGGTCAGCGACCATATCATGCCGCGCACCACGTCGGGTGCGATCAGCTGGTAGCCCAGCGGCAGCGCAACCGCGCCCAGCAGGAAAGCGGTCAGATTGCCGGTGATGCCCGAGACGATGCTGACATCCTTTACCGCCCCGAACGGGGCGGCGACCATCTCAAGCCGCGCTCGCGCCCAGGCGTAGAAATAGGCGTCGCCGGTGTAGCCGACGAGGATGTCGTTCGCGATCCGCTTGCGAATGAGCGCCGGAAACGCGCTGGGCGGCACGTTCCAGAGTCGGCGAAAGATCGCGTAGTCGCACAACGGCAGGGCGAAATAGGAGATGATGAAGAACAGGTAGAAGCCGGGCGAGGTCGGCACGGCGCGGCGCAATCCCGCAAGCCCATGCCCGAGTAATTCCTGCGCGACCCCGATCAGCATCGCAACGGTGATGATCGTGGCCAGCAGCGCCGGCCAGCGCCGCCGCAATGTCTGCACCGGTTGCAGCGCGAACAGCGGCGCTGCCTCGGCGGCGGACATCGGGGAGGAGGACCGGGGTGGCTCTTCGACGCGCAATCGCTTCATCCTGCGTCCCGCTCGCGCACGGGTGGCGCGCTGTAGCAGTGCGGCGCAACGCGCGCCAGCCGTGACGGCGCGATCAGCCTTCGCCCTGTCCTTCCTCGACATTCTCCGATCGCCGTTCCATCGCGGCCTTGATGATCGCGGTCATGGGATCGGCCAGCGCCAGCCCCATGATGCCGAACAGGGCGCTCGCCAGGATCTGGGCGCCCAGCGTCAGTGCGGGCGGCAGGTCGACGGTGCGCTTGGCGACCATCGGGATCACGACATAACCATCGAAGGTCTGCACGACCACATAGACGACGATCGCCAGCACACCGGTATGTACGCCCGCCGAAAAGCCGACCGCGACCATGAGCGCGCCGGAGATGAACGCGCCGATATTCGGAATGAAGGCCAGCAGCCCCGTCAGGATGCCGAGGATCAGCGCCATCGGTACGCCGACCAGCCACAAGGCGATCGCGGTCAGCACGCCTTCCAGCGCCATGCCCAGCAGGCGCCCGGCGAGCAGCCGTCGCAGCGTCTGCGCCATCCGCGACACCGTCACCGCGAATTCGACGCGATGGCGTTCGGGCACCATCCATTGCAGTCCGCGCTCGTAGCCGCGCGGATCGATGGCGATGAACAGGCCCAGCACCACGATCATGAACCCGCTGGTGAGGGCCCCGGCCGCCGTGCCCAGCCAGCTGGTGACGCGTCCTACCGACGACATGGCCTGCTTCGCCAACCCATTCAGGTCCGATGCGCCGGGCATCAGCCCTTGCGCGCTCAACCAGCCGCTGACGCGCAGTGCCTGCGTCTCGACCGTCGAACGCAGTTGCTGGACTTGCGCGGTGATCTGCACCCCCGCAAGGTAGAAGGTGCCGAACAGGAAGGTGATCGTCAGCAGGCAGACGATCAGCAGCCGCCACGATCGCCCGATCGGCAGCACGCGTCCGAGCAGCCGGACGCCGCCGTCGAGCAGCGCGGCGAAGACCAGGCCGGCGAAGATGATGAGCAGCGGCTGGACCAGCAGCACGACCAGCGCGATCGCGCAAGCCATCCCCAGCCACACCGCGGCGCGGCGGATCTCGTGGCGGGTGGCCGCGTCGCGCACCTCGGCCGGACTGGCACCGGCGCGGACGATAACCCGATCGCCCCCGGCGTCGATCCGCACCTCGGACGGGTCGGTCACTGGGTGCGGGCCGGGTGGAGCGACGTGCCCGCGCGTCCGCCGCGCAGTGCGCGCGGCCAGCTCAACGGGTTCCACGTCGCGTCACCGTTGACCGAGAACGTGATGAACTCCGCGCGCCCGCCGATATTCTCATAGGGTACGGGTCCGCCCAGGCCACGCTCGAAACCGCCGAGCGCGAAGCGGCTGTCGGCCGAGCGGTCGCGATTGTCGCCCATCAGGAAGACGTGGTTGGCGGGGATCGTCACCGGGCCATAATTGTCGCCGGGGCTGTCCGGTTCCAGATCGACCGTGTCGTAGCGGCGGCCGTTGGGCAACGTCTCGGTGACGATCGGCAGGTGGCAGATGGTCGTGCCGTCGCCGCGCACCTGCCTGGCGCCCGGATATTGCACCGGATCGCAGGTTGCGTTCGCGTCGACCGGCAGGTCGCGATAGTGGAGCGGGCCGCGCGCGACCGGCCTGCCGTTCAGGATCACAACCCCGCCGCGCACCGCCAGCGTATCGCCCGGCAATCCGATGACGCGTTTGATATAGTCGCTCGACTGGCCCGGCGGGGTCACGATCACCACGTCGCCGCGTTCCGGCAGGCTGCCCCAGATACGGCCATGGATGTACGGCAGTTGCACGGACCAGCTGTCGACCGGCTCGCGCAGCACCAGGCTGCGCGTGATCGCGACCGGATCGGGGATGGTTGGCGAGACGAACGACCAGCCATAGGCGAATTTCGACACCACCAGTCGATCCCCGACCAGCAGGCCCGGAAGCATCGACTCGCTGGGGATATAGAATGGCTTGGCGATGAAGCTGTGGAAGCCCAGTACCGCCAGCAACAGCCAGAACAGCCCCTTTATCTCCCCCCACCAGTCGAAACCGGCGCGCGCTGTCCTGGTATCGGCGGGGGTGGCGGCGGGCACACCCGGTTCGGCGGTCAATGCGATATCCTCGGCCACGCCGTCACTCGGCTCCTGCGGGTTGATCGGGCAGCGCCTCGATGATGACGAATGCCTGCGCCCAGGGATGATCGTCGGTCAGCGTCAGATGAACACGCGCGCGATGCCCGGCGGGGATCATCGCGTCGAGCCGATCCTTCGCCCCGCCGGTCAGTGCCAGCGTCGGCGCGCCCGAGGGGGCGTTGACGACGCCGATGTCCTTCATGAACACGCCCGCCTTGAACCCGGTGCCGACCGCCTTGGAGAATGCCTCCTTGGCGGCGAAACGCTTGGCCAGCGTACCCGCCTTGGTGAACGGGCGCCTGGCGGCTTTGGCGCGTTCGAGGTCGGTGAAGACGCGCGCCTCGAACCGCTCGCCGAACCGCTCCAGCGAATGCGCGATCCGCTCGATATTGCACAGGTCGGAGCCGAGCCCGACGATCAACGGGCTTCCTCCATCAACGCCTTCATTCGCCGGACGCTGTCGTCCAGCCCGGTGAAGATCGCTTCGCCGATCAGGAAATGGCCGATGTTCAGCTCGCGCACCTGCGGGATCGCAGCGATCGGGGTCACGTTGTCGAAGGTGAGGCCATGACCCGCATGGACCTCGATGCCGTTCTTCGCCGCCAGCGCGGCGGCATCCGACAGGCGGCGGAGCTCGGTGGTGCGCGCGGCACCGTCCAGTTCGGCATAGCGCCCGGTGTGCAGCTCGACGACCGGCGCGCCCAGCGCCACCGCCGCCGCGATCTGCCGCGGGTCGGGCTCGATAAACAGCGAGACGCGGATATCTGCCGCGCTTAGTGCGCGCACCATCGGCGCGAGGCGGTCGTACTGCCCGGCGGCATCAATCCCGCCCTCGGTTGTGCGCTCCTCACGTTTCTCGGGCACGATACAGGCGGCGTGCGGGCCATGGCGCAGCGCGATGGCAAGCATCTCCTCCGTCGCGGCCATTTCCAGATTGAGCGGGATCGAGAGTTCGGCGGACAGACGCGCGATGTCCGCATCGGTGATGTGGCGGCGATCCTCGCGCAGATGCGCGGTGATCCCGTCCGCCCCCGCCCGGGCCGCCAGCAACGCGGCGCGGACCGGATCGGGCAGGCCGCCGCCACGCGCGTTGCGCACCGTCGCGACATGGTCGATATTGACCCCGAGGCGCAGGGGGCCGCTCATGGTCACGCCGCCGCCCGGCTGCCGGGCTTGATCGCCGGGATCGCCGCCAGTTCGGGGGGCAGGTCGTCGGGCTGATAGGTGGGCACCTCCAGCCGGATCAGCGGGAAGAACGGGACGCCGATATCGGCGGTGCCGTTCGAACGGTCGACCAGCGCCGCGCCCGCGATCACGCGCCCACCCGCCGTCTCGATCGCCTTGATCGCCTCGCGGCTCGACAGGCCGGTGGTGACGACGTCCTCCATCATCAGGACTTCCTGGCCGGGTTCCAGGCGGAAGCCGCGCCGCAGCTCGAAGGTGCCGGTCGGGCGCTCGACGAACATCGCATCGACGTCCAGCGCGCGCGCCATCTCCTGCCCCGCGATCACCCCGCCCATCGCCGGCGCGACGACGGCGGTGATCCGCGTGCGCAGTTCGGCCGGAATGCGGGTCGCCAGTGCCTCGGCCAGCCGCGCGGCGCGGCGCGGGTTCATCAGCACGCGCGCGCATTGCAGATAGCGCGGGCTGCGCAAGCCGGAGGACAGGATGAAATGCCCTTCAAGAAGCGCGTCCGCGGCGCGGAATTCGGCCAGCACGTCGTCGTCGGTCATCACGTGAAAGGTCTCCTGCGCGCGCCATACGAGCGCCACCGCGCGCGCGCAACGCGCCTTGATGCAGAAAAAGCGCGGATGAACGCCCTCTTGAGGCGCGGGGCGGGAATGTATAGGCAGGGCCCAGGAGGGGCGCTCACGACGCCCGGTACGCGGACGCGCGCACCACGACAGGGGTGACGATAACAAGATGCTGAGAACCGGGTTCAAGAAGTGGGTGCTGGCGGCAAGCCTCGCCATGACGGGCGTGGCCGCCGCGGGTGGCGCCCATGCGCAGGCCGCGACCTCGCCGGCCACGGCCGCGACCGCGGCGCCGACCGGGTTGCGCCCCGCCGATTCGAACCAGGGCACGTCGGGCGGTGCGCTGCAAAAGGCGGATGCGGCACCTGCCGCGCCCGCGTTGGCGATGGACGGCGCTCCCGCACTGAACGCGACCGCCTCGGCGCCCGGCGTCGGTCAGCCGCTCGACGGCGTGATGCACATCCAGCCGCAGGTGACCAAGAATGGCCTGCGCGCGCACTGGTTTCACGATCGCATCCTGTTCCCGCTCATCACCTTCATCTCAGTCCTCGTGCTGGTGCTGCTGGTCGTCGTGATGGTGCGGTTCCGCGCCGCGCGGAACCCGGTGCCGTCGCGCACCAGCCACAATACCGCGATCGAGGTGGCGTGGACGCTGATCCCGGTGCTGATCCTTGTCGCGATCGCGGTGCCGTCGATCGGCCTGCTGCAGGCGCAGTTCAAGCCGGCCCCGGCGGGTGCGGTCACGCTGAAGGCGATCGGCAACCAGTGGTTCTGGAGCTATCAATATCCGGATCATGGCGGGATCGAGATCACCGCCAACATGCTGAAGGAGGGCAATCAGGTCGCACCGGGCGAGCGAGCGCGCAGTGCCGCCGACGGTCCGCGCCTGCTGGCGACCGACAATCGCGTCGTCCTGCCGGTCGGCGTGCCGATCCGCCTCATCACCACCGCCAACGACGTCATTCACAGCTGGGCGGTCCCGGCGTTCTGGATCAAGCTGGACGCGATCCCGGGCCGGTTGAACGAGACCAGCTTCACGATCGACAAGCCGGGCCTGTATTTCGGCCAGTGCAGCGAATTGTGCGGCGCGCGTCACGCCTTCATGCCGATCGCGGTCGAGGCGGTGACGCCGGAGCAGTTCGCGGCGTGGGTCCGCGCCAAGGGTGGCACGATGCCCGCGCCGGGCAAGGCGTCGGATGCCGTCATTCCCCAGCCGGGCGCGGACAATTCCGCCGCGGTGATGGACGAGGCGGCGGTCGCCAACGCCATGACCGGCCCGACCGAGAACGGGACCGACACTCCCACCACTTCACCGCAGGGCGCCACCGGCAATCCGGGCGGCGTCGGCGAAGCCGGACGCTAAGATCATGACCGACACCGCGCTCCATCCGTCCGCTTTCGTGGCGCACGACGATCATCACCATCATGCGGACGCCGATCACAAGCCCGGCTTCTTCGCCCGCTGGTTCATGTCGACGAACCACAAGGACATCGGCACGCTCTACCTGATCTTCGCGATCGTCGCGGGGATCATCGGCGGCGGGATTTCGGGCCTGATGCGGGCCGAACTGATGCATCCCGGCATCCAGTATCTGCCGCAGTGGGCGACGATGCTGCACGGCGGGCAAGAACAGACGTTCGACCAGGCGCTGCACCTGTGGAACGTGCTGGTCACGGCGCACGGCCTCATCATGGTGTTCTTCATGGTGATGCCGGCGATGATCGGCGGCTTCGGCAACTGGTTCGTGCCGATCATGATCGGCGCGCCCGACATGGCGTTCCCGCGCATGAACAACATCAGCTTCTGGCTGCTGGTCCCCGCATTCCTGCTGCTGCTCGCCTCGCCGTTCTTCGGGGGTGCGGGTACCGGCTGGACCGTCTATGCGCCGCTCTCCACCTATGGCGAGCCGGGGCCGTCGGTCGATATGGCGATCCTGTCGCTCCACCTTTCGGGCGCGAGCTCGATCCTGGGCGCCATCAACTTCATCACCACGATCTTCAACATGCGCGCGCCGGGCATGACGTTGCACAAGATGCCGTTGTTCGCCTGGTCGGTGCTGGTCACCGCCTTCCTGCTGTTGCTGGCGCTGCCGGTGCTGGCGGCGGCGATCACGATGCTGTTGACCGATCGTAACTTCGGCACGACCTTCTACGATCCGGCGGGCGGCGGCGATCCGGTGCTGTACCAGCATCTGTTCTGGTTCTTCGGCCACCCCGAAGTGTACATCATGATCCTGCCGGGCTTCGGCATCATCAGCCACATCGTCGCCACGTTCAGCCGCAAGCCGGTCTTCGGCTATCTGGGCATGGCCTATGCGATGGTCGCGATCGGCGTGGTCGGGTTCGTCGTCTGGGCGCACCACATGTTCACGACCGGCATGAGCGTCAACGTGAAGATGTATTTCACCGCCGCGACGATGGTGATCGCGGTGCCGACCGGCATCAAGATCTTCTCGTGGATCGCGACGATGTGGGGCGGCTCGCTCCGCTTCCCGACCCCGATGGTCTGGGCGATCGGTTTCATCTTCATGTTCACGGTCGGTGGCGTGACCGGCGTGGTGCTCGCCAACGGCGGCGTCGATGATTACATGCAGGACACCTATTACGTCGTGGCGCACTTCCACTACGTACTGTCGCTGGGTGCGGTGTTCTCGCTGTTCGCGGGCTTCTATTACTGGTTCCCGAAGATGTCGGGTAAGATGTATTCGGAACTGCTCGGCCAGTTGCACTTCTGGGTGTTCTTCGTCGGCGTGAACCTGTTGTTCTTCCCGATGCACTTCCTGGGCCTGCAGGGTATGCCGCGTCGCTACCCGGACTATCCGGACGGTTTCGCGCACTGGAACAACATCGCCACGATCGGCTACATGATCATGGCGGCGGGCATGGCGATCTTCTTCGTCAACGTCATCTGGTCGCTGATCGCGGGCAAGAAGGCGCCCGACAATCCGTGGGGCGAGGGGGCGACGACGCTGGAGTGGACGCTGTCCAGCCCGCCACCGTTCCACCAGTTCGAGACGCTGCCGAAGATCGACTGACGATCGCGGCGATGACCGGCGGCGGGGAAGCGACAGCTTCCTCGCCGTCGTCGTTTTCGGGGCATGCAGATGACCGCTGATCCGCTGGCGTGGCGCATCGAAAGAGCCTGCGTCGCCGCTCTTCCGCCGGCCGAGCGAACCCGGATCGGCGATTGGTGGGCCGCACGCTCCGGAGGGGGCAGCCGCCGCATCAACGCCGCCAGCGCCGTGACCGCCGACGCCCTGCTCGACCGTTCGGTGCTGGCCCGGATCGACGCGCACTATGCGGCGGCCGGGCTGCCCACGATCGTCCGTGTCACCGACCTCACGTGCTCCGCCACCGACTGGCTCGACGCGGAGGGGTTTGCCGGCCCGGAAGGCGCGACGCGGACGCTGATGCGACAGGGGGGCGGCGGGCACCGATGGTCCGGCGCGGTCGTCGCCGATCATGCCGGGCCGTGCTGGCTAGCCGCGCGCCGCCACCTGGCGCCCGGTGCGAGCGACCCGACCGAGATGGCGGCGCGGCTGTCGGTCCCGGCCGGCTACGCCCGGCTTGAGGAAGGTGGCGCGGTTCGGGCCATCGGTTACGTCGCGCTTCACGACGGGATCGCGGTGATCGAGGCGGTCGGTACCGATCCGGCGGCGCGGCGACGTGGTCATGCGCGCGCGATCGTCGCCGCGCTGATCGGCTGGGCGGATCGCCACGGTGCCGCCCACATCGCGCTTCAGGTCGAGGAAACGAACGCGCCCGCCCGCGCGCTTTACGCGGCGATGGGGTTCGCGACCGATCTCTACGGCTATCATTACCGCAGGAGAGTGCCATGCCCGAGCCGCGCCTGATCGATACCGGCGGCGTCCGGCTGCGCGTGATGGTCGAGGGGGAGGGGCCGCTGGTCCTGATGGTCCACGGTTTTCCGGAAGGCTGGTACAGCTGGCGGCATCAGTTCGCGCCGCTGGTCGAGGCCGGCTATACGGCGGCGGCGCTCGACGTCCGCGGCTATGGCGGCTCCGACGCACCCCACGACATTGCCGCCTATGGCATGGCGTCGATGGTCGAGGATGTCGTCGCGGTCGCCGACGTGCTCCAGCCGGAGGCGCCGGCGATTCTCGTCGGGCACGACTGGGGCGCGCCGATCGTCTGGTACAGCGCACTCACCCGTCGCGATCGCGTGGCGGCGGTCGCCGGCCTGTCGGTTCCGTTCACGGGGGTGCCCGCGCGGCCCTTCACGGAGATTTTCCGCCGCGCTTTCACCGATCGCGGGCGGTTCTTCTACCAGCAATGGTTCCTGGAACCCGGCCCGGCGGAGGCCGAAGCCGAAGCCGACGTGCGCGGCTATCTGCGGCGGCTCTATTACGCGATCAGCGGGGACGCACCGCCGGGAAGCTGGCCGGAGAAGCCGGCGAGCTCCAACCTGCTCGACGGTCTCGTCGATCCCGATCCCTTCCCTGCATGGCTGAGCGCGGCCGACCTCGATCACATGGCTGGCGAGTTCGCGGCGAAGGGTTTTCGCGGCCCGCTCAACCGCTATCGCAACCATGAACGCGATTTCGCCTGGGCGCAGAAGTGGAAAGGCGCGGGTATTCAGCAGCCTGCCCTATTCATCGCCGGTACGCGCGACCCGGCGGCATTCGGTTTCGGCGCCTATGGCGATCCCCTTGCCGTGATGCGCCCGCACGTGCCGCTGGTGGAAGCGCATATGCTCGACGGATGCGGGCACTGGACGCAGGAGGAGCGACCGGCCGAGGTGAATCGCCTGCTGCTCGACTGGCTGGCGCGGCTTCCCTCGCCCGCTTCGGCGGGCTAGGGTCGCGCGCTCCATGACCCCCGCGACGCCCCTGCTTCCCCCCGCCGACTGGCGCGACTTCCTGGCGCTGACCAAGCCGCGCGTGATGACGCTCGTCGTCTTTACAGGGCTTTGCGGGATGCTGGCCGCGCCGGTGGGAATCGATCCGGTGCTGGGTTTCACCGCGATCCTGTGCATCGCGCTGGGCGCGGGCGCGGCCGGGGCGCTCAACCAATGGTATGAGGCGGATATCGACGCGGTGATGAAGCGTACGGCGCAGCGCCCGCTGCCGGCAGGCCGGATGGAGCGGCAATCCGCGCTGCATTTCGGAGTGGGACTCGGCGCGTTTTCGGTCATTTTGATGGGGCTGGCAGTGAATCTGGCCGCCGCCGCGATTCTGGCGGTGTCGATCCTGTTCTACGTGCTGATCTATACCGTCTGGCTGAAGCGCCGCACGCCGCAGAACATCGTCATCGGCGGCGCGGCCGGCGCGTTCCCGCCGTTGATCGGATGGGCGGCGGCGACGGGCGAGGTCGCGCTCCTGCCGCTGCTGCTGTTCGCGCTGGTGTTCCTGTGGACCCCGCCGCATTTCTGGGCGCTCGCGCTGTTCGTGAAGACCGATTATGCCAATGCCGGCGTCCCGATGCTGCCGGTGGTGGCGGGCGAGGCGGCGACGCGGCGGCAGATCGGGCTCTACACGATCCCGATGGCGGCGGCGGCGGTCGCGCCGTGGCCGCTGGGGCTGACGGGGCCGATCTACGGCGTGGTCGCGGTCGCGCTGACCGCCGCCTTCTGCGTGCTGGCCGCGCTGGTCGCGGCGGGGGCGAAGCGCGGCGGCACGCCGATGTTCTACGAGAAGCGGCTGTTCGCTTACTCGATCCTGTATCTTTTCGTGATCTTCGGCGCGCTGGTCGTCGATCGGTGGGTGGCATGACCGAAGACGAACAGAATCTCATCCGTCGCCGTCAGAAGGCGCGCGCGATCGTCGTCGCGCTGCTGCTGGGCGCCTTTGTCGTGCTGGTGTTCTTCATCACCATCGCGCGCATCAAGCAGGGGATGGCGCATTGAGCGCGCCGCGCCCCCGGACGCTGCGCACCGCGCTGCTGGCGGTGGCGGGGATCTGCTTCATGACCGGGCTCGCCTTCGCCAGCGTCCCGCTCTACCGGCTGTTCTGTCAGGCGACGGGGTTGAACGGCACCACCGGGCGCGGCGAAACGGCCCCCGGGGGCGTGCATCGTCAGGTCGAGATCGCGTTCGACGCCAACACCAGCCCGAAGCTGCCGTGGCGGTTCGTCCCCGAACGGGAGCATGAGACGGTCGAGATCGGCGCGCGCGACATGGCGTTCTTCACCGCGACCAATCGCGGCGCGCAGGCGACGACCGGCACCGCGACCTACAATGTCACCCCCGCCGTGGCGGGGAAATATTTCACCAAGATTCAATGCTTCTGCTTCACGCAGCAGACGCTCAAGCCGGGCGAGACGCAGCGGATGCCGGTGATCTTCTACGTCGATCCGAAGATCCTGACCGACCCGGATACGCGCGACGTGCAGACGATCACGCTCAGCTACACCTTTTACCCGGTGGATTCCGGCAAAACGAGCGGTTAAGACAGCGCGATAAGCGAACCGGGGAGAGCCGCATGGCGGGTGCCAAGAATCACGATTACCACATCCTCCCGCCCAGCCCGTGGCCGTTGCTCAGCGCGTTCGCCGCGCTCATCATGGCATCGGGCGGCATCATGTACATGCATGAGGCGACCGGCGGCGGCTGGGTGTTCCTGATCGGTTTCGCGTCCGTGCTGTTCTGCATGTACGGCTGGTGGCATCAGGTGATCCGCGAGGCCCATGCCGGCGATCACACCCCCGTCGTGCAGCTGCATTTCCGCTACGGCATGATCCTGTTCATCGCCTCCGAGGTGATGTTCTTCGTCGGCTGGTTCTGGGCGTTCTTCGACTTCTCGCTGTTCCCGACCGCGATGCAGATCGTCGACGGGCAGGTCGAGCGTGCCGCCGAGGGCGCGGCCGCGATCGCCGCGCAATGGCCGCCCAAGGGGCTGGAGGTCATCGACGCGTTCGAGCTGCCGCTGCTCAACACGCTGATCCTGCTGTGTTCGGGCACCACGATCACCTGGGCGCACCACGCGCTGATCCACAACCAGCGCGGCGGCGAGAAGCGCGGCTTCTGGGGGCTGCTGGGCGTCGGCGACCGCGACGGCGTGCTGAAGGGGCTGTGGCTGACGGTGGCGCTGGGCGTGCTGTTCAGCAGCATCCAGGCGTTCGAGTACATGCACGCGCCGTTCCCGTTCAAGGGAATCAACTATACCTCGGCGTTCTTCATGGCGACCGGGTTCCACGGTTTCCACGTCATCATCGGCACGATCTTCCTGATCGTGTGCCTGATCCGCGCCTATCAGGGCGAGTTCACGCCGAAGCAGCATTTCGGTTTCGAGGCGGCGGCGTGGTACTGGCATTTCGTCGACGTCGTGTGGCTGTTCCTGTTCGTCACCGTGTACGTCTGGGGCGGCTGGGGCGCGCCGGTCCACGTCGGATGACCGATCCGAATCGGGCGGCGGCGGTTGCGCCCCGCCCGGTCGATTGCGGCCTGAAGGGGCTGTGCCCGCAGTGCGGCGCCAAGACGCTGTTCGCGGGATGGCTGCGCTTTGCGGACCGTTGCCCCGCGTGCGGGCTGGATATCGCCGCGTTCAATGTCGGTGACGGTCCGGCGGCGCTGCTGGTGCTGGCCTGGGGCGCGATCGTCGTCGCGCTGGCGATCATCGTCGAACTGTCGCTGTCGCCGCCGTGGTGGCTTCACGTCCTGTTGTGGGTGCCGCTGAGCACCGTGGCGGTGATCGGGTCGCTGCGCGTGGCCAAGGGCTGGCTGCTGGCCGCCGAATATCGCAATGCCGCGCGCGAGGGGCGGATCGTCCCGTGAAGCGCGTGCCGCTGGTCCCGACGATCGTGGTCGCGCTGGCGATCGCCGCGATGGTGGCGCTGGGCCTGTGGCAGTTGCTGGAGCGCAAGCCGCAGAAGGAGGCGTTCCTGGCGCAGCTCGCCGCCAACCCGACGCGCCCGCCGATCGCCTTTCCGCGCTTTCCCGACCAAGCCCTGCTGTTCCGCCGCGCCAGCGCCTTCTGCCTGGAGCCGGTATCGATCAGCCGCGCCGGGGCGGGCGCGGCGGGCTATCGCGTGATCGCGCTCTGCCGGACGGGGGCGGAGGGGCCGGGGCTGCGCGTGCAGATCGGCACGACTCGCGATCCGGTGGGGACGGTAGCCTGGGGCGGCGGCGCGGTGCGCGGCTGGATCGCCCATGCGCCCGATGCGCGCCCGCTGATCGCGACCGTGGCGCAGCCGAATGCGGCGCGCGAGCTGATGCTGGTGACGGATCGTCCGGCGCCGGGGCTGGCGGCGAATGCGCCGCCGTCGATCGAGTCGATACCGAACAACCATCTGGCTTACGCCGTGCAGTGGTTCCTGTTCGCGGGGGTGGCGGGGGTGATCTATGTCGTCGCGTTGCGGCGGCGATGGGTGGGCAAGAAGGAAGATTGAGTTCGCGCAGAGGCGCGGAGGCGCAGAGAAGGATCTCGCGGCGCAGCCGCTCTCATCATCTCAACGCTCGATTGTCTCCCGATACTGACCTTTCAAGCGGACCATCTCTGCGCCTCCGCGCCTCTGCGCGAACGACCCTCCTTAAATCCCCGCCCACCAGTCGTAATCGACATTATCTTCCCAATAGCCGCCGCGCCCCTTGCCGATACCGGCCAGGCTGTCGACGGCGGTGACGCGCATCAGATATTTGGCGTGCTTGTAGCCCAATTGCCGCTCGACCCGGAGCCGGAGCGGCGCGCCGTGCCCGACGTCGAGGAAGCGGTCGTTCATCGCCCAGGCGAGGATCGTCTGCGGGTGGAAGGCGTCGATCAGGTCGATCGATTCGTAATAGGGCGCGCCGCCGTACAGGTCGGCGCAGCGGAACACGACGTAGCGCGCGCTGTCGCGCATGCCGGCCGCCTTCAGCACGTCGCCGAGGCGCGGGCCCTGCCATTTGCCGATCGCGCTCCACCCCTCCACGCAATCGTGGCGGGTGATCTGCGCGCGCTGTGGAAAGGCGCCGAGGTCCGCCAGCGACAGCCGCAACGGGCGCGCGACGAGGCCATCGACCGTCAGCCGCCAGTCGGCGAATCGCCCGGCGCGCAGGGCGGCATAGTCGGCGGTTCCCGGATCGCGCGTGCCGTTGGTGCGGAAGCGCGGCGACATCTGGTCGGGGCGAAACTCCGGCGCGAGCGCATCGCGGTTCGACAGCGCGCGCTGCAGCCCGCGATGCATGTCCTCGCCCTTGAACAGGATCGTGCGCACCGTCGGCTGCTGGATCACGCGATCGCAGCCGGTCAGCATCAATCCCGCGCCGCCGGCGATGAGGGTGCGGCGTCGAAGCAGCGGCGCGATCATTCCGGCACCCGCCAGCGGCCGGTCAGCATCGAGCGCAGTTCGTTGCGCCATCCCGCCAGGATGACCAGTACCAGATGCACCACGGTGAACGCGGCGATCGCGACCATCGCGATGAAGTGCAGCGAGCGCGCCGACTGCCGTCCGCCGAACAGGTCGAGCAACCATGGCCACGCCGCATTCATGCCGGGCGACAGCGCCAGCCCGGTAAGGATCACCAGCGGCAGCACGACGAAGATCACCGCGACATAGCTCAGCTTTTGCAGCGCGTTATATGCGCCCGGTGCCTCCGGATCGTGGAAGCGGAAGGCGAGATGCGCGCGCACGTCGGCGGCGAGATGCGCGGCGCCAATGTCGCGTCGCCGCACCCGCAGGTCGCGCTGGATATGCCGGTTGAGCAGGCTGACGATCATGAACGCCAGCAGCGAGAAGGCGAGCACCAGTGCGAAGAACAGGTGCCAGCGCCGCGAGATCGCGAGATTGTAGTTCGCCGGGATCGTCAGCCAGGCGGGAAAGCGCGGCAGTTGCGCCCAGGCGTGATCGAAATTCGCGCCAAAGCGGCCCCAGTAGAGGCGCGGGTGCGCGTTGCTGATCCCCAGTCCCGAGCCGATCAGGATGACGATCGCCACCGCATTCACCCAATGCCACAGGCGGGTGGCGAGGCGGTGACGGTGGATCACGGTTGCGGACATGCACGCTTCCTAGCAGAAGCCGCGCCATGACCGAATGGCATTTCTACGAGCCCGCGCAAGGGCATGGCCTTGCGCATGATCCGCTGAACGCGATCGTCGCGCCGCGCCCGATCGGCTGGATCTCCACCGTGTCGGCGGAGGGCCGGCGCAACCTGGCCCCGTACAGCTTCTTCAACCTGTTCTCCTATCGGCCACCGATCATCGGCTTCTGCTCGCTGGGCGAGAAGGATTCGCTGGCCAATGCGCGGGCGCGGGGCGCGTTCGTCTGGAACCTCGCGACGCGCGATCTGGCGGCGGCGATGAACGAGACGTCGGCGGCGACCGACGAGGACGAGTTCGTGCGCGCCGGACTGGAGACGCTGCCGTCGGCGCGGGTCGCGGCGCCGCGCGTGGCGCTCAGCCCGGTGCAGTTCGAGTGCGAGGTGACGCAGATCGTCCAGTTGCGCGACCGGAACGGGGCGGACCTGCCGGGCTGGCTGGTGCTGGGCGAGGCGGTCGCGGTGCATATCGACCGTGCGATGCTGGAGGACGGCGTGTACCGCACCGAACGCGCGCGCCCGATCCTGCGCGGCGGCGGGCCGGCGGAGTATTTCGAGGCCGGCGAGAAGTTCGCGATGCGGCGGCCGGAGTGAGGAAAGCCACGCGGGCGCGCCCCTGCCCGCGCGGCTCCGTGCGATATCAGCAGATCTTGCCGTGCAGGATGTCGCCGGCGGTGATGATCGCCTTGAGCGCCCAGCGGACGGGCAGCGGCAGGTAGCCGGACAGGAACTCGAGCACCTGCTTCACGATGCCCCAGTTCTGGCAGAAGACGCTCTTCACATCGGTGAGCGACGTCGCCTCGATCGGGGTTTCGTCCATCATCGCCTGCGCGATCCGCAGGCGTTCTTCGGCCGTGAATTCCACCATGATCCATCCCCTCCGTTGACCCGGACTCCGTCCGGCAGCGGCGATCATAGAAGGGCATTCACCGACGCCCGCGTGGGGACCGGCTCGGAATGGTCCGGTCAGTGCGCAACAACCGCCCGATCGGCCCCGATAGTCCTTGAGAATGCTCAGAAATAGGCGCGGGCGAAGAACACCGCCGTCGTCGCGCCCGTCACCAGGATCGTCCACCACCGCACGGCGACCGCGGGCAGGCGCTTGCCGACGATCGCGCCCAGCCAGCCGCCGACGATCCCGCCCGCCAGCATCGGCAGGCAGGCGTCCCAGCGCACCATCCGGCAAGCGATGAACACGAGCGCGGCGGCGAAATTGGCGGTGGCGAGCATCAGCGTGCGCGGCGCGAACATCGCGCGCGGGCTCGTGCCCGCCAGCAGGCCGTAGGTGGCGGTGGTCATGATCCCGACCCCGCCGCCGAAATAGCCGCCATAGGTGCCCAGCACCGCCTGTACGACCATCAGCGTGCGCGGGCCGATCGTCATCCGTGCCGCCAGCCAGTCGGCGGCGCGCGCGCCGAACGCGATCGCCACGAACGCGATCAGCAACAGCCACGGCACGATCAGGTCGAACGCGGCGCCCGGCGTGACGACCAGCAGGACGCTGCCCAGCAGCCCGGCGACGAAGGTGATCCCCGCCAGCACGCGCACCGATACGCCGCCGACCGGCCGCAACTCGTGGCGGAAGCTCCACGCGCTCGCCGCCGCGCCGGGCATCAGCCCCAGGTTGGAGGTGGCATTGGCGATATTGGCGGGCGTGCCGAGCGCCAGTAGCGCGGGCATGGTGGCGAAGGTGCCGCCGCCCGCCAGCGCGTTCATCATGCCGCCGACGATCCCCGCACCGGCGGCAAGCGCCAGCCCGGCGGCGTCAACCAAGCGCGGCCTGCTTCTCCGCCGCCAGCCGGTCGAGTTCGGCGCGGCTCTTCTTCTCCGCCGCCGTCTTCAGCTGCCCGCAGGCCGCATCGATGTCGCGCCCGCGCGGGGTGCGGACCGGGGCGGAGATGCCACCCTCGAAGATGATCTCGCTGAATCGCCGCACGCGGTCGGGCGTCGAGGTTTCATAGGGCGCGCCCGGCCACGGATTGAAGGGGATCAGATTGACCTTGGCGGGCAGCTTGTAGTGCTTGAGCAGCCGGACCAGTTCATGCGCCTCGGCGTCCGAGTCGTTCTTGTCCTTCAGCATCACGTACTCGAACGTGATGCGGCGCGCGTTGTTGGCGCCGGGATAGTCCGCGCACGCCTGCAACAATTCCTCGATGCCGTATTTGCGGTTCAGCGGCACGATCTCGTCACGGACGTCCTTGGTCACGGCATGGAGCGATACCGCGAGGTTGACGCCGATCTCCTCGCCGGCGCGCGCCATCATCGGCACCACGCCGCTGGTCGACAGCGTGATCCGCCGCTTGCTGAGCGCGAGGCCATCGCCGTCCATCACCAGCTTCAGCGCATCGCGCACCGCGTCGAAGTTATACAGCGGCTCGCCCATCCCCATCATCACGATGTTGGTCAGCATCCGCCCCTCGGGCTGGCTGGGCCATTCGCCGAGCGCGTCGCGCGCCAGCATCACCTGCCCGACGATCTCGCCCGCGGTCAGGTTGCGTACCAGCCGCATCGTGCCGGTGTGGCAGAAGCGGCAGTTGAGCGTGCAGCCGACCTGGCTGGACACGCAGAGCGTGCCGCGATCGGCGTCGGGGATGAACACCGCCTCGTAATCCTGCCCGTCCTCGCTCCGCAGCAGCCATTTGCGCGTGCCATCCGTCGAGACCTGCGCCTCCACCACCTGCGGGCGGCCGATCACGAATCGCTCGGCCAGCCACGGATGCTGCGCCTTGGCGATGTCGGTCATCGCCGCGAAGTCGGTCGCGCCACGATTGTAGATCCAGTGCCAGATCTGCTTGGCGCGCAGTTTCGCCTGACGCGCGTCGAGTCCCGCCTCCGCCAGCACCTGCCGCAATTCGTCGCGCGGGAGGCCGATCAGGTCGATACGCCCGTCGGTGCGCGGCGCGCTGGCGCGCGGCACGGTCACGGGATCGATGTGCCCGGGGATGGGCATGGGGGCGGCCGAGGCTGTGAGCATCGCGCGCACATAGCGCCGTCGGCGCGATTTTTCCAGCGTTACCGCCCGACGCATCCCAGCTGCGCCGCATCGATCGCGGTGGCCGCGCCCGCCAGCGGGTAGGTGTCGGTCAGGTCGCGCCCGGCCGCGTCCAGCGTCGCCAGCGTCATGGCCCGCGCGCCGCGCATCGCCGCGACGATCGCGCGGTCGGTGGCGGCATCGGCCGCCCGCGCGGTCTCGCGCTCGCCGGCCAGCGCGAAGCGCCGGTCGCCGATGGCTAGCGTCAGCGGCGCGCCCGCGCCGCGCGGCCGCGACAGGCGGAAGCGGATCGCCGGGGCGCCGGTCGGCCCCTGTCGCGCGACGACCGCCGCATAGCCGCCGCGCCGGTCGGTCGTGCCGTCACGGCGCAGCGGCTGCGCGATCGCGAAGCAGCGCGGCGGCGGCCCGTCGCGCAATGCCGCCCAGCGCTGCCACACGCCCAGGGGCGTCCGCGTCGAGGCGGCCAGTAGCAGGGCGAGCGCGATCGTCATCGCGCCTGCCCTTGCGGCACTGTGGCCCAAAGGCAACGGATTTCGGTGTTTATGTCAGGTTCATGCAACGCGCGCCGATCCGGTTATTTGACACCGCACGCCCTGCGTTCGGGGTGAGTGAGATGGAGTGAGACATGCGTAAGCTTGCAATGGCGATCCCGGCGGCGGTGATCGCGTTCGCGGCGGCGGCCCCGGCGATGGCCCAGAACGAGGCCCCGAACGGCTCGTTCGCGGGTGGTCGCGTCGAGGTGCTGGCTGGATACGACAATGTGCAGGACGGCGGCGACGGCGAGTCGGAAGGGCGCGAGGGTTTCGGCTATGGCGGTCGCATCGGCTACGACTTCCAGAACGGCAACATCGTCTACGGCATCGACGGCGAACTGACCGATTCGACCACCAAGGCGCGCAGCTACAATGCGGTGAACGCGGGCGACCGGCTGTCGATCGAGGCGGGGCGCGACTTCTACGTCGGCGGCCGGCTGGGCTATGTCATCACGCCGCGTGCGATGGTCTACGGCAAGGGCGGCTACACCAACGCGCGGATGGAAAGCCGTTATCAGGCGACCACCACGTCGGAGAACGAACTGATCGACAAGACGAACCTGGGCGGTTTCCGGGTCGGCGCCGGGCTGGAGTACAAGCTGACGCCGACGTCGTTCGTGAGCGCGGAATACCGCTATTCGCACTACGGCAAGCTCGACGGCTATGACATCGACCTCGACCGGCACCAGTTGATGGCGGGTCTGGGCATCCGCTTCTGACATCCATCGCCCCGGATCGACGGGCGCGACGCGGGACGGGTCGGAGCGGGTTGCTCCGGCCCGTTCTTTTTGGCTAGGAAGAATCGGCCAATTGCCCCTGGTGAGTACCTGCGGGCCGGGGGAAAGTGATCATGAAGGCGACGATCGAACGCGCGACTCTGCTGAAGGGGCTGAGCCACGTCCAGTCGGTGGTGGAGCGGCGCAACACCATCCCGATCCTGTCCAACGTCCTGCTGGAGGCGACGGGCGAGGGGCAGCTGCGGTTGATGGCGACCGACCTGGACCTGCAGATCAACGAAAGCGTCGCGGCGACGGTCGAGCAGCCGGGCGCGACCACCGTGTCGGCGCACACGTTGTTCGACATCGCGCGCAAGCTGCCCGAGGGCGCGCAGGTGTCGATCACCGCCGCCGATGGGCGGATGACGATCGTGGCGGGGCGCGCGCGCTTCTCGCTCGGCACGCTGCCGCGCGACGACTTCCCGGTCATCGCCGAGGGCGAACTGCCGACGCAGTTCGAGCTGCCGGCCGAGACGCTGAAGCAGATCATCGACAAGACGCGCTTCGCGATCTCGACCGAAGAGACGCGTTACTATCTGAACGGCATCTTCCTGCATGTCGCGGAGGGTGTGCTGAAGGCGGCGGCGACCGATGGCCACCGGCTGGCGCGCGTCACCGTCGACCAGCCCGAGGGCGCGTCGGGGATGCCGGACGTGATCGTGCCGCGCAAGTGCATCGCCGAGTTGCGCAAGCTGCTCGACGAGGTGGACGGTTCGGTCGGCGTGTCGCTGTCGGGCACCAAGATCCGCTTCGACCTGGGACAGGCGATCCTGACCTCGAAGCTGATCGACGGCACTTTCCCCGATTACAGCCGCGTGATCCCGACCGCGAACGACAAGATCCTGAAGCTCGATCCGAAGAGCTTCATGGAGGGCGTCGACCGCGTCTCCACGATCGCGACCGAGAAGACGCGCGCGGTGAAGATGGCGCTGGACCGCGACAAGATCACGCTGTCGGTGACGAGCCCGGAGAACGGCACCGCCGCCGAGGAAGTGCCGGGCGACTATACCTCCGCGCCTTTCGAGATCGGCTTCAACAGCCGCTATCTGCTCGACATTCTGGGGCAGATCGGCACCGATCAGGTGGAGGTGCACCTGGCCGACGCCGCCGCGCCGACGCTGATCCGCGAGAACGACAAGAGCCCGGCGCTCTATGTGCTGATGCCGATGCGCGTCTGACCGACCGCGCGCGCCGGACATGACGAGGGGCGGCGAAGCGATGGCTTCGCCGCCCCTTGTTCGTCGCTCCGGCGATCAGGCGCGGGGCGACTGCGGATCGGCCGGGGGCGTGGTGCCCATCGTGCCGTCCTGCGGCAATTGCGTCGGCGGGGTATTGGTCGGCTCGGTCGGCTGGCCCTGATTCGGCTGGCCGAGCGTGGTGCGTGAATTGGTCACGGCATCCGGGCCGGTGGTCGTGCTGCGGTCGCGGCGCGACGAGCGGGTGGTGGAGCGACGGTCCGGGCGGGTCGAGGGGGTGGTGGTCTGCGGTGACGTGGTCATCGGGTCCATCGTCGAGCCGGTCGTGCCGCCCTGCTGGCCCATCGTGCCACCGGGCTGGCCCATGGTGCCACCGGGCTGGCCCATCGTGCCACCGGGCTGGCCCATGGTGCCACCGGGCTGACCCATGGTGCCGCCGGGCTGAACCATGGTGCCGCCGGCGGTGCCGCCGGTCGTCTGGGCGGAGGCAAGCGCGGGAAGCGTCAGGGCCGCAGCGGCCATCAGAATGATCGAACGCATGATCGTCTCTCCTGTCATATTGCGGCCCTCAACGGGGCGCGAACAGGATGCGTTCCGTAAAACAACGTCTATCAGTGGTTTACGCCGTGCCCCGCGATAAGGCGGGGCGGGGCGTCGATCAGTCGTGCCCCACGCATTGCGCGCGATGCAGCAGCGCCTGATCGGCGAGCACCAGCGCCACCATCGCCTCCACCACCGGCACGCCGCGGATCCCGACGCAGGGGTCGTGCCGGCCCTTCGTCATCACCTCGGTCGCGGTGCCGTCGCGGGTAATGCTGGGAACGGGGGTGAGGATCGAGCTGGTCGGCTTGAAGGCGACGCGGACGCGGATCGGCTGGCCGGTGGCGATCCCGCCCGCGATCCCGCCGGCGTGATTGGCAAGGAATTCGGGCACGCCGTCCGCGCCGGGGCGCATCGGATCGGCGTTCTGCTCACCCGACAGCGCGGCGGCGGCGAAGCCGTCCCCGATCTCGACACCCTTGACGGCGTTGATCGACATGCAGGCGGCGGCCAGTTCGCTGTCGAGCTTGGCATAGAGCGGCGCGCCCCAGCCGGCGGGCACGCCGGTCGCCTCGCACGCGATCACCGCGCCCAGCGACGACCCGGCCTTGCGCGCGCTGTCCATCGCCGCCTCCCACCGTGCGGCGGCGCCGGCATCGGGGCAGAAGAACGGATTGGCGTCGATCTGCGCATCGTCGAACGCGGCATCGTCGATCGCGTCGCCGCCGATCGCTTCCACCCAGGCGCGGACGCGCACCTGCGGGATCGCGGCGCGTGCCACCGCGCCCGCCGCGACGCGCGCCGCGGTTTCGCGGGCCGAGGACCGCCCGCCGCCGCGATAGTCGCGGATGCCGTACTTGGCGTCATAGGCGTAATCGGCATGGCCGGGGCGATAGGCCTGCGCAATCGCGGAATAATCCTTCGAGCGCTGGTCGACATTCTCGATCATCAGGCTGATCGGGGTGCCGGTGGTCCGCCCCTCGAACACGCCCGACAGGATGCGGACCTGATCCGGTTCCTGCCGCTGCGTCGTGAAGCGCGACTGGCCGGGGCGGCGGCGGTCGAGCCACGGCTGGATGTCCGCCTCGGTCAGTGCGATGCCCGGCGGGCACCCGTCGACGACCGCGCCCAGCGCGGGCCCGTGGCTCTCGCCCCAGGTGGTGAAACGGAACACGCGGCCGAAGGTGTTGAAGCTCATGGCCGCGCGCTTTGCCAGAAGCGGGGGGCGGGGGACAGTCCCTCTCGGGTAACCCCGTCCGTCACTGCGAGCGCAGCAAAGCCATCCAGTGTTCCGCGCGACGCCCTGGATTGCTTCGCTGCGCTCGCAATGACGGGGTTGGCTGAGGCAATGATGAGGGGGCGTCAGGTGATCAGCTTCGTCAGTGCCGCCAGCGTGTCCGCCTCCGCCGCCGGTTTGTCGGTGCGGATGCGCGCGATCCGGGGGAAGCGCATCGCGACGCCGGATTTGTGGCGTTTCGATTCGTGGATCGAATCGAACGCGATCTCCAGCACCAGCGTCTTCTCGACCTCGCGCACCGGGCCGAATCGGTTGAGCGTGTGTTGGCGTACGAAGCGGTCGAGCTGCGCGATCTCCTGATCGGTAATGCCCTGATAGGCCTTGCCAACGGGGAGCAGTTCGCCGTCCTCACTCCAGCAGCCGAACGTATAGTCGCTATACCAGCTCGATCGCCGCCCGTTGCCGCGCTGCGCGTACATCATCACGCAATCGGCGGTCAGCGGATCGCGTTTCCATTTGTACCACAGGCCGGTGCGCCGCCCCGCCACATAGGGCGAATCGCGGCGCTTGAGCATCATCCCCTCGATCGCGGCGTCGCGCGCGCCGGCGCGGATGCCCTCCAGCGCGGTGAAATCGGAGGCGTCGACCAGCTGGCTGAGGTCGAAGCGGTCGGGGTCGAGGCGGCCGACGAACGATTCCAGCCGCGCGCGGCGTTCGATCCACGGCAGCGCGCGCAGATCCTCGTCGCCGTCGAACAAGATGTCGTACAGCCGGACGAAGGCGGGTGATTCGGCGAGCATCTTCGCCGAGACGACCTTGCGCCCCAGCCGCTGTTGCAGCGCGTTGAAGCTGGCCGCCTCTCCGCCCTGGAAGTCGCCCTTCACCATCAACTCGCCATCGACCACGCCGTGGGTGGCGAAGGCGGCGGCGACATCGGGGAAGGCGCGGGTCACGTCGTCGCCGGTACGGCTGTAGAGGCGCGTCTCGCCCCCCTCCGCGTTGGGCACGTGGACGATCTGGACGCGGATGCCGTCCCATTTCCACTCGGCCGCATAGTCGGTCAGGTCGACGCGCAGATCGTCGAGCGGGTGCGCGAGCATGAACGGGCGGAAGACGGGCACGTCGGCGGCGGTCGGTTGCGTGCCGCTACCCTCCGCCCAGGCGAACAGGGTCGGATAGGGCGGCTCCAGTCCGTGCCACACTTCCTCGACCGCCTCGACGTCGAGCCCGAAGGCATCGGCCAGCGCCTGCTTGGCGAGTCGCGCCGACACGCCGACGCGCAGGCCGCCGGTCGCCATCTTGAGCAGCGCGAACCGCTCCTCGGCATCCAGCCGGTCGAGCATCGCCGCCAGCGCGGCGGGAGCATCGGAGCGCGACAGATGCGCGAGCGCGTCGACGACGCCGCTGACGCTGAGCGGGGTGGCGTCGGCGGGCGGATGATCGGGGGTCGGCCAAAGCAGGGCGACCGTCTCGGCGGTGTCGCCGACATAATCGCGGCTCATCCGGAACAGCACCGGATCGACGCGCGATTCGATCAGCGCACGGATAACGGCGGGCTTCACCCCGGGGAGGTCGAGCCCGCCGGTCAGCGCCGCCATCGCCCAGCCACGGTCGGGATCGGGCGTGTCGCGCAGATAGTCGCCGATCAGCTTCAGCTTGGCGTTGCGCGACCGGGTGTAGATCAGCGCGTCGAGCAGGGCGGCGAAGGCGTGCACCTCAGAAGATACCCAGGAACTTCTTGCGCTTGCTTCCCTCGACCTTGCCGGCGCCGACGTCCTTGCGCGGCTTGCCGTCTTCGTCGCGCTGCGCGGCGGCGGTCTTGCCCGCCAGGATCGGGCCGCATTGCGCGGCCTTCGCGTCGCCCGGATCGACGAACGCCAGCAGCGCCGCGACCGGTGTCGCCACCAGCGCCAGACCCAGCCCCGCGCCGGCGCGGGCCACCAGTTGCGGGGAGATGACGTCCAGCGACGGCGACGCGAAATAGCCCTTCACCCCGACCGGCGACTGGCCGGAGAACAGGCTGAACTTCTTCGAATCGGCGCGAAAGGCGAGGTCGAGCGCCTCGGTCCTGAAGCTGAAGCCGCCATTGCCGAGGATGACGTTCTTCTGCGTATCGATCAGGATCGGATCGGTCGCCGCCACGCCATTGCGGACGGTGAAGGCGACCAGCCCGCAGTTCATCCGCACCGGCTCCTTCAGCTCGTCCTCGAACATTTTCTGGACGAAGGTGCCCAGGTCGATCTCGGCAAGCTGGACGTTGCGCGTCCACAAGGTGCCGCCGGGGATGACGAAGGCGATCCGTCCGCCGGAGGTGGACAGCGAATCGTGGATCGTGTCGCCGCGCCCCTGCAACTGGATGCGGCCGCGCACGGTGCCGGTCGTTCCCGATTCGGCGACGCCATAGCCGGCCAGCAACCGCCCCAGCGGGGTGGGGGCGAGCCGCACGTCATAGCTGACCGCGCTGGGACGCTGGCGCGTGTCGAACACCAGGTCGGTCGCCAGCTTGCCGCGCGCCATCGCCATCGTCAGCGGCGACAGCGCCAGCCGCCCGCGTTCCAGATCCAGCACCAGGTCGATGTCGCCGATCGGCAGCCGCTTCGACCGGACGCGATCGATATGCCATTTCAGGTCGGCGTCGAAGCGCTGCATTGTCGCGATCGGCAGCGCGGCGTCGGGCAGGATGCGCGCCGGTGCCGCGCCGGTCGCGGCGGCGGCGGCGACCGCGCCCTTTTCCGCGACGATATCGGGATTGTAGCCGATAAACGGCGCGGCATCGATGATGTCGAGCGTGCGGGTGGTCAGCGCCGAATCGAGATGCAGCCGCTCGCCATTGGTGATCGTCAGCCGCCCCGCGACGTCGCTGTCGCCGAACCGCCCGCGCAGCCGCGTGAAGGCATATTCCTGCCCGCTCTGCACCAGTTGCGCGTTTAGCGTGTAGCGGCGCGTATTGGGGATCGCGACGCCGATGATGTCGAGCAGGGTCGACAGGTTGCGGCCGCGCGCCTTGACCGCCAGCGGCACGTTCTCGATCGCGGCGATGCTGGGCAAGGTGCCGGCGACGTCGATCGTATTGCCCGCCGCCCGCGCGCGCAGCACCAGCTGATTTCTGCCGCGCGCCACGGTCGCGTCGGGCGACAGCAGGCGCGCGACCACGGTGAACGGCGTGTCGCGCAGCCGCCCGTCGCCGGTCACGCCCACCGCCTGTCCGATGCGCGCGTCGGTGGAGCGGATCGTGTCGAGCTTCACCTGCGCCAGCAGCCGCATCCGGGGATCGAGGTAGCGGACCTGCGTTCCGACGACGGTCGCACGGTCGATGCGCGGCAGGTCGAGCGGCTTCCCGCCCTTGCTCTCTCCGAACGTCCAGGTGTTGCGGTCATGCGCGCGGTTCCATTCCAGATCGACCGCGCCGTTGGTGAGGTCCAGCCAGTAGAGCCGCCGCTTGCCGAACAGCAGCGACAAGGGCGCGATGCGCGTGTCGATGCGGTCGGCGGTGAACAGGTGCGGGCGCGTCGCCCAGCCGGGGTTGGAGATCGCGAGCTTCTCCGCGACGAACTTGATTTTCAGCGGCGCGAAATAGAGCTGGAAGTCGCCGCCGACCGTCACCGTGCGATGGGTGAGCTTGCCCACGACATTCTGGAACGGACCGCGCAGGAAGCGCCCCTTGGTGACGAACAGCACCAGCCAGATCGCGGCAATCGCCGCGACCGCGCCGATCACGACGTAGCGCGCGATTCGCTTCCACCGGCGCGGCGTGGCCGGCGCGGGCTCGGTGGAGGGAGGCGAGGTCGTTGCCATCGCGGTACAATCGCGAAGCCGTGCGGCCGGTTCCCGTCGCGGTTGCTTTCCGGCGCCACTCTCGCTATGCGGCCCGCTTCCCGAGCGATCGGCGGATACGGACGGCCCGGCCATCAAGGGCTGCCGCGGCCGTCTCAGTCGATACGCGCATCAGAAAGGATGAAAATGCCCAAGCTCAAGACCAAGAGCGGCGTGAAGAAGCGCTTCAAGCTCACCGCCACCGGCAAGATCAAGCACGGCGTCGCGGGCAAGCGTCACCGCCTCATCAGCCACAACGCCAAGTACATCCGCCAGAATCGCGGCACCACGGTGCTGTCGAAGGCCGACACCGCGACGGTGAAGGCCTGGGCGCCGTACGGCCTGAACTGAGCACGAGGAGGAATTAGACCATGGCACGCGTCAAGCGGGGCGTAACCACTCGCGCCAAGCACAAGAACATCCTGGAACAGGCCAAGGGCTATCGCGGTCGTCGCAAGAACACGATCCGCGTCGCCCGTCAGGCGGTCGAAAAGGCCGGCCAGTACGCCTATCGCGACCGCAAGGTTAAGAAGCGGACCTTCCGTGGCCTGTGGATCCAGCGCATCAACGCCGGCGTCCGCGCCGAGGGCCTGACCTACAGCCAGTTCATGCACGGCCTGAAGCTGGCCGGCGTCGAGCTGGACCGGAAGGTCCTGGCCGACATCGCGATGCACGAAGGCGAGGCGTTCAGCGCCATCATCGCGCAGGCGAAGGCGGCTCTCCCGCAGGCCGCCTGAGGCGATCTGACGCGAGAATGAGATGCGGGGCGTCGGTGGCAACACCGGCGCCCTTTTTCTATTCCCGTCGGTCTGCCTTCTTGGTCATTCCCGCGTCTATCGTCATCCCCGCGGAGGCGGGGATCCAGACGCGCAGGTCTGTCGATAGAGGTGCAACGTCGGAGGTTCTGGATTCCCGCCTGCGCGGGAATGACCGAAGGGGCAAGGAATGGAGCGACAACCATGCGTCTACATCTTGGCCAGTCGTCCGCACGGAACGCTGTACATCGGCGTCACGTCCAACCTTCTCGCCCGCCTCATCCAGCATCGCGATGGTACGTTCAAAGGCTTCACCGACCGCTACGACATCACTTGGCTCGTCTGGTATGACGTCGCCGACACGATGGAAGCCGCCATCCACCGCGAAAAGCAGGTGAAGAAATGGAATCGCGACTGGAAGCTGCGACTGATCGAGGAAACGAACCCGCAATGGCTGGACTTGGCGGCACGCATCGGCTTGGACAGCGCGCATGACGGATAACACGATGACCGACACCGACGACCTGAAGACCCATCTGCTGGTCGCGATCGAGGCGTCCGCCTCGCTCGACGCGCTGGAGGCGGTGCGGGTCGACGCGCTGGGCAAGCAGGGGCGGGTGACGCAGCTGCTCAAGACGATGGGCGCGCTGAGCCCCGAGGAGCGCCAGACGCGCGGGCCGGCGATCCATGGGCTGCGCGAGGCGGTGACGAACGCGATCGCTGCGCGCAAGGCGCATCTGGAGCAGGTGGCGCTCGACGCACAGCTGGCCAGCGAAGCGCTCGACATGACGCTGCCCGCCGATGCGCCGCTCTCGGGCACGGTGCATCCGGTCAGTCAGGTGATGGACGAGCTGGCGGAGATCTTCGCCGACCTGGGCTTCGCGGTGGCGAGCGGGCCGGAAATGGAGACCGACTGGCACAATTTCGGCGCGCTCAACATTCCGGAGACGCATCCGGCGCGCGCGATGCATGATACGTTCTATCTGGCGGGGCGCGAGAACAGCGATCCTAACGACCGGGAAACCCCGCGTGTGCTGCGGACGCATACGTCGCCGGTGCAGATCCGCACGATGCTGGCCAACACGCCGCCGATCCGCATCATCGCGCCGGGGCGCACCTATCGCTCCGACAGCGACGCGACGCACACGCCGATGTTCCATCAGGTCGAAGGGCTGGTGATCGACAAGGGGATCACGCTCGGTCACCTGAAATGGACGCTGGAGACGTTCCTGAAGGCGTTCTTCGAGCGTGACGACATCGTGCTGCGGCTGCGCCCGAGCTATTTCCCGTTCACCGAGCCGTCGGCGGAGGTCGACGTCGGCTATTCTATCGTGAAGGGCAAGCGGGTGATCGGCGGGTCCGAAGGGTGGATGGAAGTGCTGGGCAGCGGCATGGTCCATCCGAAGGTGATTGCCGCCTGCGGGCTCGACCCCGACGAATGGCAGGGGTTTGCGTTCGGTTGCGGCATCGACCGGCTGGCGATGCTGAAATACGGCATGGACGACCTGCGCCCGTTCTTCGACGGCGATATCCGCTGGTTGAAGCATTACGGATTCAGCGCGCTCGACGTGCCGACGCTGTCGGGCGGCGTGGGCATGCCGGCCTGACGCTGGAACCCATGACTGGTGGGTGTGCCACCATATAGAGACATAGGCGCCTGCCTGCGCAGGAGCGACGGGACACAAGATGAAATTCACCCTTTCCTGGCTCAAGGACCATCTCGACACCGATGCGTCGCTGGACGCGATCCTCGATGCGCTGACCCGCATCGGGCTGGAGGTGGAGGGCGTCACCGACCCCGCCGCGAAGCTGGACGGCTTCACCGTCGCGCGTGTGCTGAGCGCCGAGCGGCATCCGCAGGCCGACAAGTTGCAGGTGCTGTCGGTCGATGCCGGTGACGGGCCGTTGCAGGTCGTGTGCGGCGCGCCCAACGCGCGCGCCGGGCTGGTCGGCGTGTTCGGCAAGCCCGGCGCGGCGGTGCCCGCCAACGGCATGGTGCTGAAGGTCGCGGCCATTCGCGGCGTCGAATCGAATGGCATGATGTGCTCGACCCGCGAGCTGGAACTGGGCGACGATCACGACGGGATCATCGAGCTGCCCGAGGATGCGCCGGTCGGCACGTCCTTCGCCGATTACGCCGGGCTCGGCGATCCGGTGATCGAGGTGTCGGTGACGCCCAACAAGCAGGATTGCATGGGCGTCCACGGCATCGCGCGCGATCTGGCGGCGGCGGGGCTCGGCACCCTGATCGCGCCGACCGTCCCGCAGGTGGCGGGCGAGGGCGCGGGGCCGGACGTGCGAATCGAGGATGCGGCGGGCTGCCCGGCGTTCTTCGCGCAGGAGGTGCGCGGGTTGACCAACGGCGCCGCGCCGGAATGGATGGCCAAGCGGCTGCGCGCGATCGGGCAGAAGCCGATCTCGGCCTTGGTCGATATCACCAATTACCTGACGGTCGATCTCGGCCGCCCGCTGCACGTCTATGACAAGGCGAAGCTGTCGGGCGGGCTGGTCGCACGTCAGGCGAGGGACGGCGAGACGGTCGAGGCGCTGAACGGCAAGACCTACACCTTGTCCGAGGGCATGACGCTCATCGCGGACGACGTCGCGGTCCACGATATCGGCGGGATCATGGGCGGCGCGCATTCGGGCGTGTCGGAGGCGACCACCGAAGTGGTGATCGAATGCGCCTATTTCACGCCCGAGGTGATCGCGCGGACCGGACAGAAGCTGGGGCTGACCAGCGATGCGCGCCAGCGCTTCGAGCGCGGGGTCGATCCGGCGTTCCTCGACGACGGGCTGGCGATCGCGACCTTCCTCGTGCTCGAATATTGCGGCGGGACCGCCAGCGGCGTCACCCGTGCGGGCGAGGCGCCGCTCGGAACCCGCTCTTACGCCTATGACCCGGCACGCGCGGAAACCCTTGGCGGCCTCGCGGTCGCGCCGGAGCGGCAGCGCGCGATCCTCGAAGCGCTCGGCTTCGCGGTGGATGACCAGTGGAACGTCACGCCCCCGACGTGGCGGCGCGATGTCGACGGCACCGCCGATCTGGTCGAGGAAGTGATCCGTATCGAGGGTATCGACAAGGTCGCGCCCGTGCCGCTGCCGCGCGTCCCCGGCGTCGCGCGCCCGACCGCGACCCCGGAGCAGCGCATCGAGCGCCGCACCCGGCGCGCCGCCGCCGCGCGCGGTCTGGACGAGGCGGTGACCTGGAGCTTCCTGAGCGAGAAACAGGTTGCGCCGTTCGGGGAGGCGGCGTGGCGGCTGGCGAATCCGATCAGCGAGGAGCTGAAGGTGATGCGCCCGTCGCTGCTGCCCGGCCTGTTGTCCGCTGCCGAGCGCAACCTGCGGCAGGGCGTCGAGAGCGTGCGGCTGTTCGAGATCGGGCGGCGCTATCTGCCCGAGGGCGAGCGCGCGACGCTGGGCATCGTGCTGGCGGGCGACCGCCGTGCGCGCGGCTGGCGCGAGGGCAAGCCGGCGGGCTTCGACGCTTATGATGCCAAGGCCGAGGCGCTGGCGCTGCTCGCCGCCGCCGGTGCGCCGGTCGACAATCTGCAGGTGATGGGCGAGGCGGGCGCGGCCTTCCACCCCGGTCGCTCGGGCACGCTGCGGCTGGGGCCGAAGACGGTGCTGGCGGCGTTCGGCGCGGTCCATCCGGCGGTGATGAAGGCATTCGATCTCGGCGGGCAGGTCGCGGCGGTCGAACTGTACCTCGACGCGATCCCCGCCAAGCGGGGAGCAGGATTCATGCGCCCGGCCTATGCGCCGCCCGCGCTCCAGCCGGTGCGCCGCGACTTCGCGTTCCTCGTCCCCGCCGACGTCTCCGCCGACGCGCTGGTGCGCGCGGTGAAGGGCGCGGACAAGGTAGTGATCACCCGCGCGCGCGTGTTCGACGTCTTCACCGGCACCGGCGTGGCCGAGGGGCACAAGTCGGTGGCGGTCGAGGTGGTGTTGCAACCCGCCGAGAAGAGCTTCACCGAGGCCGAACTGAAGGCGATCGCCGACAAGGTGGTGGCGGCCGCCGCCAAGCAGGGAGCGCAATTGCGTGGCTGACGACTGGATCCGCATTTCCAACGGCACCCTGAGCGCCGCGATCAACCCGCTGGGCGCGGAGCTGTCGTCGCTGACCGACGCCGAGGGGCGGGAGTTGATGACGAACGCCGATCCGCGTTTCTGGACCGGGCGCGCGCCGCTGCTGTTCCCGGTGATCGGCATGACCGCGACCGGCGCGATCCGCATCGACGGGCAGGCCTATCCGATCGCCAAGCACGGCTTCGCGCGGCACAGCGTCTTCTCGGTGATCGAGACGAGCGCGACGCGCGCGGTCTTCGCGCTGGCCGACGATCAGGCGACGCGCGCTTCCTATCCGTTCGCGTTCCGGCTGGAGGTGGCGTTCGAGCTGCGTGACGCGACGCTGGCGATCGACGTGACGGTGGTGAACCCGGCGGACGAACCGCTGCCGGCCAGCTTCGGCTTCCACCCCGCCTTCGCATGGCCGCTGCCATACGGGCAGGATCGTGCCGCGCACCGGATCACGTTCGAGCAGGACGAGCCGGGAGACCTGCGGGTGATCGCAACGGATGGCACGATCGCGGTGGAGAAGCGCCCGTCGCCGCTCGACGGTCGCGTCCTGCGCCTGGCCGACGATCTGTTCACCAACGACGCCCTGGTCTGGGATCCCGTCGAATCGCGGTCGGTCCGCTACGGCGTCGAAGGCGCGCCGCACCTCGACATCGCCTTTCCCGATACGCCGAAGCTGGGCATATGGACCAAGCCGGGTGCGGCCTATGTCTGCGTCGAGCCGTGGCATGGCATCGCCGATCCCGAGGGGTTCGACGGCGAGTTCCGCGACAAGCCCGGCGTGTTCGAGGTGCGGCCGCGTGGCGAGCAGCGTATCGCGATGAGCATCACGCTGGTCGGGTAAGACGCCGCGCGCGTGACCGCCGGCACAGCAACCCCTCGCCGCGCATGCGCCCGGATTTCCTCGTCGGGCAGGTCGATCTCGATCAGCTCGACCGGCACGCCGCCGTCGTCGATGATCGCGACGCGATAGCCGTCGATCGGCTCATGGGACCGAGCGGCACCGTCTCGTCCGCGATCGCGGCGGCGAGATCGTCCACCTTGAACGCCGGATCTGGCACGGTGCGGATCAGCGGGTGGAGCGGGGAATCGGCCGTGAAGCGATGCCATCGGATGCGGAAGCGCCCCGGATGGTCGGCCGTGAACTTGCCGATGTGGTGGAATTCATGGCGGATATCCGGTTTCATCGGATCGGCCGAGGCGATAGGGTCCGCCGCTCATGATAAGGACCGCGCGTCGCGCCGCACGCAGCCGACGGTCGCCGGGGTGGGAGAGGGATGATGCTGAAGGCCTTGTTGCTGGTCGGAACGTTGGCGTTGATGCAGGCGGGTGGCAATCCGCACCTGCCGCCGCCGACCTATGACCGGGTCGCGCCGGTGCTGCCCGCCGGGCTGAGCGGCGCGGTGTTGATCGTGTCGAAGACGAACGGCTGGCGCCATTTCGAGCATATCCCGCATTCCAACGACGTGCTGCGCGGGATCGCCACCGATCTGGGGCGCAAGAGCTATGTCACCGAGAATGCGGCGGTGTTCAACGACAAGGCGCTGCGGCATTTCTCGGTAGTGGTGCTGAACAGCGCAAGCGGCGATTTCCTGACGCCCGACCAGAAGGCGGCGTTCGCGCGCTTCGTGGCGCGCGGCGGCGGGGTGGTGGCGCTCCATGCGGCCGGCGACGACAGCCACAAGGACGCCTGGTACGCCGACACGATCATCGGCACGACCTTCATCGGCCATCCGAACGGCGAGGATCATATCCAGTCGGCGAAGGTGGTGATCGAGCAGCCCACCCATCCGGTGATGGCGGGCGTCACGCAGCCGTGGATGGCTCGCGACGAGTGGTATTCCTTTTCCGGCAATCCGGCGGCCAAGGGAATGACGGTGCTGGCGCGGGTGGACGAGGGGTCGTACCGGACCGGCGAGAAGCTGGCGATGGGTGCCGAACATCCCGTGATGTGGGTCAATCCGCGCGCCAGGGGACATGTCTTCTATTCGGCGATGGGGCACGATCCCGAGGCGTATGACGATCCCAACATGCGGCGTGTGCTGACCAATGCGGTCCGCTGGGCGGCCGGGAAATAGGCGCCACCGGCGACGGTCCGCCCTCCACACCCATACACATCGTCACCGCTGCGAAAGCCGGGGCCCAGTTGGGAAGGCGATCGTGACAAGGTGTTGCGCGTCGTCACGATCGTGCCGGAACAAGACCCCGGCCTGCGCCGGGGTGACCGACAAAAGCGGCTGACGGTGTGGAGAGGCGACGACGACAGAACATGGAAAAGGGCCGGCCGCTCACGACGAGCGACCGGCCCTTTCGTTGCCCGCAATCCGAACCGGATCAGCCGTCGTAATCGGCACCCAGATTCTGGTTGCGCGGCGGGGCAACGGCGGTGAGGCGCAGTGCCTCGGCCGAGGCGGCCAGGCTGCCGATCTCGTCGGCCTCTTCCTCGTCGTCGATCTGGACGCGCTGCAGGCTCTGGACCACCGATTCGTGCAGTTCCTTGGGACGCACGGTTTCCTCGGCGATCTCGCGCAGCGCGACGACCGGGTTCTTGTCACGATCGCGGTCGATCGTCAGTTCGGCCCCACCCGACACCTGCCGCGCGCGCTGGGCGGCGAGCAGGACCAGATCGAAGCGGTTCGGGATCTTGTCGACGCAATCCTCGACGGTGACGCGCGCCATCCGCGTATCCTCTTGACGATAGACTCAGGGAAGCTGGGGCAGGTAGCCGCTGGCCCGCGATCCGTCAAGGAAAGCCTGTCCTTGCCGCCGCGCGCGCCGCACGCCATCTCCGCGCGCATGGAGGACGCCGCCCCGCAACCCACGTTCACGGTCGACGGCAACCGCCTGACGCTGCTCGATACCGGACCGCGCCGGCTCGACGGGCTGCTGGCGCTGATCGACGGCGCGGAAGCATCGCTGCGCATCCTCTATTACATCTATGCCGACGACGCGACCGGGCGGCGGGTCAACGCCGCGCTGGCCGCCGCCGCGCGGCGCGGGGTGCGGGTGACGTTGATCGTCGATGGCTTCGGCAGCGAGGGCGACGCCTTCTTCGTCCCGTTGCGCGACGCGGGCGTATCGGTGTGCCGCTTCTCGCCGCGCGTCGGGCGACGCTATCTGCTGCGCAACCACCAGAAGCTGGCGCTGGCCGATGCCGAATCGCGCCCGCGGATCATCATCGGCGGGTTCAATATCGAGGACGATTATTTCGGCACGCCCAGAGAGCAGGCGTGGCGCGACCTGGGCCTGTTGCTCGAAGGTCCGGCGGCGGCGCGAATGGCGGGCTATTTCGATGCGCTGCACGACGGGATCGAGCGCGGCGGGCGCATCCGGCGGCTGAACAAGGCGCTGGCGCGATGGAGCGAACGCGACGGGCGGCTGCGCTGGCTGATCGGCGGGCCGACGCGGCATCTGTCGCCCTGGGCGCGTGCGATCCGCGCCGACATGCGCCACGCGCGCCGGATCGACATCATCGCGGGCTATTTCACACCCAGCCCGACCGTGTTGCGCCGGCTGGATCGCGCGGGCAAGCGCCGTGCGGAGGTGCGGGTGGTGACGGCGGCGCGCTCCGACAACAATGTCACGATCGCGGCATCGCGCTTCACCTATGCCGGGTTGCTGCGCAAGGGCGTGCGGATCTGGGAATATGCCGCGACGAAGCTGCATACCAAGCTGTACGTCGTCGATGACGCGACCTGGGTCGGCAGCGCCAATTTCGACATGCGCAGCCTGTTCATCAATCTGGAACTGATGTTGCGGATCGAGGATGCGGCCTTTGCGGCGCATGTCCGGGGGTATGTGGACGGCGAGATCGCGCAGTCGCAGGAGGTGACGGTCGATGCCTATCGCGCGGCGACCGGGTGGTGGCAGCGGACGAAGCAGTTCGTGGCGTACCTGCTGACGGCGGTGGCGGACCCGGCGATCTCGCGCGGGCTGAACTGGGGGATCGACGAGGAATAGGGTTCATGCGGAGGCGCGCTACGCTCGCAATGACGACGTCGCATCACTCCACCGCCAGCGCTTCCTCCTGCTCCTGCGCCTGCCGCGCCCACATCTCCGCATACAGACCGCCCGCCGCCAGCAGGTCGGCGTGCGATCCGCGCTCGACCACGCGGCCGGCCTCCAGCACCACGATCTGGTCGGCGTTGACGATCGTCGACAGGCGGTGCGCGATCACGATCGTGGTGCGGCCGCGTTCGATCGCCTCCAGCGTCTCCATGATCTCCGCCTCGGTACGGCTGTCGAGCGCGCTGGTAGCCTCGTCGAGGATCAGGAGCGGCGGATCCTTCAGCAAGGTGCGCGCGATCGCCACGCGCTGCTTCTCGCCGCCCGACAGCTTCAGCCCGCGCTCGCCGACCCGCGTGGCATAGCCGTCCGCCTGCCGCTCGATGAAGCCGGCGATCGCCGCGCCGCGCGCGGCCTGTTCGATCGCGGCTTGATCCGCCCCGGCGCGACCATAAGCGATGTTGTAGCCGATCGTGTCGTTGAACAGCACCGTATCCTGCGGGACGATCCCGATCGCGGCGCGCAACGACGCCTGCGTCACGCCCGCGATATCCTGCCCATCGATCGTGATCCGCCCCTCGTTCACGTCGTAGAAGCGGTACATCAGCCGCGCGAGCGTCGACTTGCCCGCCCCCGACGGACCGACCACCGCGCAGGTCGTGCCGGCGGGGACGTCGAGGTCGATCCCCTTCAGGATCGTCGCGCCCTTATCATAGCCGAACACGACATTCTCGAATCGCACCGCGCCGCGCGTCACCAGCAGGTCGGGGGCGGCGGGCGTGTCGACCACCTCGGACGGGGTATCGATCAGGTCGAACATCGCGCCCATATCGATCGCGCCTTGCCGGATCGTGCGATACACCATGCCGAGCAGGTCGAGCGGACGAAAGAGCTGCGACAGCAAGGTCGACACCAGCACCACCTCACCGGCGGTGAAGGCGCCCCGGCTCCAGCCCCAGGCGACCCACGCCATGCCGCCCGCCAGCATCACGTTGGTGATCGCGGCCTGCCCGATGTTGAGCCACGCCAGGCTGTTCTCGCTGACCACCGCGGCATCGGCATAGGCGCGCATCGCCTTGTCGTAGCGCTGCGCCTCGCGCTCCTCGGCCCCGAAATATTTCACGGTCTCGAAGTTCAGCAGCGAGTCGACCGCATGGGCGACCGCGCCGGTATCGAGGTCGTTCATCCGCTCGCGCAAGCTGGAGCGCCAGTCGGTGACGATCCGCGTGAACCAGATGTACAGCGCGACCATCGCAACCGTGCCCGCGACGAGCGGCCAGCCGAACTTCACCCAGAAGATGCCGAGAACCAGTGCCAACTCCAGCACGGTCGGCGCGATGTTGAACAGGAGGAAGTAGAGCATCGTGTCGATGCTCTTGGTCCCGCGTTCGACCACCTTCGTCACCGCGCCGGTGCGGCGTTCGAGGTGAAAGCGCAGCGACAGCTGGTGGAGGTGGCGGAAGACGCGCGCCGCCAGCCGCCGCGTCGCTTCCTGCCCGACGCGCTCGAACACCGTGTTGCGCAGGTTGTCGAACAAGGTGCTGCCGAAGCGCGCCGCCGCATAGCCGACGATCAGCAGGATGACGAGCGACACCGGGGTTGTCGGCACGCCCATGCCGTCGACCGCACCCTGCAGCGCGAACGGCGCGCCGTACACCTGCACCAGTTTCGACAGCAGGACCAGCGTCATCGCGCCGACCACGCGCAGCTTCATGCCCGGCGCATCGGCGGGCCACAGATCGGGCAGGAAGCGGCGAAGCGTCGGCAGCAAGGGGCGCTCGACGGCGGATCGGGTCGATGTATCGGGCGGCATGGGCATTCCAGATGTCGGGGTTCACGCCGCGGGCGTCAATGGCGGGGGCGGAACGCGGCGGTTCGACGTTCGTTCTTGTCATGATCGGAGGGTGAGATGGAAACGGCGTTCTTCGTGATGGCGATCATGGGCTGCGGCGACGCCTCCGCCGGATGCGCCACGGCCCGGATCGAGCCGGCGCATTACGCGACGGTGCAGCAATGCCAGGCGGCGATGCCGGCGGCCCTGGCGCGCAATACCGATATCGACTCACCGGTGGTCAGCGCGGCGTGTCAGCGCAACGGCGAACAGATGGTCGAGCGACGGACCGACAAGTCGCGCGGGTGATCGGCTAGGTCGATCCCCGCATGGGCGAGGTTTATTACCGCACGCCGTACGCCGTGACCGATAGACCGGCGGGGCCGGTGTCGCAGCGATGACCGGGGACGGAGTCAGTCCGCCCGCACCGCCGTCACGAGATAATCCAGCGCGGTCGAGCCGCCCAGCACGAACCCGCTCGCGCCCAGCGACAGGCCGGTCGTGTCGATCACGTCGAACCCCGCATCCGCGACCATCGCCGATAGTTCGTCAGGCGTCAGGAACTTGTCCCAGTCATGGGTGCCGCGCGGGATTTGCCCGAGCCGCTCCGCCGCCTCGACCAGCGCGATGCGCGACCACCACGTCCGGTTGGGCGTGCTCATCACCAGCAGCCCGCCGGGAGCGACCGCCGCCGCCAGTCCGGCGACGAAGGCGCGCGGATCGGACACATGCTCGACGACCTCCATCGAGCAGACCAGATCGAACGTCTCGCCCGCCACCGCCTCGACCCCGCCGGCGCGATAGTCGATCGACAGGCCGCGCCCCTCGGCATGGAGGCGCGCGACCGCGACATTCTCCGCCGCCGCATCGACCGCCGTCACGCGCGCACCCATCCGCGCCAGTGGCTCGGCCAGCAGCCCCGCGCCGCAGCCCATGTCGAGCGCGCTCTTGCCCGTCAGCGGGGTGAAGCTGCGATCGTCGAGGTCCCAATGCCGGTCGATGGCCGCACGCAGATAGCGCAGCCGAACCGGGTTCAGCCGGTGGAGCATCGCCGACGAGCCGTTCGGATCCCACCATTGCGCGGCCAGCTTCCCGAAATGCGCCGCCTCGCCCGCCACCACGGAGGCGTGAGCGATGTTAGTAGTGGTTGCGGTTGTTACGCTTGCGTCGGTCATGCGCGCTTCCTATCAGGGCGCCCCTCTCATCCCAAGGCGTTTGGATACGGCATTGGCGCGCATCGTCATGAAATTCGGCGGCACCTCGATGGCGGGGATCGAGCGGATACGCTCCGTCGCCGCGCGGGTGAAACGCGAGGCCGCCGCCGGCAACCAGGTCGCGGTGGTCGTCTCCGCGATGGCGGGCGAAACCGACCGACTGGTCGGCTTCTGTCGCGAAGCCTCGCCGCTGTATGATCCGCGCGAATATGACGTTGTGGTCGCGGCGGGCGAACAGATCACCAGCGGGCTGCTGGCGATCGCGTTGCAGGCGATCGGCGTACCGGCGCGCTCGTGGCTGGGCTGGCAATTGCCGATCAACACCGACGACGCCTTCGCCAAGGCGCGGATCGGCACGATCGACACCGCCGCGCTCGACGCCAGCCTGGCGGCGGGCGAGGTGGCGGTGATCCCCGGCTTCCAGGGCGTGTCGGCGGACGGCCGCATCACGACGCTGGGGCGCGGCGGATCGGATACGTCGGCGGTGGCGGTGGCGGCGGCGATGAAGGCCGACCGCTGCGATATCTACACCGATGTCGACGGGGTCTATACCACCGACCCGCGGATCGTGCCGCGCGCGCGCAAGCTGGCGAAGGTGACCTATGAGGAGATGCTGGAACTCGCCAGCGTCGGCGCCAAGGTGCTCCAGACCCGCTCGGTCGGGCTGGCCATGAAGGAAAAGGTCCGCGTCCAGGTGCTGTCGTCGTTCACGGGCGATGACGCACCGATGGCGGACACATTGCCCGGTACGATGATCGTGGGCGAAGAGGAGATCGAAGACGTGGAACGCCAGCTCATCACCGGGATCGCGCACGACAAGAACGAGGCCAAGATCACGCTGACCAGCGTCCCCGACAAGCCCGGATCGGTTGCCAGCATCTTCGAGCCGCTGGCGGCGGCGAACATCAACGTCGATATGATCATCCAGAATATCGCACATCGCAGCAGCGGAAGCACCAGCGCGACCGACGTGACCTTCACCGTACCCTCGGCCGACCTGCCGCGCTCGATCGAGGCGCTGAACCAGGCGCGCGAAGCGATCGGCTTCGGCGAGCTGATCCACGACACGCGCGTGGCGAAGATCAGCGTCGTCGGCGTCGGGATGCGCAGCCATGCGGGCGTCGCCAGCACGATGTTCACCACGCTGGGCGCGCGCGGCATCAACATTCAGGCGATCTCGACCAGCGAGATCAAGGTATCGGTCCTGATCCACGAGGACGAGACCGAACTGGCGGTGCGCGTGCTGCACACGGCGTACGGGCTGGACGCCGAAGAGGCGGCGTAACGGGCGGGGGCGGGCCTTCCGCTCCCCTCTTCCCGCCAACCATCGTCATTCCCGCGAAAGCGGGAATCCAGAACCTCTGACGTTTCGCTTCTATCGACGGACCTGTGTGTCTGGATTCCCGCCTCCGCGAGAATGACGGAAAGGACGCGGGGGCGGCGGAGGCGACGCGGAAACGTCGAAAAGGCGGACGGTATGGCGGCGGGGAGCGACTTATTCGCCCGGCTCTTCCCCCGCGACCTGCGCGTCGGGAATCCGCGTCGCCGCCGCCTGGAAGCCCAGCGTCGCGCGGCCGTGCGCGGTGCCGGCGATGTCGGCGACCAGATAGAGCGGGCGCCGCTTCGCTTCGATATACAGGCGGCCCAGATATTCGCCGATCATGCCCAGCACGAACATCTGGATCGACGACAGGACGACGACGACCAGCATCGTCGAGGTCCAGCCCTGCACCCGGTCGCTGACGAAATAGCCCCAGCCGATATAGAACAGCAGCAGCAGCGAACAGCCGGCCAGGATCACCGACAGATGGCTCGCCCAGCGCAGCGGCGCGGTCGAGAAGCCGGTCACGGCATCCAGCGCCAGCCGCACCATCTTGCCGAGCGGGTAGTTCGTCTCGCCCGCATGCCGCTCGGCCCGGTCGTAGGGGAAGGGCACCTGCCGGAACCCGACCCACGCCACCATGCCGCGAATGAAGCGCGCCTGTTCGGGCAGCGCCAGCAAGGCGTCGAGCGCGCGCCTGCTCATCAGCCGGAAATCGCCGGTGTCGAGCGGGATCGGGGTATCGGTCACGCGGTCGAGCACGCGATAGAAAGCGGCGGCGGTCGCCTTCTTGAAGAACGTCTCGCCATCGCGCTTGCGCCGCACGGCATAGACGACATCGGCCTGGTCGCGCGCCATCGCCAGCCGCATGTCGGCCAGCAGCTCCGGCGGATCCTGAAGATCGGCATCGATGATGAGGATCTGCTCGCCCGCGCACAGATCCAGCCCGGCGGTCAGTGCCAGTTGATGGCCGTGGTTGCGCGACAGGTTGATCGCGACGACCCGCGCGTCCTCGTTCGCCAGCCGCTGCATCGCCGCCCAGCTGCCGTCGCGCGATCCGTCGTTGACCAGCACGATCTCGTGATCGTCGCCCACCGCCGCGCGCGCCGCCGCCGAGACGCGGGCGTGGAGCAGCGGCAGCGTGGCTTCTTCGTTGTAACAGGGGACGACGACAGAAAGTGCGGGACGATGCATGATGCCCGCGTCTACGGCGCGGGCCCATAAACGGCAACGGTCGTGATGGCCGCGGTGAGGGGCGTGCCGGCGGCGTGGGCGTCGCGCCCGCTCGTCATTGCGAGCGTAGCGAAGCAATCTAGGGTGTCCTGGTCCGGCTCTGGATTGCTTCGCTACGCTCGCAATGACGGGTCAGTCCGGATACCGGGCCTCATCCTTGCGGGCCCTCAGCCCCGCGTGACGATCTTCACCAACCGGCCCGGCGTCAGTTGCGCATCCTCCTCGATCGCGTTGAGCGTCATGAAGCGGTCGCGCTGGAGCGTGTCATAGGCCATCTGCCGCGACAGCGAATCGATCGTGTCGCCGCGCTTGACCGTGACGATGCGGATGCGCTTGCCCGATCCCTTCTCGTCATAGGCGAGGCCATCCAGCCGCCGCAGAAAGGCGGTGTCCTGCGGCGGATCGGTCAGCGGACGGCCGGTCGCCTTGGCCAGCGCGGCGGCGCGGCGAACGCGCTCGGCGCTGTTGGGATGGGTGGAGGCCCAGGTCGGCACCTGCTGCCCCCTTCGCCCACCGGCTTCGGCCTGCAACTGGCTCTGCGCGTCTAGCTGCGCCAGCATGTCGGCGGCGGCATAGGGATCGTAGCCGGCGGCGGTGATGTACTTCACGCCGAGCCCGTCGGCGGCATATTCCTGATCGCGGCCATATTTAAGGACATAGAGCTGCGCCCCGCTGCGCGCCGCCGTGCCGACCAGCTGCCCCGCCGCGCTGTTGCCCGCCGCCGCGCCGACCACCGCCGCCAGCACGCCGCCGATCGTCGCGCGCTGGTTGCGCGAGGCCGAATGGCGCGCGGCGACATGGCCGACCTCATGCCCCATCACCGACGCCAGCTCCGCCTCGCTGTTCATCAGCGCCAGCAACTGGCGCGTGACGTAGATATAGCCGCCCGGGATCGCGAAGGCGTTCTCCACGGGCGAATCGAGCAGCGCGACGGTGAAGTCGCCCTGCGCGTTCGACAGCCCGGACTGCACCGCCACCCGCTTGCCGACCTGCGCGACATAGGCGGCCTGCGGCCCGGTATATTTGCCGCCGAACTGCGAGAGCAATTGCGGGTTCGCGCGCGCGCCCAGCGCCTTGTCATTGGCGGAGATCGATTGCGCCGCCACCGGCGTGGCGGCGATGGCGAGTGCGGTGGCGAACAGCAGCGATCGTAACATGGATGATTCCTCCCGTCGTGACGAAATGCGGGAGCGGCGGGCTGGTTTCAACCGGCGGCGTTCGTGCCATGCCCCGCCCCGCCCCGCGCCGGGGGGATGCTTGGCGCGGTGTTAACCGGATATTCCTCTCTTCGTGCGAGGGCGGGGATCATCGTCCTCGTGAGGCTTTCCGATGTTTACCGCCTTGCCGATCTCTCGAAAGATCGTCGCTGCCTTTTGCGCCGTCATCCTTGCGGTGCTGGTCATGATGACGGCGCTGTGGATCATCCTGTCGCGGATCGAGACGACCAGCGCGATCAGCGTGCGGGGACAGGAGGTGCAGGCGCAGGCGCTGCAGATCGAGATCGGGATGCTGCGCCAGAACAGCCAGATGCGCGGGTTCCTGATTACCGGCGACGAAGCCTATCTGAAGCAATATGGCGAGGGGCTGGCGCAGCAGGACGCCGGTGCGAGGCAGCTCCGCACGCTGCTGGCCGGGCAGCCGGCGGCGCTGGCGAAGGTGAACGAGTCGCTGGAGCGTGCGGCCGAGTGGCGCCGGATGGTCGGCGAACCGATGATCGCACTGGCACGGGCCGACCGGCCGCGCGCGCAGGACACGCTGCGCGCGGTCAGCAAGAAGGTGACGATGACGCCGGTGCTCGCCCCGCTGCGCGCACTGCGCGAGGAACAGGGCGTGGCGTCCGCCGCGGCGCGCGACGCGCGCGTGGCGGCGCTGCTGATCGGCAAGATCGCGCTCGCGCTCGGCGGGCTGGTGATGTGCGGCGTGGCCGTGCTGGTGTCGATGCTGCTGACCCGCGCGCTGGCGCGGCCGGTCGTGCGGCTGACCGGGGTCATGGACACGCTGGCCAAGGGTGATCATTCCGTCGACGTGCCCGATACCGAGCGCGCCGACGAACTGGGCAGCATGTCGCGCGCGGTGCTGGTGTTCCGCGACGCGGCCGCCGCCAAGGCGCGCGCCGATGCCGAGCAGCAGCAGGTGATGGCGGAGGTCGGCGACGCGCTGTCGACGCTGGCGGAGGCGGACCTGCGGGTCGAATTGCGCGGCTTCCCGCCCTCCTATGCCGCGCTCGAAGGCGATTTCAACACCGCCGTCGGGCGGCTGGCCACCGCGCTGGGCACGGTGCGCGGCAGCGCCAGGGGGATCGCGACCAGCACCGCCGAGATGCACAGCGCCACCGACGATCTGGCGCAGCGGGCCGAGCAACAGGCCGCCAGCCTGGCGGAAAGCGCCGCGGCGGTCGGCGAGATCGCGCAATCGGTGCGCGGCACCGCCGATCAGGCCAAGGCGGCGATCACGGTCGTCGACCGCGCCACCGCCGACGTGCGGAACAGCGAAGGGATCGTGCGCCGGACGATGGCGGCGATCGGCGACATCGAACGATCCTCCAACGAAATCGCCGAGATCATCGCGCTGATCGACGGCCTGTCCTTCCAGACCAACCTGCTGGCGCTCAACGCCGGGGTCGAGGCGGCGCGCGCCGGGGACGCGGGCAAGGGCTTTGCCGTGGTCGCCAGCGAGGTGCGCGCGCTCGCCGAGCGCTCCGCCGACGCGGCGCGCGACATCAACGAGCGGATTACCACCACCGTTCAGCGCGTCCGCAGCGGCGTGCAGCTGGCGCAGGAAACCGATGCGTCGCTGCGTGCGATCACGACCGGGATCGGCGAAATCGCGACCTTCGTCGCGGCGATCGCCGAAAGCGCCGGCGAACAGGCCGCGAGTATCGGTCAGGTCAATATCGCGATCGGCGAGATGGACAGCGCGACCCAGGCCAATGCCGCGATGGTCGAGGAAGTGACCGCCGCCTGCCGGCTGCTGACCACCGAGACCGTGACGCTGGAAGGTCAGGTCAACCGCTTCCAGGTCGGCGAGGAGCGCGCCGCCCCGGTCGCGCGCGTCGCCCCGGTGCGCCGCTCCGCCCGCGCCGCGTCCGCGCCCGCAAGCCGTGGCAATCTGGCGCTGAAGGTCGAGGCGCAGGAGGATTGGAGCGCGTTCTGACCGCGGCGGTCGCCGGGCGGATTGTATCCTGGAGCAGGAGCCATTGTCGCGCCCGCCGGTTCCCGGTCGCGACGAGGGGCGAGCGGTGATGGTGAAGGCAGCGGGCGCGACCGGCGCGGCTTCGGTGGCGTTGGTGCTGGCGAGATGCGGGATCCCTCGGCGCGGATCGCGTCGGCGCGCGGCGGGAGAAGAACCCCTCGCTCGGGCAGCTCCGGCAACCGGCCGTGCGGCGCGGGCGACGCCGGAGGGCGGTACGACGCCGGGGCGACCGTCGCCGGCGCCGATCGGCCTGATGCCCTGATCGTCAACTCCTGATGCCGGTGCCCGTCAGACGCGCTCCGCCGCATTGACCGCATCCGCCGCGCGCAGCGCCGCGAGTAGCCGCATCAGCTGATGCGCGTCGTGTACCTCCACATCGATGACATTGGTGTGAAATTGCGTGTCGCGATTGTCGAGCCGCAGGTTGATGATGTTGGCCTTGTGCTGCCCGATGATCGTGGCGAGCATTCCCAGCGCGCCCGGCTGGTTGCGGACCTCGACCGAGATGCGCGCTGTCGCGCCCTCCGTCGCGTGACCCCATTGCACGTCGATCCAGTCGGTCTCATCCTCGCTGCGCTCCGCCAGATCGGCGAGCACGCGGCAGTCGATGGCATGGACCTCGATCGACGCATCCGGGCGGCGCAGCCCGACGATGCGGTCGCCGGGCACCGGGTGGCAGCAATCGGCGAGTTCATAGGCGACGCCGGGCGCCAGCCCCTCGATCGAGATCGCGCTCGATTGCGGCGGCGCGTGCGCGACGTCGGCGCCGGCCGAGCCGGGCATCAGCGCCTCCATCACCTGCCCGTCGGTCAGCGTCCGGCGCGCGATCGCCTGCATCAGCGCCGCCTCGTCAGGCAGCTTCAGCCGCTTCAGCGCCTCGTCGATCGCATGATCGGCCAGCGTCGCGGGCAGCCGCTGCACGATATCGTCATACAGCTTGCGCCCCAGCGCCACGGTCTGCTCGCGCTCCTCGTTGCGCAGATGGCGGCGGATCGCGGCCAGCGCCTTGGCGGTGATCGCGACCTTCAGCCACGCCGGCTGCGGCACCTGCGCCTTCGATCGCAGCACCTGCACCTGATCGCCGTTCTCCAGCACCGTCGATAGCGGCACAACGCGCCCGTTCACCTTCGCGCCGACCGCCTGGTCGCCCAGATCGGTGTGGACGGCATAGGCGAAGTCGATCGGCGTCGCGCCCTTCGGCAGCTGGATCAGCTCACCCTTCGGCGTAAAGGCGAAGATGCGATCCTGATACATCGCGATGCGCGTGTGTTCGAGCAGTTCCTCGGGCGTCTCGGCGGTATCGAGGATCTCGACCAGATCCTTGATCCAGTCCTGCTGCTGGTCGGGGCGCACCGGCGCGGTCGCACCCTGCGATTGTTTGTAGGCCCAGTGCGCGGCCAGCCCGAACTCCGCCTCCGCATGCATGTCGGGGGTGCGAATCTGGATCTCGATGCGGCGGTTTTCGGCGTGGATCACGCTGGTGTGCAGCGAGCGATAGCCGTTGCGCTTGGGCGTCGAGATATAATCCTTGAACCGCCCCGGCACCGCCGGCCAGCGGCGATGGATCAGCCCCAGCGCGCGGTAGCAGTCCTCGATCGTCGGCACGATCGCGCGGAATGCCATGATGTCGGACAGCTGCTCGAAGCTGATGTGGCGCTCCTGCATCTTGCGCCAGATCGAATAGGGATGCTTCTCGCGTCCCGACACCTGCGCATCGACGCCGGCGCGACCGAGCAGCAGCTTCAGGCCCGAACCGATCTTGGCGATCCGGTCCCCGCCCGATCCTTCCTTCAGCAGCTCCAGCCGCTTGGTAATCGATTCATAGGCCTCGGGCTCGAGTTGCGCGAAGGCGAGCGTCTGCATCTCCTTCATGAACTCGTACATGCCGATCCGCTCCGCGAGCGGGGCGTAGATGTCCATCGTCTCCTTGGCGATGCGGCGGCGCTTCTCCGGCTTGGGGATGAAGTGCAGCGTGCGCATGTTGTGGAGCCGGTCGGCCAGCTTCACCAGCAGCACGCGGATATCGCCCGACATCGCCATCAGGAACTTGCGCAGGTTCTCCGCTGCGCGCTCGTTCTCGGTCTGCGCCTCGATCTTGCTGAGCTTGGTCACGCCGTCGACCAGCCGCGCGATGTTCGCGCCGAAGATCCGCTCGATCTCCTCCGACGTGGCGACGGTATCCTCGACCGTGTCGTGCAGGATCGCGGTCGCGATCGTCTCGTCGTCCAGATGCAGTTCGGTCAGGATGCCCGCCACCTCGATCGGGTGGCTGAAATAGGGATCGCCGTTGGCGCGCTTCTGCGTCCCGTGCGCGTTGACGGAAAAGACATAGGCGCGATTGAGCATCGCCTCGTCGGCATCGGGATCGTAATCGAGAACCCGGTCGATCAGTTCATACTGTCTCAACACGGGTCAAGGATGGGGCGGGACATGGCCGGAATGCAACATCGCGTTGCATAAAAAGTGCTGGCGCGCGGTGCGCCGTGACAAAGCGGCACCGTCCGGGGTCAGTGGAGCGGCGCGCGCACCGGCACGCCCGCCGCCGCCAGCGCCTGATGCGCCTGCGCCACCGTGGCCTGTCCGAAGTGGAAGATCGACGCGGCCAGCACCGCGGAGGCGTGCCCCTGCGTGATCCCGGCGACCAGATCGTCGAGCGACCCGACCCCGCCGCTCGCCACCACCGGCACCGCCGTCCGGTCGGCGATTGCGCGGATCAGGTCGACGTCATAGCCGCTCTTCGTCCCGTCGCGGTCCATCGAGGTGACCAGCAATTCGCCCGCGCCCAGCTCGGCGAGGTGCAGCGCATGGGCGACCGCGTCGATGCCGGTCGCGCGGCGGCCGCCGTGGGTGAAGACTTCCCAGCCGTCACCGCTGCGGCGCGCGTCGATGCTGGCGACGCAGCATTGGCTGCCGAAGCGCTCGGCGATATCGGCGACCACCTCGGGACGGGAGACGGCGGCGGAATTGACCGCGACCTTGTCCGCGCCCGCCAGCAGCAGCGCGCGGGCGTCGTCGGCGGTGCGCACGCCCCCGCCGACGGTCAGCGGCATGAAGCAGACGGCGGCGGTACGACGCACCACGTCCAGGATCGTGCCGCGCGCCTCATGGCTGGCGGTGATGTCGAGGAAGCAGAGCTCGTCCGCCCCCGCCGCGTCATAGGCGCGCGCCTGTTCGACCGGGTCGCCGGCGTCGATCAGGTCGACGAAGTTGACGCCTTTGACGACGCGCCCGCCGGCGACGTCGAGGCAGGGGATCACGCGCGCTCGAACGGTCATGCAGGGGTCCATGCCTGTTGGGGCGAGGGGAGGCAAGATTCGCCAGCCGTCGTCGGCGCAAGCGGAGCCGTGACGGGGTTTATTCCGGCGGTCGGGCCGCGTACCGCCGCGCCATCCCGGCGCAGACGAACAATTGCACTTGATGGAAGATCATCAGCGGCAGGACGATCAACCCGACGCGGTGCGACGGGAACAGGATCGCGGCCATGGGGATGCCGCTGGCCATGCTCTTCTTCGATCCGCAGAACACGGTCGCGATCTCGTCCGCGACGCCGAAGCCGATCGCACGGCTGGCGAGGGTCGTCGCGCCCATCACGATCGCGAGGATCAGCAGCGACAGCGCCAGGATCGCGAGCAGCGCCAGCGGCGACAATTGCGTCCAGAGCCCGGCTACCACCCCCGCGCTGAACGCGGCATAGACCACCACCAGTACCGATCCGCGATCTACCACCTTGGTCAGTACCGGATGCGCGTGGAGCCAGCCTTGCACCCACGGGCGGATCAGCTGGCCGATCACGAACGGCAGCAGGATCTGGAGCGCGATGTCGCGCAGCGCCTCCAGCGACAGCCCGCCGCTGGCGCTGGTCAGCAGTTGCGCGACCAGCAGCGGGGTCAGGACGACGCCGATCAGGTTCGACAGCGACGCGCTGCACAAGGCGGCGGGCACGTTGCCGCGCGCGATCGAGGTGAAGGCGATCGACGATTGCACCGTCGAGGGCAGCAGGCACAGGAACAGCAGCCCGGTCACGATCGGCTCGGGCAACCAGCCGCGCAGGGCGGCGGACAGGCCGACACCGATCAATGGGAACAGCACGAAGGTGCTGGCGAAGACCAGCAATTGCAGCCGCCAATGCGCCAGCCCCGCCCAGATCGCCTGCGGGGCCAGCCGCGCGCCATACAGCAGGAACAGCAACGCGACCGCCAGCGTCGTGCCATGTTCGACCCACGCCACCGCGCTGCCGCGCGCGGGCAGCACCGCCGCCAGCGCGACGGTGGCGATCAGCAGGAGCAGGAAGCGGTCGGCGCGCGCGATGATGCGGCGGATCGCGCTCATGGCCTCAGCGCCCCGCGACGCGCAGCGCCTCGACCAGATCGAGCCGCCCGTCGTACAGCGCGCGCCCGGTGATGACGCCCTCGACGCCGTCCGCCGCATGGGCGGCGAGCGCGTGAATGTCCTCGATCCCCGCTACGCCGCCGCTGGCGATCACGGGAATCCGCACGTCCTTGGCCAGCGCGACCGTCGCGTCGACGTTGCAGCCCTTGAGCAGGCCGTCGCGCCCGACGTCGGTGAACAGCACCGCCGCCACGCCCGCATCCTCGAAACGGCGCGCGAGATCGGCGACGCTGGTGGTGGAGACTTCCGCCCAGCCCTTGGTCGCGACCATACCGTCGCGCGCGTCGACCGCGACGACGATCTGCCCCGGATAAGCGGCGGCCATGTCGCGGACGAACTGCGGCTGCTCCAGTGCTGCGGTGCCGATCACCACGCGCGCGACGCCGAGGTCGATCCACGCCGCGACGGCATCGGGCGTGCGGATGCCGCCGCCGAGCTGGACGCGCCCCGGAAAGGCCGCGACGATGCCGCGCACGGCCTCGCCATTGACGCTTTCGCCCGCGAACGCGCCGTCGAGGTCGACGACATGAAGATGCGTCGCGCCCGCCTCGGCGAAGGCGCGCGCCTGCGCGGCGGGATCGTCGCCGTAAATGGTCGCGCGGTCCATATCGCCTTCCGCGAGACGGACGACCTGTCCCCGCTTCAGGTCGATCGCGGGGAAGACGATCAGGGACGCCATGCCAGGAACCTTTCGAGCAGCGCGAGCCCGTAGCGCTGGCTCTTTTCGGGGTGGAATTGCACGCCCAGCACCGTGTCACGCGCGATCGCGGCGGTGACGGGGCCGGCGTGGTCGGTGGTCGCCACCACGCCGTCGCCGACGAAGGCGTAGCTGTGGAGGAAATAGGCCTCGCCGGGAACGATCAGCGGGTGGTCGCCGGTCGGCACGACATCGTTCCAGCCCATGTGCGGCACCTTGGCGTCGCTCCCGGCCGGGTCGATCCGGCGGACGCTGCCCGCGATCCAGCCAAGCCCGCGATGCGTCCCCAGTTCCTCTCCGGTGGTGGCGAGCAACTGCATCCCCACGCAGATGCCGAGGAAGGGCGTCGCCTGCTTCAGCACGCGCTCTTCCATCGCGTCGATCATGCCGGGAATTGCGCGCAGCGATGCGGCGCAGGCGCCGAACGCGCCGACGCCGGGCAGGACGATGCGGTCGGCGTGCGCCACCACGTCGGGATCGGCGGTGACGGTCAGATCTGCGCAGCCCGCCGCGCGCAGGGCGTTCTCGACCGAGTGGAGATTGCCGGCCTGATAGTCGATCAGCGCCAGCGTCACTCCGCGATCGCCTCGAGTCCGGCTGCGATCACCGACGGCGCGACCTCGATGAACGTATATTCCGCCAGACCGTGGATCGCGAACGGATCGGTGGCGGCCCATGCTTCCACCTCCTCGCGCGTGCCGCGCGCGACGATCATGCCGCCGGTCAGCGGCACCTGCCGGCCCGCGAACAGCAACCGCCCGCTGTCGACCGCGGCGCGCAGCCATTCGAGGTGTGGGCCGCGATGCGCGTCGATCTGCTCGATCGGCACGACATAGTTCAGGACGATCACGATCATGCGGTGGCGTCTCCCAGCGTGCCCTTGGTCGAGGGGATCGCATCCGCCTTGCGCGCGTCGATCTCGACGGCGGCGCGCAGCGCGCGGGCCAGCCCCTTGAACATGCTCTCGGCGATATGGTGGTTGTTGTCGCCGTACAGCGTCTCCATGTGGAGCGTGATCCCGGCGGTCTGCGCGAAGCTGTGGAAGAAATGCTGGAACATCTCGGTATCCATGTCGCCCAGCCGCGCCTGCGAGAAGCGCGCGCGCCACACCAGCCACGGTCGCCCGGAAATGTCGAGCGCGACGCGGGTCAGCGTCTCGTCCATCGGGCTGAGCGCGTCGCCATACCGGCGGATGCCGCGCTTGTCGCCCAGCGCCTGCGCGACCGCCGCGCCCAGCGCCAGCGCGGTATCCTCGACCGTATGGTGCGCGTCGATATGCAGGTCGCCGTCGCAGCGGATGGTCATGTCGATCAGCCCGTGGCGGGAGAGCTGTTCGAGCATGTGGTCGAAGAAGCCGACGCCGGTCTTCACGTCGTACACGCCGCTGCCGTCCAGATTGACGGTGACGGCGATCTTCGTCTCGCTGGTGTCGCGGCGGATGGTGGCGGTGCGCATGGTGCTGTCTCCATAACGCGGGTGACGCACCAAGCAACCTTGACCGCACCGCCCGGCGCGCTACCCATGCGGGCATGAGCGATATGCTGCCCGACAGCCTGATCCCCTATGACGAAATCGTGCAGGAAGCCCTGCGCGCGGTCGTGGGGCGCGTGCTGGGAACCGTGGCCGAGTCGGGCGGTCTGCCGGGCGAGCACCACTTCTACATCACCTTCAAGACGCAGGCGCCCGGGGTCGATATCCCGCAGCGGCTGATCGAGCGTTTTCCGGATGAGATGACGATCGTGCTCCAGAACCGCTTCTGGGATCTGACGGTCGATCAGGAACGCTTCTCGGTCGGGCTCAGCTTCAACCAGGTGCCGTCGAAGCTGGTCATCCCCTATTCGGCGATCACGGGCTTCCACGATCCTACGGTGAACTTCGAGTTGCGTTTCCAGGCGCAGGAAGGGCCGGGCGATGGCCCCGGCGGGCACGACCCGGCGGAGAACGACGGCCCGACCGTCACCCCGGTCGAGGACGGCTCAAACGTCGTCGCGGTGGATTTCAAACGGAAGAAGTGACGGTGCGAGCGGCGCAGCGATGCGCCGCAGTCGCAACGCGACGCACCGGCACGGCCGGCGCGCCATGGGCACATCCGATGTCATGGGATTCACTCCCATGACGTGCCCCGCTCGCGAGTAAGGCGTTCCGGCATGACGGGGTGGCCGCTACGGAATTCCTGCGCCATACCGCTTCCGTCATGACCACCTCCTCACCCGACATCGAGATCGTCCCTGCCCCCGGCGACACCGAACTGGCGGCGATCCTCGCGCCGCTGGTGGCGCACAATGATGCCGCGGCCGGTCAGACCGACCGTAACAAGGTCGCGATCGTGATCCGCGACGATGCCGGCGCGATCATCGGCGGCCTGTGGGCGGAAGCGAGCTACCGCTGGCTGTTCGTCAAATATCTGGCGTTGCCGCCGGAAGCGCGCGGCCAGGGGCAGGGCAGTGCGCTGATGCGCGCCGCCGAGGCGGAGGCACGACGGCTGGACTGTATCGGCGTCTGGCTCGACACGTTCAGCTTCCAGGCGCGCGGCTTCTACGAAAAGCTCGGATACGGCGTGTTCGGGCGGATCGACGATTATCCGCCCGGCGAGGCGCGCTTCTTCCTGTCGAAGCGGCTGGACTGATCGCGCTGGCGGAACCCGAGCCGTCATTGCGAGCGTATCGCAGCAATCCAGAGCGTCCTGATCCACCCCTGGATCGCTTCGCTACGCTCGCAATGACGCGCTACGTGTCCCGGGCGTCAGCCCGCCGCCTTGCCCGGCGTGTTGACCCCCATGCTTTGCAGATAGCGCTTCACGTTGCGCGCCGCCTGCCGCAGCCGCTGTTCGTTCTCGACCATCGCGATCCGGACGAAGCCTTCGCCATTCTCGCCGTAACCGACGCCCGGTGCGACCGCGACCTTGGCGTGGGTCAGCAACTGCTTCGAGAATTCCAGGCTGCCGAGATGCTTCAGCGCGGGCGGCAGCGGCGCCCAGGCGAACATGCTGGCGGGCGGGGCGGGGATGTCCCAGCCGGCACGACCGAAGCTCTCGACCAGTACGTCGCGGCGCTTGTGATAGAGCTGGCGGTTCTTCTCGACGATATCCTGCGGACCGTTCAGCGCCGCGCATGCCGCCGCCTGAACGGGCGTGAACGCGCCGTAATCGAGGTACGACTTCACGCGCGTCATCGCCGCGATCAGCTTCTTGTTGCCGACCGCGAAGCCGATCCGCCAGCCGGCCATCGAATAGGTCTTCGACAGGCTGGTGAATTCGATCGCGACGTCCTTGGCGCCCGGCACCTGCAGGATCGAGACGGTCGGCTTGCCGTCGAAATACAGCTCGGAATAGGCGAGGTCGGACAGGATCCAGACCTGGTTCTCACGCGCCCACGCCACCAGCCGCTCGTAGAAGGCGAGGTCGACGGTTTCGGCGGTCGGGTTCGACGGATAGTTGACGACCAGCACGCTGGGGCGCGGGATGGTGAATTCCATCGCGCGTTGCAGGCTCTCGAAATAATGTTCGTCCGGCGTCGTCGGCACCGCGCGGATCGTCGCGCCGGCGATGATGAAGCCGAAGGTGTGGATCGGATAGCTGGGGTTGGGCGCCAGCACGACGTCGCCCGGCGCGGTGATCGCGGTGGCGAGGCTGGCCAGCCCCTCCTTCGACCCCATCGTCACCACGACCTCGGTTTCGGGATCGATATCGACGCCGAAGCGGCGGCCATAGTAATTGGCCTGCGCGCGCCGCAGCCCCGGGATACCGCGCGACTGCGAATAGCCATGCGCCGACGGCTTCTGCGCCACCTCGATCAGCTTGGCGATGACATGGTCGGGGGGCGGCAGGTCGGGGTTGCCCATGCCCAGATCGATAATGTCCTCGCCACCCGCGCGCGCCTGCGCCCGCATCGCATTGACCTCGGCGATGACATAGGGCGGCAGGCGCTTCATGCGGTAGAATTCGTCGGACACGGGATCGATACTCCTTTGCGCGACCGGCTATACGCGCAATCGGCGCGCGCGGCACCCCGAACAAGAAAAAGCCTGTCGACCGACTTCGCGCCGCAATGTCGTTGCGCTACGTGGCGGGGCGAGAGGATGTAGCGTGACCCAGCCGACACCGCCGATTCCCGATCTGGCCGATCTTCAGCACTGGACGTGGCTGACCGGCCGCGCGCAGCAGATGATGCTGGAGGCGGGGATGCCGCTCGCGCCACCCGACAGCGTGGCGGAACAGGCGCGCGACTTCTGGACCGATTATCTGAACCTCTGGCAGCGCTTCACCGCGCCCCCTTCGCCGGAGGCGGAGCGGCCGAAGGAGAAGGACCGCCGTTTCGCCAATCCGGCGTGGCGCGCCCATCCGGCGTTCGACTGGATCCGGCAGAGCTATGCGCTGATCGCCGATCACATGCTGCGCGGGGTCGATGCGCTGGAAGGCGTGGACGACAAGACGCGCGCGCAGCTGCGCTTCGCCACCGCCGGCTTCGTGGACGCGATGAGCCCGTCGAACTTCGCGCTGACCAACCCGGAGGTGATCGAGAAGACGATCGAGACGCGCGGACAGAATCTGTTGACCGGCCTCAACAACATGCTGGCCGATATCGGCAAGGGGCAGCTCACCCATACCGATGGCAGCGCCTTCGAGGTCGGGCGCAACCTGGCCGCGACGCCGGGCAAGGTAGTGAAGCGCGCGGCGCTGTACGAACTGATCCAGTATACGCCGACCACCGGACAGGTGCTGGAGACGCCGCTGGTGATCTTCCCGCCGTGGATCAACCGCTTCTACATTCTGGACCTGAGCCCGGAGAAGAGCTTCATCCGCTGGGCCGTCGACCAGGGCATCACGGTGTTCATGGTGTCGTGGAAGTCGGCGGACGCGTCGATGGCCGACGTGATGTGGGACGATTACGTCGCGGCGCAGATCGAGGCGGTGGAGACGATCCGCGACCTGCTGACGGTGCGGGCAGTCCATACGGTCGGCTATTGCGTCGCGGGCACGACGCTGGCCGCGACGCTGGCGGTGCTGCAGGCGCGCGGGGAGGCGGAGAAGGTGGCCAGCGCGACCTTCCTGACCGCGCAGGTCGATTTCAGCCGCGCGGGCGACCTGCTGCACTTCGTCGACGACGAACAGCTCAAGATGATCTCGGCGCTCAGTCCGCAGGGTTTCCTCGACGGACGTTATCTGGCCGCGACCTTCAACCTGCTGCGCGGGCGCGACCTGATCTGGAATTACGTCACCAACAACTATCTGCTCGGCAAGGAGTATGCGCCCTTCGACCTGCTTCACTGGAACGGCGACGTCACCAATCTGCCCGCGAAATGGCATCTGGCCTATCTGACCGACCTGTACCGCGACAACCTGCTGGTGCAGCCGGGCGCGATGAGCGTCGCGGGCGTGCCGCTGGACCTGACGACGGTGACGACGCCCGCCTATATCCAGGCCGGGCGCGAGGATCATATCGCGCCGGCCGACAGCGTGTGGAAGCTGACGCAGCAGTTGCGCGGGCCGTTGCGCTTCGTGCTGGCGGGGTCGGGGCATATCGCCGGGGTCGTCAATCCGCCCGCCGCCAACAAATACCAGCACTGGATCAACGACGCGCCCGCTGAGTCGCTCGAGGCGTTCGTCGCCGGCGCGCGCGAGGTGAAGGGCAGCTGGTGGAACGACTGGGCGGCGTGGTTGCGCGCGCTGGCGCCGGCCGAGGTGGCGACGGCGGGCGCGCGCCGTCCGGGCGAGGGCGCGTTGCCCGCGATCGAGGATGCGCCGGGCAGCTATGTGCGCGCCCGGTAAAGAAATGTTGCGCTGCACAACGGGCTTGAAATTGGGACGATCCGCGATTATTGTGCAGCGCAGCAATAACGGAGCGGGCTCAGATGGTGGACCAGACCGGCAAGGGCGAGTCGAAGAAGGCGGGCGGTAACGCGGTGCGTCGGCCACGCGGCGCGGCGAAGGTCGCGGCGCCGCTTGCAACCCCGCCGGCCCTGCCCGAGGTCGCGCCCGACATCGCGGTGCCGCCGATGCTGGCCAACCCTGCCCCTGACGCGCCGACTCCGGTCGCAAAGCCGGTCGCCGCGCCGGCGTCCGAGCCGGTCGTGGCACCCGAGCCGGTGGCCGCCGCGCCCGTTTCCGCTCCGGAACCTGCCCCGGCCGTTGCGCCGGTGGCGGATGTCGATCTTCGTCCTGCCGCGCCCGCGGCGTCTGTTGAAGTGAAGGAAGTGACCATGAACGAGACCGTGACGTCGTTCGCCGAAAAGGCGCAGGAGCAGACCAAGACCGCGTTCGCCAATGTCGGCGAGCAGACCCGCGTCGCGGTCGAGAAGAGCCGCAAGGTCGCCGAGGACCTCGCCGATTTCGGCAAGGGTAACGTCGAGGCGCTGGTCGAGTCGGCGCGCATCGCCGCGCAGGGCTTCGAGACGCTGGGCCAGGACGCCGCCACCTTCGCACGCGCCCGCTACGACAGCACCGCCGCGATGTTCCAGACGCTGGCGTCGGTGAAGTCGCCGACCGAGCTGGTGCAGATCCAGGCCGATTACGTCCGCGCCGCCTTCGACGCGATCGTCAAGGAAGCGTCGCGTTCGACCGAAGCGTCGCTGAAGCTGGCGGGCGATGTCGCCAAGCCGCTCCAGAACCGCGTGGCGGTCGCCGCCGACAAGTTCCGTACCGCGGCCTGATCGGCGCGCACGGCGACAGGATGGGGCGGTCGCGACCGGCGGCCGCCCTTTCTTTTTGCGCGATTGCGGGCTTGCCCTCCCGCGCCGCCGTGCCATATTCCGCGCGTGTCCATGCAGCAGCTGAATGTCCCGATGGCCGCAGGCCAGAGCGACGATGCCGACGGTGACGGCACCGGGGTCGGCATCGCCACGCGCACGCGCGCGCGTACCAAGAAGCCGACGCCCTATCGCGTCCTGATGCTCAACGACGATTACACGCCGATGGAATTCGTCGTGCTGTGTCTGCAACGCTTCTTTCGCATGAACATGGAAGAGGCGACGCGGGTGATGCTCCACGTCCACCAGAAGGGCGTCGGGGTGTGCGGGGTGTTCAGCTACGAGGTGGCCGAAACCAAGGTCAGCCAGGTGATGGACTTCGCGCGGCAGAACCAGCACCCGCTGCAATGCACGCTGGAGAAGGCGTAGGCGTCACGGCGGGGCAGATGGCGTGATACGGTGTCGCGCATCGTCTTCGCATAACCCGTCGCCCCTGCTGCGCAGGCAGGGGCCTATGTCTGTCGAGTGTCGAGGCGCCCCCGACACACGGACCCGCCACCTTGTGTCAGCCGGATCGCCAAGACGGTAGAGCGATAAGCCCCCACCTGAGCAGGCGATGGCCCCCGAGGCGCGGCGCTCGCTTCCTCCCGCTCCCGCTTCCCGCTACGCTCGCACCCTAAGTCACGCGAATCGGCAGGAGAAGTGCCGTGGACCCCAGCCTGCGCGATCGAGCGATCGGCCTGTACGACGCCTACACCCATGACCATCGCGACCGGCGTACGCTGTTGCGGCAGATGACGGCGCTGGCCGGATCGGCGGCGGCGGCCGAGGCGTTGATCCTGGGCATCGCGGCCTCCCCGGCGGCGGCGGCGCGGATCGATCCCGCCGACCCGCGACTGGTGACGCGCAAGGGTGGCTATCGGCTGGCGGACGGTACCGACATGACCGGCTATTTCGCCGCCCCGCGCGATGCGGGGCGTCCGGTCGGTGCGGTAATGGTGATCCACGAGAATCGCGGGCTGCAACCGCATATCGAGGATGTCGTGCGGCGGATCGCGCTGGCGGGTTTCTTCGCGGTCGCGCCGGACTTTCTGTCCGCGCAGGGCGGCACCCCCGCCGACGAAAACGCCGCCCGCGACCTGATCGGCAAGGCCGATATGGAGGCGGTGCTGCGCGCCGCCACCGGCACGGTCGCGCGGCTGGGCAAGCTCGCGCATGGGACGGGGCGCGTCGGGGCGGTCGGCTTCTGCTGGGGCGGGGCGCTCGCCGACCGCGTCGCGCTGGCGGGTGGTCCGGCGCTGGCGGCGGTGGTCAGCTATTACGGGCCGGCCCCCGATCCGGCGGAGGCGCCGAAACTGCCGGTGCCGCTGATGCTCCATTACGCCGGCAAGGATGCCCGCGTGGCGCAGACCGGCGAGCCGTGGGTGGCGGCGCTGAAGGCGGCGGGCAAGCCGGTCGAGGCGTTCACCTATCCCGGCGTCGACCATGCCTTCAACAACGACACGTCTGCGGAGCGTTACGACAAGGCCGCCGCCGATCTCGCCTGGGATCGCACGATCGGCTTCTTCCACCGGCATCTGGACGCGCGCGCATGACCCTGACCTTCTTCACCCATCCGATGTCGCGCGGGCGCATCGCCCGCTGGATGCTGGAGGAGATCGGCGAGCCCTATGAGACGGTGCTGGTCGACTGGAACGGCAAGCCCGCCGCGCTGGTCGAGGCCAATCCGCTCGGCAAGGTGCCGACGATCGTTCACGATGGCGCGGTGGTCAGCGAGGCGGCGGCGATCTGCGCCTATCTGGCCGAGGCGTTTCCGGCCGCCGGCCTCGCCCCGCGCGGTCGCGAGCGGGCGCCCTATCTGCGCTGGATGTTCTTCACCGCCGGCCCGCTCGAGGGGGCGATGATCGACCGGGTGCTGGGCGTCGAGGTGCCTGTGGGCCGACAGGGCATGGTCGGATACGGCAGCTTCGCGCAGGCCGTCGACGCGATCGAGCTGGGGGTGGCGGCGCACGACTATATCGCCGGCGACCGCTTCACCGCCGCCGACGTCTATGTCGGCAGTGCGATCGGCTGGTTCACGCAATTCGGCCTGCTGGAAAAGCGCGAGACGTTCATGGCCTATCTCGACCGGCTGCACGAGCGCCCCGCCTGGCAGCGCGCGGTCGCGATCGACGATGCGCTGCTGGCGGAGCAGGAGGGTGCGGCTCAGCGGTAACGACCGCCGCCCCGCTTGTCGTAGCGGATGCGCGTACTCAGCGCATCGAAGCGGCGGTTGAGATCCTGGCGCTCCCAGCCCGACAGCCCGCCGCTGCGGCGATAGCGTTCCTCCAGCCGGACCAACTGGCGTGAGTCGGCGCGCAGCCGTGCCGCCTCGCGCCGCGACAAGGCGCCGTTGCGCAGGCCGTTGTCGATCCGCTGGTCGAGCCGCGCCTGGCGCGCGTTGACCGACTGCCACGGCGCGGCGCTGGCCACTGCCGGGATCGTCATCGCCGCCATGCCGAGGCCGGCGAGCAGTGTCTGGAAACGGGTCATGATACGCTCCTTTGCTTACAGGACCGCAGCGACGGCGGCCTGATGACGAAGGTAGGAGCGGATTGTCGCGCGCCTGTCCCGGCATTGTCCTGAAAGTGTGTCGCTTTGTCGCAGGTGGGCGCGGTTCGTTCAGGAAGCGCGCGTCGTGCCCGCCACGGCATCGCGCAACGCACCGACCTGTCGGTTGAGCGCCTCGATCTGCGCCAGCGTCATTCCGCTTCGCGCCACCAGCGCTTCTCCCAGGCATCCGCAGCGCTCGCGCATCGCCTGACCGGCGTCGGTCAGCGCGACGCGCACCTGACGTTCGTCGCGCGGATCGCGCTGTCGCGTCACCAGCCCGCTCGCCTCCAGCCGCTTCACCAGGGGCGTGACGGTGCTCGATTCGAGCGCCAGCCGCTCCGCGATCGCACCGACCGTGCGCCGGTCCTCCTCCCAGAGCGCGTGGAGGACCAGATATTGCGGATAGGTGATGCCCAGCGCGTCCAGCATCGGCTTGTACGCGCGGCCGACCGCCATGCTGGCGGCGTAGAGCGTGAAGCAGAGCTGTTCGTCGAGGGGCAAGGCGGCGGTCACACTCCTGTCCTAGCACCAGTTTCATTATCGCGATAATGTTTTCGCTGGACTTGCTCGCTACGTGCGGCTAAAAGGTATCGCGATAATAATTATCGAAACATCAAAAGGAGTTGCCGCATGTCCGTCGACGTTCTGTATCGCACCACCGCCTCCGCCACCGGTGGCCGCGATGGTCACGCCCGCACCGAGGACGGCACGTTCGAGGTCGCACTTTCCACGCCGAAGGAACTCGGTGGCGCCGGCGGGCAGGGTGCCAATCCCGAGCAATTGTTCGCCGCCGGCTATTCGGCCTGTTTCATCGGCGCGCTCAAGGCGGCCGGGCAGCAGTTGAAGCTGAAGGTACCCGCCGATACGAAGGTCACCGCAACCGTCGGCATCGGCCCGCGTTCGGCGGGTGGGTTCGGCATCACCGCCGACCTGGTCGTGGAACTGCCCGGCGTGGCGCGGGACGAGGCGCAGACGCTGGTCGATACCGCGCACCAGATCTGCCCGTATTCGAACGCGACGCGCGGCAACGTCGATGTCGGCCTGACCATCGCATAAGGAAGCTTCCGCCATGCCCCGCACCCCCGGCACCGATGGCTTCGCGCTGAACCAGACGATGCTGCGCATCCGCGATCCGCAGCCGTCGCTGGCCTTCTACCGCGAGGTGCTGGGCATGGCGTTGCTTCAGAAGCTGGATTTTCCGGCGATGCGCTTTTCGCTCTATTTCCTGGCCTATCTGGCGGACGGAGAGACGGTCCCGGACGATCCCGCGGAGCGCGCGCGCTTCATCTTCGCGCGCGAGACGACGCTGGAGCTGACGCACAATTGGGGCACCGAAAGCGACCCCGACTTCGCCGGTTATCACCACGGCAACGACGACCCGCGCGGCTTCGGCCATATCGGCATCTCGGTGCCCGACGTGGCGGCGGCCTGCGCACGGTTCGAGGAACTGGGCGTGCCGTTCAGGAAGCGCCCGCAGCACGGGCAGATGAAGGACATCGCCTTCATCGCCGATCCCGACGGTTACTGGATCGAGATCCTGTCGCCGGCCGGCATGACGCCGACGCTGGCCGCGGCGAACGACTGACCCCGGCCGGGGTGATGAATCCATCGATCGTCGGGAAAAATGGTGCTGCCGGTGAGGATTGAACTCACGACCTCAGCCTTACCAAGGATGCGCTCTACCACTGAGCTACGGCAGCACTTCCCACGTCGTCGGCGGGAGCGGGCCTAAGAGCCGACATGGCCGCGATTGTCAAGCACGATCCGCGTCGCTAGCGCATATTCGCGATGAGCGATCACGACGACCGCGCCGCGCGCCTTGCCGCGCAATTGAGGGCCAACCTGCGCCGCCGCAAGGAACAGGCGCGCGGGGTGGCCGCCGAGGATGCCGCCCCCTCGGGCGACGGGGGCGTCACCGCAACGCCCGATGACCGATCGTGAAGGTGGCGTCGATCGCCTGCCACACCCCAGTGACGTGGCGCCGAACGCCGCCAGCAGCGCCGACGCGATCAGAACGCCACGGGCGAGCACCTTGATTGCAGCCATGTGCGATCCTCCTGCTCCAGCAGCGGCGCCAATGATGTCGCAACCTGCTGATGATAATCGTTGATCCACATCAGCTCTGCCGTCGTTAACAGCGTAATCTCGATCAGGTCGCGATCCAGCGGCGCCAGGGTCAGCGTCTCGAACGCCAGCATCTCCGCCTCGCCGCCGGGCGGGGTGCGGGGGACGACCAGCAGCAGGTTCTCGATCCGGATCCCGTACTCGCCCGCCTTGTAATAGCCCGGCTCGTTCGACAGGATCATGCCCGGGCGCAGCGGCTCGGACGGGCCGGCGCCCGGATAGCTCGGCTTGGCGATCCGCGCCGGGCCTTCATGCACCGACAGGAAGCTGCCGACGCCGTGCCCGGTGCCGTGCGCATAATCCAGTCCCGCCTGCCAGAGCGGCGCGCGGGCGAGCGCGTCGAGTTGGGCGCCGGTCGTGCCGTGCGGGAAGACGGCGGTGGCGAGCGCGATATGGCCCTTCAGCACGCGGGTGTAGCGGTCGCGCATTTCCGGCGTCGGAGTGCCGACCGGCACGACGCGCGTCAGGTCGGTGGTGCCGTCGTCATACTGGCCGCCCGAATCGATCAGATAGAGGTGCCCGCATTCGATCGCGCGGTTCGATTCCGGCGTGACGTGATAATGCGGCAGCGCGCCGTTCGGCCCGGTCGCGCTGATCGTGTCGAACGACAGGTCGCGCAGGATCCCGCTCTTCTCGCGGAAGCGCAGCAGCTCTGCGGCGGCCGACAATTCGGTCTGCCCGCCGCGCGGTGCCGCATCGGCGATCCAGCGCAGGAAGCGCGTCACCGCCGCACCGTCGCGCAGCGAGGCCGCGCGGTGCCCGGCGATCTCGACCGGGTTCTTGCACGCCTTGGCTACGATCGTCGGGTCGCGCAGCGGTAGCGCGCTGCCGCCGCCCGCCTCCACCGCGTCGAAGATCGCGGCGACCGCCAATGCGGGGTCGATCGCGACGCGCTGGCCCCCGAAGCGCGTCAGCGCGGTCGCGAAGGTATCGCGCGGGTGGAGATGCACGGCATTGCCGAGATGCTCGGCGACCGCCGGCGTGACCTTGTCGGGCGCGACGAACAGGTCGGCGGTTCCATCGGCATGGATCACCGCATAGGAGAGCGCGACCGGGGTACGCGCCACATCGCGGCCGCGCACGTTGAACAGCCAGGCGATCGAATCGAGCGCCGGCACCACCACCGCGTCCGCGCCCTGTTCCGCCAGCCAGTCGGCGACGGCGGCGCGCTTCGCGGCGGAGCTTTCGCCGGCCAGCGCCTCGGGTTGTACCGAGAGCGGTGCTGGCGAGGGGGCGGGGCGATCGTGCCAGACTGCGTCGATCGGGTTGCGCGCCACCGCGACCAGTTCGGCACCGCGCGCCGTCAGCACCGCGCGCGCTTCCTCCACCCAGCCGCGAGTGTGCAGCCACGGGTCGTAGCCGATCCGCGCGCCGGTGCAGGCATGGACCGCCAGCCAGCCGGCGACGCTGTGCTCGGGCACGCCGACGAATTCCCAGTCGGTGGCGGACACCTGTTCGCGGACCTGGATCGTGTAGCGCCCGTCGGTGAAGATCGCCGCGCGATCGGCCAGCACCACCGCGCTGCCCGCCGAGCCGCCGAACCCGGTCAACCACGCCAGCCGCTGCGCATAGCCGCCGACATATTCGCTCATATGTTCGTCGGTCAGCGGCACGACGAAGCCGTCCAGCCGGTCGGTGGCGAGTTGCGCACGGAGCGCGGCGAGGTTCTGCGAGGCGGTCATGGCGCGACAGGTGCCATAATCGCGCGGCATCGTCATCCCGTGCGGGACGTCGCTTGGTTCTCCGTGCCTTGCGCGCGCACCGTCATTCCCGCCCGCCGCCTGACTCTTGAAGCGTCGCGTGCGTCCTGTCATCATGGCGTCACGCCACGGCGCGAAAGCGTCTGGCACGACCAGTCAAGGTGAAGGGGGACGTTCTGACGTGTTCCATCCCGACCTGATACGGCACCCGGACTCCTGTCCGACCTTGGTGCTCAACGCCGATTACACCCCGTTGTCCTATTATCCGCTCAGCATCTGGCCGTGGCAGACAGCGGTGAAGGCGGTGTTCCTCGAACGGGTCGACATCGTCGCGCATTACGAGCGCGAGGTGCACAGCCCGAACATGACGATGCGCCTGCCATCGGTCATCGCGCTCAGGCAGTTCGTGCGGCCGTCGCAATTTCCGGCCTTCACGCGCTTCAACCTGTTCCTGCGGGATACCTTCGCCTGCCAATATTGCGGCAGCGCGGTGCGCGACCTGACGTTCGACCATGTCATCCCGCGCGCGCAGGGCGGGCGGACGACGTGGGAGAATGTCGTCACCGCCTGCGCGCCGTGCAACCTGAAGAAGGGCGGCCGCACGCCGAAACAGGCGGCGATGCCGCTGGCGATCGAGCCGATCCGGCCGACCAGCTGGCAGCTTCAGGAACATGGTCGTCGCTTTCCGCCCAATTATCTGCATGAGACGTGGCACGACTGGCTCTACTGGGACGTAGAACTGGACGCCTGAGGAGGACGAGTCGAACATGCGGGTGATGGTGGTGATCGCGGGCGCGCTGGCGCTCGCCGCATGTTCGGGGCGTGCGAAGGAGCCAAGCGCGGAGGAACAGGCCGCGCTGGCGAATTACGTCCCGCCGTTCGTGATGTCGCGGCTGGACTTCGGCGGCGTGGTGGAGCGCCGCTTCCGCCGGCTGGACGTCAACCACGACGACAAGCTGACGCGCAACGAACTGCCCAAGCGGCTGGTGGCGCGCTTCGAGCAGATCGACCGCAACAAGGACGGCGCGATTTCCAACGAGGAATGGAGCGCCTGGATGATGGGGCGGTTCGATGCGCAGGATATCAACCACGACGGTACCGTGACGAGCGACGAGCGCGAACGCGCGCGCGAACTGCACGAGACCGATCTGCCGACCCCGGCCGAGGAGCCAGCCAATACGATCGCCCCGCGCAACTAACGGATAGCAAATAGCGAGGCGGAAGCAGCAAACAATCATTGACCGCGAAGTTGCGGCAGCGCAGCAAGGCGGCATGAGCACCTTGCCCCCGATCACGAACAATCCTGATGTCCGCTACCTCGGCCGCGTGCTGGGGGATGTGATTCGCGCTTATGGCGGGGAGACGCTGTACGAGCGGACCGAAGCGATCCGCTCCGCCTCGGTGGAGCGGCATCGCGGCAACCATCAGGGGTCGCCGGATGCGGAGCTGGGCGCGCTGGACCTCGACGAGACGCTCGATTTCGTGCGGGGCTTCATGCTGTTCTCGATGCTCGCCAACCTGGCCGAGGACCGGCAGGGGATCGCGGCGGAGGAGGGTGCGGACGTCGCCTCGGCGCTGGCGCGGCTGGAACAGACGGGCGTCGGCCCCGACCGCGTCCGCGCGCTGCTCGAACAGGCGCTGGTCGCGCCGGTGCTGACCGCGCACCCGACGGAGGTGCGGCGCAAGAGCATGATCGACCACCGCAATCGCATCGCGCAGCTGATGGCGCTGCGTGACGCCGGGCGCGACACCACCCCCGATGGCGATCTGGTCGACGAGGCGATTGTGCGGCAGGTCGCGCTGCTGTGGCAGACGCGGGTGTTGCGGCGCGAGCGGCTGTATGTCGTCGATGAGGTGGAAACCGCGCTGAGCTATCTGCGTGACGTGTTCCTGCCGGTGATCCCGGCGCTCTACCAGCGCTGGGACCGCGCGCTGGGCGGGCGCGTGCCCGCGTTCCTGCGGCCGGGGAGCTGGATCGGCGGCGACCGCGACGGCAACCCGTTCGTGACCGCCGACTCCCTCCGCACCGCGCTCGCCAAGGCGGCGCAGGCGGTGCTGGGCTTCTACCTTGAACAGCTGCACGCGATGGGGGCGGAACTGTCGATCTCCGCGCATCACGCCACTGTCGATGACGCGGTGCAGGCACTGGCGGAGGCGAGCGGCGATACGTCGGAGACGCGCAGCGACGAGCCGTATCGTCGCGCGCTGGCAGGCATCTATGCGCGCACCGCCGCCACCTATGCCAAGCTGACCGGCCAGCCTGCGCCGCGCCCCGGCCATCTGAAGGGCCAGCCCTATCCCGACCCCAAGGCTTTGCGTGCCGACCTCATCGCGATCGCCCGGCCGCTGTCGGCGGGCGGCGACGGCCTGCTGGGCAGCGGCGGCGCGATCGGGCGGCTGATCCGCGCGGTCGACGTGTTCGGCTTCCATCTCGCCACGCTCGACCTGCGCCAGAACAGCGCGGTGCACGAGCGCGTGGTCGCGGAGATGCTCAAGGTCGCGGGCGTGTGCGCCGATTACGCCGCGCTGGACGAGGATGCGCGCGTCATGCTGCTGCGGCAGGAGCTGGCGACGCCGCGCCCGCTGACCTCGCGCTTCGCCGCTTATTCGGAGGAGACGGCGGGCGAACTGGCGATCGTGCAGGCGGCCGCCGACGCGCATGCCGCCTACGGCCCTGCCGCGATCCGGCAATATATCGTGTCGATGACCAAGTCGGTGTCCGACCTGCTCGAGGTGCAGCTGCTGCTGAAGGAGGTCGGCCTCTACCGCCCCGGTCCGCCGGCCACCGCCGCGATCATGGCGGTGCCGCTGTTCGAGACGATCGAGGATCTGGAGGCCGCGCCCGCGATCATGACCGAATGGTTCGCCATTCCCGAGGTGCGCGCGATCGCCACCGCGCGCGGCCATCAGGAAGTGATGATCGGCTATTCCGACAGCAACAAGGACGGTGGCTACCTGACCTCCACCTGGCAATTGTCGAAGGCGTCGACTGCGCTCAAGCCGGTCTTCGACGCGGTCGGTGTCGGGATGCAGCTGTTCCACGGGCGCGGCGGCGCGGTCGGGCGCGGCGGCGGCAGCAGCTTCGCGGCGATCCGTGCGCAGCCGCCGGGCACCGTGCAGGGCCGCATCCGCATCACCGAGCAGGGCGAGGTGATCGCGGGCAAATATGGCACGCGCGAGAGTGCGGCGACCAATCTGGAGGCGATGGCATCGGCGACCCTGCTCGCCAGCCTGGAGCCGGAAGCGCTGTCGAACGGCGACAACGAGACGTTTGGCGCGGCGATGGACCGGCTGTCGGACGATGCCTTCACCGCCTATCGCGGGCTGGTGTACGGGACCGAGGGGTTCCGCACCTTCTTCCGCCAGATGACGCCGATCGCCGAGATCGCGGGGCTGAAGATCGGCAGCCGCCCGGCCAGCCGCAAGCAATCCGACGCGATCGAGGATCTGCGCGCGATCCCCTGGGTGTTCAGCTGGGCGCAGGCGCGCGTGATGCTGCCGGGCTGGTACGGCGTTGGGCACGCGATCGCGCAGTTCGAAGATCGCGCGCTCCTGAAGGACATGGCGCAGGGCTGGCCGCTGTTCGCCGCGACGCTCGCGAACATGGAGATGGTGCTGGCGAAATCCGACATGGGGCTGGCGGAGCGCTATGCCGGGCTGGTCGAGGACAAGGCACTGCGCGACCATATCTTCGGGCAGATCCGCGACGGCTGGCAGCGCACGCATGACGGCTTGCTGGACGTGACGGGGCAGGCGCACCTGCTGGAGAGGCATCCCGCGCTCGACGCGTCGATCCGTTTGCGCCTTCCCTATATCGAGCCGCTCAATCTGCTCCAGATCGAGCTGATGAAGCGCCACCGCGCCGGCGAGGCGGACGAGCGCGTGCGGCAGGGCATCCTGCTGTCGATCAACGCCATCGCCACCGCGTTGCGCAATTCGGGTTGAGGGAGGTCGCGATGGACTGGCATCTCTGGCTGGCGTTCGTCGGCGCGTCGTTCGTGATGGGCGTCATTCCCGGTCCCGGCGTTGCCAGTATCCTGGGGTTCGCGTTCAGTTCCGGGCGGAAGACCGCGCTGGCGTCGGTCGCGGGAATGGCGGTCGGCAACACGATCGCGATGTCCGTGTCGCTGCTCGGCGCGGGAGCGATCCTCGCGTCATCGGCGCTGGCCTTCACGGTGCTGAAATGGGTGGGCGCGGCCTATCTGCTCGTGATCGGGCTGATCGCGATCCTGAACAGCCGCGCGCCGGCCGCGGACGCGCCGCCGCCGCGTGCCGTCACCCCGCGCGCCGCCTTTCTGACCAATGTCGCGGTCGGCACCTTCCATCCCAAGACGATCATGTTCTTCGTCGCCTTCGCCACACAGTTCATCCAGCCCGAGCGCTCCTACACCCTGCAGGCGGCGATCCTGGTCGCGACCTTCACCGGCGTCGCGGCGATGACCGACAGCCTGTACGCGCTCGCCGGATCGCGCGCATCCGGCTGGCTGCGCAGCCCGCGCGCACGAATGTGGTCGCAGCGGGTCGGCGGCGGCGCGGTGATGGGGGCGGGCGTGGCGATGGCGGCGATGCGTCATTAGGACATCGTGCCAAGCCGTGTTATGATACGGCATCGTCGGTAGATTGTCACAAGCGCCGACGGCTGAGAGACCGCGCGCGCTCCCGCTTGTCTGCCGGGAGTGGGGACATGGACCTCAATTATCTCTTTCATCGCCATCAGGTGTCGCTGATGATGGCTGCTGCCGCGATCGGGTCGGAGGCGCGGTGCGCGCACGGCCAGCTCGCCCGCCGCTATGCCGCACGGATCGTCCGCGAACAGGTCGAGGGCGGGGTCAGCGCCCCGTTCGTCGCGGCGTGAGCGACGCGGACAAAGGGGGCACCGGGCAAAAGGCGGAGCAGCGCGCCACCCGCACCTTCCGCGCCGCGCGCATCCGGTTCGACCCCGACCGGGCGGAGCGGCAGAGCCGCGTCACCCGGCTGGCGATCGAGCGGCTGGGGGCGGTCGCGGCGCTGCCGTTTCTCAACGCCGTGCATCCGACGCTCGGCGCGCCGCCGATCGACGTGGCGGGGCAGGGGGCGGAGCCGTGCGCGCGCGTGGAGGCGGTGATCGCCGCGCTCACGATCGCGGAGTGTGCGTGATGCCGCGCTGGCGGCGGTGGCTGCGCGACTGGATGCGCCGTCGTCGTGCGCGGCGGGCATGGCGATAGGCCAGGCGATGGATCAGGCGGCGGTGACTCTCGCGCGTGGCACCGCCTTCCTGCGCGTGCAGGCGCGGCAGCCGTGGCTCGACCAGCCGTGGTGCGATCGCCACCGGCTGGTCCGCTCGCGCGTCGTCGGTAACTGGATTGGCGAGCTGGATCGGCTGCTCCACGTCCTGATGGACGCCGCCGCGCTACGGGCCGGACATGCGCCGACCGCGTGGCAGCGCAATACCGCCGCGAAGCTGGCCGCCTTGTGCACCGATGCGGCGTGGAGCGCGCCGCAACTGGCCGGCATGGCGCGGGCGCGCGCCACCTTCCGCTACACGCAGGGCGCGGCGCGGCGCGCCGACGTGCGCGGTGGTGCGTACATGACCGTTGGCTGGTCGGAACCGGATGGCACCTTGCGGCGCTTTCGCATCGGCGAACGTGTGCAGCTGAGCGGCGCGGCGCTGATCGAGATCTGCGATCTGTACGACGAACTGGCCGCCCGGATTGTGGACACGGCGGCAGCTTTCAAGGAGCGGGCCCATCAAGGAATATGAACGGTTCGAGGCGATCGCCGCGCAGCACCGCCGCGATGCGCAGGAAGCCACGCTCGACAACGTCCGCGAACGCTGCCGGCGATCCGAGGACGCGTGGATGAAAATGGCGGCGCAATCCCGCCGCACCGAGCAGCGCCGCACCGAGCGCGAGGAAAAAGCCGCGGCGCTGGTCGCCTGACCGGCGGCGCTACCCCTTCAGGCTCTTCGACGCCTGCTCGAACAGGTCCTTGCTGATCCCCGCCGTCGCCACGATCCGCTCCAGCTCGGCGCGCATCGCCTCGGCACGGATCGGGTCGAAGCGCCGCCAGCGGCCCAGCGGCGGCAACAGCCGGGCCGAGGTCTGCGGATTGAGCCGGTCCAGCGCCAGCAACTGGTCGGTCAGCCAGCGATAGCCCGCCCCGCCCGCGGCGTGAAAGGCACGCTGGTTCACCGCGAACGCCCCCACCAGCGCGCGCGCGCGATTGGGATTGGCGAGCGTGAAGTCGGGATGCTGCGCCAGTTCCGCGACCAGCACGGGCGTGTCGTCGCGTGACGACAGCGCCTGCGTCTGGAACCATTTGTCGAGCACCAGCGGATTGTCGGCGTAGCGATTGTAGAAGACGTCCAGCGCGGCGTCGCGCTCCGGCGCATGGCCGCTTGCCAGCGTGGTGAGTGCGCCCTGCCGGTCGGTCATGTTGTCCGCCGCCTCGAATTGCGCCCAGGCCAGCGCCGCCGCGTCGGGCGTCCCCGATGCCGAGACGTAGCCGAGCGCGACGTTGCGCAGCCGGCGGATGCCCTTGTCCTCGGGCGTATAGGCATAGGGGCGGCGCAGCGCGATGTCGCACGCGGCCCGCCATTGCGGCTCCAGCGTGCGGCCCAGCGTCCGTCGCAATCCCTCCCGCGCGCGGAAGATCGCCTCGGGATCGACGACGCTCAGCTGGTCGCCGATGAAATTTTCCGACGGCAGCAGCACCGCCTCGGCCACGAACGCGCGGTCGAGCGCGGGATCGTCGAGCGTGTCGGCGACCGCCGCCACCACGGCGCGCGTATCCGCCTCGCCCTCGATCGTCGCCGCGATCAGCGTGTCCAGCATCAATTGCTGCATCGCTTCGTAGCGGGCGAAGGCGTCGTCATCGTGCCGCGCGAGGAAGGCGAGATCTTCGGCGCTGCGGTCGCTCTCGACGATCACCGGCGCGGAGAAACCGCGGTTGAGCGACACGACCGGGCGCTCCGTCACCGTCTCGAAGGTCACGCTGGCGCTGGCGTCGGACAGGATCACCAGCTGCTCCTCGCCCAGCGGCTGCCCGGTTTCGCCGCCGAACAGCCGGACGCGCAGCGGCAGCACCTGCGGCTGCTTGTCGCTTTGCCCCGGCGTCTCGGGCACCTTCTGCGCGAGGTTCAGCGTCGCGCGCCCGCTGCCCGGTTCGTGCGCCAGTGTCGCGGAGACGCGCGGCGTGCCGGCCTGGCTGTACCAGAGGCGGAATTGCGACAGGTCGATCCCGCCGGCCTCTTCCATGCACGCCACGAAATCCTCGCAGGTGGCGGCGGTGCCGTCGAACCGCTCGAAATACAAATCGGTGGCGGCGCGGAAGCGCTGCGGCCCCAGCATCGTCGCCATCATCCGGATCAGCTCCGCGCCCTTGTTGTAGATGGTCGCGGTGTAGAAATTGCTGATCTCGATATAGCTTTCCGGGCGAACCGGATGCGCCAGCGGCCCGGCATCCTCCGGGAACTGCGCGGCCCGCAGGCCGCGCACGTCCTCGATCCGCTTCACCGCCGCCGATCCCTGATCCGCGGAAAAGCCCTGGTCGCGATAGACCGTGAAGCCTTCCTTCAGGCTCAGCTGGAACCAGTCGCGGCAGGTGATGCGATTGCCCGACCAGTTGTGGAAATATTCGTGCGCGACCACCGCCGCGATCGCGTCGTAATCATAATCGGTCGCGGTGTCGGGGTCGGCGAGGATGTAGCGGCTGTTGAAGATGTTCAGCCCCTTGTTCTCCATCGCGCCGAAGTTGAAATCGTCGACCGCGACGATGTTGAACACGTCGAGGTCATATTCGCGGCCATAGACGCGCTCGTCCCACGCCATCGACAGCTTCAGCGCGGTCAGCGCATGGTCGGTCTTGGGCACATCGCCCGCGCGTACCCAGATGCCGAGCGCCACCTCGCGGCCGGATCGCGTCGTGAACGTGTCGCGATTGACCGCCAGATCCCCCGCCACCAGCGCGAACAGATAGGACGGCTTGGGCCACGGATCGTGCCATTCCGCCCAGTGCGTGCCGTCGTCATCGTCGCCCGCCGCGACCGGATCGCCATTGGCGAGCAGCACCGGGAAGCGCACCTTGTCGGCGCTCATGCGCACGCGATAGGTCGCCAGCACGTCCGGCCGGTCGGGGAACCAGGTGATCCGTCGAAACCCTTCCGCCTCGCATTGCGTGCAGAGGTTCCCGCCCGAGGCATATAGCCCCATCAATTGCGTGTTGCGGTCCGGCGCGATCTCGACCTCGGTCTCGACGACATGCGCGTTTCCGGTCAGCGGGATGACAAGCTGTTCGCCCTCGATCCGCCAGTCGTTGACGGTCGCGCCGTCCACCGACACCGCCAGCGGCACCTGTCCCGCGCCGTCGAGCCGCAGCGGCGTGTCGTGCGCGCCGTTGCGTGTGACGGCCAGCCGCGCCTTGACCCGCGTCGCGGCCGGATCGAGCGCGAAGTCCAGCGCCACCTCAGGCACCAGCCAGGACGGCGGCGCGTAATCGCTGCGATGCGTGATCGCGGGCGGGGCGGGGGTGGTGCGTGCATCGGCCATGGCGGCAACTATACAAGCCGGCGGAGATGGTTCCATCCGAAAGCTTGTCGCCGGCCATCGCATGGAAATGGTTTCGGCGCGAACCACTTGGTCTTAAGGTGCAGCGATCCTGACCCATCCCCGGACCCGTCGATGCCGCGTTTTCTCGCCCTTCCCCTGTTCCTGTCGCTCATCATGCCCGCCGCCGCGCAGACGCCGGCGGAGCGCAACGCGCGTCTCACCGCGCCGCTCCCGGCCGATCAGGCGGCGGTGAAGGCGCATGTGATGTTCCTCGCGTCGGACGCGATGAAGGGCCGCGACGTCGGCAGTCCGGAGTTCGACATCGCCGCGCAATATGTCGCCGCGCAATTCTATGCCGCCGGGCTGAAGCCGATGGGCGACGACGGCGGCTATCTCCAGCATGTGCCGCTGACCGGCTACACGCTCGACGGGCAGGGGCGGTTCGCCGTCACGGCGCGCGGCGGCGGCGCGACTCCGCTCGGCTTCGGCGTCGATTACGTGCCCGCCGCGAACCCGGCGGCGAAGGCGACCGCGATCGCCGCGCCGGTGGTCTTTGTCGGCTATGGTCTGGAGGCGCCCGCTTACGGCCTGAACGATTATGCCGGCGTCGATGTGCGCGGCAAGATCGTCGCCTATGTCGGCGGCGCGCCCGCCGGCCTGCCAAGCGAGGTGGCGGCGACCTTCGGCAGCAGTGCCGCGCGGCAGTCGGCCGCGGCGAAGCATGGCGCGGTCGGCGTGATCGTGATCGCCGACCTGCGCAAGGGCGGGCGGGGCGCGCCGAGCTTCGCGGCCGCGACGAAGGGCTATGCGGCCGAACGGATCACCTGGGCGCGGCCGGACGGGACCGGTCAGGCCAGCGACGTGCCAATGCTCGGCACGCTCTCGCCCGCCGGGGCGGCGAAGCTGTTCGGCCGGTCATGGCCGGCGCTGGCGAAGGGCGCCTCGCGCGCGACGCTGAAGGTCCGTCCCGCCACCAGCGCCGCAACGCTCTCGGTGTCGACCGCCACCACCTTCCGCCCGATCGCCAGCGCCAATGTCGTCGGCATGCTGCCCGGCAGCGACCCGACACTGGCGAAGGAGACGGTCGTGCTGTCCGCGCATCTCGATCACGTCGGCGTCGGCAAGGCGGTGGACGGCGACACGATCTACAATGGCGCGCTGGATGACGGGATCGGCATCGCCAGCCTGATCGAGGCGGCGCGCCGCTTCAAGACCGCGTCGCCTCCGAAGCGCGGCATCATCTTCCTGGCGGTCACGGCGGAGGAGAAGGGGCTGGTCGGCAGTGACTATTTCGCCAACCATCCGCGGGTGCCGATCCGCGACATCGTGGCGGACGTGAACCTCGACATGCCGATCCTCACCTATGTGTTCGAGGATATGGTCGCGTTCGGCGGCGACCGGTCGACGCTGGGGCCGATCATCGCGCGAGCGGTGGCGGGGATCGGCGTGACGCTGTCGCCCGATCCGATGCCCGAGCAGGCGATCTTCGTGCGCTCCGACCATTATCGCTTCGTGCAGAAGGGCGTGCCGTCGGTATTCCTCTGGCCGGGCTACAAGGGGCCCGGCAAGGCGGCGGTGGAGACGTTCATGAGCCGATGCTATCACAAGCCGTGCGACGACCTGACGCAGCCGATCCGCTGGGATCAGGCGGTCCGCTTCGTCGATGCCAACTATCGTATCGCGCGCGAGATCGCCGACGCGCCGACGCGGCCGGTGTGGAACAGCGGCGACTATTTCGGTACGCTGTTCGATGGCCCGATGGCGCGATGACTTGCCAGCGCGGTGTGGTGGGACGATGAGGGGCGATGGTTAAGGGGGATCGATTCGAGGCGGAGCGGCGGACGGACGTGCTGCGCCGCACGACGGTCGAACTCGGGCCGCTGCGGATCGTGCGCGAGGTGCGGCTGGCACCGCTGCCGATCGACTATCCCTTCGTCGATGCGCCGCGCGCCCGCACGGGTGGCGGCTGGCGCGCGGCGGGAATGATGGGTGTGCTGATGGCGGTCAGCGCCGGCGGATTGTCGTTCGCCGCGACCAGGGCGCCCGCGCCGCGCCAGCCGAGCTATTCGGTCAGCCTGCCCGTGCCGCAGCGGGTCATCCCGCCCGCCCGGCCGCTGCCGGTCGCGCGGGTCGCGAAGCAGACGGTGCCGGTGGCGAAGGCGACGGCGGCGCCGGTTGCCGACGACCTGCCCGCCGACAGCGGCAGCCGCGCGATCGCCATCGCGGCGGCCCTGCGCAGCGGCGAGGTGCAGGAATGGTATGAGGCGGCCGGGCAGGTACACGGCTTCGTCGTCGCCGGCGATGCGGAACAGGACGGTGCCCAGACCTGTCGCGCGCTGTCCGTGCTGACGCGTGCGCCCGGTGGCGCGGACAAGGTCGACCAGCGGCGCGAGTGTCTGCCCGACGCGGGGTAAGCGCTGCGGGTCAAGCGCTGGATCTCGACCGCGCGCTATAAAAGGGTCGGTGAGGTTCGCCCCACGCGATCGTCACCCCGGACCTGTTCCGGGGCCATCGTTCCGCGAACATGTCCGGCAGGACGGGCAGGCCGCTGGCGACTGTCCCGCACTCTCGCCGCGCGGGGGGCAGGGCGGGCGCTCCGACGACGCGCCCGCCCGGTCGGATCACCGTCCGATGCTGGTATACTGGAACCCGGCCGCCTTCACCTCGGCGGGGGTGTAGATGTTGCGCAGGTCGATCAGGATCGGCGCCTTCAGCAGCGACTTGACGCGCGGCAGGTCCAGCGCGCGGAACTCGTCCCATTCGGTCACGATCGCCAGCGCGTCCGCGCCCTCGATCGCCTGATACGGGCCGTCGCAATATTCGACATTGTCGAGCACCAGCTTGGCCTGCTCCACGCCCTCGGGATCGAACGCCTTCACCTTGGCGCCCGCGTCCTGCAGCGCCTGGATCACCGCGATTGCGGGCGAATCGCGCATGTCGTCGGTGTTCGGCTTGAAGGTCAGGCCCAGTACCGCGATCGTCTTGCCGCGCACGTCGTCGCCCATCGCGTGGATGATCTTCCGGCCCATCGCGCGCTTGCGGTTGTCGTTGACCGCGACCACCGCCTCGACGATCCGTTGCGGCGCGTCATAGTCCTGGCTGGTCTTGAGCAGCGCCAGCGTGTCCTTCGGGAAGCACGACCCGCCATAGCCCGGGCCGGCGTGCAGGAACTTCGAGCCGATGCGATTGTCCAGCCCGATGCCGCGGCTGACGTCCTTCACGTCCGCGCCGACCTTTTCGCAAAGGTCCGCGATCTCGTTGATGAAGGTGATCTTGGTCGCCAGAAACGCATTGCCCGCGTACTTGATCAGCTCGGCGGTGCGACGCGCGGTCACCAGGATCGGCGCGGCGTTCAGGTACAGCGGGCGATAGACCTGGCGCATCACCTCGGTCGCGCGATCGTCGCCCGACCCGATCACGATACGGTCCGGCCGCTTGAAATCGTCGATCGCCGCGCCCTCGCGCAGGAATTCCGGGTTCGACACGACGCCGAATTCGGCGTTCGGCGCGGCTTCGCGGATGATCCGCTCCACCTCGTCGCCGGTGCCGACCGGCACGGTCGACTTGGTGACGATCACCGCATAGCCGGTCAGCGCCTCGCCGATCTCCCGCGCGGCGCCGAAGACGTAGGACAGATCGGCATGGCCGTCGCCGCGCCGGGTCGGCGTGCCGACGCCGATGAAGATCGCGTCCGCGCCCGCGACCGCTTCCTTCAGGTCGGTCGTGAACTTCAGCCGGCCCGCCGCGACGTTGCGCGCGACCAGATCCTCGAGACCCGGCTCGTAGATCGGCATCTTGCCCGCCAGCAGCCGGTCGATCTTGCCCTTGTCCTTGTCGACGCACACGACGTCATGGCCGAAGTCGGCGAAGCAGGTGCCAGACACCAGGCCGACATAGCCCGAACCGATCATGGTAATGCGCAAGACGGACGCTCCCTCGATTAAACCGCCGGTCGGCGGCACCCCATGTCAGCGCGCTAGCGGCTTGTACGGCAGTCTGGCAAGCGTTCAGGCGGATGCAATCGGCGTATGTGCGCGTGCGGAAGGCGAAATTGTACGCAATTGATCCTGAACGACGGTTCGGCGCCAGCGGCGTCGCCGCAGCCCGTTCACGCCGGTGATCGCCACCGGCCACATCAGCGTCAGGACGATGTCGGACAGGGTGTCGCTCCACGTCCATTGCGGCGACGCGGCCAGCCAGTCCATCGCCTCGTTCGCCATCTCGGCGGCGAACACCATCTGCAGCGCGACGACGCCGCCGCGCCGGTTGCGCACCACCGCCAGCGTGCCGAGATAGATCGCCATCCCGGCATGGACGTGCAGCAGCGCCGCCGATCCCGCTGCCGCCACGATCGCGTCGATCATCGACTTGTAGAGATGCACCAGTTCCATGCCGCGCTTCTAGCATGGATTGGTTGCGATCGCGTCACCGGATTGCGGAGCCGAAGCCGCTGGAACCGCTGCGCTTTCCGGCGATTGACCCGGCAATGACCGATTCGTCCGCCAAGGTCGGGGTGCTGACCTTCCACCGCTGCATCAACTATGGCTCCTATTGGCAGGCGCGCTGCCTGGTCGAAGGGCTGCGCGCCGCCGGGCACGATGCCTGGCTGCTCGACCACCATGACGACGCGGTGGCGCGTGCCGAATGGCGCTGCGCGTTCCAGCCGACGCTGCCGGCGCGCACGCTGGCGGCGGATCTGCCCGCCTACAAGGCCAAGGGCCGGCGGTTCGCGGCGGCGTTCGAGCGTCTGCCGCTGTCGCCGCGCTTCGCCCTGCGCGATCCGGCCGCGCTGCGCGACCATCGCGCGGTCGTGGTGGGCAGCGACGAGGTCTGGAACTTCCGCCATCCCTGGTATGCGTCGGTGCCGCTGTTCTTCGGCGAAGGACTGCGCGCGGCGCGGCGCGTGTCCTATGCCGCCAGCTTCGGCAACCATGACGCGGTTGACGGCATCGGCGCGGAATGGGCGGCGCGCCTGCGCCGCTTCACCGCGATTTCGGTGCGGGACGCCAATGCGCGCGCGCTGGTCGCCGCCGCGATCGGCACCGAGCCGCCGCTGGTGCCCGATCCCGTGCTGCAATTCGCCGCGCATGTGCCGCGCGCGAACGGGCGAGAGCGCTACGCGCTGGTTTACGGCCACGGCTTCCCGGACTGGCTGGCCGCAGCGATGCGACGGTGGAGCGCGCGGCACGGCCTGACGCTCCACAGCATCGGCTATCGCAACGACTGGGCCGACGTGCAGGAGATCGACGCCGGGCCGGAGGCGTTCGCTGAGCGCGCGGCAGGCGCCAGCGCGCTCGTCACCAATTTCTTCCACGGCTGCGTCTTCGCGCTGGTCAACGACACGCCGTTCGTGACCGCGCCCTCGCCGTATCGCTTCAACAAGGTCCGCGATCTCGCCGCCGCGCTGGACGCCGGCCACCGGATCGTCGCGCCGGACACCGACGATGCCGCCTATGACGCGTTGCTGACCGAACCCCCGGCGGAGCGGGTCGCCGCACCGCTCGCCCGGTTGCGCGCCGAAGCCAGCGACTTTCTGGCGACCGCGCTTGGCTGAGCCGATCGCGCCGCGCGACGTGGTGCGCTCCGGGCTGTGCATCGGCTGCGGCGGCTGCGCGGCCGATGCGCCCGCCGCGCGGATGGCGATGGACCGCGACGGCCTCTGGAAGCCCGGCGGGCCGGACGACTGGTATGCGCGCCCCGACCCGTCCTTCACGGCGCGCTGCCCCTTCTCCCCGACCGCCGCGAACGAGGATGTGATCGCGCGGGAGCGCTTCCCCGCATCCGCGCATCGCACGCCGCTGCTCGGTCGCTTCGAGTCCACGTGGGTCGGCCATGTCGCGGACGGCGACTTTCGCGCCAACGGCAGTTCGGGCGGCATGGTCAGCTGGGTCGCGGCCGAGCTGTTGCGGACCGGGGCGGTCGATGCGGTCGCGCATGTCGCGCCGGTCGCCGATCCGCAGGCGGACGGCCGCTTCTTCGCCTACCGCCTGTCGCGCAACCGTGCCGAGCTCGCCGGCGGGGCCAAGTCGCGCTACTACCCGGTCGAGCTGTCGGGGGTGATCGCGGCGATCCGCGCCACGCCGGGCCGCTATGCGGTGGTCGGGGTTCCGTGCTTCGTCAAGGCCCTGCATCTGCTGCGCCGCACCGATCCGGTCATCGCGGAGCGCGTCACCCACCTGCTCGGGCTGTTCTGCGGCCATCAGAAGAGCGCGCGGCTGGTCGACAGTTTCGCGTGGCAGCTCGGCGCACCGATCGCGCGCGTGCGGGCGGTCGACTATCGCATCAAGGATGCCGGCCGCCCGGCCAACTGGTATCGCGCGCACCTGACGCTCGACGACGGCAGCACGCGGGCCGAGGATTGGTGGCAGCTCGCCGATGGCGACTGGGGCGCGGGCTTCTTCCAGAATCCGGCATGCGACTGGTGCGACGACGTGGTGGCCGAAACCGCCGACGTGGCGTTCGGCGATGCGTGGGTGGAGCCCTATTCCTCGGACGGACGCGGCACCAATGTCGTCATCGCGCGCGATTCGGCAGTGCACGCGCTGATCGCGACGGCGGTCGCCGATGGGCGGCTGGCGCTGACCGAGGTCGATGCCGCCTTCGTCGAACAGACGCAGGCGGCGGGGTTCCGGCACCGGCGCGAGGGGCTGGCCTATCGCCTGACGTGGCGGCGCGGCGGCATGCGCCCGGTCAAGCGCGTCGCGCCCTCCGCCGTGCTGCCGCTGCGGCGCAAGCTGGTGTACCGGATGCGCCACGCGATCATGCGCGGCAGCCATCGGCTCGTGCGCTGGCGCTGGCCGGCGCTCTACACGTCATGGGCGCGCGCGTCGCTGACGCTGTATCGCGCGCTCGCCTGGTCGCACGGCCGGCTGGGCGCGTGGATCGACCGGGTGCTGCCCGATCCGCGCGCGCGCTGAGGCGCAAACCCGGTCGGACGGGCGGGCAGCCGGTGACGGCGCGCGAGCATGGATCACGCCGCCGTGGGATCGCCTCGCTACGCTCGCATGGGCGGGCGTAGCGAGGCGCGGGCCCGATCACGCCGCCGCACGCACCTCCGGCTTGCGCCGCCGCAGCGCCGCCCCGACCATGCCGAAGCCGGCCAGCATCATCGCCCAGGTGGCCGGCTCCGGCACCGCGCCGGTCAGCGACGCATATTCCGCCGCGCTGATCTTGAAGCTGTAGACCATGTTCGGCAGCAGCTTCATCCCCGACGGGCAGGCGGCACCCAGCGATACCTCCGCGCTGCTGCCCTTGCCGGTGAGCCCGCTGGTGCAGACGTCGAACTGCTCGCCGCTGCCGGTCTGCGTCACCGAGTAATCATTGTCGGTGACGATGATCATCGTGTAGCTGCCGTCCGCCAGACGCGGGCCGAACGACATGCCCTCGATCTTTTCCGGCACCGGCAGTCCGAGCTTCTTCAGCGCGGCGGCGATGTCGATGAACGGCGTCGCGCTCTTGGCGGCCGGGTTCACGCCGGCGGGCAGCGTATTGGTGCCGGCCAGGCTGATGTCCTTGACGTCGGTCGCGTTGCTCAGGTCGATGGCATAGACGCGCTTGTTGCCGACCTGCTTGCTGCCGTTCGGATCGTCGACGCCGAAGCCGCGATTGTCGCGTTCCAGCACCAGCAGCTTGTTGTCGCCGATCGCCTGTACCGACGACACGCCGATCGAGCGGCCCTGCTTGTCGTCGGCGAAGAAGTTCTTGGTCAGCCGGCTGTTGATGTCATCCACGGTGTCGAGCTGATAGACATATTGCGCGGTCTGCTTGCCGGTCGCGACGTCGAACGCGACGATGCGGGTGTTGCGGCTGTAGACGCCGTTGTTCGACCCGTCCGGCGCGCGGCCTTCCTGCACCAGCGCGTCCTGCAGGATCGCATAGGCGGTCTTGCCGTCCGGGCTGATCGTCAGGCCCTCGAACCCGCGATTGTCCTGCCGCCCGCTGACGATCCCCGGCGCGCCCGCCTTCGGCGCCCCCGCGACATAATCCACCTTGCCGTCCGCGTCGCGCGGGATCAGGTTCGCGGGCGTCTCGAACGCGCGCACGAACTGGCCGTCGGTGCGGAATTCATAGACCAACGGGCCATATTCGTCGGAGACCAGGAAATTGCCGTTCGGCAGCCGCGCCAGCCCCTCCGGGTCCAGCGAGCGGCCGAGATCGGCGACGCTGCCGTTCAGCAACTGCGGATTCAGGCCGTTGAACGTCTGGTTGCCGTCGCGATAGAGCACGGTGTGGGTCAGCGTGAAGCCGTTGATCTTGCCGCTGTTCCGATCGATGTCGAGCGTGAACCCCTGCAAGCGGGGCGCATAGTCCAGCACGCCGCCCCCCGGTCCGCGATCGGTGGTGCTCCAGAAGGTGCCGGTACCGGCGTCATAGCTCAGGTCCGACCCGAAACCTCCGAACCGGTTGTTGCCGACGCCCGACAGCCCCGACAGGTCGGTTCCGTTGTCGATCGCGAAGGAAGAGACGAGCGTGGCGGCGCCGGCCGGGACGGACGACAGCTCGACGGTGGCGACGGCGGCAAGCAAGGCGAACGGACGCATTGGTGAATCCCCTGTTAATCTTTTCGCCTGACAGGAGGTTGGTTACGCGCCCGTGACGATGGCGCGTCGGGAGAATGACAGCGGCAATTTCGCGCGTGGCGCGTCACCCGGCGCGCGATCGTGCGGCGGCGCTACGCTCCCGTTTTCCCCGACGCGCGCAGATGCGCCGCCAGACGCAGGGTCAGCGCCAGCAGCGTCAGCGTCGGGTTCGCGAAGCTCGACGTCGGGAAGGCCGCCGCCCCCGCCACGAACACGCCGCGCGTCCCGAACAGCTCGGCATTGGCGTCGCACACGCCGCGACGCGGGTCGTCGGCCATCCGCGCGGTGCCGATATGGTGGCCGCCCACCGGCACGGGATTGTCGCGCCACGCCTCGGCCTGCGCATCGTCCAGCGTGATCGTCGCCGCGCCGCTCTGGTTCACCGCCGCCGCGATCGTCCGCACGCCATGGATCATCCGCTGCTTGTCCGCCTCGGTGCAGCGCCAGTCGATGATCGCGCGCCGCACGCCGCTCGCATCGCGCTCGATGCCCAGCCGCACGCGGCTGTCGCGATGCGGCTCCTGCTCGCCGTTCAGGTCGAGCGGATAGACGCCGCCCGGTTCCTCCAGCAGCACGCTGGGCAGCTTGCGCGTCGCCAGGATCCGCCGCCGCGTCCAGTCGATGCCGAACCCCAGCAGGCGCGGCGCGCCCAGCACGATGTTGCGCAGGTGCGCGGCATGGAACGCCGCCGCCGATCCGCCGCGCGTCCGCCGCGCCTCATGCTCCAGCGCGGTCATCTTGCGCGCATATTCCGGCACGATCATGTTCTTGGCCAGATACATCGCGGACAGCACCGGATGGCGGTGCGCGGGATCGACGATGCTGGGATGCGCGGGGCGCAGTACCATCCCCGCCAGCCGCTCGCGCCGCTGCGCCTCCGGCGACAGCCACAGGAAACGCCGACAATAGACGCCGTCATGCGACCGGAAATAGTCGAAGCGGTGGTGCCCGGCCGGCGGGTGGAAGGCGATCGTGCCCAGCTCGCCCTCCAGGTGGCATTGATAGAAACGCCCGACCAGATCATGTTCGTTGCCCAGCCCCGCGGGGCACACCGCGTCGCTGGCCAGCAGCAGCCGTGCCGTCTCGATCCCGCCTGCCGCGATCACCACGCGTGGCGCGGCGACGGTGACGCGCCGTCCGCCGTCCAGATGCAGCCGCACGCCCGCCGCGCGCGTGCCCCCGGTATCGGTCAGGATCTGCTCGACGCCCGCGTTCGTCAGCACACGCACCCGCGCCGCCTTCGCCAGTCGCGCGCGATAATAGCCGCCGAAATCCATCGGGTGGCTGAAGCGTTCGATCCGTTCGGTGATCGCGTCCGCGCCGGTGCCGGGCAGCGCGGGATCGGCCTCCCCCGGATCGGCCTCCCCGGCAGAGAACGCCGCCAGCCCGGCGTCGGCCAGCGCCATCGCCTGCGGATAATGGCGCGCGACCTCCTCATAGGCGATCGGCCAGCGCGCATCGGGCATCCAGTCGCGCGTCTCGAAATCGATCGGGTCGAACGGGATGCAACGCCCGCCCCACACCGCGCTGGTCCCGCCGAACTGGCGACGGCGGTACATTTCGCCCGGCGAATGCGACGGCGGGGACACGGCCTCGGCGCGCAGCAGCTCCTGTCCCGCCTTGTCGAAGCGGTCGCCGCCCGCCTCGACCAGCATCACGTCCAGTCCGGCATCCTCCAGCGCCAGCGCCAGCGCGATCCCGGCGGGGCCGGCACCGACGATCACCAGATCGGCCGCCAGCGTGTCGGGCAGCGCGGCGCGGCGCGCGTCGGCGATCATCGCTGGGTCCCGCGCGCGATCGCCGCCAGCGCGCGCAGATGCTCGGCCTTGCCGGTGCCGACCACGGTGCAGTCGACCGCCGGATGCGCGATCGCGCGCGCCACCGCCTGCGCGGCGCTCAGCCCCGGCTGCTGCGTCACCACCTCGCGCGCCAGCACCAGATGCCCGCGCGCACGGATCGCGTCGGCGCGCGGGCCCAGTGCCGCGACCACGTCCCACGGCAGCTCGAACATCTCATAGGCCGGCTGGTCGAGCGCGGCGTCCAGCGTCGCCAGATCGTCGCACGACACGCCGATACGCAGCGCCTTGCCCGCCGCGCGCGCCGCGACCAGCGCCAGCGCCAGCTCCGGATCGGCGGCGACATAAGGCGGCGGGCTGTGGAGCAGGAACGCCTCCACCCGGTCGCTGCGCAGCCGCTTCAGCGACGCCTCCAGCGCGGTGACGATCGCGCGCGGCCGCCAGTCGTGGCGCATCGCATCGCCGCGCTGCGCGGTCACGCCGGACCCGGCCCCGCGCCGCGCCAGCACCGCGCGGATCACCGGCTTGGCGATCCGCAGCGCGCGATACTTGGCGGAAAAGGTCTGCCCCGCCTTCGTCACGACGAACGCCGCGTCGCGCCGCCCCGCGATCGCGCGCGCGATGATCCGCTCGCTGTCGCCCTGGCCATAGATGTTGGCGGTATCCAGCACCGTCACGCCCAGATCGAGCGCGACCCGCACCAGCCGTTCGCTGTCGGCGGCCGGCGCGGGATTGCCGAACGACCCGAACTTGCTGCCTCCGAGCCCCAGCCGCGAGACGCCCGCGCTCATCGCCCCGTCAGCCGCCAGCCGCGCACCCATTCGATCCGCATCCGCGCCGGCCATGTCTGGTCGGCGGCGGGCGCGCCCGGCCATTTGCCGCCGATCGCCAGGTTCAACAGCAGGTAGAGCGGCTGGTGATAATCCTTGTTCGGCACCCGCCGCACCTCGCGATCGTCGAAATACCAGACCAACTCCTTCGGCGTCACCTTCATGCCATAGGTGTGGAAGTGCGACAGGTCCGCACCGCTGTTCCACGGCATGTTGTCGCCCTTCTTCTGGTTGTTCGGCAGGTCGGGAAAATAGGTGAAGTACAGCCGCCCCGGCTCGCCGATCGATTCGAAGACATCGATCTCGATCGGGCCGGGCTGCTGCGGCTTGCCGTCCTTCACCGCCGGCACCGGCAACAGCCAGAAGGCCGGCCAGATTCCCTTGCCGCTCGGAAAGGCGACCCGCGCCTCGACATAGCCATAGGTGAAATGGAACGATTTCTCGGTGGTGATCAGCCCCGACAGATAGGGCAGGCCGTTGGTCGCCGGATCGCGCCGGTACGGATTGGGCCGCGCCGCGATCGTCAGCACGCCCTTCGTCCACTCGAACGGCGACATCCCCGCGGCCGGATCGCCATAATATTGCAGCTCGCCATTGGGGACGAGCGTGCGCGGTTCCCAGCCCTTTTCGGCGCGCGTCCCCTGTACGCCGAACCAGTAATTGGTCTTCCATCGCCCGTTCGGATTGCGGGTGGCGTCCCAGAAGTCCGGCGGCCGATCGAACTCCTCCGCGAAAGCGGGGCGCAGCGTCTGGCGGTCCAGCCGCGCGCCCTCGCTGGCCGACCAGCCGGTCCAGACCGCCGCCGCCAGCAGCGCGAGGCGCACGATCATCGCCACACCGATCCGCCGCACGCGCGGATATAGGCGGCGGTGTCGCGCGAGATCGCCTTGCGTGGCGGCCGGTCGGGGCGCGCGCGCCACGCCAGGAACTGCCGCACCGCGCCGACGACGCTCGCCTGCCCGCGCTGGCGCATCAACAGGTACGGCGTGAAGAGCGCGGCGTTCACCAGTACCTCCGGAAACGGCATCCGAAGGTAGCTGATGATATATTTGTTGGCCAGCCGCTGCGTCTGCACACGCTTCTTGGCGTCGCGCCCGGAAGGATGCTCCAGCTCCTCGCACGACACGGCGGGGTCATAGCGGATCCGCCACCCGGCATCGATGATCCGGTACGACAGTTCGATCTCCTCCAGCCCGTAGAAGAAGTCGGGCAGGAACCCGCCGACCTCCCGCAGGCAGGCGGTGCGGAACGCCACGCATCCGCCGACGAAGCGGAAGGTGAGGAACGGCTGCGTCAAATCGACGTCCTTGCGCGTGTGCGGGATCAGGTCGACGCGCCGCCGCGTCTCGCCACGCACATGCTTGCGCACCGTGATCGCGCCCAGCCGGTCGTCCGCGTCGAAGCGCGCGGCGAACAGGTCGAGCATCGCCGGCGTCTCGACCAGTACGTCGTCGTCCAGCAGCACGACGATCTCGCCCCTCGCCGCGTCGAACCCGTCGTTGCGCGCGTGCACCCCCTTGTTGTGGCCGGAAAACAGATACTGGCGGTGCGGGAAGGGGGCCAGCAACGCCTCGCGCACCCCGCGTTCCGCATTGTTGTCGACCAGGACGACCTCGTAATCGTCGCGCTCGCCCAGACATTCCTTCAGCCGCGCCAGCGTGTCGGCCAGGATCGCGTCGCGGGCGTAGGTCAGCACCACCACGGAAAAGCGGACGGTCATGCGGGCACCTCCGACAGCGCGGCATGGCGGTTGAGCGCGTGCCGCTCCGCCACACCCAATAGCACGATATTCGCCAGCTGGCTGACCGCGATCGCGATCGCCATCCCCGCCACGCCATGCGGGATCGCCAGCACCAGCGCGGCCAGCGTCACGATCGCGGTGGCCAGCCGCGTCGCGAACATCGTCCGGCTCGCGCGCAGCACGATCAGCAGCGTCTCCGACGGCTGGTTGAGGCAGAACAGGAAGAAGGCGGCGCACAGCAGCTGCACGTCGAACTCGACGCCCGCATACTGCCCGTGAAAGACCAGCGCGATCAGCGGATGCGCGAACGCCGCCACCAGCGCCAGATAGCCGCCGGTCAGCACGATCAGCGTGCGTCGCGTGTTGCCGATCGCGCCGCGCAGCCCGGGCGCACCGTCGCGTGCCAGTGCGGCGGCGGCGCGCGGCTTGTCGGTCGAATCGATCGCGGAGACGATGCTGACCGCCGGATTGGTCAGCGTCCGCGCCGCGGTGAATACCGCCGCCGCGCCCGGACCCAGCAGCGCGCCGATCAGGATCACCACCGTCGCGGTACTATAGACAGTATAGGGGAAGATGTTGAGCGCCAGCCACCCTGCGAACCGCCCATGCGGCGCGAACCGTGCCCCGGCGCGCCGCGCGGCGGGGGCGGCGGGGCGCAGCACGACCAGCGCCAGCAGGGTCGTGACCGCCGCCGCGCCGCCCCACGCCGCCGCGCCCGCGCGGGCATCGGGCTGGACCCGCCCGGCGACGATCGCGCCCGCGACCAGCGCGACGAAGAACACCGCCGACACGACCGCCGCCCAGATCGCGCGCTCCTGCTTGTAGAACCAGCGGCGCGCGAAGTCGGCGGCCAGCAGCGGCGGGGTGATCGCCGCGCCCAGTACCAGCGGCAGCGCCAGCCATTGCTGGCGCGCGAAGGCGACCTGCACGATCCCGGCCAGCGCGAGCAGCGCCACCGACAGTGCCAGCGCGGCGGCGACGTTCAGCCACCACCAGTCGGAATGATAGCGGCGATCGTCCTGCGCATCGCCATGCTCGCGATGCTCGGTGACATAGGGGAGGGTGATCGCGGAGCGGTGGAAGCCCGCGACGAAATAATAGGCACCGATCGCCACGCCCACCGCGCCGAACTGGTCGGGCGGCAGGCTGCGTCCCAGGATCGCGCTGGCGACGATGCTGCCCAGCCCCTGGAAACCCTGGTCGGCCAGCGCGAACAGACGCGCCAGCCGCCGGTCCGCCAGCCGGGCGGACAGGCGCCCGGGGAGCGGGCGGGGGGGCGTGGCGACGGTCACGGGAGACCCGCCGGACGCGATCGGCCCGTCACCGCTCGCCTCAGCCCTTGACGTAATAGTCCTTCATGTAATCGGCATAATAGGACGGATCGCCGAAGCCCGACTGCGCCTGGACCTTCAGGTTGACCATCGTCAGCGCGACGCCGGTCACGCCGCTGCCGACCGAGGTGATCTGGTGCAGCGCCGCGCGCGCGGCGC
>NZ_LDTB01000129.1 GCF_001476895.1 Sphingomonas endophytica | reverse complement strand
ATACAGGCTCTCCTGTGACACTGTCTTCCCTTCTTGCTGCGGCCAGGAAGGCTGGTCCCTTGGTGGCGGAGCCGACTGTCGCGGGAGACCCGACCAAAGCCGCCGTTTGGTCGTTTCTCCTCGCGACAGTCCCGTTCTGATCAATCGACCGGCGAGACGGCCGGCTGCTCAGAACTCTCCCCCCGCCCCGGGAGCTGCGATTGCTGGCTTGTCCTTTGGCAGTTCGGCGACCAGCGCTTCCGTGGTCACGATCAATGAGGCGACCGAGGCCGCATCCTGCAACGCGGTTCGCACCACCTTCGCCGGGTCGACGATCCCAGCCTCGATCAGGTCGACATAGTCCTCGGTCTGTGCGTTGAAGCCGTAGGTCGCCGATCGCTGCTCCAGGATCTTGCCGACCACGATGGACCCCTCAACGCCGGCATTCTCGGCGATCTGCCGGATCGGACTTTCCAGCGCCTTGAGCACGATGTTGATCCCCGCCTGCACGTCGGGATTGCCATGGCTCAGCCGGCCGATGGCGTTCTTGGCGCGCAGCAGCGCGACGCCGCCGCCCGGCACGATGCCTTCCTGCGACAGCGGCGCGGGTTGCGTTGAGCGCGTCGTCGACGCGGTCCTTCTTCTCCTTGACCTCGACCTCGGTCGCGCCGCCGACGTTGATGACGGCGACGCCGCCGGCGAGCTTGGCCAGGCGCTCCTGCAGCTTCTCACGGTCGTAGTCCGAGGTGGTCTCCTCGATCTGCGCCTTGATCTGGCCAACGCGGGCGTCGATGTCGTTCTTCTTGCCGGCGCCTTTGACGATCGTGGTGTTCTCCTTGTCGATCATCACCTTCTTGGCGCGACCGAGCATCTGCAGCGTGACGTTCTCGAGCTTGATGCCGAGGTCTTCCGAGATTGCCTGACCGCCGGTCAGGATCGCGATGTCCTGCAGCATGGCCTTGCGGCGATCGCCGAAGCCCGGAGCCTTGACGGCCGCGACCTTCAAGCCGCCACGCAGGCGGTTGACGACGAGGGTGGCGAGCGCTTCGCCTTCGACGTCTTCAGCGACGATGACCAGCGGCTTGCCGGTCTGCACCACGGCCTCGAGCAGCGGCAGCAGCTCGTTCAGCGAGGAGAGCTTCTTCTCGTTGATCAGGATGTAGGCGTCGTCCATCTCAACGCGCATCTTGTCGGCGTTGGTGACGAAGTAGGGCGAGATGTAGCCGCGGTCGAACTGCAT
>NZ_LDTB01000128.1 GCF_001476895.1 Sphingomonas endophytica | reverse complement strand
TCATCTAGGGGAGCAGGTCCTCCGAGACGTCCATCCGCAGCACGTCGAGCAACAACGCATACTGACGTTGGTATCGATTGTCCGGTCCGTGCAGTTGAATTGGCTTGCTTGCGAAGACTGTTGCTTTGAAAGGCGCTCTGAGCAAGTTTGGCATGGGAGCATGTCATCGCTGCGGCCCGCATAGGTATACGTTCCACCGGCATTGCGAACGCACTTGTTGCCGCTCTTGGTCAAGCCGCCCTGGAAGGCCTCGCGCGTCTTGGCGTGGTTGCCCCAATACATCATCGTCGCCGACGGTGTGCGGATGTGCCGCGCGCCACCACTCCGCGTTCTGGAGCAAGATAAGGCCGCGGGCCAACCACGATTCGGCCTTCGCGCGGTTAGAAGTTGTCGTAACCCCGATTTCCTTGGACAGTTCTGCGTAAGGCGTTCGCGAGCCCGTCGGACAGTTCAGATCCTACCGGCTATGAGCGGTGAAGCGCAGCTAAGAAACCAAAAAACGCACAACCGACGGCAAGTACGCCGTGACAGAGCCGCTCGCTCCTTACTGAGTATCGGAGGGGGCGATTGGCCGTTTCTCGCGCCAATTCTCGCGGTGCTGAAGGACACGGGCGTATGACATCGTAAGATGGAGCTGCATCGCGCGTCGCCCGAGCTGTCCATCGCGCAGGCGTGCTGCGATCGTGATGTCCTCGTGATGGTGAAGGCTCTGAGCGAGTTCTGCCGGTGAGTACAGAAAAAACGACCGCACCACGATCGGCATGTCGATCATTGGCTCGAGGAT
>NZ_LDTB01000127.1 GCF_001476895.1 Sphingomonas endophytica | reverse complement strand
TCACGGCCTCACCTGTTAGTTTACTACTATTCATGTTGTCTCTCTCGTCTCATGTGTTATTGGTATGTTATTGTTACTGTTTATTCCTCTTTTTTTTTTGTTTTTTTTTTTTCAAGCAGAAGACGCCATACTCGCTTTCTTCCTGTCTCGTGGGCTCGGAGTTGTGTATAAGGGTCAGCATCGGCGGCGTGATCTTCTCCTCCAACGAGGTGATCGCGCCCGGATTGGTGGCGAATCTGTCGCCGGATCGCAACCGCCTCCTGATCGGCGAATGCGACGATCTCCGGAGCGAGCGCATCACCCGGCTGCGCGCGGCGCTTAATGAGGCTGCGATCGAATCGCCTGACGTCACGGAGATTCGCGAGACGATCTGGTCGAAACTGCTCACCAACATGTCGATGTGGTGCTCTGTCTGCTGACCGGGCTGACCGCGCGCGGCGTCCGCGACGATCCCGACATGCAGGAGGTGATCCCACGGCTGCTCGACGAGGCCAATGCGGTGGCGACGCGCTATATCCCCGGGGTCAAGCGCGTCACCCGTTCGGGACCCGCGCCCGACCACAAGCCGTCGATCCTGCAGGACTACGAGCTCGGCCGCGCCATGGAGATCGACGTGCTGGTGCGCGCGCCCGCGGCCTTTGCCCGCGCAGCAGATATTCCGACCCCGATGCTCGACCTGATGGCCGCCCTCGCGATCCAGAAGGCGCGTGACAAGGGCCTGTATCAGGGCTGACAATCCGGATCTCACGATAACAAGCAGGGGCATCGAACCATGCACGTCAAGGACAAGGTCTGTGTCGTCACCGGCGGCGCGAGCGGGATCGGCGAGGC
>NZ_LDTB01000126.1 GCF_001476895.1 Sphingomonas endophytica | reverse complement strand
GACGCCGCCGCCGCGCGGCTGATGCTCGCCGGCGCGGTCGTGCAAAGCTATGTCGAGGTGGCGCGTGCCGAACGTCGCGCGGCGATCGCCGCGCGCACGATCAAGGCGCGCGAAGGCTCGCTGTCGCTGGTGCAGGTGCGCGAACGCAGCCAGCTCGCCAGCAGGATCGATGTGACGGCGGCGGGCACCCTGCTCGCCCAGGCGCGGCTCGCACTGGTGCAGGCGCAGGCCGCGCGCGTGCTGGCCACCAATGCGCTGGCCGCACTGGCCGGGCGCGGCAGCGATTATGCCGCCGCGATCCAGCCGACGCGGCTGCGCGCCGACGCCGCGCTGCCGTTGCCCGCTGCCATCCCCGCCGACCTGCTCGCGCGCCGTGCCGATATCGCCGCCGCCGAGGCGCGGGTGACGGCGGCGCAGGCCGGCCGACAGGTCGCGCGCCGTGCCTTCTATCCCAACATCAACCTGACCGCCTTGGTCGGGTTGCAGGCGATCGGCTTCGGCAATTTCGTCGATCTCGATTCCGGGACGGCGGGCGGCGGCGCGGCAATCCATCTGCCGCTGTTCGACGGCGGGCGGCTGCGCGCCGATCTGGCCGGCGCGACCGCCGCGGTCGATGTCGCCACCGCCAGCTATAACGAAGCGGTGGTCGGCGCCGCCCGCGACGTCGCCGACCACCGCTTCGTTAT
>NZ_LDTB01000125.1 GCF_001476895.1 Sphingomonas endophytica | reverse complement strand
AGCGTACCACCGCGCACGTTGATGCCGTTCTGCGCGTTGCTGCCCGTCAGCGTCAGCGTGCCGGTGCCCAGCTTGTTGAGCGTGCCGTTGCCCGAGACGTTGCCGGTCAGCGTCACGTCATGGCCCAGCGTGTCGATGGCGCTGGCGGCATCGGTCAGCACGACCGCATTGCCGCTCGTCAGGTCCGCCGCCGTCGCCAGCCGGGCAGCGCCGATCGTGACCGGTCCGCTGCCCATGTTGGCGGCACGCGCGACCGCGACGGTCCCGCCGACGATGTTCAGGCCGCCGGACATGCTGTTGTCGCCGCTGAGCGCGAGAACCCCCGTGCCGGTCTTGGTCAGGCCGCCCGTACCGGTGATCGCGCCGGCATAGAGCGTGTTGCCGTCGTTCCGCGTGCCGAGGCTTCCCCCGGTCAGGCGGATCGTGCCGTTGCCGCTGATCGCGCCGACCTGCTCGCCCGACAGCACGTCGAACGTGCCGTCGTTGCGCAGCGCGCCGGTGTCCGCCAGGGCGCGCCCACCGGTCACGGCCAAGGTCGCGCCGCGTGCGATGACCGTTCCGCCGGTGAAGGTGTTGGCCCCCGCCAGCTGCTGGCTGCCGCCGGTGACCGAGACGCCGCCGGTGG
>NZ_LDTB01000124.1 GCF_001476895.1 Sphingomonas endophytica | reverse complement strand
CTTATGACCGATAGTCGTTCCGCGAATGAAGTCCTCGATACCATCCGCGTTCGAGAAGTTGTGGGGACGCTCAAGAGTCGCGAGGCCCTCGATCGGCTCGTCGACGATCTGACTCGATCCGGATTCGACCGAGGCGATATCGACCTTATGGCGAGCCCAATGACGGTCATGCGCGCTCTGGGAGCATACTATTCGGCGCCGATCGTAGCGGCAGAGCATCCCGATGCCCCCCGACGTGAGTTGATCAAACCGGATGATGAAACCACTGCGACCGCCTTGGTGTTCGGAACCCTGATAACGATTGGCACCGTGGGAGCCGCGCTCCCAATCGTGGCATCAGGTGGAGCTTTGGCTGCCGCAGCTGCTGCGGCGCTTGCCGGCGGTGCTACCGCGGCCGGCCTGGCCAAGATCATCAAAAATCGCCTTGTCAGTACTGGGGAGAGTATTGACTTGGAGGACGAGTTGCGGATGAGCGGTCTAGTCGTATTGGTGCGCGTTCGCGACCCAGAAGCAGAACACAAGGCGCAGGAAATCATGCGCCGGTGCGGCGCGGAACACGTTCACGTTCACGAGGTGGAGCTCAAGAAGACCTTGGCCGACGTTCCGCTATCTTCCATCAATCCTGACCCGTGGCTCGGCGATGACAGAAGCGGCACTTGATTGGCTGGGCAATGTGCGACCTCACAACAGAATCTTTGACGAGAAACATTGACTGTCGTCAATTCAATGCTTGCTCCGAGCTGTATGGTTCTATTTGACCAAGAGTAGACGGGCTTTAGGAGAATTGACCACTGGGTACATAAGCCGGGGCAATTGACTTGAAACTACGACTAGGATCGCTTTCATGGCTCGCACAGTTGCAATCATTGTTGGAAGCATCCGCAAGGAGTCAATCAATCTGAAGCTCGCCAAGGCTTTGGTGAAGCTCGCACCAAACGTCTTCGATTGCGACTTCATCCTAATCGATGACCTACCGGTATACAATCAGGATCTCGATTAATCGCCGCCCGAAGCGGTATCGCGCACAAAATCGCAAATCGCCGCAGCCAAGAGCCCTTCTGTTCGTGACGCCCGAGCACAATCGCTCGCTTCCGACCGCGCTTAAGAATGTTCTGGATTGGGTATCGCGGCCATACGGAAAGAATCTGTGGGCTGGCAAGCCTGCCGGCATTGCGGGTGCATCGATCGGAGCGATCGGCACCGCAGTCGCTCAAGCCCATCTACGCAGTGTGCTTGGTTATCTTGACGTCCCGACGCTCGGACAGCCGGAAGTGTATATTCATTTCTCCCAGGGC
>NZ_LDTB01000123.1 GCF_001476895.1 Sphingomonas endophytica | reverse complement strand
TGAACTTTGTGAACTTCCGCCGCCTCTGGCATCCACCGCCCCGTCCGGCTATGCGCGCGCCATGACCGCCATCACGCCCCAGATCGTCGCCGACCACGGCCTGTCCCCGGAAGAATATGAGCGCGTGCTCCATGCGCTCGGGCGCGAGCCGAATCTGGTCGAACTCGGCATCTTCTCGGTGATGTGGTCGGAACATTGCAGCTACAAATCCAGCCGCATCCACCTGAAGAAGCTGCCGACCGAAGGCCCGCAGGTCATCTGCGGCCCGGGCGAGAACGCGGGCGTCGTCGATATCGGTGACGGTCAGGCCGCGATCTTCAAGATGGAGAGCCACAACCACCCCTCGTACATCGAACCCTATCAGGGCGCGGCGACCGGGGTCGGCGGCATCCTGCGCGACGTCTTCACGATGGGCGCGCGGCCGGTGGCGAACATGAACGCGCTGCGCTTCGGGCGGCCCAACCATCCGAAGATGCGCCACCTGATCGCGGGCGTCGTCCACGGCATCGGCGGCTATGGCAATTGCGTCGGCGTGCCGACCGTCGGGGGCGAGGTGAACTTCCATCCCGCCTATGACGGCAACATTCTGGTCAATGCGATGACGGTCGGCGTCGCCGATACGGACAAAATCTTCTATTCGGCATC
>NZ_LDTB01000122.1 GCF_001476895.1 Sphingomonas endophytica | reverse complement strand
CGCGGCGGGTGGGCGGCTGGGGACGGTCGTGGCCTTCCCGCCCGAGTTCGGTGCCGCGCGGGCAATGGCCGTCCGCTGGATCGGGCAGCCGTCGTGGCAGCCGCTCGCGCTCGGCGCACTGGCGGGGGCGATCATCGCGGCGGTGCTGGAGCGGCGCGGGCGACGCGTGGCGCTGGGCGACCTGCGCGCGGTGACCCCGGTGCGGCGTGCGGAACTCGGCTGGGGCGTGCTGCTGGCGGTCGAGGCGGGCGTGACCGAGGAAGTGTTCTTTCGACTGCTGCTGCCGTTGCTGATCGCGCAACTGAGCGGCTCGGCGGTGGCGGGGTTCGTCGTGGCGACCGTCCTGTTCGGCTATGCGCATCGCTATCAGGGCGTGCCCGGTATTGCGGGCACATTGTTGGCGGGCGTGTTGCTGACGCTCATCTACCTTCTTTCCGGGCATTTGTGGGTCGCGATGCTGGTCCATGCCGCAATCGATCTCAACGGAC
>NZ_LDTB01000121.1 GCF_001476895.1 Sphingomonas endophytica | reverse complement strand
AGTTCGAGGACGACGCGGGCATGCAGCGCCTCGTCTCGGACCACTTCGCCGGTCACGACGTCGCCGTGACCGCGGCGACCGACCGGGCGGAGGCGGAGAAGCGGCTGGCGGAGGCCGAATTCGACCTCGTCGTGCTGGACCTGCGGCTGGGCTCGGAGAACGGGCTCGACCTGCTGCGCGACCTGCGCACCCGGAGCGACCTGCCGGTGATCATCACCACCGGCCATCGCCGGGACGAGATCGACCGGGTGATCGGCCTCGAACTCGGTGCCGACGACTACCTCGTGAAGCCCTACGGCCTGGGCGAGCTGCTCGGGCGGGTGCGGGTCATCCTGCGCCGCGCCGAGGTGGCGCCCGCCCCGGCGCGGGTCCAGGAGTCCCACCGCAGCCGCTTCGCCGGCTGGGTGCTGGACCGGCGCCGCCGGCGCCTCACCAATCCCGACGGCGCGGAGGTCGCGCTCAGCAAGGGCGAGTACGCGCTGCTGGTGGCCTTCCTCGACGCGCCCCAGCGCCCGCTGAGCCGCGAGCAGCTCCTCCAGGCCACGCGCGTCCACGAGGACGTGTT
>NZ_LDTB01000120.1 GCF_001476895.1 Sphingomonas endophytica | reverse complement strand
TCGACGCCGCTGGACAGGATGCCGTTGGCGTAGATGCCGCTGCCCTGCCACTGCGCATAAGCGAGCAGCTGGTAGCTGTTCATCCGTCCCTGACCCAGCCCGCTCGCCGAGGCGTTGGAGCGGGTGTAGGAGACGCCGCCGCCGATCGTCGCATGATCCGACACCGGCGTGTCGATGCCGATCGTCATCGTGGTGCCGGTGCTGCGATAGCCCTGGCCGAAGCCGTCGCCATCGATCTGCTGCGACGCGCCGGCGATCGTGCCCCACAAGCGCTGGCTGACCGGTGCATCCGTACCGGCCGTCCCGCTGATTGCGGCATTGAGCAGATGATCCGACACGCTGGTGCGCGTCTGCCGGCTGCCCTGCACCACGGTGTCCATCGCATCGGCGTAGATCTCGCCGGAGCTCTGGCTGAGCGTCCGCCCCAGCTGCGCGGTCGACAGCGCCATCAGGCCGGCCGTGAACGTGCCCTTGCCGCTGGTGTCGCGAACGCCCGCCGCACCGCGGAAGCCGTCCACCGCCGCGCCGACGCTGGC
>NZ_LDTB01000012.1 GCF_001476895.1 Sphingomonas endophytica | reverse complement strand
CGTCGGCGGCGGGGTCGGCGGGCTTCTCGACCTGCGTGACCTGTCCGCCGACCGCCGCGCCGACGCGGGTGGCGAGTGTCTCCACCGGCAGGCGCGCGGCCGGCGTCACGTGGATCCAGTCGGCATAGACCAGCCGCTCGATCTCGGGCTTGTAGAGGTACAGCGCGCCGGTCACCGCCAGCCACAGCAGGAACGGCAGCACCAGCACGCCGGCGACGAAGTGCCAGCGCCACACCGCGCGCTGGAGGTCGGCCGCGCGCATTGCGGCTCGGGAAACGGACATGACGATCATCCTCGATCGGCCCGCGCGGGCGGGCCGTAATGGTGGTTCAGCGGATCGAGGAGAAAGCGGGGGGTGCGCGGAGCGGTGGTCGCCATCGGCGCACGGTCCGCGCGGGCGGCGGCGTGGGGCGGATGGCCGAGACCAGCGTGCGCGCGAACGGACTGGCGAGCAGCAGCACGGCGGCGAGGATCGTGGTGGCCAGCGTGACGGCGGCGAAGGCGCAGGGCTTGGCGAAACCGTCGTGGTCCGGCGCCTTGTCATGCGCATGGCCGTGCGACGCGACGATGCCGGGGCAGGCGACGATCGCGACCCGCCCATCGGCGACGTGCGGCATGAAACCGACCGGCACCATCAGTCGCACCAGAACCGCCAGCGCGGCCAGCCAGTGCAGACGCGCGCGCATCACGCCCTCATCGCGTCACGACAGGCACGGCAGCATGCGCACGCCGGGGCGCCAAACGGCATACCCCGGGCTGCGTCGCCGTACCCGTCATGACGAGATGGTGGATCATCGCGGCCAGCCTAACGCGGCATGGTTAACGCTTCCATAGCCCGGTGGTGTTGATGACCGCCTCATGGCGGACGGGGAAGGCGAGCGATCGCGCGATGAAGCACCGCCGTCCGGCGTCGTCGTGCAAGCGTGTCGCTAGCGCCTCGTCGCCGTCCGCGATCGTCACCTGTGGCCGCAGCGTCGCTTCGGTGATCCGTCCGTTGCCCTCGGCATCCAGCGTCAGCACCGCATCGGCCTCGTCGCGATAGTGGGTCACGACGATCCCGGCGTCGGCGCACAGATGCAGATACCAGAGCTGATGACACGCGCTGATCGCGCCGAGCAGCAATTCCTCGGGGTTCCAGCGTGTCGCGTCGCCCCGAAAGCGCGGATCGGACGACCCGGCGATGACGCTCGCCTTACCCTCGGCGGACAATTCATGGTCGCGCGCATAGGCGGTGTAGCCGGCGGTGCCGGCGCCGCGGTCGCCGGTCCAGCGCAGCCGGACGCGGGTCATGCCGCGTGCAGCCGCCGGGTGCGCCGGTACAGCCACCATGCCACCAGCGCGAACACCAGTGTCCCGGCGATCAGCGCGCGGGCCTCCGCCCCCTCGACCAGCGCCAGTGGCGTCTCGGTGCCGGATTCGTAGACGATGCCCGCGAACACGACATTCCACAGGCTCTCGCCGACGATCATCCCGGTCGCGGTCAGCACGCCCAGCCGCTTCGAGCCCTCGGCATTGGCGCGGCGGTCGGCGGCCTTGTCATAGACATGGCCGATCACCGCGCCGACCACGACGGTCAGCGTCGCGCTCATCGGCAGATAGATGCCCAGCCCGACGCCGAGCGGCGGCAGCCGCATCCGGCCGGCGCGCCCCAGCGCCTCGTCCAGCGCGATCGCGCCGACGCCGACCAGCGCCCCCCAGCCGATCATCGTCCAGTTCAGATTCCCGCCCAGCACACCCTGCGCCAGCGCGGAGATCAGCGCCGCCTGCGGCGCGGCCAGCGCGTTCGGCCCCGCGCCCGGCATCCCGGCGAACCCGAACGACGTGTAGAGCAATTGCATCACCGGCGGGACCACGACAGAACCGAATCCGACGCCGATCACGAGCGCCACCTGCTGCTTCCACGGCGTCGCGCCGACCAGTTGCCCGGTCTTCAGATCCTGGAGATTGTCGTTGGAGATCGTCGCGACCCCGAAGACGATGCCCGTGACGATCAGCGCATAGGCGACCAGCGCCTGCGTCTGGTCGGCCGGTCCGCCGCGCCCGAACAGCCCGACCAGCAATGTCGCGGCGGCGATCACCGACAGGATGCCGATCCCCGACACCGGCGAGTTCGACGCGCCGATCAAACCGGCCATATAGCCGCACACCGCCGCGATCACGAGGCCGATGACCGCGACGAAGATCAGGCTGCCCGCGACCAGCGCCACTTCGTTGCCCGCCAGCGGGCCGCCCGCGACCACCGAATGCAGCAGCACCGCGATCGGCACCAGCATCGCCGCGCTGATCGCGGCGACCACCCCGATCGGCAGGTCGCGCTCCTCCAGCGCGACGCTGGCGCCACGCTGCGCCGACATGGCGGCGCGCAGGCCGCCGATCACCGGCCCGGCGATCCGCAGCAGCGTCCAGATCGCGGCGACCCCGATCACCCCCGCGCCGAAGAAGCGCACGTCGCTGCGAAACACGCCGCCGGCCCAGGCGGCGACGTCGCCGGCCTGCGGTGCGGCGGCGGTCAGGATCGGCAGCACGATCCACCAGCCGACCGCGACGCCCAGCAGGATCGCCATGCCCGCCGACAGGCCGATCAGATGCCCCGCGCCCAGCAGCGCGAACGACAGCCCGGCGCTGATCCCGGTCGCCCCGGCGCCGACACGGAAGAAGTGCGTCGCCTCGGCCGCGATCAGCTTCGTCTGGGTCAGGATCGAGAAGCCGGCGCTCGCCAGCGTGCTGGCGATGATCGCCGACAGGCCCTTGGCGCTTTCCGCCCCGCCCTGGCGGCTTTCCTCACCGACCTTCAGCACCTCGGCGGCGGCCCGGCCCTCCGGATAGGGGAGCGGCGAATCGACGACCAGCGCGCGGCGTAGCGGCACCGAGAACATCACCCCCAGCACGCCGCCGGTGCCGGTGATCGCGGCGGTGGTCAGGAACGGGAATCCCTGCCACCAGCCGATCATGACCAGCCCGGGCAGCACGAAGATGATCGCCGCCAGCGTCCCCGCCGCGGAGGCGACGGTCTGGACGATGTTGTTCTCCAGGATCGATGAATCGCGAAAGGCGCGCAGCACCGCCATCGAGATGACCGCGGCCGGGATCGAGGTGGCGAAGGTCAGCCCGATCTTCAGACCCAGGTAGACGTTGGCGGCGGTGAACAGCAAGGTGATGAGCCCGCCGAGGAGCACGCCGCGCAGCGTGAGTTCGGCAGGGGACGGGGAAGCGGCGGTGGACGTCATGGCGATCAGCTTGGCACAGGCACGCGCCGCGCGACAGGGGCGGGGTGTCGAAACGGGTAGATGGACGCGCGTTGGATCACGCACGCCGCCTTCCGCTCGCTGAATTCGTCGAAGCGTGGCGGTGCGCGGCTGCCCGACGCGCTCAGGTGGCGGTTGTCACCGGCGCATCCAGTCGGAAATGGAACAGCCGGCTGGGGCCGTCCTCGGGCACCAGGTACAGGTCGCGTCCCTCGATCGCCATGCCCTCGCCGGTATAGGTGCCCGCGATCGGCCCGATCGACCCGGCGTGGAGCACGCGGCGCACCGTCATCGTCCGCGCGTCGATCATGTCGACGCTGCCGCTCCACCACGACTGCGCGCCGCTGGCGACGAGCGTGCCGTCGATCAGCTTGATGTCCTGGAAACGGGTGCGGGACGGATTGCGCACGACATGTACGCGCGAGAGGTCCGAGAGATCGGCGACGTAGAACAGGCGGCTGTCCCAATTGCCGGCGATCAGTCGCCCCCGCGCGACCGCGACGCAGCCGAGGTGGTCCGCCACGCGGATGCGACGGCGCACGTGCAAGGTCGCGGCATCGATCTCCAGCAGCACCGACGAACTGTCCGGACGCAGCTCGGCGACCGGAACCCAGATCGAGTCACCGTCGATCGAGATGCCGCCGGGGTGAAAGCGTGCGCCGTCGGTCAGCTCGATCCGGCGCACGATGCGCCCGCTCGCGCGGTCGAATTCGTGAAGATAGCCCCGCCCGTGCCGTCGATCGACCGAGGTGATCCACAGCCGCCGCGCGCCGAGCGCCAGCCCCTGGACGTGGAACAGCTCACCTGTCAGCGGCCGTGTCCCCTGGAACTGCGTCCCCTCGATCGAGTGGGCGAACGGGTCGGGCGCGGCGGCGACCGACAGGCTCCACAAGGCGAGCAGCATCAGGCTCAGCCCCGATCGCATCGAACGGCGGATCATCAGACGTCGTCCCCCCGGCCAACCCGGCACCGGGCACGGCATGACAGGCTTCCGTGTCAGTACGGCTGAACTTATGTTGCCGTTCGATGTTGGCCGCGGTTATCCTCCGGTCGATGAAGATCCGCCCCGCCAGCGCAGCCGATGGCGACCGGCTCGCCGCCCTGCTGCTGCCGGTGATTCGCGCGGGCGAGAGCTATGCGCTGCCGCGCGACATGAGCGCGGCGGCGGCGCTCGCTTACTGGTGCGCGCCGGAAAAGGACGCCTTCGTGGTCGAGGACGACGGTGGCGCGATTGTGGGCAGCTATCATCTTCGCGCCAATCAGGCTGGCGGCGGCGATCATGTCGCCAATGCCGGCTATGTCGTCGCCGGGGCGGCGCGCGGGCGTGGCGTGGCGCGCGCCATGGCGACGCACTCCTTCGAGCATGCGCGGGCGCGGGGCTTTCGCGCGATGCAGTTCAACTTCGTGATCGCCAGCAATACGCGCGCGGTGGACCTTTGGCAGTCGCTGGGGTTCGCGATCGTCGGGCGCCTGCCGGGCGCATTCCGTCATCCGGCACTGGGCGATGTCGATGCGCTGGTGATGTTCCGGTCGCTGGTGGATCGGTGAGGTTCGCCGGGGGGAGCGGCCCGCCGACCGCTCTCCCCCATCCTGCCGCTGCCGGTCCGACCGGCTGCATCCTGTCCTGTGGTGTGCTCCAGCGCGCTCTCTGTCGGAGCGTCGAATCACTGCCTAGATGAACGGGAGCCGAAAAAAAAGCCGGGCAAGGCCCGGCTGTAAAAGTTTTTAGGAGAGGATGCCTGAAAGGCACGGCGTTTGTGCATCGCACCACGATTGAACGCAAGTGCAATATAAAGCGCCGATGATTGCAATGATTGCAATCGTCGTTACTGACCCTCGCTCGACAGTCCGCGCGCAACCGCCTAGCAGCACAGGTCAGTGACACGGAGGGTGAAGATGGCGCAGGCGTTGCGGGTGGCGTTGGCGGGGCTGGGGACGGTCGGCGGCGGGGTGATCCGCGTGCTGGACGAGAACCGCGAGCTGATTACGCGCCGCGCCGGCCGTCCGATCGAGGTGGTCGCGGTGTCCGCGCGCGACCGTGCCAAGAATCGCGGCGTCGATCTCTCGCGCTTTGCCTGGGTCGACGATACCGCCTCGCTGGCGGAGGCCGAGGCGGACGTGGTGGTCGAACTGATCGGCGGGTCGGACGGCCCGGCGCTGGCGCTGGCGCGGCGCACGCTGGCGGCGGGCAAGGGGTTCGTCACCGCCAACAAGGCGATGCTGGCGCATCACGGTCTGGAACTGGCGCGCGCGGCGGAGGCGGCCGGCCAGCCGCTGAAGTTCGAGGCGGCGGTCGCGGGCGGCATCCCTGTCATCAAGGGGCTGCGCGAGGGCGCGGCGGCCAATGCGATCGCGCGCGTCTACGGCATTTTGAACGGTACCTGCAATTTCATCGTATCGAAGATGGAAGCCGAGGGACGCGACTTCGCCGAGGTGCTGGCCGAGGCGCAGGCGCTGGGCTTCGCCGAGGCGGATCCGTCGTTCGACATCGATGGCGTGGACGCCGCGCACAAGCTGTCGATCCTCGCCAGCCTCGCCTTCGGGACGGCGCCCGCGTTCGGCGATGTGGCGATCAGCGGGATCCGCCACCTGCTGGCCGCCGATATCGCCGAGGCGGCGGCGCTCGGCTATCGTGTGCGGCTGGTCGGCGTCGCGGAGGCCGACGCGCACGGGCTGTTCCAGCGCGTCCACGCGCATCTGGTCCCCAACGACCATCCGCTCGCGCATGTCACGGGCGCGACCAATGCGGTCGTCGCGGAGGGCAATTTCGTCGGTCGCCTGCTGTTCCAGGGCGCGGGCGCGGGCGAGGGGCCGACCGCCAGCGCGGTGGTCGCCGACCTGATCGACATCGCGCGCGGCGAGTTCGGACCTCCCTACGCCATGCCCGCCGACGCGCTGGCGACGAGCGGCGCGGCCGACAGCGGCGAGCGGCGCGGGCGCGCCTATCTGCGCTTCGCGGTCGCCGACCGGGTGGGGGTACTGGCCGAGATCGCGGCGGCGATGCGCGACGCGGGCGTCTCGATCGAAAGCCTGATCCAGCGCGGCGCGAATGGCGACGGCAGCGTGCTGGTCGCGATCGTCACCCATGAGGGGCCGGAACGCTGCGTCGCGGCGGCACTGGAACGGTTGCGCGGGTCGCAGAGCCTGATGGGCGAGCCGATGTGGATGCATATCCTGGGGTGAGGTGAGGGCGTCTATCGTCGCCCCCACACCCGCAGCCGTCATTCCCCCGGAGGCGGCAATCCCGAGCCTCTGGCCTTGCGAATCTTGCGAAGAGCTGCGCGTCTGGATCCCCGCTTGCGGGGGGATGACGGAGCGGAGGGGGCGGGGTGGCAGTGACGGGACGTGCGCGGTAAACCGCCTGCCATGAACGATAATCTTTCCGCCGATCGCCCGACGTTCGTCACCCACCTCGAATGTTCGCTGACCGGTGAGTGCTACGCGGCCGAGCAGCTCTACAATCTGTCGCGCGCGGGGCGCCCGCTGCTGGTGCGATACGATCTCGACGCGGTCCGCGCCGCCGTGCCGCGCGAGGCGCTGGCGGCGCGCGCCACCGATCTGTGGCGGTGGCGCGAACTGCTGCCGGTACGGCACACGCGCAACGTCGTCAGCCTGGGCGAGATCGAGACACCGCTGATCCCGATCCCGGGCAGCAGCGGCGCGCCCACTGTCTGGGTGAAGGACGAGGGCCGGCTGCCGACCGGCAGTTTCAAGGCGCGCGGACTCGTGATGGCGGTCGCGATGGCGAAGGAACTCGGCGTCACGCGAATCGCGATGCCGACCAACGGCAATGCCGGCGCCGCGCTTGCCGCCTATGCAACGCGCGTCGGGATCGAGACGATCGTCTTCTGCCCCGACGACACGCCCGAGGTGAACGTGCGCGAGATCGCGGCGCAGGGCGCGCGGGTGTGGCGCGTCAACGGCCTGATCGACGATTGCGGCGCGATCGTCGGCAAGGGGGCGGCGGAAGGACGCTGGTTCGACTTCTCGACCCTGAAGGAGCCGTACCGGATCGAGGGCAAGAAAACGATGGGGCTGGAACTGGCCGCGCAGCTCGGCTGGCGACTGCCGAAGGCGATCTTCTACCCGACCGGCGGCGGCACCGGGTTGATCGGGATGTGGAAGGCGTTCGAGGAACTGGAGCGGCTCGGCTGGATCGGTCCGGAACGGCCGCGCATGTTCGCGGTGCAGGCGGCGGGATGCGCGCCGATCGTGCGCGCCTTCGAAGCGGGCGAGGAGCACGCCGAACGCTGGGAGGACGCGCACACGATCGCGGCCGGCATCCGCGTACCGCGCGCGGTCGGCGACTTCCTGATCCTGCGCGCGGTGCGCGAGAGCGGCGGCAGGGCGGTGGCGGTCGGCGACCCGGCGATCGTCAAGGCGGTTGACGATTGCGCGCGACGCGACGGGCTGCTGCTCTGCCCGGAAGGTGGCGCGACGCTGGCCGCCTATCGACAGGCGCTGCGCGACAGGTTGGTGGATGAGGACGAGGAGGTCGTGCTGTTCAATTGCGCGACAGGGCTGAAATATCCGCTGCCGGCGGCGGACCAGCGGCTCGACCGGCACGGGGCGATCGACTTCGACGTGCTGTAAATGAGGCACATCGCAACGGTGAACGCTTAGATTGCGCTCTCATAGATCGGCGGGATGATCGGAAAGCCAGCCGGGCCATTGCTGCCACCTTCAACGAGCGTCCCCTTATCAACAAGTCCCGTCTTTCCGTCGCAGCGGGACTGATGGACGCGGGCGGCGGCGTTACGCGCCCGCCCGCGCGCGCCGCATCATTCCTTGCGCGCTGGCGACATGGTGGGCGTGGCAGATCGCCACCGCCAGCGCATCGGCCGCGTCGGGGCCGGCCAGCTTGGCGCCGGGCAGCAGGACCGCCATCATCGCCTGAATCTGTCGCTTCTCCGCGCCGCCGGTGCCGACCACCGCCTTCTTGACGGTCGAGGGGTGATATTCGCCGATCGTCAGCCCCGCGCCGCTCGCCGCCAGCAGCACGACGCCGCGCGCCTGCCCCAGCTTCAGCGTCGATTGCGCATTGGTGTTGCCCAGCACTTCCTCGACCGCCGCCTCGTCGGGGCGCTCGGCGCGCAGCACGTCGAGCAGCGCGGCGTAGAGGTTCGCGAGCCGGCGCGGGAGCGGCATCGACGGATCGGTGCGGATCTGGCCGTTGGCGACGTGGCTCAGGCGGTTGCCCTCGGCGCGGATGACGCCCCAGCCGGTCGTGCCGAGGCCGGGGTCGAGGCCGAGGATGATCATGATGTCGGCACGCGAAGACGCAAAGACGCGAAGAAGGTTGGTTCGCGCAGAGGCGCAGAGGCGCAGAGCGGCTCCGCCGGGGACAAGCGCCGCGCGTCAGCGCAGATGTCGCACTCCGCTGCTTGTGAGTGAAAGCCGCTGCGCGGCATCGCAACCTCTCTGCGCCTCCGCGCCTCTGCGAGAACAAAATCTTCTCGGCTTCGCGTGAACGCCGGCGGAGGCAAGCGCGCGCCGCACGCCCCCCGCCGATACCATCACCCCAGCTTCGCCATCACCTCGTCGGACACTTCGTAATTGCCCCACACGGTCTGCACATCGTCGTCGTCGTCCAGCGCGTCGATCAGCTTGAACAAGGTCGCGGCATCCGCCTCGCTGACCTCGACCATCGTCTGCGGACGCCATGCCAGCTTCGCGCCCTCGGCCTCGCCCAGCACCGGCTCCAGCGCCTTAGCGACTTCGTGGAGCGACGCCTGTTCGGTCCAGATCTCATGGCCTTCCTCGGTCGAGGTCACGTCCTCGGCCCCGGCCTCCAGCGCGGCCTCGAACACCTTCTCGGCGTCGCCCGCGCTCGCCGGATAATTGATGAGGCCCATCCGGTCGAAGCCGTGGCTGACCGAACCGCTCGCGCCCAGATTGCCGCCGTTCTTCGACACCGCGGTGCGCACGTTGGTCGCGGTGCGGTTGCGGTTGTCGGACAGCGCCTCGATGATCAGGCTCACCCCGCCGGGGCCGAAGCCCTCGTAGCGGATTTCCTCGTAATTTTCGGTATCGCCCTTCGACGCCTTGTCGATCGCGCGCTGGATATTGTCCTTGGGCATCGACTGCGCCTTGGCGGCGTTCACCGCCGCGCGCAGGCGCGGGTTCATGTCGGGATCGGGCATCCCCATCTTCGCCGCCACGGTGATTTCGCGGCTGAGCTTGGAGAACATGCCGGAGCGCTTCTTATCCTGCGCGCCCTTGCGGTGCATGATGTTCTTGAACTTGGAATGGCCTGCCATGATCGCCTCTGACGGATAATCCTCCGCCTTTAGGCGCTGGGACCGCCATTCGCCAAGCGGTCGATTTTCGCCTCCAGCGTCGCCAGCCGTTCCGCCACGATCAGGTCGAGCTTCTCGTGGAGCCGCAATATCTCCAGCTCGGCCCGCAGATTGGTCTCGTAATCCAGGCTTGCCGCCAGCCGATCCTTCGCCGCCTGCCGGTTCTGGCTCATCATGATGACCGGCGCCTGCACCGCCGCCAGCGTCGACAGCATCAGGTTGAGGAAGATGTAGGGATAGGGATCGAACTGCATCCCGAAATGCTCGAGCACGTCGGTGTTCAGCAGCATCCAGCCGAACAGCACCACCGTGAAGCCGATGATGAACCCCCACGACCCGCCGACCGCCGCGACCTTGTCCGCCAGGCGATCGCCGAAACTGGCGCGCAGATCGGCCTCGTCGGCGGCGTCGCGGCTGACCGTGGTGCCAGCGTCCATCATGTCGAGGACGCGGCGTTCCTCGGCATCCAGCGAATGCTGCGGCTTGCCGAGCAGGCGCAGCGCGAGGTCGGCGATCGGTTGACGGTGTGCCATGCGCGGCTCCTTTCGTAACGCGTGCGCTGTAGCGGCGCGCCGGGCGCGCGCAAAGCGCTTGCTCAACCCGCCCCTGATCGGCCAAACGGGGCGCGATCATGACCGTCAGCGTAGACATGGGGCACGACGAGCGCGGCGCGCCCGTGACCATGGACCTCGAAGAACTGCTCGCCACCCGATTGCTCGTCCAGGGCAATTCCGGGTCCGGCAAGTCGCACCTGCTGCGCCGCCTGCTCGAGCGGAGCGCGGGGCAGGTGCAGCAGGTGGTGATCGACCCCGAGGGCGATTTCGTCACCCTGTCCGAGCGTTACGGCCATGTCGTGATCGAGGGCGCGGATTATGCCGAGCGCGAGCTGACGCGGATCGCCGCCCGCCTGCGCGAACATCGCGCCAGCGTCGTGCTGAGCCTCGAGGGACTGGAGGCGGAGGGGCAGATGCGCTGCGCCGCCGGTTTCCTGAACGCCTTGTTCGATGCGCCGCGCGAGCATTGGTATCCGGCGCTGGTGGTGGTCGACGAGGCGCAATTGTTCGCGCCGACCACCGGCGGCGAAGTCGCGGAAGAGGTGCGGCGCGCGTCGCTGTCCGCGATGACCAACCTGATGTGTCGCGGGCGCAAGCGCGGCCTGGCCGGCGTGATCGCGACGCAGCGGCTGGCGAAGCTGGCCAAGAACGTCGCGGCGGAGGCCAGCAACTTCCTGATGGGGCGCACCTTCCTCGACATCGACATGGCGCGCGCCGCCGATCTGCTCGGGATGGAGCGGCGACAGGCCGAATCGATCCGCGATCTGGCGCGCGGCACGTTCATGGCGCTGGGGCCGGCGGTGTCGCGGCGCCCGATCACGGTGAAGATCGGCACGGTGGAGACGCAGGCGCGCAGCGGCAGCCCGAAGCTGGTCCCGTTGCCGCAGGCCGATTCGGTCGACCTGCAATCCTTGCTCGACGTGACCCCGGAGGCCGCGCCGACGCTACCGATGACCTTCGACCCGCGCCCGCGCCGCGTGCCGGCCGAGGAATTGCTGTCGGATATCGAAACGCCCGCCGCGCCGTCGGTTCCTGCCCCGTCGCTGCCCGACCGCAACGAGGAAGAGGTCGAGGCGGTCTATGCCGAGGTGCTGCGCGCGATCGTCACCGATGGCGAGAGCGCCGGGCGGCCGGCGGCGGTATTGTATCAGGATTTCCAGGTCCGCTGCCGCATGGCGGGGATCGCCCGGCCCGCGCTCGATCTGCCCGCGTTCAGCCGCCGCTTGTCGTGCGCGCGCGCCGGCATCTTTGATCCCCATGCCGAGGAATGGGCGAGCGTGCTGGCGCTGGCGGGCGGGCTGCCTGACGACATGCTGGGCGCGTTCCTGCTGGTCGCCAAGGCCGCGCGCGACGGCGCGCCGTGCCCGTCCGACGTCGCGATTGCGGAGACCTATGGCACCAGCTCGATCGGGCGCGTGAAGCGGCTGATCGGCTATATCGAGAGCCGCGACCTGTTCGTGACCCGGACCGACATGGCGGGCAAGCGCTCGATCACGATCCCGCATCTGGGGTGGACGACGGCGGCCGCCGAGGCGGCGTGAAGGTGGGGGGTGGGCGACCGGTGACCGGGCGTTCGCACTTTCGCCCATTTGCGGACATGCAATGCTCGTGCGAGCATCCCTCGATGCGAGCCCTTAACCTAGCCACCCTGCTAGTCGCCGGTTGTTCTCCCGGCGTAACCTTCGATCAGGCTAAGTGGCGGAGTGCTGATCTCACGGGTCGTGATCGCGCTGATATGCTGCCCGACTTTCTCGCGCGACACGTACTCAAAGGTATGCCGCGTCAACAGGTTGTCGCCCTTCTCGGGCCACCCACAACGACGGACAAGTGGCGCGGAGCGGATATGATTTACGTCCTAGGGAACGATGGTTCGATGTTCCCCATCGACAACGAATGGTTGTTCATAAAGCTGGATCGTCACGGCCGCGTGGCATCGTTCGAGCGCGGGACGGATTGATGTCCAACGTCCGCTAGCCACCAAACCCCGTCATTCCCGCGCCCAGATCTGTGGCGTTTCACCTCCTTGCGACGCCCCACGCGTCTGGATCCCACCCACGCGGTAACGACGATGCCGGCACCGGGCGCGCTTACGCTCTCAAAACGGCGCGCAGGCGCGGCGGCATTGCATCCCCTTGATCGTCAGCACGAGATGGCCCAGCCGCTCGCGCACCAGTCCTTCGTCGAGAAGCTGCCGGATCGATGCCGGATCGTGCCCGCGCGAGATGATGAGCGACGCGCCGGCACTGCGCGCGGTCCAGAGGATCCGCTCCAGTTGTTCACCCAGTCGGTCGCGCGGTGAGGCGCTGGTGTTCGCTTGTCCCGGCATCGCGTCCATTCCCACCCCCAAGCGGGTGTGCGGGCGACTCGTGCCGCCGCACTATGGCGACAGGCACCCTTTCGGGTCGCGGCGTCAACCACCCCGCACCGACGTAACCGGAGATGGTTGACGAACCGTTAACGGCTCCCGACGAAGCGAGCGTCAGCCGCCGCCATCGCGCTCGATATCCGCGCCGACCGCCTGCAACTTCTCTTCCAGCCGCTCATACCCGCGATCGAGGTGATACACGCGCGAGACCGAGGTTTCGCCATCCGCGATCAGCCCGGCGATGATGAGGCTCATCGACGCGCGCAGGTCCGTCGCCATCACCGGCGCGCCCGCCAGCTTCTCGACCCCGCGCACCACCGCCGTGCGTCCGCGCACCTGGATGTCCGCCCCCATCCGCGCCAGTTCGGGGACATGCATGTAGCGGTTCTCGAAGATCGTTTCCGTCAGCACGCTTGCCCCGTCGGCGCGGCAGAGCATCGCCATGAACTGCGCCTGCATATCGGTGGCGAAGCCGGGATAGGGGGCGGTGGAGAGGGTGAGCGGCTTCAGCTCCGCCTCCGAGGTGACGAGGATCGAATCGCGCCGCTCCTCGATCCCGACACCCGCTTCGCGCAGCGCGTCGAGCGTCGCGCCCATGTCGCCGGGGGCGACCCCGGTCAGCTCGACCGCGCCGCCCGTCACCGCGACCGCGCAGGCGTAGCTGCCCGCCTCGATCCGGTCGGGCATCACCTTGTAGGTCGCGCCGTGGAGTTCATCGACGCCCTCGATCTCCAGCGTCTCGGTGTCGATCCCCTCGATCCGCGCGCCCATCGCGACCAGGCAGCGGCAGAGGTCGACGATCTCGGGCTCGCGCGCGGCATTCTCGATCCGGCTGCCGCCCTTCGCGGTCACCGCCGCCATCACGACATTCTCGGTCGCGCCGACCGAGACGACCGGAAAGGCATAGCGTCCGCCCTCCAGCCGGCCGCCGGGTGCGGTGGCGGTGACATAGCCCGCGCTCATCTCCAGCTGCGCGCCGATCGCCTCCAGCGCCTTCAGGTGCAGGTCGATCGGGCGGTTGCCGATCGCGCAGCCGCCCGGCAGCGAGACGCGCGCCTGTCCGGCACGGGCCAGGATCGGGCCGAGCACGAGGATCGAGGCGCGCATCTTGCGCACGATGTCATAGGGGGCCTCGGTCGAGGTCAGCTGCCCGGCGCGGATCGTCATCACGCGGCCGAATTCGTCGGGGCGGCTGCCCTCGATCCGGGTCGAGGCGCCCAGCTGGTTGAGGAGATGCCCGAAGCCGTCGACATCGGCGAGGCGCGGCAGGTTGCGCAGCGTCAGCGGCTCGTCGGTCAACAGCGCGCACGGCATCAGCGTGAGAGCGGCGTTCTTCGCGCCGGAGACTGGCAGCTTGCCGTTCAGGCGATTGCCGCCGCGAATGAGAATGCGATCCATCGCACCGCTCTATCCAACCCGGCGCGCCACGCCAAGCGATCGGAGAAAACGCGGTCCAATCTGCCGGTTGATCGGTTTTAATGCGCGTCGGGACCGCGCCCGCGTAACGATCCGGCAAATTGAGGATCAGCATTGCGTGCCAGCGCTTAGTCTCGTCGACCGGATCGGCGCCTTCCTACCCCTTTCGACGACCGAACGCGCCGCCTTGCTCGAACTCACCGAGCGGGAACGCGGCGTGCGGCGCGGCGCGACGCTGGTCCGCCAGAACGAGCGTTCGACGGAGCTGTTCGCGCTGAAGAGCGGAATGATGATGGGCTATGTGCTGCTGGACGACGGCAGCCGGCAGATCGTGCGATTTCTGTTCCCCGGCGACCTGCTGAGCACCAACGTCATCACCTATGGCAAGGCGCACCAGACGCTGGTGGCGGTGGCCGACAGTGTCGTCGCGCCGATCGACCGCGCGCAACTGGTGGAGGCGACGCTGCGCTTTCCCCGGCTCGCGCTGGCGCTGGCCGCGATCGAACAGACCGAGGGCGCGGCGCTGGCCGACCGGCTGGCGGGGATCGCCAAGACCTCGGCGCGGGCGCGGGTCGCGGCGGTGCTGCTCGAACTGCGCGACCGGATGCGGCGCAGCGATCCGGCGATCGGCGACAGCTTCGTGCCCGGCCTGACTCAGGAGGAGATCGGCGATGCGACCGGCCTGACCGCGGTGCACGTCAACCGGATGCTGCGCAAGCTGGAGGATCAGGGGCTGATCGCGCGCATGGCCGGGCGGGTCACGATCCTCGACGAACCGGCGCTGCACCGCGCGGCCGATCGGGTTGACCGGCAGGCGGGGGTCGATCTGTCGTGGTTGCCGGAGACGCGCGAGGCGTAGGGCTATTCGCCGCGCCGCACGCCGTTCTCGGCAAGCTGCGCGTCGATCGCCGCCACCAGTCGCGTGAGCCCGGCTGCGTCGCGCGCCTCGGCGCGCAGCGTCAGCGCCGCCTGCGTGTTCGATGCGCGCATCAGCCACCAGCCGTCGTCGGTGGCGACCCGCACGCCATCGGTGGTGTCGACGCGCGCGTCCGTATCCGCCAGCCGCGCGGCGACCGCCGCGACGATCGCGGTCTTGCGCGCTTCCGGCACCGCGACGCGCCATTCCGGCGTGGCACAGCGTGGCGACAGTTCCGCGCGCAGGTCGGTCAGCGACCGGCCCGACAGATGCACCGCGCGGATCAGCCGCACCGCCGCGTACAGCGCGTCGTCGAATCCGTAATATTCGTGCCCGAAGAAGATATGCCCCGACAATTCCCCGGCCAGCGGCGCGCCGACCTCCTTCATCTTGGTCTTGATCTCGCTGTGTCCGGTCCGCCACATCAGCGCGGTGCCGCCCAGCGCCGCAATCCGCTCGTACAGCGCATCGCTCGATTTCACGTCGGCGACGATCGTGCTGCCCGGCAGTTCGGCCAGCAGCGGCGCGACCAGGAGCGACAGGATTTCGTCGCCCCAGAGCACGCGGCCCTGCGCGTCGACCGCGCCGATCCGGTCGCCGTCGCCATCGAACGCCAGTCCGAAGTCCAGCCGCTTCTCCGCAACCAGCGCCTTCAGATGCGCCAGATTGCGCTCGACGGTCGGATCGGGATGGTGGTTGGGGAAGGTGCCGTCGATATCGCAGAACAGCAGGTGGTGCTCGCCCGGCAGCTCGGCGGTCAGCGCGCGGATCACCTCGCCGGCCGCGCCGTTGCCGGCGTCCCAGCCGATCCGGTAGTGGCCCCCGACATAGCCGGCCAGCAGCCGTCCGACATACAGGTCCCGGACGTCGGCGGTGGTGACGGTGCCGGTGCCCTCCGTCCAGTCGCCCGCTTCGGCCAGCCGCGCCAGGTCGAGCACGTCGTCCCCGAAGAAGCTGTCGCCGTGCAGCACCAGTTTGAAACCATTGTCCTCGGCGGGATTGTGGCTGCCCGTCACCTGGACGCCGCCATCCACCTCCAGCGTCGCGGCGGCATAATAGAGCATCGGTGACGGCCCCAGCCCGACGCGCACCACATCGACGCCTCCCGCCGCCAGCCCGGCGACCAGCGCCGCCTCCAGCATCGGCGAATGGGTGCGCCCGTCATAGCCGACCGCGACGCGACGGCCCCCTGCGCGCCGCACGCGCGTCGCGAAACCGCGCCCGACCGCATATGCGTCCGCCTCGGTCAGCGTGTCGCCGACGCGGCCGCGAATGTCGTATTCGCGCAGGATCTCCGGGTGGAAACGGTGCGTCATCGCGGATCGCGCAGCGCGGCGAGCAAGGTGTCGCGCGCGGCGTTGACGCGCCGCGCCTGCGCGTCGGTGCCGCCGCGATCGGGGTGCAGCTCCCCCATCAGCCGGCGGTGCGCGGCGCGGATCGACGTCTCGTCAGCACTCTTGTCGACGCCCAGCACGCGGCGGGCGTCGGCCAGCGGCGAGCGCTTCCTCGCCGGCTTGCGGAGCAATATCCACACACCCCAGACGATCAGCGCGGCGACGATCCACTTCATCGCGCGCTCACGCCGCCTGCGTCGCGGGCACGTCGGGCAGCGCCAGCGCCGCCATCATCTCACGCAATTCCTGCCGCGCGGCGACGTGGCTCAGCCCCATGCCGCCGAATTCCTTGGCGTCGAGCAGCGTCAGCCCCTTGGGGAACAGTTCGCGATAGATCACGCGCTCGCCCAGCCCGGGGATGATGCGGAAGCCGACGCGCCGCGACAATTGGTCCAGCGCCTCCGACACGCGGCGCATGTTGCGTGCCTCCAGATATTGCAGGCGGTTGCGCAGCACGACCCAGTCGATCGTCGTCCCGTCCTCACGCGCGCGGGCCTTGCGCGCGTCCCAGATCAGCTCCGAATAGAAGCTGGGGCGCACCACCTTGTACGTCTCCGGGTCCACCTGCCCGATCAGGTCGAAGTCGACGAAACTGTCGTTCATCGGCGTGACCAGCGTGTCGGACAATGCGGCGGCGATCCGCGCCGCGGGATCGTCGCGCCCCGGGGTGTCGATCACCAGAAAGTCGTAACCGTTCGTGAAAGCGCGATAATATTCACCGAAATTGCCGTCGGCGCGCCCGTCGCCGGTGGCATGGACCGGCAGCGGCAGATCGATCCCCGCGCGCTTCACCGTCGCCTCGCGATTGTCGAGATAGCGGCCCAGCGTCCGCTGGCGATGATCGAGGTCGATGCACGCCACCCGCGCCCCCTTGGCGGCCAGCGCGATCGCGACGTGCACGGCGGTCGTGGACTTGCCCGTCCCCCCCTTCTCGTTCGCGAACACAATGACATGCGTGCGCGCGCCGTGCCCTTCCATCCCTGTTTCGGACAATTCGTCGCATCCTCGATTGATTGCGTCCCGCCGCGACCATAGAACCCCCGGCCGCGAGTTTCGAGGGGTAACGGGTGGAAGTATATCGTGATCTCGCCGGCTTGCGTGCCGCGCTGTCAGAGGCACGCGCCGGCGGGCGGGACGTGGCGCTGGTGCCGACGATGGGCGCGCTTCATGCGGGCCACATCGCGCTGGTCGAGGCGGCACGCCGCCCCGGCACGCTGGTCGTCGCCTCGATCTTCGTCAACCCGAAGCAGTTCGGCGCGAATGAGGACCTGTCCCGCTATCCGCGCAAGGAGGTCAGCGACATCGCGATGCTGACCGACGCCGGCTGCGACCTGCTCTGGCTGCCGCCGGTCGAGCAGATGTACCCGGCCGGATTCGCGACCAACGTGTCGGTATCGGGCGTCAGCGAGGGCTGGGACGGCGCCGCGCGGCCGGGCCATTTCGACGGCGTGGCGACGGTGGTCGCCAAGCTGTTCAACCAGGTGCGCCCGACCCGCGCCTATTTCGGCGAGAAGGATTTCCAGCAGCTGGCGGTCATCCGCCGCATGGTCGCCGACCTGGACTTCGACATCGAGATCACCGGCGTTCCGACGCAGCGCGAGGACGACGGCCTCGCGCTGTCGTCGCGCAATGTCTATCTGCTGCCGGAGGAGCGCCAGAAGGCGGTGGCGCTGCCGCGCGCGCTGGGCGTCGCGGCGCGCGCGGTGCTGGCCGGCACCGATCCGGCCAAGGCGCTGGCCGATGCCACCGCCACGCTGACGGCGGCGGGGTTCACGGTCGATTACGTCGCGCTGGTCGATGCCGAGACGCTGCAAAGCGACCCCACCCCGGGGCAGCGGCGCCAGTTGCTGGCCGCCGCGCGACTGGGCAACACGCGATTGATCGACAATCTGGCCGTGGACCCGCTCTGATCGAATAAACCGTTCACGGAGAGTGATTTACCCTGACCGCGCGGTTAACCATTTGGTGAGCCGAATCGGTGCACACCTATGGTCCTGAGCTGGATTAGAGGGGTAATCCGATGGTGACCGATTTCGATACCGCGCTGTTGATGCGCCGCATTGCCGAAGCGACCCGTGGCGATGCCGACGCGGCTTACGATCTGGGCGTGGCGTTTTCGACCGGCACGGCCGGTGCCGCGCTGGACCTGATCGCCGCGCACAAGTGGTTCAACCTGTCGGCGGCGCGCGGCAATGTCGCGGCGGCGCAGGCGCGCACCGAGATCGCCGAAGACATGACCGCGCGCGAGATCGCCACCGCGCAGCGCGCCGCGCGCGACCTGCTGGTGGGTATGCAGCGCCGCGCGGCCTGATCGACCGAATCTCCCCCGACCGCATCTCCTTGACCGGCCGCGCTTGACCGGCGCATAGCCGGCGCATGGAAGATCCGATCGAGACCTTGTCCTTCGAGGCCGGCCTGCGCGAACTGGAGGATATCGTCGCGCGACTGGAATCCGGCGATACGCCGCTCGAGGAAGCGATCCGCCTCTATGAGCGCGGCAGCGTGCTGCGGCAGCGGTGCGCCGACCGGCTGGACGCGGCCCAGGCACGGATCGAGGCGATCCGCACCGGCGCGGACGGACGCGCGACCGCCGTCGAGCCCTTTGCCGCCGGATGAGCGTCGCCGCTTATGCGTCGCCGCAGCTCAAGGCGGCATTGAAGGAAATCTCGGCGGAGATGGACCGGCGCTTCGACGCGCTGTTGCCGATCCCGAACGATCCGCGCGCGGACCTGTACCGCGCCATGCGCCACGCCACGATCGGCGGCGGCAAACGGTTGCGCCCGCTGCTGGTGTTCGCGACCGCGCGGCTGTTCGACGTCGCGCGCGATGCCGCGGGGCGGGTGGCGGTCGCGCTGGAGGCGATCCACGTCTATTCGCTGATCCACGACGATCTGCCCGCGATGGACAATGACGACCTGCGCCACGGGAAGCCGACCGTCCACAAGGCGTTCGACGAGGCGACCGCGATCCTGGCGGGCGATTGCCTGCACGCGCTGGCGTTTGAGGTGCTGGCCGATCCGGCGACCCACGCCGATCCGTTCGTCCGCGCCGAGTTGATCGCCGACCTCGCCCGCGCCTCCGGCCCGTCGGGCATGGCGGGCGGACAGGCGATGGACCTGAAGGCCGACGGCACCCGCTTCGACCTGAACACCGTCACCCGGCTGCAGCAGATGAAGACCGGCGCGCTGATCGGCGCGGCGGTGGAAGGCGGCGCGATCCTGGGGCGCGTACCGCCCGAGGGGCGCCGCCACCTGCGCGGCTATGCCCATGACCTCGGCCTTGCCTTCCAGATCGTCGACGACCTGCTCGACGTCGAGGGGGACGAGGAACTGGCGGGCAAGAAGCTGCGCAAGGACGGCGAACAGGGCAAGGAGACGTTCGTCTCGCTGCTGGGCGTCGAGCGCGCGCGGCAACAGTCGCGGATGCTGGTCGATCAGGCGATCGATCATCTCCGCAGCTATGGCGAGGAGGCCGAGCTGCTCCGCGCGATCGCGCGGTTCGTGATCGACCGGCGCGGCTGAACCGAGGCTTATCCCATGCGTATCGGCGTCTATCCCGGCACCTTCGATCCGATCACGCTGGGGCATATGGATATCATCCGGCGCGGCGCGAAGCTGGTAGACCGGCTGGTCGTCGGCGTGACCACCAACCCCGGCAAGTCGCCGATGTTCACGCTGCCGGAACGGATGGCGATGGTGGAGCGCGAGGTCGAGGCGATCGGCGGCGACATCCGCGTCGTGTCGTTCGATTCGCTGCTGATGGATTTCGCCGAGCGCGAGCGGGCGACGATGATCGTGCGGGGGCTGCGCGCCGTCGCCGATTTCGAGTACGAATATCAGATGGCCGGCATGAACCAGCAGTTGAACGACCGGATCGAAACGGTCTTCCTGATGGCCGACGTCTGCCTGCAACCGATCGCGTCGCGGCTGGTGAAGGAGATCGCGATCTTCGGCGGGCATATCGGCAAGTTCGTCAGCGCCGCGGTGTGCGACGAGGTCGTGGCGCGCGTGGCGAGGGACGGGCGGCGGGGCAGCTGACGGCGAAGGGCGGCAAAACGCTGCGGCGCGATCGCGCGTTCAGTTTGGCGCAAGCGCGTTTCTGGTCTAGGGCCGTCAACGACTTCACGAGCTGATCCGAAAGACCCGATGCGCCTGTTCGCTTTCCTTGCCGCCGCGCTTGTCGCGATCGTGTCCGTCCCCGTCGCCGCGCAGGAGCGGCTGCCCGCGCCGTCGATCGACGACAAGAGCAACATCTGGCTGCTCGATCTGTCGACCGGCGGGCGCGTGGAGATCGCGCTGCGCCCGGATGTCGCGCCGAAGATGGTCGAGCGGATCAAGACGCTGACCCGCCAGCATTTCTATGACGGGCTGGTGTTCCACCGCGTCATCGACGGCTTCATGGCGCAGGGCGGCGATCCGAAGGGCGACGGCACCGGCGGCAGCACGCTGCCCGACCTGCCGGCCGAGTTCAATTACCTCCCCCATGTGCGCGGCGCGGTCGCGGCGGCGCGCGCGGAGAAGGAGGACAGCGCGAACAGTCAGTTCTACATCGTCTTCCAGCCGCGCTTCCAGCTCGACAAGAAGTACACCGTGTTCGGGCGGGTCATCTCCGGCATGAATTATGTCGACGCGATCGAGCGGGGCGAGCCGCCGCAGAATCCGTCGCGGATCGTCCACGCCTATATCGCGTCGGACAATCCCCCGGCGTACCAGCCGCTGCCGGTCGCCGCCGCGCCGACGCTGCCCGCGACGCTGCCGACCTTGCCGGGCGCGACCGCCCCGGCGCGCAAGCCCGCGCCCAAGAAGCCCGCCGCCCGCCGCTGATCCGATGAACGTCGACCTGTTCGACTTCGCGCTGCCGCCGGAGCGGATCGCGCTGCGCCCCGCCGTGCCGCGCGATGCGGCGCGGATGCTGGTCGTCACGCCGGAAGGGCTGGCGGACCGGATCGTGTCCGACCTGCCGTCGCAATTGCGCCCCGGCGACCTGCTGGTCTTCAACGACACGCGCGTGATCCCCGCGCAGCTGGAGGGGACGCGCGGCCATGCGCGGATCGGCGCGACGCTGCACAAGCGTGAGGGGCCGCGCCGCTGGCGCGCGTTCGTCCGCAACGCGCGGCGGCTGCGCGACGGCGACGCGATCGACTTCGGCCAGGGCGTGACCGCGACCGCGCACGATCGCGCGGAGGACGGCAGCTGGGCGCTGGACTTCGCGGGGGACGAGCCGGTCGAGCTGCTGCTGGAACGGGCCGGGCGGATGCCGCTGCCGCCCTATATCGCGGGCAAGCGCGACACCGACGCGCGCGACGCCGACGATTATCAGACGATGTTCGCCGCCGAACCCGGCGCGGTCGCCGCTCCCACGGCGGCGCTGCATTTCACCCCGGCGCTGCTCGCAGCGCTGGACGCGGCCGGGATCGGCCATGCGACGCTGACGCTGCACGTCGGCGCGGGCACCTTCCTGCCGGTCAAGGCCGAGGATACCGCCGATCACAGGATGCACGCCGAATGGGGCCGCATCGATGCCGCGACCGCCGACCGGCTCAACGCGACGCGCGCCGGCGGCGGGCGCGTGATCGCGGTCGGCACCACCTCGCTCCGCCTGATCGAAAGCGCGACCGACGCGCAGGGCGTGATCCGGCCGTTCGACGGCGACACGTCGATCTTCATCACCCCGGGCTATCGCTTTCGCGGGATCGACGGGCTGATGACCAACTTCCATCTGCCGCGGTCCACGCTCTTCATGCTGGTGTCCGCGCTGATGGGGCTCGACCGGATGCAGGCGGCCTATGCCCATGCGATCGGGAACGATTACCGCTTCTATTCCTACGGCGACGCCAGCCTGCTGCTGCCCTAGGCGCCGCTTTACGTCCGTACCGTCTTTGTGTCACACGGGCGGCCGGGGAATGGCGGGGCACATCAATACGATGGATGGGACGGCGGGGGCGACGTGCCTGAACTGCGGGGCGACGCGGGTCGGCGATTATTGCCATGTCTGCGGGCAATCGGGGCACATCCACCGCACGCTGGGCGCGTGGTGGCACGATTTCTCGCACGGCGTGCTGCATATCGAAGGTGCGGCGTGGCGGACGATCGCGATGCTGCTGCGCCATCCCGGCGCGCTGACGCGGCGTTATATCGATGGCGAGCGGCGGCGGTTCCTGTCGCCGCTGGCGCTCTACCTGTTCTCGGTGTTCCTGCTCTACATCGCCTACTCGGTGCTCGGCGGCTTCGCCAACGTCCACACCCCGGACCGGACCATGCAGGCGCAGCTGTCGGCCGAACAGAGCCGCGTGCGGGGGGCGACCGCCCTCGTCGAGCGGCAACGTGCCGCGGCGGCCGCCGCGCATCGCGATACGACCGGGCTCGACCAGCGGCTTCGGCGGCTGAAGGACAGCCAGCAGGAACTGGATACGGCGGCGCGGATGCTGAAGCAGATGCCGCTGCCCGACGACGATCGCGAGGGCGGCGAGCGCATCCACACGCCGTGGCCGGCACTGAACGCGAAGCTGAACCACGCGATCGAGGATCCCGAACTCCTGCTCTTCAAGATGGAGGCGAACGGGTATAAATTTTCCTGGGCGCTCATCCCGTTGTCGCTGCCGTTCATGTGGCTGCTGTTCGTATGGCGGCGCAACACCTTCCTGTTCGACCACGCCGTCTTCGTCACCTATTCGATGAGCTTCGTCAGCCTGCTCACCGCGATGATGATCCTCTGGTCCAGCGCCTTGCATCTGCCGGGCGTCGCGTTGCTGATGGCGCTGTTCCCGGTTCATCTGTTCGCGCAGGTGCGGGGTGCCTATGGACTGGGAAACGCCGCGGCGACGGTGTGGACGGGCGCGCTATTGGTGGCGTCGCTGATCGTGTTGATCCTGTGGGTGGTCCTGCTGCTCCTGCTCGGCATCGCGCACTGATCCTCAGGGTTCGCGCCGGATCGGATAGGTGAGCGCGTAGCGGCTGCGGTCGGGCAGGCGCGCCGTCAACCAGGTCAGCCGTGCCGTCGGATCGGCGGCGAAGCCCGGGTCGGCGGCCAGCGTCGCGGCGAAGGCGGCGCGCACCGCCGGATCGCGCGCCAGCAGCGCCTCGGCGAGCGGGGCGGTGACGAAGTCCTCCACGCCCGGGGGCGGGGAGAGCATTTCGGGGAAGAATCCCCAGGCGAGGAACGAATCCGGCGCCTCCGGTTCCAGCAGCGCGGCCGCCAGCAGGCCGAGCGGCTGGTCCGACGCGACGCGCATGGTACCGGCGGGCAGCGTCTCCGACACGGGGGCGTGGACGAACGACGCGGCCTTCAGCGGCAGCCGCCCGTCCTGCGCGCGCTGCACCTGCGGATCGGTGAGCGTCACGCGGTCCAGCGCCAGCCGGCGCGGGCGGTCCAGCGGGTCGAGGCGGATGCCGTGCAGGCGCAGCCGGTCGATCACCGCCACCTGTTCCGGCGGGACGTACCAGGCGCGCGGCAGCGTGACGGTTCCGACCGGCTCCTGCCCGATGATCGGCATCCGGAAGGTGATCGGCCGGCCGGTCCAGCGCTGCTCCAGCCGCCCGGTCGCCGGCGAGCGATAGGTGTCGAAGGCGATGCCGCGGAAATCCTCGACCCAGCCGATCGGGGTCGCGGCGGGCTTCCACTTCGTCAGCATCGTCGCGGGGCGCGTGGCGCGGTCGCGCGCCTTGGCCGCTTCGATCCGCGCGCGGTCCTCGCCCGCCAGCCGCAGCCCCGCCTCCAGCAGCACATAGGTGCCCAGCACGCGCTGCCGGTACGGCTTGAGCATATGGTTTTCGACCAGCACGGTAGGCACGCCGATGAAGTCGCCATAGCCGGTCGAATAGCGTGGTCCCTCGGGCGCCTGCCGGATGCCCTTCTCCGGCGCGCGCGTGTCGATCGGGCTGGGATAGCTGGTCGGCAGATGCCCGGCGCGGGTCAGCGCCTGCGTCACGCGTGGGCCGAAGCGCGTCATCAGCCAGTCGGCGGTCGCGCGATGATAGGCGTAGCGTCCCCAGCCGGCATAGGTGAAGGTGGTGTCATACTGCATGTCGAAACCGTCGCTGACATGGCAGTCGATGTAGAGGATCGGGTCGAGCCGCCGCAGCAGCGCGATCATCGCGCGCGTCTCCGGCGCGTCGGCCTTGGCATAATCGCGGTTCAGGTTGATGTTGCGCGCATTGCCGACATAGCCCTTCTCCAGCGGCCCGCGCAGCGCCGGGAAGTTCCAGCGGCTCGGCCGCTCGTGCCCGTCGATATTGTAGATCGGCACGAACACCAGATCGACCTGGTCGAGCAGGTCGTCCTTCCCGCGCAGCGCGATGTCGCGCAGCAGCATCAGTCCGGCGTCCTTGCCGTCGATCTCCCCCGCATGGATGCCGGCCTGCACCAGCACCACCGGCTTCGGCGCCGCGCCCGGCTTGTGTGCGCGGACCATCAGCAGTTCGCGCCCTTCACCGGTCCGCCCGAACGTCTCGATGCGCAGAAGCGGGGAAGCGGCGGCGAGCCGCTCCAGCCACGCCCGCACCTCGGCATAGCGCGGCGTGGTGGCGAAGCCGGCGCGCTCGGCAGGCGTGATCCACGGATCGTCGGCCGCGACGATCAACCGCTCGCTGGCCCCCGACCATGGCAGCGCGGGCGGCAGGACCGTGGCGGGAAGCGTGTCGTCGGCATGAGCGGGCGCGGCGAGCAGGGCGGCGAGCGCGATGAGGGCAGGGCGCATGATGATCCGTCTCAGAAGCGGGAACGAAGGCCGATGGTGACGGTGCGGGGCGCGCCGGGCTGTACCCAGAGCGGGCTGTAGCTGTTGGCATACCAATGCGCGTCGAACAGGTTCGTGACCGATCCGAACAGCTCCACGCCCTTTCGCACCTCCACCTGACCGAAGACGCGCGCGAGGACATGCGCGGGCAGCATGAAGGTGGTGCCGGTTTCCCCGCTGCGCCTGCCGACATACTGGACGCCGCCACCCAGCACCGCCGCGCGCGCGCCGATCGTCAGGTGCTTGGCGGTCTGCACGTTCAGATTGTGGCGGGGAATGTTGATGAGCGGATCGCCGGGCCTGATCTGAAACGAGAAATTGGGGTCGAGCACCCGCGAGCGCGCCTCGGCATCGGTATAGGCGTAGCTGAGCAGCACGTCGACGCGGCCGGGCAATTGCCCGTTGACGTCCACTTCGACGCCACGACTGCGCGCCTTGCCGATCGCGACCGAGAAGCCGGGGTTCAGCGTATCGGTGGCCAGCACGTTCGACTTGGTCAGCTGATACGCGGCGAGCGTGCCCGTCAGCCGCCCGCCGAGCGCGGTGAGCTTCAGGCCGGCCTCGACCGAGCGGCTCGTCTCCGGCTCGAACACATTGCCCGCCGCGTCCGCGCCGATATTGGCGCGATAGCCCTCGCCATAAGCGGCGTAGAGCGAGAGCGGGGCGGAGAGTTCGTACACGATGCCGGCCTGCGGGCTGAAACGACCGCGCCGATAGCGGCCGAGCCGCTGCGTCAGCCGGTTGTCGACGCGCAGCAGGAAGTCGTCGTAGCGGCCGCCGATGCGGATCTGCAGCCGGTCGGTCAGGCCGATCTGGTCCTGGGCATAGGCGCCCAGCGTGCGTTGCACGTCCAGCCGGTTGGTCATCGGCGTGGTGGCGGGCGGCGGGAAGCGGCCATAGACGGGATCGAAGATGTCGAGGACATAGCCGGCGCGATCGGTGGTGGTCGCCGTCACCACCGGCCCGCGATAGCGGGTGAAGAGCTGGTCGGTGTCGAAATGATCGGCATCCGCGCCGATCAGGACGCGGTGCCGCAACCCGCCGGTCTGGAATTCACCCGCCAGCTCGGCGCGCAGCACGCTGTGTTCGGAGGTGTAGCGGCGCGAGCGGCGCTGGCGCGACAGCGAGCGGCCGTCGACGAACAGCTTCTGCCGCGCGCGCGCGGTTTCGGCGTCGGACGAGAAGCTGGTGAGCAGCGTGTCGCGGTGGCTGGCACCGACCAGCAGGCTCCAGCGGTCGTCGAAGTCGTGCTGCAAGCGGACCTGATGCCCGGTCGCGCGCGCCACCGTGTCGCCGTCGCCCGGCTCGCCCAGGAAGCGCGAGCGCGGGACGGTGCGGAAATTATCGTTCAGCACCACGATGCCGCGATCGAACGGCACCGCGACGCGCGTCCATTCGAAGTCATAGGTCAGGCGCGTCCGCTCGCCGATGCCGATGCCGATCGACGGCAGGACGCCCCAGCGCTTCTGGTCGACATGGTCGCGGAACGTGCCGCCCGATTCGGCATAGCCGATCAGCCGCGCGGTCAGCTTGCCGGTCAGCGCGATATTGGCGTCGCCCTCCGCGCGCACCGTGCCGAAGCTGCGATATTGCAGCGCGGCGCTGCCGAAGCTGCGGCCCAGCTCGGCCTGTTTGGTGACGAGGTTGATCGATCCGCCCGGTTCGCCACGCCCCAGCACGGCGGCGGCCGGCCCTTTCAGCACCTCGACCCGCTCGACCCCCGCGACATCGCGTTGCCCGCCGAACCCGCGTCCGGCGTTGAAGCCGTTGACCAGATAGCCGCTCGGCAGGTTTTCGTCGCCCACGAACCCGCGCACGGCGAAACTGTCCCACAGCCCGCCCAGCGTGTTCTGCCGCGCGACCGAGGCGTTCAGGTCCAGCGCGTCGGTGAGGCGCAGGATGTTGTTTTCCTCGATCGTGCCGGCGTCGATCGTCGCGATCGCCTGCGGGATCTCCCGCAGCGTGAAGTTGCCGCGATACGGCTGGCGGACGCCGTGGACGGTGACGTCGTCGTGACCTTCCTCGACGGCGGCATTCTCGGCCGGTTCGGCGGCGGCGGCGGGGAAGGACAGGGCGACGGCCACCGGGACGACGGTGGTCGCCATCGCGACACGAACGGAACGACGCAAAAAAACAGCCCCCTCAGGCAATGGTTCAGGGCGTGCGGGCACGCCGATGCGGTTCAGGGCGTGCGGGCACGCCGACACGGGGGGCTATGCATGTGACGGTGTAACATCGCAAGATGATATCTTGTTACACGTTTCGTGACGCCGCCGAGAAACGGACGATGTCGTCGTCGGCGTGGGCGCGATCGCGGGCGACGCCGTTACCGACGCCGCCCGGTGGCGATCACCGCTGGCAGTAGCGCGGGTTGTCGGCGCGCTCGACCGCGTTGCCGGCCAATGCGCCCGCACCCGCGCCCAGCACGGTGCCCAGCGTCCGGTCGCCGCGCCGGTCTATCGTGCGGCCGAGCAGCCCGCCGGCGATCGCGCCCAGCACCGTGCCGGTCGTCCCGTTCTGGCAGCGGTCGCGGTAGCGGTAGCGGCCGGCGTCGCGATAATAGCCACGGTCGCGGTAATAGCCGCGGTCGACCTCGGCGTAGCGCGGACCACGGTTCCAGCCGTCCTGATAGGCGTCGCGATAGGCGCGGTCGTGGTCGCGATAGCCGTCGTCGTCATAGTCGCGATAGTCGCGCGCATAATAATCGCGATCGCCCCAGCGCTGCGCCTGCGCCGCGACCGGCGTCAGCGCGACCATCGCCAGCGCCGCCGAACCGATACCGACCGACAAAGTCTTCCACATGATCCTGCTCCCCTACAAACGCATCACCGTCGCGACCGGGACGGAAGCGACGGTGACGGTATGGAGCTGGCGTGTTGAGCCGGTGCTGAATGTACCTGTTATCGTGCGTTAAGCGACCGAACCCTCGGTCAGTCCCGATCCGGCGATGATCAGCGCCACGCCGATGTCGTTGCGCGCGGCGGCGGGCAGCGTCACCTGCAACGCGTCGCCGTTGCGCTGGAACTGCAGCGGCGCATCGCTGCCCGACAGCATCACACGCTCGATTGTCCCGCGCCCGACCTGGTTGTCGCGGCCCAGCAAGGTCAGCCGCGCCACGCCGTTCTCCGGCCAGCCGAGCACGAAGGCGTGAAGATTCTTGCCCTTCGTGACGTAGCGGATGTCCTTGGCGGTGTAGAGCGACTTCGGTCCGCCCTCGGAAAACAGCCCGCCGCCGCCGTTCTGCGGCCCCTCGCCGTGGATGCGCCACGGCCGCGTGCCGTAGATGGCGTCGCCATAGCGGCCCATCCACGCCGCGATCCCCTCGACGATCCGCTGCTCCTTGTCGTCGATCGTGCCGTCACCGCGCAGCGGCACGTTGAGCATCAGGTTGCCGTTCTTCGAGATCACGTCGCAGAGCGTGTGGATGACCGTGGCGGCCGACTTGTAGCGGTCGTTGTCGTACACCGCCTGATCGTAATGCCATTCGCCGATGCAGGTGTCGGTCTGCCACGGGAAGCGTTCGATATAGGTCTTGCCGCCGCGCTCCACGTCGTCGACGATTCCCATCCGGCGTTGTGGCGGGATGTTCTTGCCCGTCACCACCGCTTCCAGCCGGCCGTTGTTCCACGCCATGCTGCGGTTGTAGAAATAGGCGGTGATATCCAGCCCCGCCTGTTCCAGCGGCAGGTCGAAATTGTCGAAATACACCATGTCGGGCTTGTAGCGGTCGATCAGCTCGCGACAGCGCAGGAACCAGGTACGGACGAATTCCGGGTTGGGCGGCGTCCCCTCGTCCCACATCCTGTCATGTGCCGCATGCCAGGCATCGGCCTCCGCGATCGTCGGCACCCCGTCGGGCATGTAATCGCCGCGCCCGGTATACAGCTGCTGCGGATCCAGTCCTTCCCACCATTTGCCCTTGCCGTCGGCGGCGGTCAGCCGGAACGCGTCATAGCGCTGGCCGCGCCGCGCGCCCTCGGGATCATAGCCATAAGCGGCCTGGTTCCAGTGCCAGGCGTGCGCCGAATGGTTCGACACCGCGAAGCGCATCCCGCGTTCGCGCGCCAGCTTTTCCCAGATGCCGACGATATCCCGTTTCGGCCCGACCCGCGTCGTATTCCATGGATGGTAGGTCGAGGCATAGCAGTCGAGATTGTCGTGGTGGTTGGCCAGCGCCATGAAATATTTGGCGCCCGCCTTCTTGTAGAGGTCCAGCAGCCCGGCCGGGTCCCAGCGCTCGCCCTTCCACAGGTTCTGGATCTCCATGAAGCCCTGGTCGGCGGGGTGGCCGTAATGCTTCAGGTGATGCTCATATTGCGAAGACCCCTGGAGATACATGTTGCGCGCGTACCAGTCGCCGGCGGCGGGGACGCACTGCGCGGTCCAGTGCGCCCACATGCCGAACTTGGCGTCGCGGAACCAGTCGGGCACGCTGTAGCCCGCCGTCAGCGAGCGCCAGTCGGGGGTGAAGGCGCGCGGCGGCCGCACCGCGACCGCCCGGTTGCCCGGATGGGTGCCGATCGTGCACCCGGCGGTCTGCGCCGTCGCCGCCCCCGGCGCGGTCGCCAGGGCGCCCGCCGCTACACCCGTGCCCAAAGCCTGCCTGCGCGTGACCTTCATACGATCGCCCTCCCGACATCTCCGCAGCCATCCTGCGTGAGAACTGGTTTTCATTCATGCCAGTCAACGCGCGTCGTTTCCACTCCTTTCCGACGCGCTTGCCGGATGCGGTGCGGGGATCGTAGCATGTGCGACCGTCCCGCCGGAGTTTGCCATGCGTACCGTCACCTTGCTGCTGCCCCTGCTCGCCCTCGCGTCGGTCGGCGCCCATGCGCGACCGCAGGAATTGGCCAGCGACATCCCCGCGCGCTTCGTGCTGCCCGATGCCGACGACGATTACATCCGGCGCGAGGTGATGATTCCGATGCGCGACGGGGTGAAGCTGCACACCGTCATCGTCATCCCGAAGGCGGCGACGAACGCGCCGATCGTGCTGACCCGCACGCCGTACAATGCCTCGGCGCGCGCCAGCCGCAGCGACAGCGCGTCGATGCTCAACACGCTGCCACTGGCCGACGAGATCTTCGTGAAGGGCGGCTATATCCGCGTCTATCAGGACGTGCGCGGCAAATACGGGTCGGAGGGCGACTATATCGTCACCCGCCCCGTGATCGGTCCGCTCAACCCGACCAGGGTCGATCACACCACCGACGCCTGGGACACGATCGACTGGCTGGTGAACAAGGCGAACCTGCCGCAATCGAACGGGCGCGTGGGCATGATCGGGTCGTCCTACGAAGGCTTCACGGTCGTGATGGCGCTGCTCCACCCGCACCCCGCGCTGAAGGTCGCCGCGCCGGAAAGCCCGATGATCGACGGCTGGATGGGCGACGACTGGTTCCATTACGGCGCGTTCCGGCTCGCCAACATCGCGTGGATCGGCGGGCAGACCGGCTACAAGAGCGGCGGCACCGTACCGCCGACCGGCGGCTGGGACGATTACGAGAATTTCCGCCACGGCTCGGCGGGCGACTGGGCGAAGAAGTCGGGCTACGACCAGCTGCCCTTCTGGACGCGCATGTCGCAGCATCCGGCCTATGACTCCTTCTGGCAGGGTCAGGCGCTCGACAAGATGCTGGCCGCCAATCCGTCGAATGTGCCGACGCTCTGGGAACAGGGATTGTGGGATCAGGAGGATATGTACGGCGCGATCACCTCGTGGGAGGCGCTGAAGGCTAAGGGGAAGATCGGCAACAATTTCCTGGTCATGGGGCCGTGGCGGCACAGCCAGGTCAATCGCGAGGGGCGCAGCCTCGGCCCGTTCCAGTGGGACGGCGACACCGCCGCGCAATTCCGCGAGCGGATGGTCCTGCCGCTGTTCGACCAGTATCTGAAGGACGGCCCGCCCGCGAACCTGCCCGCCGCCGCGATCTACAACACCGGCGAGAATCATTGGGACCGCTTCGCGACCTGGCCGCTGGCGTGTGAGCAGGGCTGCGCCGCGCCCTTCGTCGTCGACAGCCCGCGATCGGCCTGCAGATACATCGGCGTCAGCGGCGCGGCGCAGCCCTGCTCACACGCCAGCGGCCAGGTCGCGAAGCGGTCCCAATGATTCTCGCCGGTGTGGGAGAGCGCGGCGGCGGCCCGGTGGGAGGGCTGGCCGTCCTTCAGCTAATGGTCGAACAGCTGCAGGACACTCCGCTCGACGACTTGAGCCGCAGACTCGACGTCCAGCGG
>NZ_LDTB01000119.1 GCF_001476895.1 Sphingomonas endophytica | reverse complement strand
CGAAGGCACCATGGTCGGCGGCCATCCGGCGATCCTGACCGTGATGATCGACAAGGACGCCCGGATTGCCGCGCTGACCATCGAGACCGATCCGAAGGCGCGGCTCTATCTGCGCAAGAAGGCGTTCATGCTCGGCCTGCAGGCGAAGTCGCGCTACGGCGAGGATGGCTGGACCTGCTCGGAGGCAAAGCCGGGCGCCGACAAGCAGGAGGTCGGCGGCGTCTTTGTCGACGAGAAGTGCACAAAGACGACCGATGGCCGGACCGTCGAGATCGAGCGGCATCTCTATCGTGAGCCGAACAAGGAGCTCAAGGACATGACCGACGAGAGCAGGATCACGATCCGGCGCGCCGGGTCTTGAGCGGCTAGAGCATGATCCGGAAAAATCTGAAGCGGTTTTCCGAAAAGTTCATGCTCAAACAAGGAGCCAAAGCGCGATGATTATTCAACCCAATCGCATCGCGCTTTAATGCCGCGCCAGCAGCACCACGACGATCAGCGCCAGGATCGCGCACAGCACTCTCCAGAACGTCAGGGGATCGCGGTCGTGCAGCGACTTGCGGGTGGCGACGGCAGGGCCAGCCCATGTCGCGCCGTTCTCCAGTTCGTGCGCGAACTCGATGGCGTCGCCGAAGCGCTGCGCGGGCTCGACGCTGAGCGCCTTGCCGATCACCGCATCGAGCCAGGCCGGCAGGTCCGGCCGATAGCGTGAGAGCGGCGCCGGCTTGCCGAAGCGCGGCCGCGAGAAC
>NZ_LDTB01000118.1 GCF_001476895.1 Sphingomonas endophytica | reverse complement strand
CCTCGATTTTATCGTGGCCAATGCGTGCGTTCGCCGTGCAGGCCTGCGCCGTCAACAAGGACCTCGGCTTGGATCCGTCCAAGTTCAACGTCAATGGCGGCGCGTTCGCGATCGGCCATCCGGTCGGCGCGTCGGGTGCGCGCGTGCTGGTCACGCTGCTGCACGAGATGCAGAAGCGCGATGCCAAGAAGGGCCTCGCGACGCTGTGCATCGGCGGCGGCATGGGCATCGCCATGTGCGTTGCACGCGACTGAACAAAAGGCAGCGAGGCCGGCTAGGTGATGAAAAGATCATCTGTCAACCACGGCGCGAACTGATAGAAAAGATGCCCGGCTTTGCGCCGGGCATTTTTGTTTTGCGCGAGCATGATCCGGAAAAGTGTGAAGCGGTTTTCCGAACGGATCATGCTCAAAAAGGGAGCGGAAGCGCGACGATCTCATCGCGCTTCGTTGTGAGTGCGTAGACCGGAGTTATCCGGTTATAAAAGACGGCCAAGGAGGAGACGGACATGGCACGTGTTGCATTGGTGACGGGCGGAACGCGGGGCATCGGAGCTGCTATCAGCAAGGCGCTGAAAGCGGCCGGCTACAACGTGGCGGCGAGCTACGCCGGCAATGACGCCGCGGCGGAGAAGTTC
>NZ_LDTB01000117.1 GCF_001476895.1 Sphingomonas endophytica | reverse complement strand
CCGCGATGCCGTGAAAACGCAGCAGCATCGCGAGTGCAACGATCCCGCTGTCTGCTGCCGTACCACTCCGCGTTTCAATCATCTCACGATTTAATCTGCTCAGTAGCTGAAAATGACTGCCGTCGAACGCGAGCCGACACTGTCGTGAGCGCGCCCCCTGCCCTTTCGGCCTCGCCGTCAGCGCAAGCTGACTATTCGTAACGAACCGGTAGAGCAGCAGATGAATATGACGGCCAGAGTACTATGGCTCTCCGGCGAGATGCAATTGGCGTTGTCCGCGACCAAGCAGAATTCGCGAACAACATCATGCCGATCCCAGAATCGATCGTTGGAACCGTTCGCAGCCGAAGCAGGCTCCGTAGTCTTACGGGTCGCCGTGCTTGATATCGCCTCCAACGGGGTCACCCGGATGAGCTCGTCGGCCGTTCGGTGCAATAGAGAGCATGCCTTTCTGGTCTTGCAGGATACAGAAATGACTGGTCACATGAATATTAATTATTATTGGTACGCTACCATAGATTGAAGGCTCGACCAATATGACTTGGAATTATTCCGTAACGTTGAATGATTCTTCGAGCGCAGGCGGATCGGCCGAGGCCTCTCTCGTTTACGATCTCGAGCAGGCCCTCAATGTCTGGCAGCGATACATCCTGGGCAATGGCACCCTGGTGGTGCAGCTCAACATCCTGCCCACCACCGTTGGCCGCGCCGATGGCGGGCCTACCTCGAGCTACAACGTCGGCACAAACGGCGGGCTCGCGGTGTATGAGCCGTCAAGCCAGTACGAGCTGACCACCGGACAG
>NZ_LDTB01000116.1 GCF_001476895.1 Sphingomonas endophytica | reverse complement strand
CCGGCTGGCCGGCCTGCCGACCCGTTTGCAGGCCGTCCCGGGCGGGTGCGGCGACGTCGAGGCGCTCCTCGACGCGATGACCCAGGACAAGAAGGTCCGCGACGGCGCGCTGACCTTCATCCTCGCGCGGGGGATCGGCCAGAGCTTCATCGCCCCCGGCGTGGACCGCGCGGAGGTGGCGGCATTCCTGCGGGACGAATTGGCGGCGGACCGGGCCGTCTGACGCCCGCGAGGGCCGGCTGTGGCCTTGCCTAACGCGGGCCGGGCCGCTATGAGCCTGCCACGTCCGGCGCCGGACACCGCGCGTCGCTGACGGTCCCGTCGGGGCCAGGGCCGCAATAGCTCAGCTGGTAGAGCACCTCATTCGTAATGAGGGGGTCGGGGGTTCGAATCCCTCTTGCGGCACCACTTTCCTCGATAACCGAATCCTCCTCCTGGAAGGTCTGGCGCGGCCGGACCTCCGTTCGACGACCCGCGCCGGCACGAGCCCGCGAAGCCCTGTCGCGGGTCGCCCTCACGCCATGGCCAGCACGGCCGCGATCACCGCCACGCCGACCGCGAGCCACGCCGCGT
>NZ_LDTB01000115.1 GCF_001476895.1 Sphingomonas endophytica | reverse complement strand
CGGCGAATATCCGGACCGCTCGACCACGCTGATCCTGCAGATCGACAGCCTGACGCAGGGGCCGGCCTTCGAGCTGAAGGGGCCCGGCATCGACGGCAGCGCGGTGCTGCAGGCGATGATCAAGCCGCGCGATTTGTTCCAGCGGCTGTCGATCAACGAGGCCCTGTTCCCGCGCGGCATCGATGTCGTGCTGGTCCATGACGACAATATTGTCGCGATCCCGCGCACCACGCGGCTGATCGCAAGCGGAGTGTGAGCGATGTATGTAGCGGTCAAGGGAGGCGAGCGCGCCATCGAGAACGCTCATCGGTTGCTTGCGCATGAGCGGCGCGGCGATCGCGATGTGCCCGAGGTGACGCTGGCGCAGATCTCCGAGCAACTCGCGTTGGGCTGTCGCGCGCGTGATGACCGTAGGTTCGCTCTACGATCGCGAGCTTGGGGCGCTCGCGATCAATCAGGCACGCGGCGACATGATCGAGGCGATCTTCCTGGTCCGCGCCTTCCGCGCCACGCTGCCGCGCTTCGGCGCCACCGAGCCGGTCAATACCGGCGAGATGCAGGTGCGGCGGCGCATCTCCTCGACCTTCAAGGACGTCCCGGGCGGCCAGATCCTCGGGCCGACCTTCGACTACACCCATCGTCTGCTCGATCCGCAGCTCGCGGAAGGCTTTGTGCCGG
>NZ_LDTB01000114.1 GCF_001476895.1 Sphingomonas endophytica | reverse complement strand
GGCTCCTTGACCTTGCCGAATCCCCCGCCGCGCGGTTCGTCGCCGCGTGCCTCGGGGTCGAGCAGGATCGCGCGCACCACCGCCTTCAGATCGCCGCGCACGCCCTTGCCATTGTCGACGAACACCGCGCCGATACGGGCGACATAGGCCGGCGACGGATTGGCCTTCACCAGATTCTGGATCAGCAACTTGGCGAGGCGCGGCGGCGTGCTGGAATGATTGAACGCCGCGTCCAGCGCGATCCGCACGCTGTCGGCCGGCGTGGCACCGGCGGGGACGCTGGCGCCCAGGAACGACTTGGCCTGCGAATCATACGCCCAGTTGACGCTGCGCACGACCATGGCTTGCGAGTAATCGTTGCCGGTCCAGTCGGTCCGACCGCCACCCTTGGCATAGGTCCAGCCGGTCAGTGCGCGCGACAGCCCCTTGATGTCATCGGTGGTGTAATTGTCGACCAGCGCGCCGTTGGCGGCCAGCACCGGCGTGCCGTCCGCGTTGAGCTGCATCGGCCCCATCGTGAAGATCTGCAGCATCTCCCGCGCGTAATTCTCCGATGGCGCGGCCCGCGCGCTGTCGGCCATCGACAGGTAGTTGCCCATCGCGCCATGCAGCGTGACCTTGCCCAGCAGGTCGCGGTAATTGCCGAACGCGCCGTCCAGCAGCAGTTGCTGATAGGCGGCGATGCCGGCCGTGCTGTTCACCGTGTTGCCGGAGATCACCATGATCTGCGACAGCGCGAACGCCACCCGCTGCCGCAGCTGGTCGGGGGCGAGCGTGGCGTCGGCGTAGAAGCGCGCCGCGACCGGCACGCGGGTGAAGTTGTTCTGCCAGCAATTCGGGATCGAGCGGTCGGCCGAACAATAATCGTTCGGCACCCATTTCACGAGATCGACATAGGCTGTCTCTTATTACACATC
>NZ_LDTB01000113.1 GCF_001476895.1 Sphingomonas endophytica | reverse complement strand
GCCGCACCCTCGGCCCAACATCGACCGTATCACTCCGGGGGGAAGTACGATGCGTCTGCTCGCTGTCAGCCTGATCCTGTTTGCCACATCCGCCACTGCGCAGGGTGGCATCGACATTCGCAGGACGCCGACGCGTCCGCTGTCCGAACTGGGGCGTCCCGGTCAGATCGACGTGGCGGCGCTCCCGGTCGAAACGCGGCTGGCGTTGCTGGAGAAGGCGGCGGTGACTTCCCGCCAGCAGGTCGCGACGCTTGAGAAGGAGAATGAAGCGCTCCGCGTCGATCTCGATGCGCAGAAGGCCGCGCTGGCATCGAACGCCAAGACGACGCAGGATCGCTTCGCCGCTCAGGACGAAAAGCTGGGCACGATCGCGCAGGCGCTCGGCAAGGTGCCGCCGCATAGCCATGGGGTCATCGTCAACGGGCCGACGATCCAGTGCGCGTTTGAGGCGAGCTGCGACCTCAAGCCCAACGGCGGGATGCTGGAAGGCTCGACCGGACCCGCCGTCCCGTTGCCCTGACCGCAGGGGGCCCTCGCGCGTGATCCGTCAGTGTCGAGGCGTGCTCCGGCGAATGCCGGAGCCCAGGGTCGCGGATGCTGCCGCTCCTGATTCTGGGCTCCTGCGTGCGCAGGAGTGTTCGGCGCCTCAAGTCGCGGGATGATCCCTCGGGAAAAGGGGCACCGACGATCGCCCCGACTGTCCTACATCTGTCCATTATCCACATCTCACGCTGCCGCCGAAGAGGAAGCTGTTGATAAACACAGAATACACTAACGCA
>NZ_LDTB01000112.1 GCF_001476895.1 Sphingomonas endophytica | reverse complement strand
CTTCTGTTTCAGTTTTTAATGCTTGTCCTGGTTTTTGATTGTAATATCGTATGCACCTTCCGTGTATACATTTTCCTTTTCGTCGGCAGGGTCGGAGGTGTATAGGGAACAGCGGCTATCATATCGAGGGCGATCCCGGCGACTGGCCCGCCGATGTGCCGCCGGTGGTGTTCGAGGATCGTTCGATGATCGTCACCCGCTTCGCGCACCGGCTGCGCGCGGCGAGCATCGTCGAATTCGCGACCGCCGACATGGCCCCCGATCCCAGGAAATGGGCGCGGTTGCGCGCGCATGTCGCGGCGCTCGGGCTCAGCCTGCGCGAGCCGCTGGAGCCGTGGATGGGCGCACGACCGACCCTGCCGGATTACCTCCCCGCGCTCGGGCGGCGCGGCGCGCTGGCCTATGCGTTCGGCCATCAGCACCTGGGACTGACGCTGTCGGCGACCAGTGGCGAGGCGTTGGCGGCGTTGTTGCATGATGCGCCGCTGCCCTTCGATCTAAGCCCCTTCGATCTGGCCCGTTTCGGTTGAGCCGCGATTGCGCGGGCGTCTTGTGCACGGCACAAGGACATCCCGGTGATCGTCGCCGGACGGGGCGTATCTCATGACCGGTATCATCGTTCGCAATCTCTCCGACCAGCTCGTCGATCTGGTGCGGGAGCG
>NZ_LDTB01000111.1 GCF_001476895.1 Sphingomonas endophytica | reverse complement strand
CCCGAGGGCAGCGCGGTCTCGATCTCGACGAGATCGCCATGGGCGAGGCCGCGCGCGGAGAGGTCGGCCTCGTTCGCGAACAGCACGTCGCGCCGGCCGAACACGCCGCGATAGCGGTCGTTCAGGCCGTAGATCGTGGTGTTGTACTGGTCATGGCTTCGGATCGTGCTGAGCCACAGGAACTCCGGGTCGCTCTGTGGGGGATCCTCGCCGCAGCCTTCGAAGACCAGGAAGTTCGCCTTTCCGGACGGCGTCGCCCAGATGCGCTCGCGCGCCGTCGAGTTGAGATGAAAGCCGCCGGGAATCCGGATACGGGCGTTGTAGCCCTGAAAAATCGGAAAGACGGCTTCGATCGCCTCGCGGATCAGGTCATAGTCGGCGGCAAAGCCGTCCCAATCGACCACCGTGCGATCGCCGAGCGTCGCCTTCGCCATGCCGGCGATGATCGCCACCTCGCTGCGCAGATGTTCCGACGCAGGCTTGTTGCGTCCGCCGGAGGCGTGCACCATGGACATGGAGTCTTCCACGGTGATCGACTGCGGCCCGCCCGCCTGAATGTCGATTTCGGTGCGTCCGAGGCACGGCAGGATCAGGGCATTGCGACCGTGGACCAAATGGCTGCGGTTGAGCTTGGTCGAGAC
>NZ_LDTB01000110.1 GCF_001476895.1 Sphingomonas endophytica | reverse complement strand
GATTGGCGGTGTGCGATTTGCGATAGGGATTGACGCCGCTGCCGCCGGTGATCGCCGCCTGGCCCGACACGTCGGGGCTGGTCAGGGTCTTGACGAAGTCCCACGCCGCCTGCTGGTTCTTGCCGGCCTTCGGCACCGCGATCTGCCAGCCGCCGAACGCCATGAACGGGGCTGGAAGCACGCCCGGGAACTTGTCCCACTTCTTGGTCTTGGCGTTCCAGATCTCGTCCGAACCGGGCAGCATCGCCGAGCCGACCTTGCCCGAGATCTTCGACTGCTTCGGGTCGGCGGCGATGACGCCGGTGTCACCCCAGCCGATCGATTCCGCGACCTGGCCGCCGGCGACCGCCGCGTTGACTTCGCCGAACGAGAAGTTCAGCGCATTGGGCGGCCCGAGCTTCGATGCCTTGATGTATTCCTCGAGGCCCTTCACCCAGCCCGGATTGTTGATCTGCGCGTCCATCGTCTCGGGGTCGAAGAACATCGCGCCCGGATAGTTCGGATTGTTCGTGTAAGCCGCCGCGTGGCTGAAGAAGAACCAGAACTGCTGACCGCCGCGACGGAAGGCTTCCGCGGTTCCCCACAGCCCCTTGTCCGGCCGCTGGAAGAACTCCGCGATGTCGAGATAC
>NZ_LDTB01000011.1 GCF_001476895.1 Sphingomonas endophytica | reverse complement strand
GGGCTGCTGCGGTGCCTCGGCGGGGGGCGGCGCTTCCTCCGGCTCGCCGACGTCGGGGGCGACCGCCTGCGACGGCGCTTCGGTCTGCTGCGGCGCGGCGGCCTCCAGCGCGACGTCCTTGACCAGGCTGACCTCGACCGGGTTCTGCTTCAGCTTGACCGGATTGGGGGTGGCGAGGAAGCCGACCGAGAGCACGCCGAACAGCAGGACGTGTCCCGCAACGGCCAGCCCCAGCCCGATCTTCTCACCGCGCTCCACTTACTCCTCGCCCACCGTCACCAGCGCGACGCGGTTCAGCCCCGCGCGGTTCAGCTCGCCCATCACGCGCATCACGCGGCCGTAATCCAGCCCGCGATCGGCGCGCAGGAACACCTGCGGCGGCTGATCGCCCTTCGCCGCGTCGGCGATCGCGGTCAGGCGCGCCGGGAGCGCGTCGGGCGCGACCTCCTCCTTGGCGATGAACAGACGGCCCTGTTCGTCGAGCGATATCTCCACCGGCTGCACTTCCTGATCCAGCGGCTTGGCGCGGCTGTCGGGCAGGTTCACCGGCACGCCCTGCGTCAACAGCGGCGCCGTCACCATGAAGATGATGAGCAGCACCAGCATCACGTCGACGAGCGGCGTGACGTTGATCTCCGCCATCGGCGCGCGCCGTCCCTTCCCCCGCGCGGAGGGCAGATGCATCGCCATCAGCGTTCGCCGTCGAGCTGCCGCGAGAGCGTCGCGTGGAAACCATCGGCAAAGCGGTTCAGCCGCGCCTCGATGCGGTTGATCGAATGGCTGAAGCGATTGTAGGCGATGACCGCCGGGATCGCCGCGAACAGGCCGATCGCGGTCGCGAACAGCGCCTCGGCGATGCCCGGCGCCACGACCGACAGGCTGGTGTTCTGCTGACTGGCGATCGCGGTGAAGCTGCGCATGATGCCCCAGACGGTGCCGAACAGCCCCACGAACGGCGCGACCGACCCGACCGTCGCCAGCACGTTGAGCCGGTCGGACAGCTGGTCGATCTCCTTGGCGACCGCCGATCCCATCACGGTCGCCAGCCGGTCGCGCGTGCCGTCGCGGTCGATCTTGTTGCCCGCGGTCGAGCGCCGCCATTCGGTGACGCCGGCGTTCAGGACGCGCGCGGACGGCAGGTCGGTATGCGTCTGCGACTTGTAGAAGGCGTCGATATCGTCGGCCTTCCAGAAATCGCGCTCGAACGCCTCGGTGCGGGTGCGCGTCCGGCCCAGCTTCAGCCAGAAGCCGATGATGATCGCCCAGGTCCAGATGCTGGCGAACAGCAGCCCCAGCATCACCGCCTTCACCACCCAGTCGGCCTGAAGGAACAGCGCGATCGGCGACAGCGTGGCCGCGTCGGTCTGCAAAATCGGATTCACGGCGTAACTTCCCCCAATGCGGCGAGACGGCGGAACGTGTCGATCCAGTGCGCGGGCTGGCGGCGCGGGCGACCGTCGGGGCCGACCAGCGCCGCCGTCACCTGCGCGTCGGTCAGCAATTCCGCGCCGCGCCTGACTGTCTGATGAATGACGACGCTGGCCGCGCGGATCGACGTGACGCGGCTCTCGATCAGCAGCGCGTCGTCCAGCTTCGCGGGCGCGCGATACTTGATGGCAAGGTCGGCGATCGCATAGGCGCCGCCCCCGCCCTCGAAATGCGCGCGCTGGTCGATCCCGGCGACCCGCAGCATGTCGGAGCGCGCCCGTTCCATGAAGCGCAGGTAATTGGCGTGATAGACGACGCCCGACAGGTCGGTGTCCTCGAAATAGACGCGCAGCGCGAAGAGGTGCGAGCCTCCCTCGAAACGTCCCTGCGCGGGTTGATCCACCGCCGTCATGGCCGGGCTGTTAACCGATGGCGTCCGCAGGGGAAAGCGCGAAAGGGAAGAGGTTGATATGGATGGGGATTGTCGGGGAGCATTCGTCATTGCGAGCGGAGCGAAGCAATCCAGGGCGTCGTGCGCGTGGCCTTGGATTGCTTCGCTTCGCTCGCAATGACGGCGTCAGGTGAGCAACGCCCCGATCTCCGCCTCGGCGCGCTCCCACGCCAGCCCGCTGTCCGCCAGCCACGCCTCGTCATGATAGGTGCAGCCGTAGCGATCGCCGCCGTCGCACAGCAGCGTCACGATGCTCCCGCGCTCGCCACGCGCCGCCATCTCGCGGATCAGCCGCGCGCACGCCCACAGGTTCGTCCCCGTCGAGCCACCGACGCGCCGCCCCAGCACCCGCCCCAGCGCGCGCATCGCGCCCAGGCTGTCGCCGTCCTCGACCGCGATCATCCGGTCGATCACGCCGGGCACGAAGCTCGGCTCGACGCGCGGACGCCCGATCCCCTCGATCCGCGACGCGCATCCCTCGGGCAACGCCACCGCCGCGCGGTCGGCATAATGGCGGTGGAAGATCGAATTGACCGGGTCCGCCACGCACAATCGCGTCGCGTGGCGGCGATAGCGGATGAAGCGCCCGATCGTCGCCGAGGTGCCCCCCGTGCCCGCGCCGCAGACGATCCACGACGGAACCGGATGCTCCTCCTCCGCCATCTGCGCGAAGATGCTCTCGGCAATGTTGTTGTTGCCGCGCCAGTCGGTCGCGCGCTCGGCATAGGTGAACTGGTCGAGGTAATGCCCGCCCGTCTCCGCCGCGAGGGCGTTGGCGACGTCATAGACGGTGCGCGGATCGTCGACGGCGTGGATCTCGCCCCCGTGGAAGCGGATCGCGTCGAGCTTCGGCGCGGCGGTCGCGGCCGGGACGACCGCGATGAAGCGCAGTCCCAGCATCTTCGCGAAATACGCCTCGCTGACCGCGGTCGACCCCGACGACGCCTCGATCACGCACGTATCCGGGCCGATCCGTTCGTTGCAGAGCGCATAGAGGAACAGCGAGCGCGCGAGGCGGTGCTTGAGGCTGCCGGTCGGGTGGCTGCTTTCGTCCTTCAGATACAAATGGATGCCGTCATGATGCGGCAGGTCGACCTGGATCAGATGGGTATCGGCGCTGCGGTTGTAATCCGCCTCGATCCGGCGGATCGCCTCGGCCAGCCAGCCCCGTGTCATGCCGCGACGAAGCTGTTGATCGAGCGATCCTTGCGCACCTTGGTCCCGTCGAAGATCGTGCCGTTCATCGCGATCCACACGCCGGGTCCGGCGACCTGCGCGGTGGCGAAGGCCATGCCGAGGTTGAAGGTGGCGTCGCTGTCGGCGAAGCGCGCCGGGGCCAGCGCGCCGACGAGGACGATCGTCTTGTCCGTCTTCCCCGCCAGCGCCTTCGCCGTCTCGGTCATCGTATCGGTGCCATGGGTGATGACGATGCGCTCTTCCGGCGCGTCGGCCACGGCTTGCGCGACCATCGCGCGGTCGTCGTCGGTCAACTCCAGGCTGTCCTTGCGAAGCAGCTCCTGCACGCGGAACGGCAGCGCGACGCGCGCGGTCCTGAGCAGCCGTTCGACCACGCTGTCGCCGATCTGATATTCGCTCAGCGCGTCGAAATAGAGCTTGTCGATCGTCCCGCCGGTGGTGAGGATCAGCACGCTCATCGCGCCTCCTCCAGCAGGCCGTGGCGGACCAGCATCGCGACCGGATCGGCATCGCGGCCCCGGAACGCCCGGAAGCTCTCCGCCGCAGGACGGGTCGCGCCGCGCGCCAGCACTTCCTCGCGCAGCGCGGTGCCGGTCGCGCGGTCGATCAGCCCGTTCTCGGCGAAGCGGCCGAAGCCATCGGCGGCCAGCACCTCGGCCCAGAGATAGCTGTAGTAGCCCGACGCATAACCGCCTGCGAAAATGTGGCTGAACGCATGCGGGAAGCGGTGCCATTCCGGCGGGCGCAGCACCGACACCTCGTCGCGCACCGCGTCGATCACCTCCATCGGATCGCTGCCCATCGTGCCGAGGTGGAGCAGCAGGTCGAACAGCGCGAACTCCAGCTGGCGGACGATGAACATCCCCGACTGGAACCGGCGCGCCGCGACCATCCTGTCGAACAATTCGGGCGGCAGCGGCGCGCCCGTTTCGTGATGCCCCGACATCGCGGTCAGGATCGCGCGATCCCAGGCGAAATCCTCCATCAACTGGCTGGGAAGCTCGACCGCGTCCCATTCGAACCCGCTGGTCCCGGCGATCGACGGACGGTCGACGCGCGTGAACAGGTGGTGGAGGCAGTGCCCCGTTTCGTGGAGCAGCGTCACCACGTCGTTGTGGCTGAGCAGCGACGGCTGATCCGCGCCCTTGGGCGCGAAGTTGCAGACCAGATAGGCGACCGGCACGCGGACGTTGTTGCCATCGCGGAGACGCGGCCGCGCCTGCGCCATCCACGCCCCGCCGCGCTTGCCGGGACGCGCGTGGAGATCGAGGTAGAGGCCCGCGAACACCTCGCCGCTGTCGTCGGCGACGTCGTAATAACAGGCGTCATCATGGTAGAGCGCCACGTCGTCGCGAGGCTTCAGCGTCAGCCCGAACAACTGCCCCAGCAGCGACTGCCAGCCGGCGGTGACACGCTCGACCGGAAAATAGCCGCGCACTTCCTGCTCATCGACCGCATAGCGCGCCTGCCGCAGCCGGTTGGCGGCGAAGCCCGCGTCCCATGGTTGCAAATCGGCGATGCCGAGTTCTTCGGCAGCGAAGGCGCGCAACGCGTCGAGATCGCGCTGCGCCGCGGGCTTCGCGCGCTGCCCCAGATCGCGCAGGAAGGCGAGCACCTCGCCCGCGTTCGGCGCCATCTTCGTCTCCAGCGACAAGGCGACCGGATCGGTGAAGCCGAGCAGCGTCGCCGCCTCGCGCCGCAATTCCAGGATGCGCGCGATGCGCGGGCCGTTGTCATATTCGCCCGCGTTCGGCCCCTGATCCGACGCCCGCGTGCCGAACGCGCGATAGACGTCGGCGCGCAGGTCGCGATCCTCGGCGAAGGTCAGGACGGCATTGACGCTCGGCATCTGCAGCGTGACCAGCCAGCCGTCGAGCCCCTTGGCCTGCGCGGCGGCGGCGAACATCGCCTTGTCGGGGGCGGAGAGGCCGGCGAGGCGCGCCTCGTCGGTGATATGGAGCGTCCAGGCGTCGGTCGCGTCCAGCACCGCGCTGCCGAACTCGGTCGACAGCGACGACAGTTCCACCGACACCTCGGCGAAGCGCGCGCGCTTCTCGTCGTCGAGCGCCACGCCCGCGAGCCGGAAGTCGCGGACGGCATGTTCGACCGCGACGCGGTCGGCCTGCGGCAGATCGGCGAAGCCGGACGACGCCTCCAGCGCGGTCAGCACGTCATAGAGATCGCGGTTCTGCGCGACGGCCATGAAATGCGCGACCAGCTTTTCCTGCCCGGCGGCATGTGCGGCGCGCAGCTCGGGCGTGTCCGCCACGCCGCGCAGATGCGACACCGCCGACCAGAGCGCATCGACGCCCGCCTCGGCACGCTCCAGCGGCAGCCAGGCAGTCTCAAAGGTGGTCGGACGGTCGCGGACGACCGCCTCCACCGCCTCGGCATGGCGCGCCAGCGCGGCGTCGAGCGCGGGCGCGATCGCCTCCGGCGTCAGCGCGGTGAAATCGGGAAGGACGAGCGGGTCGAGCAGCGTGTCGGTCATGATCGGGATGTAGCGATGCGGGGCGGCGAGGGAAACCACCGCCGCTTCACCCCTCCCCCGCAGGGGAGGGGCTTGGCGAGGATCAATCCTCGCTGATCAGGCTGTTCCGCCCGGTATCGCGCATCCGCAGGTACACCAGCAACGAGATGCCGATCATCACCGTGACATACCAGTAGAAGCCCTGCTCCCACCCGTGCTTCTTGAAGCTGAGCGCGACATATTCAGCCGTCCCGCCGAAAATCGTATTGGCCAGCGCATAGGGCAAGGCGACGCCCAGCGCGCGGATATGCGCAGGGAACAGCTCGGCCTTCACCACGGCGTTGATCGAGGTATAGCCGGTGACGATGATCAGCGAAGCCATGACCAGCAGCCCCGCGGTCACCGGATCGCGCGTCCCCTCCAGCGCGGAGAAAATCGGATAGGTGAACAGCACGCCGGCGATGCCGAACGCGACCATCAGCGGCTTGCGCCCGATCCGGTCCGACAACCCGCCGGCGAGCGGCTGAAGCAGCATGAACACGAACAGGGTTACCGCGTTGATCTGCGTCGCGACTTCCTTCGAGAAGCCCGACGTGTTGACCAGGAACTTCTGCATGTAGATCGAATAGGCGTAGAAGGCGAGCGTACCGCCGGCCGTCAACAGCATCACCAGCCCCGTTTCGCGCGGGTGGTTCTTCAGCAGCGCCAGGAACCCCGACTTCGGTGCGTCATGCGCCTTGGCGTTCTTGAAGCTTTCGGTTTCGGCCAGACCGCGCCGCAGATAGAAGACGACCACCGCCAGCACCGCGCCGATCAGGAATGGAATGCGCCAGCCCCATGCCTCCAGCTCGGGCTTGTCCATCACCGACTGCAGGATCAGCAGCACCATGATCGCGAGCAACTGGCCAGAAATCAGCGTGACATACTGAAACGCGGAGAAGAAGCCGCGCCGCGACTTGCCGGCCATTTCGGACAGATAGGTCGCGCTGGCGCCATATTCGCCGCCCACCGACAGCCCCTGCATCAGCCGCGCGAGCACCAGCAGCGCGGGCGCGGCCAGCCCGATCGTCGTATAGCCCGGCGTACAGGCGATGATGAGCGAGCCTGCGCACATCAGCGTCACCGACAGCGTCAGCCCCGCCTTGCGTCCCTTGCGATCGGCATAGATACCCATGATCCAGGCGCCGATCGGGCGCATGACGAAGCCGACCGCGAAGACCGCCGCCGCGCTCAGCAATTGCGCGGTCTGATCGCCCGACGGGAAGAAGTGCGGCGCGAAATAGAGCGTGAACGCCGAATAGACATACCAGTCGAACCACTCGACCAGATTGCCGGTCGAACCGCCGATGATCGACTTCAACCGTAACGTGTTATCGGGCGCTCCCGCCATCCTACTCTTCTCCTCTGTTTTCGTTAGAAGCGGAAGCTGATCCAGCCCGCCAGGAAGTCCGAATCCCTGTACCCGGCTCGCGACAGTGCGTCCTTGACCATCATATGCTCATAGCGTCCCGTCAGCGAGATGCGCGGCGTCACGCTCCACACCGCCTGCGCGCGGATCAGGTCGGCGATATGCTTGCCCGCGACATTCTGCGTCCCGGCAAAGGCCGCACCCGATGCGCGATAAACCGCCTCGTCCTCGTTCGGACGATAGGCCATCGTATATTCGGCGGTGACGCGCAGGTTCTTGACAGGCTGCACGGTGATGTTCGGCGAGATCGCCAGGAGGTTCGTCGGCGTGAGGAACAGCTGATAGCTGTAGTAGATATTGTTGCCGTACAGGCCGCTGGGCGTGCGCAGATCGCCTTGTCCATCGGCCGCGCCACCGCCGCTGGCGTAATCGACATGGACACCGACGCGCGGCGCGTTGGGATTGGCGGCGATGCGCCAGGTTTGCGCCAGGAACGCCTGCCACGCGCTGATCGAGCGGTTGCCGAAGCTGCCGTCCTGATAGTTCACGGTCCAGTCGATCGTCGTGCGATCGATGTCGCCATACAGGTGCAGGCCATAGAACATCCGCTCCTCACGCGCGGTCGTCCGCCCCCAGGTCGCGCGATCGGTGCGCAGCCGCCAGACGAACGGATCGAAGAACAGCTTCGATTTGCCCAGGACATCATTTGGAACGACATAGCCGAAGGTCGCACCGCTGAAGCGGCGGGCGTGATCGGTGCGGTCGTCGCCGAGCCCCTGCTTGCCGTAATTGACGAAGTTGAAGTCGAACAGGTCGACCCGCACCCGCTTGCCCCGCACATAGCCGCGCACGCCGTCCAGCACGAAGTGCAGCGTCGGGTCGTCGCGCACCGCCAGGAGCAGGTTCGGGCCGTCCGAAAACTCCTGCCGCCCGCCGCGCACGCCCACCTCGGCACCGCCGATCGTGCCCTTCACCTCACCGAAACCCTGTTGCAGCGTGAGCTTGTTGCGCAGGTTCGCGTTCGGATTGCCCAGATTGATGCCCTGCAGCCCGGCGTGCGCGAGTTCCCCATAGACACGGACGTGATCGCCCAGGTGCAGGTCGGCCCCGGCGAAGATGCGGGTGCGATCCTGACGCTGCGCCTCGCGATCGCGCAGGTCGGGGTTGGTGGTTTCCTGCACGCGGTAGCGGAACTCGCCCGACAGCGTCAGGTACACGTCGCCGCTTTCGGTCAGCGGCAGGAACTTCAACCGGTCGAGCGGATCGTCGCGCTTCGCGGGATCGCGCATCCCGCGCCAGTCCTCGGCCCAGCGCGAGACGTTGTACTTGCCGGGGACGGTCCCCTCACCATTGCCGATCGCTGGATACCCCACGGCGGACGGGGTCGCGGGCGATTCCTTCGCGCCGGTCATCTGCGGCCCGACCGGATCGGCCGACGCCGTACCGGCCACCAGCATCGCCCCGCCCAGCAGCATGCTGCGACTCGCGATGCGTCGCACCCACCCCGATGGACGCAGTGCGCGATTGATTTCGTTGCTCATTCAGCCCTCTCTCGCCGTTTGCCTCGGCTTGCCCGCAGCATGGACCCGACCGACACACACCCCAAAAACCCCATGCCGCTTAGGCTAAATTGATGAATTTTCGGGTAACTTTTCCTGTCGGGCGCGTCGGAGATGCGCCGATCTGGCAAGAATTCGCGTGACGACGTTGCGGCAAATGCAATATCTTGCACGCTCATGAAGCCGTTGCGCATCCCGGTCCCGCTTGCCGTCGTGCTCACGATGCTGGCCGCGACAGGGCTCTTCTATCTGGCCGCCGCGCGCTGGGCGGAGCGGCGCGCCTTCGATCAGGCGCGGGACGAGGCGCTGCGTAGTGCCCGGCAACAGGCGCTGCTGCTCGACAGCGAGCTGGCGAAATACCGTCTGCTGCCGATCGTGCTGAGCGAATATGGCGACCTTCGCGACGCGCTGACCGGCGGGCCGGGCGGCGATGCGGCACGGCGGCTGGACCGTAAGCTGGCGCCGCTGGCGGCGCGAACCGGTGCGGCGGTCATCTATGCGATCGATGCGGGCGGCATGACCGTTTCGGCGTCCAATGCCGCGACCCCGAGCAGCTTCGTCGGGCACGACTATCGTTTCCGTCCCTATTTTACGATGGCGATGCGCAACGCGGCGTCGGAATATTTCGCGCTCGGCAACGTCAGCAAACGCCCGGGCCTGTTCATGGGGCGGCGTATCGATGGGCCGGACGGGCCGCTGGGCGTAGTGGTGGTCAAGGTCGAGTTCGATGCCGTGGCAAACGCCTGGGCGACCGATCCGGGCCTGACGCTGCTGATCGATGCCCGCGGGATCGTGCTGGCGGCGACCGATCCGCGCGAACGCCTCCGCACACTGAGACCGCTCTCCCCAGCCACCCGCGCGGGCATCCGCGCCAGCGGGCAGTTCGGGGAGGAGCCGCTGCCGCTCACCCATTTGCGCCCCGCCACCGATCGGCGGGTTGTGACCGTCTCGACCGCGCTGGGTGCGCCGGGCTGGCGGCTGGTGCGCGCGGTGCCGGTGACACGGGCGCTGCGCGACGCGGCCGGGCTGGCACGGCTGGCGACCGCGACCTTCGCGCTGGTGCTGACGCTCGCCGCCGCACTGCTGCTCTGGCGCGTGACGCGCGCGACGCGCGCGGCGGCGGTGCGCACGCAGCTTCAGCAAGCGGTTACGGAGCGCACCGCCGCGCTCCAGGCCGAGATGGAGCGCCGCGCCGAGGCCGATCGACGCTTTCGCGCCGCGCGCGAGGAACTGGCGCAAGCCAATCGCCTCGCCTCGCTCGGCTCGATCACCGCCGGCCTCGCGCATGAGATCAACCAGCCGGTGGCGACGATCCGGACGCTCGCCGAGAACGCGGTCCATCATCTCGACGGACAAAGGCTCGACCGTGTGCGCGCCGCGCTGGACAACAGCATCGCGCTGACCGGGCGGATCGGGTCGATCACGCAGGAGATGCGGCGCTTCGCGCGGCGCGGCACCGGCACGATCGAGCCGATCCAGCTGGACGCGGTGATGGAGGGAACGCGGCTGCTGATCGGCGACCGGCTGCGGGCGGAGGGGGTCACGCTGGACTGGCCGGCGCCGGGCCTGCCGAAGGTCGTCGCCGGCCGCGTGCGGTTGGAACAGGTGCTCGTCAATCTGGTCAACAACGCCATCGATGCGGTCGCCGGCCGCCCCGATCCGCACATCGTACTGCTGGTGGAAGAGGAAGGACCATGGGTGAGGTTGATCGTGGCGGATAACGGCGACGGCATCGATCCGGCGCTCGGCGACGAGGTGTTCAGCCCGTTCGTGACCGGCAAGCCGGATGGACTGGGCCTCGGGCTGGGGATCGCTCGCGATATCATGACGGAGTTCGACGGGACGTTGCAGATCCTGCCCTCCCCACTGGGCGGGGCGGCGTTCGCGGCGACGGTGCGACGCGCATGAGCGACACGCCGGATCCGACGCCATCGGGCACGCTGCGCGTCCTGCTGATCGACGACGACGACGGGCTGCGCACCGCGCTGGCCGACAGTTTCGCGATCGCCGGGATCGATGTCGAACCGTTCGCCGACGCGCGCGCCGCCGTCGCGCAGATCGGCGCCGACTTCCCCGGTATCGTGGTCAGCGACATCCGGATGCCGAAGATGGACGGCCATGCCGTCGCCGAGGCGGTCGCGGCGCGCGACCCCGACCTGCCGGTGATCCTGATGACCGGGCACGGCGATATCGCCACCGCCGTGGGGGCGTTGAAGCGCGGCGCGTGGGACTTCATCGCCAAGCCGTTCGCCGCCGACCATCTGATCGCCAGCGTGCGTCGCGCGCTGGAGATGCGGCGCATGGTGCTCGAAAATCGCCGGTTGCGGATCGCGGCGGCGGAGGCGGAGACACATTATCCGCTGATCGGCGACACGCCCGTGATGGTGCGACTGCGCGAGACGATCCGTCAGCTTGCCGATGTCGATGTCGATGTCCTGGTGGAAGGGGAAACCGGCACCGGCAAGGAGCTGGTCGCGCTGTTGCTCCATCGCTGGAGCCACCGTCGCGCGCGGCAGCTCGTGGCCGTCGATTGCGCCGCGCTCCCGGACGCGGTCGCCGACGAGGCGCTGTTCGGGAGCCGTGCTCAACCCGGGCGGATCGCGGACGCCGATCGCGGCACGCTGTTCCTCGACGAGATCGACAGCATGTCGCCGGCGTTGCAGGGCAAGCTGCTGCGCGTCGTCGAGGAACGCGAGCTGCCGCAGCCCGGCGGGCCGCCGCGCATCGTCAACCTGCGCATCGTCGCCGCCGCGAAGACCGAACTGACCACCGCCGTGGCGGAGGGACGGTTTCGCGCCGACCTGCTCTACCGGCTGGAGACGGTACGCTTGCGTATCCCTCCGCTACGCGAACGTCGCGCGGACGTGCCGCTGCTCTTCGCCTGTTTCCTGGGCGAGGCCGCGGAGCGGTTCGGTCGACCGCGCCCGATGATCGACGCGGCCGTCGAGGCGCGGCTCGTCAGCGACGACTGGACCGGCAACGTGCGCGAACTGCGCAACTTCGCGGCGCGCGTCGTGCTGGGCGTCGACGGCGGCGTGGTCGATGTGGCGGATCAGTTACCTTTGTCGGAACGCGTCGATCGATTCGAGGCGGCGACGATCCGCGCCACGCTGGAACGGGTACGCGGCGATGTCGGCGCCGCGGCCGCGGAGTTGCAACTGCCGCGCCGCAGCCTCTACGACCGGCTACAGCGGCACGGGATCGAGCCCGCCAGCTTCCGCCAACGCGAGTCGTGATGCGCATGTTCTTCCGTCTGTTTGCCCTGGCGCTGCTCGCGCTGATCGCGGTGCCGGTCCAGGCCGCGCCATCGCTGCTGGAGGTCGATCAACGGCTGGCGGCGATCGCCTGGCGACTGACCACCGCCAACGCGCCCCTGTGCCGCGACCGGCAGCCGGTGATCGGCGCGACGCTCCACGCCGCCGATCAATATCCACGCACGCTACGCGACGCCTTCGCGGCGCCGGTCGCGATCGAACTGGTCGTGCCGGACGCCCCGGCGGCGCAAGCCGGGGTCGCGGCGAACGACGGATTGCTCGCCATCGACGGCCGTGCGCTGCCCGCCCCGACGATGAGCGACGGCACGACCAGTGCGACGCGCGATGCGGCGCAGGCGGCGATCGCGGCCCTGCCGGTCGATGCGCCGATCGCGCTGACGCTGCGCCACGACGGCGCGACGCGCGTGGTGACGGTATCGCCACGGCCAGGCTGTCGCGTCGAGTTCGAGGTGTTGACCGGCAGCAAGCTGGGTGCGTCGTCGGACGGGCGCGTGGTGCAGGTCGGCGGCGCGCTGTTCGAGCGGTTCGGCGACGACCAGATCGCGGTCGTGGTCGCGCACGAACTGGCGCATGCGATTCTCCGCCACCGCGCCCGGCTGGAGGCTGCGGGCGTCAAATGGGGGCTGCTCGCCGAATTCGGTCGGAATGCGCGACTGTTCCGCCAGACCGAAACCGAGGCGGACCTGCTCGGCGCCTATCTGCTGCGCAATGCCGGCTGGGATCCGCAACTCGCGGTGCGCTTCTGGCGTGACTACGGCAGCCGCATCGACGGCGGCATGTTCCACAGCCGCACCCACCCCTCGGCGCGGGATCGCGCAAAGGCGATCGCGGCGGAACTGGCGACGATGCCGCCGGACGCGACGACGCCGTACTTCCCGCCGCTGCTGGCGAAACGGGACGCGGCGTTGCAATAGCGAAGACTGCGGCGGAGCCGCGGAACGGCGAGACGCCTCCGAAAGGCACTTCGCCTGCCGCGCTCACCGCTTCATCGCGGACGGATTGCAGACCCCTGCGACCGTCGGTTTTCCCACGCCGTTCGACACGTCACCCCGGCGAGTCCGGCATGATCGAGCGATCTTCGCGGAGGTTCGGAACGGTGGGACGTCCGTAAAGCCGTCGCGGTTCACGCCGCCAGCCGCAACTCCAGCCGGTCCCAGATCTCGACCAGCGCATCGGTCAGTTCGCGCATCATCGCCTCGCTATGCGCAGGCCCCGGCGTGAAGCGCAGCCGCTCCGCTCCGCGTGGCACGGTCGGGTAATTGATCGGCTGCACGTACACGCCATATTCGGCGAGCAGGATGTCGCTGATCTTCTTGGCCTTCACCGGATCCCCGACCATCACCGGCACGATATGCGTCTCGCCCGCCATCACCGGCAGCCCGGCGTCCGCCAGCAGGCCCTTCAGCGTCCGCGCCGCCGCCTGCTGTCCGTCGCGCTCGGCGCTCGACTGCTTCAGATGCCGCACGCTCGCCAGCACGCCCGCGACCAGCACCGGCGACAGCGATGTCGTGAAGATGAACCCCGGCGCATAGGATCGGATCACGTCGACGATCGTGCGATCCGCCGCGATATAACCGCCCATCACCCCGAACGCCTTGCCCAGCGTCCCCTCGATGATCGTCAGCCGGTCCGCGACCCCGTCGCGCTCCGAAATGCCGCCGCCGCGTGGGCCGTACATGCCGACCGCGTGGACTTCATCCAGATAGGTAAGCGCGTTATACTTGTCCGCCAGGTCGCAGATCGCCGCTACCGGCGCGACGTCGCCTTCCATCGAATAGACGCTCTCGAACGCGATCAGCTTCGGCACCGCCGCGTCGTCGGCGGCCAGCAATTCCTCGAGATGCGCCAGATCGTTGTGGCGGAACACGCGCTTCTCGCACCCGGAGTTGCGGATGCCCGCGATCATGGAGGCGTGGTTCAGCTCGTCCGAGTAGATGATGCACCCCGGCAGCACCCGTGCCAGCGTCGACAGCGTCGCCTCGTTCGAGACATAGCCGGAGGTAAACAGCAGTGCGGCCTGCTTGCCGTGCAGATCGGCGAGTTCGCCTTCGAGATCGACGTGGTAATGCGTGTTGCCGCCGATGTTGCGGGTACCGCCCGAACCGGCGCCGACATCGTGCAGCGCCTCTTCCATCGCCGCGATCACCTTCGGATGCTGGCCCATCGCGAGATAGTCGTTCGAGCACCAGACGGTGATGGGCTTCGGCCCGTTATGCCCGGCGAAGCAGCGCGCATTGGGGAACATCCCCTTGTTGCGGAGGATGTCGATGAACACGCGGTATCGACCCTCGGCATGCAGCCGGTCGATCGCCTGGGTGAACACGCGCGAGTAATCCACGCCGCGCGCCTCGATGCTCTCCGTCGTCATGGTGCTTGCGATTACCCCGTGTCGGCCGCGAAGACCAGCGCAGAACCGCATTCTCTATGATCGAAAAAGGTGGACAAATTGCCCTACCCGCCGGTCGGGTCGAGCCGTCACCCCCTTCCTTACCCGTTACCCCCGGCGAAGCCCGAGTCCAGTCGGGAAGGCGCCTTCACCTCCGTCCCGTCGCCGGCCCCCGGCCTTCGCCGGGGTAACGGTCATGGGCGGGATAAAGGCGCGTCCCTACAGCGCCTCGACTCGCGCGAAGCGCAGCGCCGCCGCCAGCCGCCGTTCCGCCTCCCCCAGCCGCGTGAACACCAGCACGTCCCGCGGCACCCCCGCCGGCCATTCCTGCCCCTCGGTCAGGAACGCGATCCGCCGCGCGATTCCGGGGCCACCGTCCACGAAGCGCAACCCCGGCGGCGCGACCGCCGCCAATTCCGCCTCCAGCAGCGGGAAGTGCGTACAGGCGTTGACGATCACGTCCAGCCGCGCGCCGTGTTCCTGCGAGAACAACCCGTCCAGCTCCCGCCGCACCGCGCCCGCATCGGGCACGTCCCCCGCCAGCTTCGCCTCCGCCAGCGTCACCAGCGCCGCCGATCCGTGGCGCAGCACGATACAGTCGCCCGCAAACCGCGCCGCCAGATCGTCGACATAGGGTTGCCGCACCGTCGCCTCGGTCCCCAGCACGCCGATCACCCGCGTTCGACTTAGCAACGCGGCCGGCTTGATCGCCGGCACGGTCCCCACCACCGGCACGTCCAGCGCCGCCCGCACCGCCGGCAGCGCGATCGTCGAGGCGGTGTTGCAGGCGATCACTACCAGACGCGGCCGATAGCGTTCCACCAGCCGGCCGAGCAGCGCCGGCACGCGCGCGGCGATTTCCGCCTCGCTGCGCGTGCCATAGGGAAAGCCCGCCGAATCGGCGGCGTAGACGATCGGGGCGCCGGGCAGCAAAGCCCGTGTCGGCGCGACCACCGACAGCCCGCCGACGCCGGAATCGAAGAACAGGATCGGTGCGGTGTCGCTCACCCCGCGCGCTTACGCCGGAACGGTGCGATCGGGCAACGCTGCCCGGTGGCGTACCCGAAATGTTTCGGCTACAGCGAACGGCGAGGGGGATCACACGCTGCCGACCGCCATCATCTGGATACCGCCGCTTGCCGCGCTGTTGCTGGGCTATCCGCTCGGCGCGATTCCGTTCGGGGTGCTGCTGACGCGCATGACCGGCGCGGGCGACCTGCGACAGATCGGCTCGGGCAATATTGGCGCCACCAACGTGCTGCGCACCGGGCGAAAAGGGCTCGCGGCGGCGACCCTGCTGCTCGATCTCGCCAAGGGGCTGGTCGCGGTGCTGCTGGTCGCGTCGATCTGGCCGGGCGAGCAACCGCTGGCGGCGGCGGGCGCGCTGATCGGGCATTGCTACCCGGTCTGGCTGCGCTTTCGCGGCGGCAAGGGCGTGGCGACGCTGATGGGGGTGGCGCTGGGGCTGCACTGGCCGCTCGGCCTGGTCTTCGCGGTGATCTGGCTCGGACTGCTGGCGGCGATCCGCATCTCGTCGCTGGCCGGAATGGCGGCGGCGATCAGCACGCCGGTCACGGCGGCGGTGCTCGGCGAGTTCGACGTCGTGCCGCTGCTGATGGCGCTCGCGGCGATCGTCCTCTGGAAGCACCGCGCGAACATCACCCGACTGGTCGACGGCACCGAGCCGCGCGTCGGCCGCTCGAAGAGCGATGCGGCAGGCGACGCGGCGGGTGGATGATACGGTTGCGCGGCTGCGGCTGATCCGCACGCCGACGATCGGCCCGGTCAGCTACCGGCAGCTGCTGTCGCGCTTCGGCACGGCGGCGGCGGCGCTGGAGGCGCTGCCGATGCTGGCGCGACGCGGCGGCGGGCGCGTCCCCGAACCACCGCCGGTCGCGGCGGTCGCACGCGAATGCGCGCTGGTCGAGCGGATCGGTGCCCGCCTGCTGTTCCTCGGCGACCACGATTATCCCGCCTTGCTCGCCGAAATTGACAACGCGCCGCCGGTGCTGACCGTGCGCGGCGACCTGTCGCTGACGCGGCGCACGCCCGTGGCCTTGGTCGGCGCGCGCAACGCCTCGGCGGCGGCGTGCCGCTTCGCGCGCAGCCTCGCGCACGATCTGGCGGCAGAGGGCGCCAGCGTCGTCTCCGGGCTCGCGCGCGGCATCGACACCGCCGCCCACGAGGGTGCAGGCGCGGCCACGATCGCGGTGATCGCGGGCGGGATCGACGTCGCCTACCCGCCCGAAAACGCTGCGCTTCAGGAACGCATCGCCAGCGACGGCCTGCTGATCGCCGAGATGCCCCCCGGCACCGAGCCGCGCGCACGCCACTTCCCGCACCGCAACCGTATCATCGCCGGGCTGGGGCTGGGGACGTTGGTGGTCGAGGCCGCGCCCAAGTCCGGCTCGCTCATCACGGCGCGGCTGGCGGGCGAGCAGGGGCGCGAGGTGATGGCGATCCCCGGGCACCCGTCCGACCCGCGCGCCCAGGGCTGCAACACGTTGATCCGCGATGGCGCGATCCTGATCCAGACCGCCGCCGACGTGCTGGAACAACTGCGCCCCATCGACGCCCGCGCCGCCGTCCGCGCCCCCGCCAGCGGCTGGGGCGCCCCACCGCCCGAGGACGCCAGCGACGCCGACCGCGCGCGCCTGTCGGACCTGCTGGGACCAGTCCCGGTTGCGATCGACGAACTGGTCCGCCAGTCCGGCTGCGTCCCCGCCGTCGTGCAGATGGTGCTGCTGGAACTCGAACTCGCCGGGCGGCTCGAACGCCACGCGGGCGGGCGGGTGAGCCAGTGCTGAGCGATACCAGGCGACCGCGTTGGTGCGGGCGGAGGATATGGGCTCGCGCAGAGGCGCGGAGACGCGGAGGTGTCGTGATCGCGGCGACAGCCGCTCTCCATTGTCGGCCAGATGACGGGAGGGTGCGCTGCCGCGCACGACACACCTCCGCGTCTCCGCGCCTCTGCGCGAACCCATTCGACCTCTCAACCCGCGATCCGGACGAGGATCGCCCAAGGTCGCGCCACCCTTGACGCCCCCCGCCGACCCCCGCCACCCTCGCGCGTACACGTAAGGCTACCCACCTAAAGGCATATGCAGCTCGTCATCGTCGAATCGCCGGCCAAGGCCAAAACCATCGAGAAGTATCTCGGTTCGGATTATCGCGTCCTCGCCAGCTACGGTCACGTCCGCGACCTGCCGCCGCGCGACGGGTCGGTGAATCCCGATGAGGGGTTCGCGATGGAATGGGAAAATTACGCCGACAAGGCCAAGCAGCTGAAGGCGATCGCCGACGCGGCGAAGACCGCCGACCGCCTGATCCTCGCCACCGACCCCGATCGCGAGGGTGAGGCGATTTCGTGGCACGTGCAGGAGGTGCTGGCCAAGCGCAAGGCGCTGCCCAAGGACGTGCAGCGCGTCACCTTCAACGCGATCACGAAGCAGGCGGTGACGCAGGCGATGCAGGCGCCGCGCGACCTCGATACCGACCTGATCGACGCCTATCGGGCGCGACGCGCGCTGGACTATCTGGTCGGCTTCACGCTCTCGCCGGTCCTCTGGCGCAAGCTGCCCGGCGCGAAGTCGGCGGGGCGCGTGCAGTCGGTCGCGCTGCGGCTGATCGTCGATCGCGAGCGCGAGATCGAGGCGTTCCGCTCGCAGGAATATTGGTCGATCACCGCCGCCATGGAGCAGGACGGCACGCCGTTTTCCGCGCGGTTGGTGCAATGGCAGGGCAAGAAGCTCGACCGCCTGTCGATCGGGGCGGAGGGCGACGCGCTGAAGGCGAAGGCCGACGTCGAGAGCGGCAATTTCTCGGTCCAGTCGGTCGAGACCAAGCCCGCGACCCGCAACCCGCCGCCGCCGTTCACCACCTCGACTCTCCAGCAGGAGGCGGCGCGCAAGCTCGGCTTCTCCGCCGACCATACGATGCGGATCGCGCAGCAGCTCTACGAGGATGGCGCGATCACCTATATGCGGACCGACGGCGTGCAGATGGACGGCAGCGCCATCTCCGCCGCGCGCGCCGCGATCGCCGATCGCTATGACGGCGGCTATGTCCCCGACAAGCCGCGCCAGTATCAGACCAAGGCGAAGAACGCGCAGGAAGCGCACGAGGCGATCCGCCCGACCGATTTCGCGAAGGATCGCGTCGGCGGTGGCGACCATGCGCGCCTCTACGACCTGATCTGGAAGCGTGCGCTGGCGTCGCAGATGGCGTCGGCGCGGATGGAGCGGACGACGGTCGAGCTGGCCGACGGCACCGGGCGCAACGTGCTGCGCGCGACCGGGCAGGTCGTGCTCTTTCCCGGCTATCTCGCGCTCTACGAAGAAGGGCAGGACGACTCGCAGGACGAGGATGCCAAGCGCCTGCCCCGGATGCGCGAGGGCGATGCCCCGGCGAAGAAGGACGTCGTCGCCGAACAGCATTTCACCCAGCCGCCGCCGCGCTTCTCCGAAGCGTCGCTGGTCAAGCGGATGGAGGAGCTGGGGATCGGTCGCCCGTCGACCTATGCCTCGATCATCAAGACGCTCAAGGACCGCGCCTATGTGCGCGTCGAGAAGAACCGCTTCTTCGCCGAGGAGAGCGGGCGGCTGGTGACTGCGTTCCTCGAACGCTTCTTCGAGAAATACGTCGGCTTCGACTATACCGCCGGGCTGGAGGAGGAGTTGGACGACGTGTCCGGCGGCCGCGCGCAATGGCAGGCGGTGCTGGAGGCCTTCTGGCGCGATTTCAAGCCGCGCACCGCCGAGGTCATGGAGCAGAAGCCGAGCGAGGTCACGGCGGCGCTCGACCAGTTCCTCGCCCCCTTCCTGTTCCCGGAGAAGGCGGACGGCAGCGATCCGCGCCTGTGCCCGGCGTGCCATGCCGGCCAGCTGGCGCTGCGCGGCGGCAAGTTCGGCGCGTTCATCGCGTGCAGCAACTATCCCGACTGCAAGTTCACGCGTCGCTTCGCGCAAGGGGGCGATGCGGCGGCGGAGGACAGCGGGCCGGAGACGCTCGGGCAGGATCCCGACACCGGGCTGCCGGTCGAGCGCAAGAGCGGGCGGTTCGGCCCGTACATCCAGCTCGGCGAGGGCAAGGAGGCGAAGCGCGCGTCGATCCCGAAGGACATCGGCGAACTCGACCTGGAGATGGCGCTGCGTCTGCTGCACCTTCCGCGTACCATCGGGCAACATCCGGAGACGGGTCTCCCCATCACCGCCAGCATCGGACGCTATGGGCCGTACCTGTTGCACGACGGCAAATATGCGCGACTGTCGTCGACATCAGACGTGTTCGAAACCGGCATGAACGCCGCGGTCGTCAAGCTGGCCGAGGCTGCGGCCGGCGGGGGACGTCCCCCGCGTGGGGCCGCCCGCGCGCCGCTCAGGGTACTGGGCGCCCATCCGCGCACCGAGGCGGAGATCAAGCTGATGGAGGGGCGCTATGGTCCCTATGTCACCGACGGCACGACCAATGCGACGCTGCCCAAGACGATCGCCCCCGACCAGTTGACCCTGGAGGAAGCCGCGCAGCTGATCGACGATCGCGCGATGGCGGCCCCGGCGAAGGCCAAGAAGAAGGCCCCGGCCAAAAAGACCGCAGCGAAGAAACCGGCGGCGAAAAAGGCGCCAGCCAAGAAGGCTCCCGCAAAGAAGGCTCCCGCAAAGAAGGCGGCGGTCAAGGAATGACGAGCGGTCGCCCGGGCGCCGCCTAGTGGATGCGCCCGATCATCTCACCCGATCACCGAACAAGGAGGAAAGGCATGTATCGTCGTCTCATCATTTCAGCCGTGATGGCCAACGCGTTGCTGACGGGCGGCGCGCTTGCGCAAGGTAACGCTCCGGCCGGCTATAACGAGACGATGATCAATGCCGGCGGCGGGGCGGACGCTGTTGGCGTGATCTGCGAAAAGTCCACGCTCGCGCAGGCCAAGGCGCACCGCGCAAGCTTGCGCAAGTATATGGCGGGGCAAGGGGTGCCCGGGGCGGTGTTCGATACCAACTACGATCGCGGCTTCAACGAGGCGATGACCCGCGCCAAGGCGAACCCGGCGCAGGCTCGCGCCGCCTGCGCGCAACTGGCACGCGGCGCTCGTCCGTAGGGGAGACGGCGTGCGGGCGGCAGGTGCATAGTTGGCCGCCTGTTTCCGCAGCTTCGAGGGTCGGTCGAGCCGCGCGTGACGCTATCCGGAGCGGGCGCTGACGCCCCGGATAGGGCTAGGTCGACATGGGGAGCGTAGCGACGCCTTTCTGGGCGCGCAGATCCGTCGCTGGATCGCTGCGCGACGCTGGTGACGACGACGGAGTCGCAACCGCCGACGGCAAAGCCGCCAGCGTGACGTCGGTCGGGCTTTACCCGCCGGCCGGACCGGCCGCTGCGCTGCGCACATCGCCGCGGGCGTGGCCGCGGCTGGGGCCGGTCAGGTCACATCTTCGCCAACAGTTCCTTGATCGACACGAACGCGAAGCCGACCGAGCTGTCAGCGATGCCATAAGGCATGAACAGCTTGTCGCCGTGCTTCATCGCGCCGCACGTATAGACGACGTTCGGGACATAGCCCTCACGATCCTGGTCCGCCGCCGCCAGGATCGGTGAACGGGTACGACCGATCACCCGCGCGGGATTGTCCTTGTCGAGCAGGGCGGCGCCGATCGAATATTTCCGCATCGCCCCGACGCCGTGGGTCAGCAGCAGCCAGCCCTCGTCGATTTCGATCGGCGGGCCGCAGTTGCCGATCTGCACGAACTCCCACGGGAAGACGGGCTTCAGGATCAGCTCGCCATCGTCCCAGTGCGTCAGGTCGTCGGTCCGCAGCAGGTACAGGTTCTCGCCGTCCTGCCGTCCGATCGACATATACGCGCCGCCGACCTTGCGCGGGAACAGCGCGATGCCCTTATTGCGCGCGGCGCTACCGGTCATCGGGATCAGGTCGAACGCGCGAAAATCACGCGTCCGCAGCAGCTCGGACTGGATCGTCGCGCCGTTATAGGCGGTGTAGGTGCCCAGCCATTCGAAACTGCCGTCGTCATGCTGGAAGTGGACGAGGCGCAGATCCTCCAGCCCCTTCGACTGCGCATCGGTGATCGGGAAGATCACGGTGCCCGACAGCGTGCTGTCGCGGTGGCGATAGACCGTGACCGGACCGCTGGGCGGCGCTTCCTCGTCCGTGCCGGTCGCGTCGGTCGCGGTGGCGAAGGGCGGCTCCGGCGCGAGCTTCAGCTCATTGTCGCTGGTGATGATCCCTTCGCGGAACGCAACGGAGGAGATGTGCCCCTCGCCCACCGCGCGCAGGCTCATGACGATCCGCTGCGCGCCATCCTCCATCCCCGACTGATCGGGGTGCGGCACCGCGCTGGGGTTCATCAGCGCGGCGGCAGCATAGCTGTATTCATGGCAAAAATAGGCGCCGATCAGCTGCCGCTTCTCGTCGGAGATATGACTGCCGTCCAGACCGTGCGCCGCCGCGATCTCATCGTAGCGGGTCATGAACACGCGGCGGGTCTGCCAGTGGCGTGCCTCGAAGTCCTTCAGCACCAGTTCGAGCTGATCACGCGCCTCCTGCGGCGACATGTCCATGACTTCGCTGATCAGCCGCTGCGATCGGCTGACGCCGTTCGCATTGGCGATCCAGCCGATGTGGAAGGGCCGCACCACGACGCGCGACGGATCGGCATGCAGACGCAGCCGGTGGTTGAACAGCTCCAAGGACCAGCCTCGTCTATTGTGACGTCGAACGCACGTGCGCCGCGATCAGGCGGTGACGCGTCTTGTCCCTGCCACGCTTTCGACGCGCTTTGAAAGCCCTGAAATCGCGCAGGACGCCATTTGCAGCGCCAGAATCGACTCCGCCCCTTGATTGCGGTTCAGCCCGGTCGGCATCAGCCCGTCGAAGCAGCCGCCATCACGCTGCGTCGCCAGTGGCAGGTCAAGGTCGTTGACCCCCAGATACCAGTCATAGGCGCGCTTCGCCTCGTCGAACCAGCGGGCGTCGCCCGTCGCGTCGAAGGCCGCCGCGCAAGCGTCGATCGTCGCCTGCGCCTCCAGAGGCTGCTGATCGAAGGGCAGCGGATCGGCATAGACACGCCCGAAGCTCTCCGAGCCGACCGCGCGGAAATGTCCCTCCGGCGCGGTCTGGCGCGCGACGATCCAGTCGAGCGTATCGAGCCCGCACGCGATCAGGTCTGCACGGTCGAGCGCCAGTCCGGCGCGCAGCATTGCCTCGGGCAAGCGGGCATTGTCATAGGCCAGTACGATTTCGAACCAGCCCCATTCGGGCCGTCGCGCCTTGTCGAGCAACGCCAGATGCTCATCGGGGAAGCGGCGTAGAATGCGCAACGCCATGTCGTGGCCCGGCGACGCCTCCAGCATCGCCGCCGCACCCAGCATCGCGAACGCCTGCGCGCGCGGGCTGCCGAGATCGAGCGCCAGGCTGGCGGTGTTGTCGAACATCGCCTTCGCCCAGTCGCGATGCTTCGGCTCGCGAGCGTCGCGCGCTGTGACGCCCAGCGCCCACAAGGCCCTGCCGTTCGAATCCTCCGACCCGACATCCTCGCACCAGGTGCGGTCGAAATTCATGAAATTGCGGAAACGCCGTGCGTCCGGGTTCCAGGCGAACTGCACGAACGCGGCATAGATGGTCATCCACCTGTCGCGGACGGACGCGTCGAGATTCTCGATCCCGCTCATCAGCATCAGCGCGCGCGCATTGTCGTCGATGCAATAGCCGTGGCGACGATCGGGAACCGAAAAGATCGAATGCTGCAACATGCCGGTGGCGTCGCTCATTCGCTCGACCGCCGCAATGTCGGGAGCGAGCACCTGTTTGCCGGCCTTGGCCGAATGCGGCAGCCGTTGCGTCCGCGTCGCGAGGCTCGCGCTCAGTTCGTCCATTGCCTTCTCCGCCACCCGTGACCAGATCATCGTCCGGCCACGCGCATAGGCGCGTGCCGACAGCCGCCCGATGTTGCGAGCGCTGCCGAGCAGATCGTTGATTTCCCGCGCGAACGCGGCCGAATCCCGGAAGTCGACGAGCACGCCGTGCCCATCCGCCAGAATTTCCGTAGCATGGACGTACGGAGTCGATACGACCGCCTTGCCCACGCCGACCGCGTAGCTGAGCGTACCGCTCGTGATCTGCGCCGGGTTAAGATAGGGGGTCGCGTAGATATCGGCGGCCTGAAGGTAATCGATCAGGTCGTCGTGATCGACGAACGCGTCGATGAACGCGACGTTCGCGCCTACACCCAGATCGTCGGCGCGCGCGCGCAACGAGTCGCGATACTTCTCGCCCTCGTGCGCGACGAGATTGGGATGCGTGGCACCAAGGACGACATACATCGCCTCCGGGTGCCGCTCGACCACCGCAGGCATTGCCTCGATGATCGTCTCGATCCCCTTGCCCGGCGCGAGCAGGCCGAAGGTCAGGATGACGCGACGCCCGGTCCAGCCGAAGCGGCCCTTGAACGCCTCGGGATCGGCGAAGGCGCGATCGGGCACCCCGTGCGGGATCGTCGCGATCTGTTTCGGGTTGGCGCCGTAGACGCGCTCCAGGATCTCCCGACCGCGTTCGGCCATGACGATCACTTTGGCGGCGCGGCGCAGCAGCCCTTCCAGAACGGTGCGCTCGGCGGCGCTCGGCTTTTCAAGGACGGTGTGAAGCGTCACGATCAGAGGGGTCGAAACGCGGTCAAGAAGCGCGAGGATGTGCGCACCCGCCTCGCCACCGAAGATGCCGTATTCGTGCTGGAGCCAGAGCACCTGCGCGCCGCTGCTTTCGATCGCGCGGGCCGTGGAGACATAGGCGCCACGATCATGCTGCGGGATCGTACCGACCACAGCGTCGGGATAGTCGTAGCGGCCGGGATGGTCGTCCATCGCGTACACGTCCACCTGCATATCCGGGTAGCGTGTCCGCAGCGCATGATATGTGTCGGTGGTGAACGTCGCGATCCCGCACTTTCGCGGGAGGAAATTACCGATCAGCGCGATATGCTTGACGGCGAGCGCCTCGGTCGACTGCGTCATCCCCTTGCCTCTGCTGATGCCCCACCGCGCCCGATGCGCCGGTGTCCACGGGATGAACCGTTCGTCAGGAAAAAGGTTGCGGAAATATTGCGGCGCAACACACGGCAAAGCGATTGATCGACGTCAGTCAGCCGCGTCCGCGATAGGGGGCAACCCCCTGATCCGGCAGCCACAGGCCAGCCGGTGCCGCACCGGACTGCCAGAACACGTCGATCGGCATTCCGCCGCGAGGATACCAGTAACCGCCGATCCGCAACCATTGCGGGTGCATCTCGCGGAACAGCCGCTCGCCGATCCCCACGGTGCAATCCTCGTGAAAGGCGGCGTGGTTGCGGAACGACCCGAGGAACAGCTTCAGCGACTTCGATTCGACGATCGTCTCGGCTGGCGCATAGTCGATCACCAGATGCGCGAAATCGGGCTGTCCGGTCACGGGGCAGAGCGAGGTGAACTCGGGCTGCGTGAAGCGCACCAGATAGATGGTACCGGCGCGCGGATTGGGCACGTAGTCGAGGACCGCTTCCTCGGGCGAGGTGGGAAGCGTGCTGGTCTGGCCAAGATGCATCGGGGTCATACGCGCGCACATAGTCGCTCGCGTCCGCGATTGCGACCTGTTCCCCGCCGCGTCCGAACCGCTATGGAAGGACGATGCACGATCTCGTCTCCACCGAATGGCTCGCCGCGAACGCCCATGCGCCGGGTCTGCGCATCCTGGACGCCAGCTATCATATCGGGCTGCCCGCCGAAGGCCCACGCGACGCCGCCGCCGAATTCGCGGCCGCGCATATTCCCGGCGCGACGTTCATGGACCTCGTCGCCTTCAACGAGCCCGGGGCGGCGCTGCCCTCCACGATGCCGGGGGCGGCGCATTTCGCGGCACTGGCCGGGCGGGTGGGCTTACGCGGTGACGACCGGATCGTGCTCTACGACGATGCCCCGCACCGGACGGCGGCACGCGCATGGGTGATGCTGCGCGCCTTCGGCTTCGGTCAGGTCGCGCTGCTCGACGGTGGGCTGGCGAAATGGAAGGTCGAGGGACGGCCACTCGAACAGGGCATGCCGACTGTCGCAACGACGACCGTCGATGTGGCCGAAGCCGGGATCGGCGTGCTCGATCTGCCGGCGATGCGCTCGCTTTACGCGGGCGGGGCAACGCAGATCGTCGACGCGCGCTCGGCGGCGCGCTTCACCGGCGTGGAGGCCGATCCGCGCCCCGGCGTCGCGCCCGGCCATATTCCGGGCTCGCGCAACCTGCCCTATCCGCAGCTGTTCAACTCAGACGGGACGTGGAAACAGGGCGAGGCGCTGGCCTCCGCCTTCGTCGCCGCCGGGATCGATCCGACGCGGCCGATGGCGATGACCTGCGGCTCCGGAATCACCGCCAGCGTGCTGGCGTTCGGCGCGCATCTGCTCGGACAGGACGCCGCCGTATACGACGGTAGCTGGACCGAATGGGGCGGCGACGCCGCCACCCCCAAGGCGATCGGTGACTCATGAGCGACCATGACGACATCCGCCCGGCGACGCGGCTGGTCACCGGCGGGCGGCGCGCGGAATGGACCGCGGGCGTGGTCAACACCCCGGTCTGGCGCGCCTCGACGATCCTCTACGACGACGTCGCGCACCTACGCACGACCGGCGCGCGCGATACCCACCACCGGCTGTTCTACGGCCGGCGCGGCACGCCGACGCAGTGGAGCCTCGCCGATGCGCTGACCGAACTGGAGCCGGGCGCGGAGGGGACGTTCCTCTATCCCTCGGGCGTCGCGGCGGTCGCGGCGTGCCTGCTGACCTTGCTGTCACCGGGCGACGAGATGCTGCTGGTCGACAGCGCCTATGACCCGACGCGCGGGCTGTCCGACAAGCTGCTCGCGCGGATGGGCGTGACGACACGCTATTACGACCCGCTGATCGGCGCCGGGATCGCCGATCTGATCGGCGAGCGGACGCGCGTCATTTTCATCGAAAGCCCCGGCAGCCTAACCTTCGAGGTGCAGGACGTACCTGCGATCGTCGCCGCCGCAAAGGCGCGCGGCGTCGCGACTGTCATCGACAACACCTGGGCGACGCCGTTGCTGTTTCCCGTCGTCGAACGGGGCGTCGATTATTCGATCCTCGCCTGCACCAAATATATCGGCGGCCATTCCGACGTGATGATGGGATCGGTCACCGCCGGGCCGGGGCGGTTCGCCGCGCTGCGCGACACCAGCTTCCAATTGGGCCAAGTGGTCAGCGCCGACGACGCCTATCTCGCTGCCCGCGGCTTGCGGACGATGGGCGTCCGGCTGGAACGGCACGAAGCGAGCGCGATGCGGATCGCGCAGTGGCTGGCGACCCGGCCGGAGGTGGCGCAGGTCCTGCACCCCGCGCTCCCGTCCTGCCCCGGCCACGACATCTGGAAACGCGATTTCAAGGGCGCGGCGGGGCTGTTCTCGTTCGTGCTGGCGGGCGGCGACGATGCCGCGCGCACCGCGTTGATCGACACGCTCGACCATTTCGGGATCGGCTATAGCTGGGGCGGATTCGAAAGCCTCGCCATCCCCGTCGATCCGCAGCGCCACCGCAGCGTCACCGACCGCGCCTTTGCAGGACCAGTGGTGCGCTTACAGATCGGGCTGGAGGATGCCGACGACCTGATCGCCGATCTGGAGCGCGGTCTGGCGGCGTGGCGGGCGGCGCAGGCGTGAACGACCTCGCGCCGCTCCTGGCGATGGTGCCGGCGCGCGCCGACCTGATCGAACTGGGCGTCGCGGGCGCGCTGATCCTCGCTGCGCTCGCGGCCGGGGTCACGGCACAGCGGATGGTCGGCACACGCGTGGCGCGGTGGTGGCGCGACAAGGTCGGCGCGCATGTCGAGGGGCTGCGCCCGCGCCTGCCGTCGATCGTTCGCCACGGCACCGCCGCGCTGCTGCTGGCGATCGTGCTGACGGTGCATCCGTGGGGGCTATTGGCCGCCGCCGCGATCGGCTTCACGCTGGCGTGCGCGTCCACGCTGACCGCGCACCAGTTGATGCGCGGCGTCGGCATCCCCCGCCTCGCCGCTTATGTGGTCGAGGTGGTGGTGTTCACCGCCTTGTTCAGCCGCGCGGTTGGCGGGCTGGAGCCGATCACCTCGACGCTCGACGCGATCGGGGTCACGGTCGGGCGGCGACGGCTGTCGCTGCTGGCGCTGGTCGAGGCGTTGGTGACGGCCGTCGTGCTGATGGCGGCGGTGCGCGTCGCCAACCGCACCACCGCGCACACGATCGCCCACGCCCGCGCGCTGGATGCGACGCAAAAGGTGCTGGCGCAGAAGATCGCCGGGATCGGCGTCGTCGTCTTCGCCTTCCTGTTCGGCATCGACCTGCTCGGGATCGACCTCACCGCGTTCGCAGTGTTTTCGGGCGCGTTCGGGCTTGCGGTCGGCTTCGGGATGCAGAAGACGATCGGCAATCTGATCGCTGGCATCATCCTGCTGATGGATCGTTCGATCAAGCCCGGCGACGTGATCGCGGTCGGCACCAGCTTCGGCTGGGTCAACAAGATCGGGGTGCGCGCGGTGTCGGTGCTGACGCGCGACGGCAAGGAGCATCTGATCCCGAACGAGGATCTGATGACCCGCGAGGTCGAGAACTGGTCCTATTCCGACCGCAACGTTCGCGTGCGGATCACGGTGCGCGTCCCGTATGACTGCGACCTGCAGGCGGCGCAGGCGCTGATGCTGAGGGCGGCGCGCGAATCGCCGCGCGTGCTCGACTCGCCCAAGCCAAACGTGTGGCTGACCGCGTTCGGCACCGATGGCGCGGAGCATGAGATCCTGGCGTGGATCAGCGATCCCGAAAGCGGGGTCGGCAACGTCCGCTCCGACGTGCTGAACCGCTTGTGGCTGATGTTCCGCGAGGCGGGGATCGGGATGCCGTTCGCGCAACGCGACATCTATGTGCGGAGTTGGCCGGGAGCGGCATCCCCCGCCCCCGGCTCCGAGGCCTAGACCCTCACCACGTACAGGCCGTGGTGGGTAAGGACGTAGAGCGTACAGCCCGTCATTGGTCAGCTTTTCAAAGGCGTTGGTCAGCGTGATCCGGCTGCCCGGAACCGCCCCGACGAAGCCATCGAGCGTGTCGGACCAGCGCCAGCCGGCGGAGATTCACAGGTCGCGGGGGCCGACACGGTCCGCGAATTCGCCGTTCGCCCAGACGTTGACGGGCAGCCACCCTGCCCGCCTCGCCCGTCTCCGTGGCCTACCCCGCCTTTCCGCCAGAAATACCAAGATGATGATCGAGGCACGACGAAAGTCGTAGCGGTCGGCCCGGACACCTCGTCAGGCGGCTCCCTGCACCGCGCCACCGGCCAGCGCCTGCGCGGCGATCGCGACCTGCGTGCGGTTGCGGACGTTGAGCTTGCGCATCAGCGCGGTCATGTGTGCCTTCACGGTCGCTTCCGCGATGCCGAGGTCGAAGGCGATCTGCTTGTTGAGCAGCCCCGAATGGACGCCGCGCGCCACCTTGATCTGCGTCGGGGTCAGTCGTGCCAGCGCCAGTGCCTCCTCGGGCAGGCCGGCATCGTCGGTCCGGTTTTCCTGGACGATCCCTTCCATCCTCTCCTCCTCCACAAAGATCCGCCGCGCCCGTCGAGGCGAATGCGGTCGGACAGCTTTCACCATTATGCCGCGTTTTTCGCAATTCTATCAAATCAAATATCGTCTTAACCTGCGTGACCTGTCCGACAGCCTAGTGCGGGCGGGCGCGGGCAGCTACAGGGAAGACCTGGCCCGGGGAGGTGCGCGGTGAGCGAAGGACGAGTGGCCGATCGCGCCTATGCGGCGATCGTGCGCATGATCACGGACGAGAAGCTGTCGGCGGGCGACCGGCTGCCGTCCGAGGCGCGGCTGGCGGCGACGTTCGGCATGTCGCGGACGATCGTGCGCGAGGCGCTGGCACGGCTCGCCTCCGACGGGATCACCGAGGCGCGGCTGGGGGCGGGGAGCTACGTCAAGCGCCGCCCGTCCGAGCGGCTCGGCACGCATCTGCCGATGGACGAAATGGCAACGACGATAGGCACTTACGAGGTACGCTTCGTGCTGGAGGCGGAGGCGGCGCGGCTGGCGGCGCTACGCCGGTCGGGCCCGCAACTCGAGGCGATCGAACGGGCGCTGGAGCAATTGCGCGCGGCGCTGTTCTCCCACGCCCCGGCGCATGACGAGGATTGGCAACTCCACCGCGCGATCGCCGAAGCGACGGGAAATGCGGCGTTTTTACCGGTGTTCGACCATCTGCGCGATAGCGTGGTGCACATCCTGCGCGCCGGGGTGGATATTTCCCGATCGCGCCCTCCGCAGGTGATCGCGGCGATGATGGAGGAGCATGACGCGATCGTCGATGCGATCCGCGTCCGCGATGCCGACGGCGCGGCGCTGGCGATGCGCTGGCACCTGTCGCAAGGCCGCAAGCGCCTGATGCCGTGAGATAATCGACTAGGCGACCGTCTCGCCCAGCCAGGCGCGCAGGTCGCGGATCAGTCGTTCGGGCGGGCGTCCGGCGTCGAGCGTCAGCGCGCGTTCGTCGGGTGTCGGACGCTCCAGCGTGGCGAGTTGGCTGTCGAGCAGGCAGGGCGGCATGTAATGCCCTTCGCGCGTGCTCATCCGCCGCGCGATTTCGGCCCGCTCAGTGTCCAGGAAGGCGAAATACAGGGGCAGTCGCGCCGCCTGCGCCAGCCGATCGCGATAGACGCGCCGCAACGCCGAACAGGCCGCCACCGCGACCCCGTTCGTGCGCGCCGACTCCCCCAGCGCGGCACCGAGCCGGTCGAGCCACGGCCAGCGATCGGCATCGGTCAGCGGATGGCCGGCGCGCATCTTCGCGACGCTGGCGGCGGCGTGATAGGCATCGCCCTCCAGGAAGGGCGCGTGCCATTCGGCGGCGAGCCGCGCGCCGAGCGTCGACTTGCCCGACCCGCTGACTCCCATCACGACGATCGCGCGCGCGCCCGACGCCGTCCCGCACCCCTGCCGCATCGCCATCCGTTCCCTCATCCCCGGTCAACGCCCGTTATCCGCGGCGGGTGCCGCAAAGACCATTACGACCTTCGTCGGCGAGCGCCGCGACGCTGGTCGTCGCCGTCCCCCTCGCTTCGATCGATACCGAGGGTGACGGCCCGATTGATCCGGACGCCCGAACGGTCGATAGCACACGGCCATGTCGATGCGCTGCGCCCTGGGCCTTCACCACTGGTCGAGCCGGGCGACCGCGCGCGCCGGCACCACCGTCCACCGCTGCGAGCGGTGCGGGCTGACGCGGCTGACGCATGGCGGGCGCGGGCGGAGCCGGAAGCGCTGGTGGCTGGCCGGGGCGCTCGCGGTGTCGGCGGGGCTCTGGTTCGTCAGCTACAATCTGGTCGTCCACCGGCGCACCCGCGTGCTGCACACCATGTCGCGTGCCGCGCGCAAGGCGGAGGTGGCGGCATCGCGCGGCCGCGCCGCCATCCACCGGATCGAGGGCGATCGCGGTGCCTATGTCGACGGCAACGACGACTGATCGGCGACTTTGCGCGCGTGCACGGTTAAGGGCGTGACGTGAAATCGCCATGGCGGCGCGCCGGAGCGGCGACGCCGCCGCCATACGGAAGGAAGCGCGTGCCGACGCTGGAGTTCAAGGGCAAGCCGTTCGTCTATGCGCATCATCTGTCGGTGCCGTTCCGCGAGCTGCGCATCGACGCCGCGCGCAGCCTGCCCGGCCCGGCCGGCCCGAGCCTGGACGACAATCTCATCATCCACGGCGACAATCTGGAGGCGCTGAAGGCGCTGCTGCCGCGTTATGCGGGCAAGGTCGACGTGATCTACATCGACCCGCCGTACAACACCGGCAAGGAGGGCTGGCGCTACAACGACAATGTGAAGGCGCCGGGCCTGCGCGAATGGCTGGGCCGCGTCGTCGACGAAGAGGATATGGAACGCCACGACAAGTGGCTGACGATGATGTGGCCGCGGCTGAAGCTGTTGCGCGAGCTGCTGTCGCCGACCGGGATCGTGCTGATCCATATCGACGAACATGAGGAAGCCGCGCTGTCGATGATCGGGGACGAGATCCTCGTGCGCGGCGAGACCGAGCGTTACGGCACGATTGTCTGGGACAAGGGCAATCCGAAGGGGGACGCCTCGGGCGTGGCCTGTCAGCACGAAAGCCTGCTGGTATGGGGACCGGAGAAGGCCGGCGGCTACTCCCCCGCCTTCCTGCGGCCGAAGCCCGGCGCGCAGGCGATGCTGGCGGCGGCGGCGCGGTTCCGCGCGGATGACCCGGCGACCGCGCCGGCGCGCTATGCCGAATGGGTGCGCGGCGAGGCGACGCTGACCGGGGGCGAGCGCCCGTACAACAGGATCGACCATGCCGGCGACGTCTATCGGCTGGTGCATATGGGCTGGCCGAACAAGAAGCGCGCACCGGACGAATATTTCGCGCCGCTGCGCCACCCGGTCACGGGCGCGCCGACGCCGATGCCGGCGCGCGGCTGGCGTTATCCGGTCGCGACGATGCGGCGGATGCTGGGCGACGGCGCGCCGGTCATCGAGCCGGACGGCAGCGTTTCGATGGGGGAGATCGTCTTCCCCGCCGACAACGACAGCCAGCCGCAGCGCAAATACCGGCTGAAGGACAATCTGCTGGAGAACGTGCCCTCCGTACTGCGTTCCGCGGCGAGCGACGATGCGTTCTTCGCGGCGCTGGGGCTGACCTTCGAGAATCCGAAGCCGGCGCGGGTGGCGCAGTCGATCCTGGGATGGGTGGTGAAGAAGGACGCGCTGATCCTCGATTCCTTCGCCGGATCGGGGACGACCGCGCAGGCGGTGCTGGCGCTCAACAAGGCCGATGGCGGCAACCGGCGCTTCATCCTGATCGAGACCGAGGATTATGCCGACACGCTGACCGCCGAGCGCGTGCGGCGCGTCGCCAGCGGCGTGGCGGGGGCGAAGGACGCGACGCTGCGCGACGGGCTGGGCGGCAGCTTCACCTATTGCACGCTGGGCGAGGCGATGGACCTGGAGCGCTTCTTCGCCGGCGACGGCCGCGCGCCGGCATGGGAGCGGGTGGCCGAATATGTCGCCTATACCGCGACCGGCGCGACGCTGAACGCCCGCGACACCGGGCCGGACGGCTATGCCGGCGAGGCGGGCGGGTTCCGCTTGCACCTGCTGTATCGCCCCGATCCGGCGTGGATGCGATCGAACGACGCGATGCTCGACACCGCCACCGCCGAGCGGATCGCGGCGGCGGCGGCCGGCCGCCCGGTGCTGGTGTTCGCGGCGGGCAAGTTCATGGCGCAGAAGGCGCTGACCGACCTGGGGCTGACCTTCTGCCAGCTTCCCTATGCGATCCACCGCATGCTGGGCGTCGATGCGGCTTAAGGACTATCAGGAGGACACGCTCGCCGCGCTGGACCACTATGTCGCGGCGCTGGCGGCGGCGCGCGACGCCGCCGAGCCGGCGGTGGCGGCGTGGGGCGCGGTGCAGGCCGCCGGGGTCGCCGCCTCGCCCGATCCGTGGCGCCCGCTGCGCGACGGGCATGGGGCGCAGGTGCCGCATGTCTGCCTGGCGTTGCCGACCGGATCGGGCAAGACGCTGATCGCCGGCCATGCGGTCGGGCGCATCCTGTCGGGGCTGGGCGGGGCCGCCACCGGGCTGGTGCTCTGGATGGTGCCGTCGGAGGCGATCTACCGGCAGACGCGCGCGCAGTTGCGCGACCGCGCGCATCCGCTGCGGCAGGCGCTGGAGGTGGCGAGCGGCGGACGGGTGACGCTGCTGGAAAAGGGATCGGACATCGCGCGCGCCGATGTCGAGGGCGGGCTGGCGGTGATGCTGCTGATGCTCCACGCCGCGCGGCAGACGAAGGACACGTCCGAGCAGAAGGCGCTGAAGGTCTTTCGCGAGAGCGGGCGCTATCGCGATTTCTTTCCCGAGGGCGACGACCGGGCGGCGGCGCAGGCGCTGGCGGCGCGGGTGCCGAACCTGGAGACGCACGACCTGCCCGACGGGGCGCCGGGCGCGATCGTGCAGAGCCTGGGCAATCTGTTGCGGCTCGTGCGCCCGCTGATCGTGCTGGACGAGGGGCATACCGCCTATAGCGTCGATCGCCGCCGGTTGCTGGGCGCGTTCAACCCGCGCTTCCTGCTGGAGCTGACCGCGACGCCGAGCCGCGAGCATTCCAACATTCTGGTGCGCGTCGGCGGGCGGCGGCTGCGCGATGCGGAGATGATCCGGCTGCCGATCGAGCTGGTGGCCGACGCCGACGCGCCGTGGAAGGACACGCTGAAGGCCGCGCTGGACCAGCGTGCCGCGCTGGAGCGGCTGGCGCGGGCGAACGGCGCGCCGATCCGCCCGATCATGCTGGTGCGTGTCGAGCTGACCGGGCGCGACCAGCGCGAGAAGGGCAAGGTCCATACCGAGGATGCGGTCGAGGCGCTGGTCAACGAGATGGGCGTGCCGCCGGAATGGATCCGGCGCCAGACCGCGGTCGACCGGGAACTGGACGACCAGTTGCTGTCGGATGCCAGCCCGGTGCGGATCATCGTCACCAAGGACGCGCTGCGCGAGGGGTGGGATTGTCCGTTCGCCTATGTGCTGGCGCTGCTGGGGAGCACGCGCGCCCGGACCGCGCTGACGCAGATGATCGGGCGCGTGCTGCGCCAGCCGGGCGCGCGGCGGACCGGGGTCTCCGCGCTGGACAGCGCCTGGGTGTTCTGTCGCGACATCAGCGTGCGCGACGCGGTGGCGGGCATCCGCGCGGGACTGGACGAGGAGGGGCTGGGCGATCTGGAGACGCCGGTCCGTGCCGCCGGGGCGCCGGGCGAGGCGCGGACGATCGCCCGCGGCGCGGCGTGGCGCGACGCGCCGATCGCGCTGCCGGTCGTCACACATGACGACGGCACGGGCACCGCGCGCGCGCTGGACGTGGAGCGCGACATTCTGGCGGCGATCGACTGGTCGGCGCTGCGCTACGTCGCCGCCGCGCCGGTCGTGGCGGGCGGATCCGGCGCGACGCGGCGGCGGATCGACGATCGCGGCGATGCGCCGGGCGCGGCCGGGATGATGGTCGACGAGCGGATCGACCGCCCCGATCTGGCGCGGCGGTTGCTGGACGTCGTGCCCAATCCATGGGTGGCGATCACGCTGGTGGACCGGGCGCTGGCGGCGTTGCGCGCGCAGGGGATCGACGAGGCGACGATCGCGCGCGGGCGGCTGGCGCTGGTCGCCGACATGCGGGTGGCGCTGTCGCGCGCGGTGGACGCGGCGGCGCGCGCGGTGTTCCTGCAGAAGCTGGCGGCGGGCACGATCGCGATCCGGCCGGACGACGCGGTGGCGATCCCGGCGCACGTGACCGTGCCGGTACGCGCGCGGGGGGACGGTCCGCTGACCGACGATCGCGGCGCGCCGCTCGCACGCCCGCTGTTCCCGGAGGCGATCGGCGCGGGAGAGCTGAACGCGTTCGCGCGCGAGGTGGCGCTGTCTCTCGACCGTGCGGACGCGGTCGACTGGTGGTGGCCGCTGCCGGCGCGCGGGGCATGGGGGGTGCGGGGCTGGCGACGGCAGCACGTCCGGCCCGACTTCGTGGTGCGGGCGGGTGGACGGTTGCTGGTGCTGTTGCTGGAGGCCGGCGGGCGGCCGTCCGACGATGACGATGCCGCCTACAGGCGCGCGCTGATGGCGGCATTGCAGGACGTTCGCGCGGTCGATGCCAGGGGGTCCCGCGGCAACCCGCGTGCCGCGCCCGCGTTCACGATGCTGATGCAGGACGAGGACTGGCGATCGGTGCTGGCCGCCGCGCTGCGGCTTTGATCGTGGGAGACCGATGGCCTATTACACCAGCAACGGGGTCTACGATCGTCTGGCGCGGGAGCGGCCGGACGGTTTCGTGTGGGCCGCCGGCAATGCGTGGATCCTGCTGTATGGCGACCGCCGGTCGCGCGTGAAGCTGGTCGCCTTCGTCACCGGATCCTCGGCGGCCGACGTCGGCGAGGCCCGCGATGCGGCAGCGATGCTGGCGACGCGCGCGGGGCTGCCGTTCGCGACCATCGCGTTCGACGACAGCGTTCGCGAGATCGTCGGGGTCGTGCTGAACGACAGCCCTGCGTCGCTGGACGAGCTGACACGCTGGTTCGCGCGGGTCGGTGTTCCGGTCAACCGTGGTCGGACGGGCAAGGCGATCAACAGGGCCAGCAGCAGCGCCTATCAGGACTGGCAGCGCGCGGCGCTTGGCCGCATCCGCGTCACCGACATCGATCTGATCCGGCAGCGCGGCGACGGCAGGATCGTCGTCTACGAACTGAAGCGATCCTTCTATTCGATCGACGACTGGCCGGAATTTCCGGAGGACTTCCCCAATTTCGACCTGATCGTCGACTTCTGCGCGCGCGCCGACCTTCATTTCCGGATCCTGTACAACGTGGTGAGAAAGCCGGCGTTCGACGATCCGTCCGAGGTGGCGATCTTCAACTATGCGCCCGGCACCGCCCCGGCACACTGGCGGACGATGCCCTTCGAGGTTTTCGTGAAGGGGTAAGCGCCTCGCCCGCGTAAAGGGAGCGATGCCGCGGGTCGCGGCGCCTTCCGGGAGTGTGCATGTCGGGCGTTGTCGATCGCCGTCAATTGTTGCGGGGTGCCGGGCTGGTGGCGGGCGGTGCGGCGCTGTCCGCCGGGCTGCCCGGCTGGGCGCAGCCGGTGTCGGCGGGCCTGCCGACCGTGACCGGCGACGACATCCACCTTCGCATCGCGCACCAGATGATGACGATCGACGGCCGGCGCCGCCATGCGATCGGCATCAACGGCAGCGTTCCCGCGCCGCTGATCCGGCTGCGCGAAGGGCGGACGGTGCGGCTGCATGTCGAGAACGCGCTGGACGAGGACAGTTCGCTGCACTGGCACGGGCTGATCGTGCCGTTCCAGATGGACGGCGTGCCCGGCATCTCCTTTCCCGGCATCCCGAAGCGCAGCACGTTCACCTACGAATTCCCGGTCGTGCAGGCCGGCACCTACTGGTACCACAGCCATTCGGGATTGCAGGAGCAGATGGGGCTGTACGGCCCGATCGTGATCGACCCGGCCGGCGACGATCCGATCGTGTCCGACCGCGAGCATGTGATCGTCCTGTCGGACCACAGCCCGCTGCACCCGCACCGCATCTTCATGAACCTGAAGAAGCAGGCCGGTTACTTCAATCGCCAGCAGCAGACGCTGGCCGGGCTGCTGAAGGGCGAGGACCAGCCGCTGCGCGAGCGGCTCGCCTGGGGGCGGATGCGGATGGACCCGACCGACGTCGCGGACGTGACCGGCTCCACCTACACCTATCTGGTCAACGGCCATGGGCCGCGCGACCATTGGACCGGGCTGTTCCGCCCCGGCGAGCGGGTGCGGCTGCGCATCGTCAACGCATCGGCGATGACGACCTTCAACGTCCGTATCCCGGGCCTGCCGATGACGGTGGTGCAGGCGGACGGGATGAACGTGCGCCCGGTGGAGGTCGACGAATTCCAGATCGGCGTGGCGGAAACCTATGACGTGATCGTCACGCCGCCCGCGGACATCGCCTATACATTGGTCGGCGAAAGCGTCGACCGGTCGGGCATGGCGCGCGCGACGCTGGCGCCGCGTGCCGGGATGGTCGGCGCGGTACCGCCGCTGCGTCGCCGCCCGGTCGCAACCATGAAGGACATGGGGATGGGCGGGATGGATGGCGGCGGGAAGGACATGGCGGCGCATGATGCGATGCCCGGGATGGACCACGCGGCCATGGGTCACGCGACGATGGACCATGCGGGGATGGGTCATGCGGGGATGGATCCTCCCACGGCGGGCCATGCCACGATGGACCATGGCGACATGCGCGACTTCGCGAAGGCGCCGGGGGTGCGCAAGGGTCCGGGGGTGCAGACGATCGCGCCGATGCCGGTCGATCGCACCGGCGATCCCGGTCAGGGGCTGGAGGATGTCGGCCACCGCGTCCTCACCTATCGCGACCTGATCGCGCGCGACCGCAACCCCGACGTCCGCGCGCCCTCGCGCGCGCTGGAGATCCACCTGACCGGCAACATGGAACGTTACATGTGGGGGTTCGACGGCGAGAAGCTGTCGGAAGTGACCGCGCCGATCCCGTTCACCGCCGGGGAGCGCGTCCGCGTCACGCTGGTCAACGACACGATGATGGGACACCCGATCCACCTGCACGGCCATTTCTTCGAACTGGTGACGGGGCATGGCGCGTACAGCCCGCGCAAGCATACGGTGATGGTGCAGCCGGGCGGGACGGTGAGCTGGGACGTCACCGCGAATGCGGGCGACTGGGCGTTCCACTGCCACATGCTCTATCACATGCATGCCGGGATGATGCAGGTGGTGCAGGTGCGCGCGGACGGAGAGGCGGCATGAGGATCGCGCCGCTTGCCGCATGGGCCCTGATCGCCGCGCCCGCCGGGGCGCAGACGATGGATCATGCGACGATGCCGGGAATGGCGATGCCCGCCGCGACGCCCCGACCGGCGGCGTCCGGCGCGCGGCGGAAGCCCGCGCCGCGACCGGCGCGCCCTGCGGCGGCGCGACGATCCGCCCCGCACGCGGCACACGACACGCCCGCGACGAAAGCGCCCGCCGATCCGCATCCCGGACACCATCTGCCCGGCATGACGACGGCCCCGGCGGCGCAGGACCATGGCGGGCACCATATGCCCGGCATGACGACGACCCCGATGGCGGGCCATGGCGGGCATGACATGGCGGTCGATCCCGGACCGTCGTCGTCCCCGCCGGCTGGCACCGACCTGCCCGTCGGCACCGCCCCGGCACCGCGCGCCGTCCCCGGTCTGGCGGCGGCGCGCTATCACGACGCCGCCGCGATGCGCCGCGCCGCGCGCGCGATGCGCCGCGAACATGGCGGGATGACGATCCATCAGGCGCTGCTGAACCTGGGCGAGTATCAGGTACGCGACGGTCGCGACGGCTATCGCTGGGACGGCGATCTCTGGATCGGCGGCGATATCGACCGGCTGACGATCAAGACCGAAGGCGAGGGCAGCGCCGGTCGCGGGGTCGACGATGCGGAAGTGCAGGCGCTCTACAGCCGCGCGCTGGACCCGTATTGGAACCTGCAGGCGGGCGTGCGCTACGACATCACCCCCCGCCCCGCGCGCGGCTATGCGACGATCGGCGTCGAGGGGCTGGCGCCCTATTGGTTCGATGTCGAGGCCGCGCTGTTCCTGTCGACCAGGGGCGAGCTGCTGGCGCGCGCGGTCGGATGGTACGACCAGCGGGTGACGCAGTTCGTGGTGCTCCAGCCGCGCGTCGAGGCCAATGCCGCCGCGCAGGCGATGCGGGACACCGGGACCGGCGCGGGGCTGACCGATATCGAGCTGGGCGTGCGGCTCCGCTATGACCGGCGGCGCGAATTCGCGCCCTATGTCGGCCTGTCGTGGGAGCGTCGCGTCGGCGCCACGGCGCGGCTGGCGCGCGCGCGCGGCGACGAGGTGGGCGGCCTGGCGGCGGTGGCCGGGATCCGCGCCTGGTTCTGATCCGGCGGCGCTACTGACGCCCGCCCGACCGGACGCTGTAGCCGTGCAGCCCGAGCGGGTAGGGATTGATCGCGACCCGCGTTCCCATCTGCCCCTCCGGCCCGCCGAAGCTGGCGCGGTGCCAGCGTCCCTGCTTGGCGATCAGCACGTCGCCGGGCGCGGCGCCCGCGATCAGCGGCTCCCCCTCGATCTGAAGATCGACATTGCCCTCCATGACGAACCAGAATTCGTCGTAGCCGACGTGGAAATGGCCGAGGTTGGACGCGGGCGGCGTCGGCGTGGCACGGCCGCGAATGTTGTTCACGAACAGATGCTGCGCCGCGACGAAGGCGGTGGCGCGCGCCCCGCCCTGCACCACGTCCTTGTAGTAATCGAGGTACAGCGGGTTGGTCGCGTCGGGCGTGCCCGCGCCGCCGGACACCAGCCGCCGTTCGTAGCGGAAGCCGGCGACGTCGCGCGGCCGCGCCGCCGTGCCGGCGACCGGATAGAGCGGCAGGTCGCTGGCGGCATGGACCTCGAACCACAAGGCCGGCCGGTCGCCGATCGTCTCCAGCGTGAACGGCACGCGCAGCGGCACGTCGATCTCGAACCCCTTGCCCGCCACGAACGTCGGGTGGCCGGCGATGGTGACGCGCACCTGCCCCTCCCACACGATGATCGCGGTGCGATTGTCGGCATAGGCGACCTCGGCGGTGCGGTTGCCGGGCGCCTGCTGGTGCCAGTCGGCGACAAGGTCGCGGTTGCGCACGATCGGTTGCGACCAGTCGGCCGCGCCCCGGTGCAGCGCGCGCACCTCGGCGAGCTTCCACCACGGACGGTTCGGCGCGTCATAGGCGGCATAGGGCGTCTTCTTGGGCACCCACATCTCGACCGGGGCGGGCGGCGCGGGGCGCGGCGCCTGCGCGGTGAGCGTCAGCGCGGCGAGCGCGCAGGCGACGACGCGCCGACGGCGTCCGGTGTCGTGGATCATGCTTCCTCTCCGTTGGTCGTTCGCGATCATCGTGCGGCGATCGCGACAGGATCGCGGTCGGCGCCGATCAGCCGGCGGGGATCGACGATCGCCCAGGCACCGATGCCCAGCATCACCACCCCCGCGCCGGTCCCGAAGGCCGCCGCCCAGCCGTAGCGCGCCGCGATCCACGGCGTGAGCGACGCGGTCAGCGCGCCGCCGATCTGGCAGCCGACGTTCATCAGCCCCGACACGACGCCGGTGTGACGCCCCGCGATGTCGGCGGTGACCGACCAGAAGGAGCTTTGCGACAGATAGATCGCGCCGCCGCCCAGCGCGAGGGTCATCACCGCGAGCGGCGCGTTGTCGACCCGCGAGCCGATCAGCAGGAACACGGCGGTCAGCGCGAACGACAGCATCGCCAGCCCGGATCGGCCCCAGTACAGGCCGTGCCGCCGCGACACCGCATCGTTGATGACGCCCCCGGCGAGACACCCGACCGTCATCGCGAGGAAGGGCGCCATGCCGAACAGCGCGCTGGAAGTCAGATCCAGCCCGCGCGCCTCCGCGAGGTAGATGAAGAACCAGCTGAAGAAGATCCAGATGACATAGCCGAACGCGAAATAGCTGAGGAACAGTCCCCATACCGCGCGGCTGCCGAGGATCGCGCGCCACGGGATCGGCCCGGTCGCGCCGGCCGGCGCGTCGGGCAGCCCCGCCTCGATATGCGCCCGCTCCGCCGCGTTCACGGCCGGATGCTCCTGCGGCCGGTCGCGCGCGATCGCGAACCAGATGACGGCGGCGATCAGCCCGATCAGCGCGCAGACGTAGAAGGACGCGCGCCAGCCGCCGACCGCGACCACCGCGCTGATGAGCGGCGGGGTCAGCCCCGATCCCGCCCCGACGCCCGCGAAGATCAGGCCGTTGGCCTTGCCGCGTTCCTGCGCCGGCACCCAGCGCGACACGAACTGGTTGCCGGACGGATAGACCGCCGCCTCGCCGATGCCGAGCCCGAAGCGCACCAGCATCAGCAGCGTGATGGCATGCGCGCTGCCCGGCGGCACCCAGGCGGTGGCGATGCTGAACACGCCCCACCAGAGCAGCGCCAGCGTCAGCAGACGGCGCGGGCCGATCCGCGCCGCCAGCCAGCCGGCGGGCACCTGGAAGGCGGCATAGCCGATCAGGAACGCGCTGAAGATCCAGCCGAGCCGGATCCGGTCGATCGCATATTCCTGACGCATCTGCACACCGGCGACCGAGATGTTGGTGCGATCGAGGAACGCGATCGCGCTGATGACGAACAGCATCGCCACCAGCCGCACCCGCACGTTCGTTCGCCCCGCCTTCGCCATCAGCACTCTCCCGGACGCACGGCTGGTACCGCATTATATCCTATATGATTTTGTGTAGACCCGTTGTAAGCATCCGTAAAGCCGGTCGATTCCGGCGCGGACGGGAGAAACGGGGTGGGTGCGATCCGATCGCTGGCGCGCGGCGCGACGATGCTGACGCTGATGCTGGGGGCCACCGCACCGGCGCAGCCGCCGCGCGGTCCGGCACCGGCGGCGCGGCCGCTGGCGCAGCGGATCGGCCATAGCGACCCGGCACGCTATCGGCGGCTGGACAAGGTGCACGGCGGCGCGGGCACGATGGCGTTCGCGCCGCTGCTCGGCCCCGATGCGCTGTCCACCAACCTGATCTTCGTCCACCGCGGCGTGATCGCCCCGCACAGCGGGATCGGCCAGCATTTCCACCACCAGTGCGAGGAGATGTTCGTCATCCTGGACGGCGAGGCGCAGTTCACGGTCGACGGCCGCACCGCGACGCTGGCCGGCCCCGCCGCGGTACCCGACCGGATGGGGCACGCCCATGCGCTCTACAACGCCTCCGACCGGCCGGTGCAGTGGCTGAACATCAACGTCGGCCAGACCAAGCGCTATGACAATTTCGACCTGGACGACGCGCGCGACGCAGCGGCGATCGACCCGGTCGCGCAATTCGCCGCGATCCGGTTCGACCGCGCCAGACTGACGGCGGACGGCGCGATCCGTACGCGCCGGCTGCTCGGCCCGGAGGTGTTCGCGACCCCCTGGGCGTTCGTGGACCATGTGCTGATCCCGCCCGGCGCCGCGCTGGAGGGTGCCGCCGCACCGGGGATCAGCGAGATGGTCTATGTCATGGCCGGCACCGGCGAGGCGACGGTCGCCGGCGACCGCGCGCCGCTGCGCGGCGGCGACGCGCTGCCGGTCGAGGTCGGCGCGCGCCGAAGCCTGCGCGCGACCGGGGACGCCCCGCTCGAACTGATGGTGGTCGGGATCGCGCGCGATCCCGCCGCCAAGGCCGCCTACGCGGCCTCGCTTCCCCCGCGCTGACCCCGGAAAGGACCCTGCCGATGCAACGACGCTCCCTCCTGCGACTGATCGCCGCCACGGGCGCGGGCTGGGCGCTGCCCGGCGCGGCCCGCGCCGCCGCGCCGAAGACGACGCCGAAGCCGAAGCCGATCGTGCTCTATTGCGACCTCGCGGTCGATCCGGCGCGCGAACAGGAAATGCTCGACGCCTTCCACCGGCATTTCCTGCCGGCGGCGCGGAGCTTTCGCGGGCGCGGCTTCATCGACCTCAAGATGCTCAAGCTGCGCACGGTGATCCAGGGCCGGCCCGCGCCGCCCGCCGGGGTCAATTATCGCTTCCAGCTCACCTATGAGAGCGAGGCGCAGCGCCAGCAATGGATCCGCTCCGATGTGCACGAGCGCAACTGGCCGCTGATCGAGCGCACGGTGCTCAATCGCGACTATCTCGTCCTGCTGACCGACGCGGTATGACGATGCCGCGCCTGTTCGTCGTCGCGGCGGCGGTCGTCGCGCCGCTCGCGCTCCATGCCGCCGCACCCGCGCAACAAGGCGGCGCGCGGATCGAGCGGCTCGACCCCGCGCTCGACGCACTGATCGCGCCGGACACCCGGGTCGAGCGGGTCGCGACCGGCTTCGGCTTCACGGAGGGGCCGCTGTGGCACGAGGGCCGCTTGTGGTTCTCCGACGTGAGCGGCGACGTGCTGCGCGCGGTCGATCCCTCCGGCCGCGTCGAGTCGCTGATCGCCCATGCGGGCGGGCTCGCCGACCCGCCGGCCGGCAAGAGCATCGGCCCGAACGGGCTCGCCCCCGACCGCGACGGCAGCGTGCTGATGGCGCAGATGGGCGCGCGCCGGATCGTGCGGGTCGGCGCCGACCGCCGGATCACCCCGGTGATCGCCGACTATCGCGGGAAGCGGCTGAACAGCCCCAACGACCTGGTCTTCGCCGCCGATGGCGCGTTGTGGTTCACCGATCCGCCGTTCGGGCTGTACAACGGCATGGATCGCGATCCCGCCAAGCAGCTGCCCTACAATGCGGTGTTCCGCTATGCCGGCGGTACGCTGACGCCCGTCATCACCGACCTGACGCTGCCCAACGGCATCGGCTTTTCCCCGGACGGGCGGACGCTGTACGTCACCGATTACGGACCGCCGGGGACGATCTACGCCTATCAGGTCGGACGCGGCGGCACGGTCACGGCGCGGCGCGTGCTGATCGCCTTCCCCGCCGACGGGGCCGGCGGCGCCGACGGGCTGAAGGTCGACCGGCGCGGCAACATCTGGGCGACCGGACCCGGCGGCATCCGCGTGATCTCGCCGGCGGGCAAGGTGCTCGGGCGGATCGTGCTGCCGGAGGTGGCGGCCAACCTGGCCTTCGCGGGCGACGGCCGCACGCTCTACATCACCGCCTCGACCAGCGTATATCGGTTGACGACCAGGGTCGCGGGGGTGCTGCCGCGCCACGCCCGCTGACGTGGCGGGGGCGACCGGCCCGCCCCCGCGCCCTCAATGCCCCGCCGCGCCGGCCGCCTTCCGATCGGTGGCGAGCGTGGCGACCAGATAGTCGTTCATCACCTTCTGCTCCTCCGGCGTCAGTTCGGCACCGCGATCGATCATCGACTGGACGATCGCGGGCCATTCGGCCGACGTCTTGCGCGCGGCGAACACCTGATTGGGGGTGTGGCAATAGCCGCACCGTTCGTTGATCAGGTCGAGCCCGGGACCGGGCGTCGGCGGCGCGGATTGCTGCGCCGAAAGCGCCGCCGCGCCGAGCAGCGCCGCGCCGACGACCCCGGCGACGCGGACGAACGGGTCGATACGCATCATGGTCATTCCCTTCAGCGGACGGCGAAGGCGACCACCTGGTCGCTGGTCGCGGGTTGCGCGGCGAAGCCGCCGGTGGCGACCGCCGCGAGCATCTGGCGCCCGTCGGCGGCGCGATAGGTCATCGGCGTGCCGTAGTTCGAGGCGGGCAGCGGCGCGGACCACAACAGCGCGCCGCTCCTGGTATCGAAGCCGCGAATGGTCGCGTCGCGCGTCGCGCCGATGAAGGTCAGTCCGCTCGCGGTCGTGATCGGCCCGCCAGCGCTGATGACCCCGGCATCGGCGAACGCAGGATCACTGTTCGTGCCCAGCACCTTGCGCCAGGCGATCGTGCCGGTATCGACATCGACCGCGATCAGTTCGCCCCACGGCCCCTTCTGGCACGGCATGCCGGTGTCGGGATCCTGGAAATAGGCGTAGCCCGCCTTCATCCCCCAGCTGCCGTCCGGTTGCCGCGCGAGTTGCTGCGGGCTGGCGAGATTGTTGATGTTGACGACGTACAATCCGGTCTTGCGGTCGAACGCGCCCCCGCCCCAGTCGACACCGCCCAGGCTGCCGGGGAAGAAGTTGACCGCGCTGTCGGCACGCAGCGGCTGGAACAGCCGGCTCGGCGCCACCGAGAGGTCCGCCACCAGTTTCTCGCACGCCGCGCGATGCGCCGGGGGCCCGTCGACCAGATCGGTCGCGGCATAGCTGAGCCGGGCGAGCGGCGGCGGCGTCACCGGCATCGGCTGCGTCGGCCACGGCTGTTCGCCGGGCACGTCGGTATCGGTCGGCACCGGCACCTCGCGCACGTCGTACAGCGGCTTGCCGGTGACGCGATCGAGGATGAACATCATCGCGGTCTTGTTCATCACCGCGATCGCCGGGATCGTCCGCCCGGCGCGGCGCACCTCGATCAGCGTCGCGGACGGCAGGTCGACGTCCCAGATGTCATGGTGCACGGTCTGGAAGTGCCAGAGGTAGCGGCCGGTCGCCGCCTCCACCGCGACGATCGAATTGCCGTACAGGTTCTGCCCCTTGCGATCGCCGCCCCAGCGATCGAAGGTCGGCGCGCCGACCGGCAGATAGGCGATGCCGCGCCGGTCGTCGACGAGCACGAACGTCCAGACGTTGACGCCCGAACGCCGCCGCCAGCTGTCGCCCTCCCACGTGCCGAAATTGGGCTCGCCCGGTTGCGGGATGGTGTGGAAGGTCCAGAGCAGCTTGCCGGTGCGCGCGTCCCAGCCGCGCACGTCGCCCGCCGCGCCCTTGACCGGCATTTCCTGCACGCGCGACCCGGTGATGATGACGTCGCGGTAGATCGCGGGCGGGCTGCTCATGCCGAGCGGCGCGCGCGTGCCGTTCATCACCTCCGGCGTCTTCATGTCGACCGCGCCGGCGGTGCCGAAGCCCGCCGCCGGCCGCCCGGTCGCGGCGTCCAGCGCGATCAGCTTGCCGGTCCGCGTACCGAAGACGATCCGCGCGCCGGCCCCCTTCCCGCCCGGCCAGTAAGCGACGCCGCGCGTCGACGGCTGGTCGTTGCCGGGCAGCTGGAACACCCAGCGTTCCCGGCCGGTGGCGGCATCGAGCGCGACGACGCGCCGATACGGTGTCGCGAGGTACATCACGCCCTTCACCACCAGCGGCGTCGCTTCCGACGCGGAGAAGCCGGTGCGGAATTTCGCCGGAACGCTGTCGGGCATCGGAATCGCCTCGCCGGTCGTGCCCGCCGGCCGCATGTGATAGGTCCAGACCCGTCGCAGCCGCGCGACGTTCGCGGGCGTGATCTGCGTCAGCGGCGAGTGGCGCGCGTGGCTTTCGTCCCGGCCATATCCCTGCCAGTCGCCCGCGCCCTGCGCGGTCGCCGAAGCGACCGATGACAGCGCGACGGCGATCGCCGTCCCCGCCCGCGCGACGCCGTTCATGCGCCGCCTGATCCTGCTCGCCACGCTCCACTCTCCTGTCCGGCGGCGTTGCGTTCCGCATCGGGCGGCCGCAACGTTGTCCTGTCATTTCAACGGTGCTAGCAAGCCACACGATCCTATACAATATGATCCGTGATGGTCGGATGCCGCGATCGGCGGCATCGCAGGAGAGGAGATTGCGCATGCCGGAACTGCCGCTGAAGGGCCTGAGGGTCCTCGATATCTCGCAGGTGATGGCCGGGCCGTTCTGCTGCATGCTGCTGGGCGACATGGGCGCGGACGTGATCAAGATCGAACCGCCGCGCACCGGCGATTCGACGCGCCATTCGATGGGGTTCCGGCTGAAGGGGGAGGACAGCCCCGGCTTCCTGGCGCTCAACCGCAACAAGCGCAGCATCACGCTCGACCTGAAGGACGCGGCGGATCGCGCGGTGCTCTACGCGCTGGTCGAGACCGCCGACATCGTCGTGGAGAACGCCCGGCCGGGTGTCGCGAAGCGGCTGGGCATCGACTATGACACGCTCGCCGCGCGCAATCCGCGACTGATCTACGCCAGCATCTCGGGCTTCGGCCAGACCGGGCCGTGGGCGCAGCGCCCCGGCTTCGACCTGATCGCGCAGGCGATGTCGGGCGTGCTCAGCTCCAACGGCTTTCCGGGGATGGAGCCGGCCAAGAATTCGATCGCGGTCGCCGATCTCGGCGCCGGGCTGTTCTCGGTCTACGGCATCCTGAGCGCGGTCATCGGGCGCCAAGCCTCGGGGCGCGGGCAATATATCGACGCCTCGCTGCTGGAGGCCGCGATGGGGCTGTCGATCTGGGAGACGACCGAATATTGGGGCACCGGCCGCGCGCCCGCGCCGATCGGGTCGGCCAACCGCATGTCCGCGCCCTATCAGGCGGTGCGCGCGTCGGACGAATGGTTCGTGATCGGCGCCGCCAACCAGGGGCTGTGGCGCACCTTCCTGACGGTGATCGACCGACCGGAATTGCAGGAGGACGAACGCTTCGCCACCAACGCCGCGCGCGTCGCCCACCGCGAGATCCTGATCGAGACGCTCGCCCCCACCTTCCTCACGCGCACCAGCCAGGAATGGATCGATGCGCTGCTTGCCGCCGGCGTCCCGGCCGCGCCGATCCTCGATTACGGCGAGGCAGTGGTCAGCGAACAGGCGGTCGCGCGCGAGATGGTGATGCAGGTGCCGCACCCGGTGGAGGGCGAATTCCGGGCCCTGGGCTTTCCAGTCAAGATGCGCGGCACGCCGCAGGAAGTGCGGCTGCCCCCGCCGCTGCTCAACGAGCATGACGCCGAGATCCGCCGCGAGCTGATCGAGCGCGGGCTGCTGCCCGCCGGGCAGGAGGCGGCGGCGTGAGCGGCGTCGTCGTCACGCGCGACGGGGCCGCGGTCCATGTCCGGTTCGACAATCCGGCCGCGCACAATGCGCTGACCGGCGCGATGTGGCAGCAGCTGCGCGACGCCGCGCGCGCGGTCGCCGCCGACGACACGGTGCGGGTGGTCACATTCCGGGGCACCGGGGGCAAGGCGTTCATCTCCGGCACCGACATCGGCAAATTCGCCGATTATGCCGACGGAGCGCAGGGCGTCGCCTATGAGCGCGAGATCGACGCGTGCATGGGCGCGGTCGACGCCATTCCCTGCACCACGATCGCGGTGATCGAGGGCTGGGCGGTCGGCGGCGGGCTGAACATCAGCGCGGCATGCGACTTTCGCGTCGCGACCCCCGACGCGCGCTTCGGCTCGCCGATCGGGCGCACGATCGGCAACTGCCTGTCGGCCGCGAGCGTGGCGCGGATCGGCGGCGCGATCGGCGTGGCGATGGCACGGCGCATGGTGCTGCTGGGCGAGATCGTCGGCGTGGAGGAACTGCGCGCGAACGGGTTCCTGCTGAAGGTCGTGGCGCGTGAGGCGCTGGATGCCGAAGTGTCGGCGCTCTGCGCGCGCGCGTCCGAAAATGCGCCGCTGACCACGCGCGTGACCAAGGAGACGCTGCGGCGGATGACGTTCGACGGCCTGCCCGCGATCGAGCCGCTGATCGAACAGGTGTACGGCAGCGACGATTTCCGGCGCGGGGTCGCGGACTTCCTGGCGAAGACGAAGCAGGTGCCGGCGTGGCGGGGGGCGTGAGCACGCGCCGCCCGCCACGCGCCCTCGCGCGCACGACCCGCGCGACGCCGGCCGACGCCGCCTAGCCGACCGGTTTGGGCGCGATCATGATGCCCGCCGCCATCGGCTGGCTGGGCGGCAGCGGCAGCTTGCCCGCCGGGAAGCCGTTCACCTCGAACATATAGGCTTCGATGTCGGAAACCGTCTTCCCGCTGAGGCTGCCGGGGGCGCTGAGCGGCATCGTCGTCTTGATCCGCGAGAACAGGTCGCCCGCCGAGGTGCCGTTCCAGTTGTTGAGGAAGCCGCCCCCCGCCAGCGCGGGCGCCACGTCGATCCCGGCCAGCGTGTCGCCGTGGCAGGCGGCGCAATGTTCGGCATAGGCGACCTTGCCGCGCGCCGCCTGCTCGGCGGTATAGACGCCGTTCCACACGTCGCGCTGCCCGCCCTGCGCGCGCACCACCACCGCGCTGCCCAGCGTCAGCGCCGCCGCGCCGAACAGCCAGCCGCCAAATCTCGTCACGCGTTCGATCATCACGCTGCTCCCGGCAATCGATAGGCGACCAGCTCCGCGCTGGCATTGCCGCCGCCGGTGGCGACGACGATATACTGGCGGCCCTTCAGGCGATAGGTCATCGGCGAGCCGCTTTGCGGCGCGGTCATGTAGACGGCACCCTTCTCCTCGCCGGTGGCCTTGTCATAAGCGCGCAGCATCGCGCCGCGGATGCCGTATTCGTTGGTGTAGAACCCCGCCTCGCCGCAGATCACCAGCGTCCTGGTCACCAGCGGCCCCAGATTGCCGGCCCGGCCGGTGCGCGGGATCTTTAGCCCCTTCAGCAGGGGATGGTTGCGGACGTTGTCGGGCGTCTCGCCATGCGCGACCTGCCAGGCGAGATCGCCCCTGGCGAGGTCGATCGCGGTGATCCGGCCATAAGGCGGCTTCAGCAGCGGCAAGCCGTCGATGGCGAGGAAGCCCGGGGGCGGCCCCTTCGACGCGCCGGCGGGCGCGCCCCCGGCGGGCGGCGACGCGGGCGGCGCCTCCATGTTGCGCATCCCGGTACGCGCCGCGCCCATCGCCGGCATCGCGCGCGCCTCGCGCCCCGCGACGCCGTGCACCTGCGGAAATTCGGACACCTGCGGATCGTCGTTGGGCACGATCCCGATCAGCGACGGCTGCGTCTTCGAATAGACGTACACCATATGCGTCTCCGGGTCGTAGCAGCCACCCGGCCAGTTGGTGCCGCCCTGAATCCCCGGCGCCGAGATCGTTCCCCACCGTCCGGGCTTGCTGACGGTCGGCGGCGTGAACAGCGGCCCGATCCTGTACGACTTGACGAACTCGACCGCCTTCGCGCGCAATTCGGGGGTGAAGTCGATCAGGTCGTTCTCGGTGACGCCCTGCACGTCATAGGCGGGCGGCCTGGTCGGCACCGGCTGCGTCGGGCTGTACCATTCGCCGGGCACGTCGCCGCGCTCCACCTTGCGCTCGACGATCGGCCAGACCGGCTTTCCCGTCTGGCGATCGAGCACGTAGAGAAATGCCTGTTTCGTCGGCTGGGCGAGCGCCTTGACGATGCGCCCGCCGACCGGAATGTCGCACAGGATCGGCGCGCACGGAATGTCGCGGTCCCAGAGGCCGTGATGGACGAACTGGTAATGCCAGCGCCGCTGCCCCGTCTCCAGATCGAGCGCGACCAGCGATTCGCCGAACAAGGCGTTGCCGCGACGGAACATGCCCATTTCGTCGCCGGTCGGCAGCTCGACAGGGACATAGACCAGCCCCAGTTCCTCGTCCGCCGACATCTCCGCCCAGGCGCCGGCGTTGCCGGCCTCGTCGGCGTCGCCGTTCAGCCAGCTGTCATAGCCGAATTCGCCCTTTCTGGGGATGGTGTGGAAGATCCACTTGCGCTTGCCGGTGCGCACGTCGAAGCCGCGGATATAGCCCTTCACGTTCTTGCGCACCGCCGGCACGTCGCCGGCGGTATGTGCGGCGCCGACCACCACCGTGTCGCGCGCCACCATCGGCGTGGCGTGGAGCCCGACATCGGCGGTGTCGAGATCGAGTTCCTGGTCGAAATCCCGCTTGAGATCGACGACGCCGTTGGTGCCGAAGGCAGGATCGGGGATGCCGGTATCGGCGTCGAGCGAGACGAGCTGATAACCGATCGTGACGTAGAGGATCCGCTCGACCGTGCCGTCGGTCCAGTAGGAGACACCGTGCCCGGAGAGCTGGCGCGGGGAGTTGAGCGCGCGCTGCCCCTCATCGACGCGGTGCATCCACAACAGCTCGCCCGTCGCCGCGTCGAGCGCGATACAGTCGCGGCGCGAGCCCGCCGGCAGGAACAGGCGCCCCTTTACCAGCAGCGGCGTGGGTTCGAACTGATATTCCTTGCGCGCGCCGAACACGTCGGTCTTCACGCTCCACGCTATTTCGAGATCGTTGAAATTGTCGGCGTTGATCTGGTCGAGCGGGGAATAGCGGGTGTTCGCCTTGTCGGCGGCATAACTGCGCCACTCGGTATCGGGCGGCGGCGCGTCGGCGTCCTGTGCCGGGGCGGCGAGCGCCGCCGGATCGACCGCGAAGGCCAGCGCCGTGGCGGCGGTCCCCGCGAGCAACCGGCGGCGGGTGAGCACCGGCACGCTCACCACGTCACCGCGATATATTTCGCCTCGCAATATTCCAGCAGCCCGTGATGCGAGCCTTCGCGCCCCAGCCCGCTCTGCTTCATGCCGCCGAACGGCGCGGCGGCGTCCGACACCAGCCCCCGGTTGACCGCGACCATGCCGCAGTCGATCCGGTCGGCCACCGCCAGCGCCCGCCGCAGATCGCCCGAATAGACATAGGCGGCGAGCCCGTATTCGGTGTCGTTGGCCAGCGCGACCGCCTCGTCCTCGGTATCGAAGCCGGTCACGGCGGCGACCGGGCCGAACACCTCCTCGTGCAGGATCGCGGAGCCGGGCCGCACATCGGCGATCACCGAAGGCGGGTAGAAACAGCCGTCACCGGCGGGCGTCCGTCCGCCCAGTTCGACGCGCGCGCCCTTGCCCACCGCATCGGCGACGAGCCGCTCGATCTTCTCCACCGCCTTGCGGTTGATCATCGCGCCGCACTGGGTCGCGGGATCGGTGCCCGGACCGACCGTCAGCGCGCCCATCCGCTCCACCAGCCGGGCGACGAACCGGTCGTGGATGCCGCGCTGGACGTAGAAGCGGTTGGCGGCGGTGCACGCCTCGCCGGCATTGCGCATCTTGGCGACCATCGCGCCGTCGATCGCGGCGTCGAGATCGGCGTCGTCGAAGACCACGAAGGGCGCGTTGCCGCCGAGCTCCATCGACGAGCTGATCACCTGGTCGGCCGCCTCGCGCAGCAGCACGCGACCGACCTGGGTCGAGCCGGTGAAGGACAGTTTGCGCACCCGCGGATCGTGGAGGATCGCGCTGCACACCGGGCCGGGCCGGCTGGTGGTCACGACATTGACCACTCCCGCCGGCACACCGGCGCGGCGCATGATCTCCGCCACCGCCAGCGCGGTCAGCGGCGTTTCCGCCGCCGGTTTCAGGATGCAGGTGCAGCCCGCCGCCAGCGCGGGCGCGATCTTGCGCGTCGCCATCGCCGCCGGGAAGTTCCACGGCGTGATGAGCAGCGCGATGCCGATCGGCTGGTACCGCACCATGATGCGGTTGCCGCCGGCCGGGGAGGTGGCGAGTTCACCCGGGATCCGCACCGCTTCCTCGGCATACCAGCGGAAGAATTCGGCGGCATAGGCGACCTCGCCCCGCGCGTCCGGCAACGCCTTGCCATTCTCCAGCGCGATCAGCCGCGCCAGCCATTCCTGCTGCGCCATCATCGCGTGATAGCAGGCGAGCAACACCTCGGCGCGGCGGCGCGGCGCGGTCGCGGCCCAGCTGGTGGCGGCGGCGGCGGCGGCATCAACCGCCGCGATCCCCTCCTCCGGCGCGGCGTCGGCGACGGTGGCGAGCGTCGCGCCGGTGGCGGGATCGTCGACCGCGATCGTCGCGCCGTTCGCCGCCGGGATCCAGCGCTCGCCGATCAGCAGGCCGGTGGGAATGGCGAACGGGCCGTCGCCGGGCGGGGTGTAGCTGGTCATCGAAGACGTTCCGTGCATCAGGCGTTGAGGAGCGTGGCGCGATCGCCGGCGAAGGCGGCGCGCGTGATGGTCTGCATCGCCGCGAGGTCGAGCGGGCGCGGGTTGTTCTTGATCAGCCGCGCGGCGTTGAGCGAATATTCGGCGACATGGTCCTGCTGCTCGGCGTGCAGCCCCAGCGCGGCGAGCGAGCGCGGGATGCCGATCCGCGCAAACAGGGCATCGACCGCGTCGATGAACGCCTGCGCCCGCGCCGCCGGCGTCGCGCCCGCGATGCCGACCAGCGTGGCCAGTTCGGCGAAGCCATCGACACAGGCGGGGCGGTTGAACTGCATGACGTAGGGCAGCAGCGTGGCGACCCCCTGCCCATGCGCGGTGTGCGTCAGGTTGCCGACCGGATATTGCAGCGCGTGCGCCGCCGCGGTGCCGGCGGTGCCGAACGCGCAGCCCGCCGCCAGCGACGCCAGCATCACGCCCTCGCGCGCCTCGATATCGCTGCCGTCGACCACCGCGCGTTCGAGATAGCGGAACACGTTGGTCACCGCGAGCGTCGCGAAATGGTCGGACAGCACGTTCTTGCCGACGAACACATGCTGTTCGGTGAGCATCGCGTCGATCGGGCGCGCCAGCGTCGTATAGGCCTCGACCGCATGGGTCAGCGCGTCGGCGCCCGAAAAGGCGGTGAGCGCGGGCGGACAGCTGACGGTCAGCTCCGGATCGCAGATCGCGACCTGGGCGATGAGGTGCGGGCTGGCGATCCCGACCTTGGCGCCGCGTTCCTCATCCGCGACGACCGCGACCGGCGTCGCCTCCGATCCGGTGCCCGAGGTGGTCGGCACCGCGACCAGCGGCATCACCGGGCCGGGCACCGCGAACTCGCCGTAATAGTCGCGCACGCTGCCGCCATGGGTGAGCAGCACCGCCGCCACCTTGGCGAGATCGAGCGAGCTGCCGCCGCCGACGCCGATCACCAGATCGGCGTCGAAACCGGCGGCGGCGGCCACGCAGGCATCGATCGAGCGCAGCGGCAGATCGGGCACGGTGCCGTCGAACACCCGCGTCGCGACCCCGTGCGCGGCGAGATCGGCGAGCATCGCGGCGAATTCGGGCTGCGCGGCCTGCCGCTCGTCGGTGCAGAGCAGCGCGCGCCGCCCGAGGCGGGCGCTGGCCGAGCCGAGCGCGGCGCGCTGCCCGCGACCGAACAGGATCGCGCGCGGCAGGCGCGCCGCACCGAACAGGGCGGGCGCGGTCGGATCGGACGTCATGCACGTATCTCCAGAGGTCATGCCGCGGCGCCCTCGCCACCGGCCGCGAGCGGCCGCGACGCGTCGATCCGCAGGAACAGAAGGGCGGCGATCGCGCACAGCACCGCGAGCACCACGAAGGCGGGGAACCAGCCGGCGACCGTCACGATATAGCCGGTCACGGCGGCCGCGATCGCCGCGCCGAGATTGCCGAGCGTGTTCATCACCGCCGAGACCGACCCGGCGAACTCCCCGCCGATGTCCAGCGTCACCGCCCAGGACACGCCGACGGTCAGTTCGAGCCCGAACACCGCCACGCAGAAGCAGATGATGCTCGCCACCGGCGCGTCGATCGCCGCCGCGAGCGGCATCATCGCCGCCGCGATCGCGAAGCCCGTCACCGCGACCGCGCGCCGGGCGAGCTTCAGCCCCGCCCCGCGCTTCACCAGCAGGTCCGAGGTCCAGCCGCCCGCGAGATCGCCGACCACGCCCGCCATCAACGGCAGGCTGGCGAACAGCCCCATTACCGCGAGATCGTAACCGCGCGCGTCGTGCAGGTACTTCGGGAACCAGGTGAGGAAGATGTTGATGCAATAGGCGTAGCAGAAATACATCGCCGACAGCGTCCAGAGCTGCGGCCGGCGCAGCAGGTGACGCCACGGCACGCGCGCCCGCGCGGGGCCGGTGCCCAGCGCCTCCTCGATCATCAGACGCTCGGCCGCGTTGACGCCGCGATGCTCACGCGGCGCGTCGCGGTAATAGACGAACCACGACACCGCCCAGACGAGTCCGACCCCGGCGAACAGGAGGAACGGCATCCGCCAGCCGAAATCGAGGATCAGCAGCGCGACGAACACCGGCGTGACCGCGCCGCCGAGCCGCGCGCCGGCGTGGGTAAGCCCCTGCGCCCAGCCGCGTTCCGCCGGCAGCATCCAGCGCGACAGCGAGCGCGTGGCGATCGGGAACGCGCCCGCCTCGCCCATCCCGAACAGGAAGCGGCACACCATCATCGAGCCCGCCGACCAGGTGAGCGCGGTCGCGGCGGTGAAGGTCGACCACCAGATCACCACGCCGGTGAGCGCGCGGCGCGGCCCGAAGCGATCGCCGAGCCATCCGCCGGGAATCTGGAACAGGGCATAGGCGAACTGGAAGGCCGCGAAGATCCAGCCCATCGTGACCAGCGAAAAGCCATATTCCTTCTGGATCGACGGCGCGGCGGTCGCGATCACGACGCGGTCCATATAGGTGATGAGATACGCGAGCACGGTCAGCCACAGCACCGCATGGCGCACCCGCGTCGGCCGCACCGACCGTTCGCCCGCGACCGGCACCGGCTCGACCAGCGCGCCCGACGCGCTCACGGCTTCGCCGCGCCGCAGGCGTCGGGGGCGCGGCCGACGCAGGTCTCCCAGATCGTCGGCACCTTGCGTCCGGCGACATAGACCGCGCTGATCGCGCGCGTGTTGCGGATGTCGCGCGTCGGATCGCGATCGAGCACGAGCAGGTCGGCCCATTTGCCGGGGCGCAACACGCCGCTTTCGTTCTCGCGCAGGAAGCCGGCGTTGGTGCCGGTCGCGGCGGTCAGCGCCTGTAGCGGGGTGAGCCCGGCCGCGACCATCAGTTCCAGTTCCCAATGCGCGAAATAGCCGGGAAAGCGCGCGGTCGGCCCGCTGTCGGTGCCCATGCCATACCGCACCCCGGCCCTCGCCTCGGCGGCGAGGCTCGTCATCGCGTTGCGCAGCACCGGCGGATATTTGGGAAACAGCGGCGATGCGGCAAGCTTCTGCCGCCGCTCGGCACTCTTCAGCGTGGCGATCGTCGCGGGGGCGACCCCGCGCGCGAAGAACGGCTCGTCCACGAAGGGCAGCAGGGTGTAGGTGAAGCTCGCCTCGCGGCTGAGCGTCGAGGCGAGCTGCCACGTGCCGCGCCGTTTCATCGCGGTGGCCAGCGCCGGATCGGCGACGCGATCGCGGACCTGATGCATGAAGACATCGACGCCCTGCCGGGTCAGTTCGGCGGCATTGTCGTAATAGAAGATGTGCGCCGCCGCCTTCCGCCCGGCCGCATGCGCGGCGTCGATCACCGCCCGGCTGACCGGATAGGGCATCCGCCGCGCGACGGTGCCGAATTCGTCGTCCATCCACAGCTTGACGAAATCGTCGCCCTTGGCGGTTTCCCGCCGGACCATCGCGGTCGCCTCGGCAGGGGTGGCGACCGACTGCTCCAGCCCCGGCACGCCGCCGTAGCTGCCCTTGTAGACCACCCCGCGACCGGCGGTATAGGCGCGCGCCATGTCGATCCGCCCGATGCGACGCTGATCGGCGATCACCTGATGGATCAGATCGCCGTCGGTGCCGAGCGTGTAGACTGAGGTGACGCCGTAAGCGGCATAGAGTTTCAACTGCTGCTCGACGTTCGCGCGGTCGTAATAGCGGGTGAAGCTCTGGTCGACGCCATCGACGAGCCCGAGATGGACATGGCTGTCGATCAGGCCGGGCATCAGGAACTTGCCGCGCAGGTCGGTGACGATGGCCCCTGTCGGGGCGGGGCGGCGGCGGGCCGGGCCGACCCAGGTGATGCGGCCATCGGTCATGACGAGCGACTGATCCGCGCGCGGCGCGCGGCCGGTGCCATCGAACAGCGTGACATGGTCGAGAACCACCGTCTCGGCCGTCGCCGTGCCACCGAGACACAGCGCCACCAACGCGACGCCGACGCGGGTCGACGCCCACGCGCGAGCCGGACGAATTCGCCGCATCGCACTCCTCCCCAGGTCATATCCTATATGATCTGACTAGGGGCGGCTCCGATGGCTGTCAAGCAGCGGAGCGACAATGAACGCGAATGTTGTCAGTCGCTTGCCGCACCCTGCGCCAGCACGGCGTCCATCCGCTGCTGCGAACATTCGAGATGGTGGCGGACCGCGCGCTCGGCCGCCGCCGCGTCATGCGCCACCAGCGCGTCGATGATCGCGCGATGTTCCCGCGCGGCCTCGTGCGGGGCATTGGTGGCATAGAGGGCGCGGAAGATATGGAGGTGGGCATGAAGGCGGTCGATCGTTTCGGCGATCAGGCGATTGCCGCTGCCGGTCGCGATCAGCCGGTGGAGCGCGGCATCGGCCTCTGCGAAGCGGGAATAGGCGCGCGCGTCGCCCTCCACCACGCTCGACATGTCCTGACCGATCGCGCGCAACGTCTGGATCGCGGTGTCGGTCATCGCCTCCGCCGCACGCGCCGCGGCATAGGGCTCGATCAACTGGCGCAGCGTATAGAGATCCCGCACCTCCGCGCGCGTCATCTGCGGGCTGGCGCGATAGCCGACGTTCGGCATCTTGTAGACCAGCTTCTCGGCCTCGAGCTGGCTCATCGCCTCGCGCACCGGCGTCTGCGAGATGCCCAGCTGACGCGCCACCGTGTCGATCGCGATACGCTCGCCGGGGGCGATCTTCAGGCTCATCAGCATGTAGAGCAGATGGTCGTACGCCCGCTCCACCATCGTCGTCACCGGCGCCGGGCGCGCTGCGCGGGAGGTCGCCGTGACGGGACGCTTCGTGTCGATCTGCCGCAAGTCGGGTTCGCCGTTCCGGGGGAAAAGGAAACCCGATCATATAGGGTTTGAACGCCGCGCGTAAGATGCCGCGGTGACAGGGGACGCGCGACGACGCGCGTGCCCCCGCCGACATCAGAAGCTGAAGCGCACACCCAGTCGGTAGGTGCGGCCCAGCACGTCGTACAGCGCCGGGTTGACGAAGAACGGCGACTTGGCCGGATCGCGGTTGAAGAGGTTGTCGACCTTGGCATAGGCGGTCACCGCCCTGGAGATGTTGTAGGTGCCGCCGACATCCATGTAGAAGGCGCCCGGCATGAAGTTCTGGTCGATCGTCGGGTGCTTGTTGGTCGATTCGGGACAGGTGCCGGGCTGGCAGACGACATATTGGTTCCCGAGCACGCCGTCGCTGAACCACCGTTCCTGAAGCAGCAGCGAGAAGTTGTCGCCTTCATAGGTCTGCACCGCCAGCCACTTCCAGTCGGGCGTGTTGCCGGTGTTCACCCCGGCGGTATCGTTGGGGATGGTCCCGTTCAGCCCGGTGTCGGTGACGAACCTGCTGATGTGCGTCGCCAGCGCGCGTACCGTCAGCCGGCCCGGCAGGCCGAGCGGACGCTGCCAGCGATAGCTCGCCTCGATATCGTATCCTGACGTGTCGATCGACGCGAGGTTGAACGCCTGTACGTTGATGAAGTTCGGGCCGTTCTGGTTGTTCAGGTTGAATGCGCTGCACGTGCCCGGCAGGATGTTGCGATAGCAGAGGTCGACGATGTCGCCCGCGCCCAGGCTGGAGATGACGTCGGTGATCTTCAGCTTGTACCAGTCGAACGACAGGCTGAGCCCGGGCAGCCAGCTCGATCCGGAGAAGGCGATGCCGGCGGTGGTATTGCGCGCGATCTCCGGCGTCAGGTTGGGATTGCCGATCGTGTTCTGGATCGCCAGCACGTTCACGTTGCGGAACGGATCGAAGAAGTTCGGCTGCGTGGTCGTGACCGGCGCGGCGAACAGCTCCGACAGGTTGGGCGCGCGCACGTCGCGCGAGGTGACGCCGCGCAGCCGGAGCCCGTCGATCGGCAGATCCCAGGTGCCGCCGACCTTCCACGCCCATACCGTGCCGGAGGTGCTGTAGTCCGTGACGCGCGCGGCGCCGTTGACGCTGGCGCGGCCGACCGAATCGCCGTTGAGCAGCGGCACGTCGACCTCGATGAAGGCCTCCTTCACGCTATAGGCGCCGGAGCCGTTCTTGTAATTGCCGGCATACCAGTTGTTGCCCGCCGGCAGCTGCACCGGATCCGCCGGATAGATCGAATCATACGGCTGATTGTCGATGCCCGCGCCGTACGGATCGGCGGTGACCTTGTAATATTCGTGGCGGAACTCGGCACCGAACGCGACCGACACCGGCCCCGCCCACGAACTGAACGGCGATCCCGAGAAGTTGAGGCTGGCGACGTCCTGCGTCTGGCGCGTGCGCTGGCGCGGGCCGTTGGCCGGCATCACATAGTCGAGCGCCTGCTGCGACGGATTGCCGCCGAAGACGTTCAGCGGCTGGCAGCCGGCGGCACGCGCTACGGGATTGGCGCAGACGATCGCGCCGTCCAGCGTGACGGCATTGATGGCGTTGTTGTAGCGCTGCGTCAGCAGGATGTTGTCGACGTCGATCCGGGTACGGTTGGTGCCGTGTTCGACATAGATGTCGTAGCTCCAGTCCGATCCGAACACCGGCTGCCGCCCCTTCGCGCCGACCACGAAGCGATACTGGCGACGGTCGGTATGCACCTGCGTGTTGCCGAGCGCGGCGTTGCTGGTGCCGAACTGGAATTGCGTGATGTTCGCCGTCGCGCACGCCGACTTGATCTCCGCCGGGACATAAGGGTTGGCGCACTGGATCGTCAGCGCCGGGCGGTTCTGCCCGCCGACCGGCTGGTTGTTGGTCTTCACCTGCGCGATGTTGGCGGTGACATAGATCTCGTTATCCGGCGCGAAGTCGAAACCGATCCGGCCGTAGCTGTTCAGCCGCTCCAGCCCGGACAGCAGCGAGCGTCCGGCATCGACGTTGCCGGACAGGTCGCCGCCCTGGCAGAAGCCCGCGAAACAGCCGAGGACCGCACCCGACGACGTCCGCGACGGCACGCCGTTCGAGCCATATTGGAACTGGAACGGCTTGCCCGACTGGTCGAAGGCGATGCCCTGCAACGGGCCGGCGGTGATCAGGCCGTATTTGGTGAAGGTGATCGACTGCGCATAGTCGCGCAGCACATATTGCGGCGAACCGTCGTTGGTGACGTTGCGGTTCACCAGCGTCGTCTGTTTGAACCAGTCGCGGCCGCCCGCCAGACCGATGCCGAACTCGCCGCCGCCGACGCCCTCGTCACGGGCATATTCGGTGCTGCCGACGATGTGCAGCCGGTCGTCGAGCAGGCTGGTGCCCGCGGCGAGCTGGACCAGCACCTGCTCGTTGTCGCCGTAATCGGTGATGCCGCCCTGGACGTTGCCCTTCACGCCCTTGAACCGAGTGTCGGTGATGAAGTTCACCACGCCGCCGACCGCGTCCGAGCCATAGGAGGCCGAGGCGCCGCCGTTCACCACGTCGACGCGCTTGATCAGCAATTGCGGGAACTGGCTGACATCGGGGACGCCGGTGACGTTGGCGCCGACGACGCGCTGGCCGTCGATCAGGGTGAGCGTGCGGATCGCGCCGACCCCGCGCAGCGAGAACGAACTGAGGCCCTGCGCGCCGCTCGACGTGCTGAAGGTGTTGACGCTCGTCCCCGTCGATCCCTGTAGCGAAGGCAGTTGCGAGATGGTCGTGAAGACGTTCGGCTGGGCGTTGGCGGCGATCGCGCCCGAGTCGATCACGGTCGTGGGGGTCGGCGCGGTGAAGCCGCCGGTCGTGATGCGCGAGCCGGTGACGATCACGTCGCGCGCGGTGTCGTCGTCCGTCGTCGCCTGGCTGGCCGGGTCGGGCAGCGCGGTGGAACCGGCGGTGGTGTCGAGCTGCGCGGGCACCTCGGGCGGTGTCGTCGCGGCACCCGCCTCCTGCCCGGCAGGTGCCGATTGCGCCGCCGCGAGCGACGGCATGGCACCGGCGGCGATCAGGGCGATGGCGGCCACGCCGGTCCGCATGCGGGCACGGCGCCTGTCGATCAACGCTGTCATCATCTTCCCCTAACTCCCTTGTTATGTCGCTGCGTCGCGGGCGGTCATTGGGCCGCCTCGTCTTGTCATCGCCGGGCGCCATTACCGCCCAGCCCTTCATCACCGCACGCATCGGGCCGTCCCGGAACACATCTGAGGGTGCGCATGCGCGACGAGCACAAATCCTCGATCATGACGAACGTCGCCTCTTGGCAATATTCATCACGTGAATTCTTGGACGGCATTTCCCTCACCTTCGGCACGCGCGCGCCAAAGTTTCAGAAGCTACCTGTCAGCAGTACGGTAACGTTACCATCAAACACTATACTCGGAGATCATCTTGTCAATACAATAGCGAAAGCATTTTCTCTTTCGCGCGACCCGTGGCGGTGCATACCGCCGCCCGGTCGCCCGGGATCAGTCGCGGAACAGGAGCGGCGCCATCTCGCGCAGGCTCCGCCGCCATGACTGGAATTCGTGCCCGGTGTCGGGCGACACGTAGAAGACGCTGTTAAGGCCGGCGCGTTTCAGCGCCGCGGCATTGGCGGCGGGATCGGTGGCGGGCCGCGCGGGCGATCCGCGCGTCTTGCCGTTTTCCAGTTCGCGGCCGCCGTAACTGACGAACGTCAGCCGCACCTTGTCCTTGTACCCCGGCGCGGCGGCGACATCCTCGGGCGATATCGTGCCCCCGCTCAGCAGGCCGATATAGCCGAAGGTGTCGAGATTCCGGGGCGCGATCAGCTTGGTCTCGAACCCGCCCATCGACAGCCCGGCCATGCCGCGATGCCGCTGGTCGGCGATCGTGCGGAAGTGGCGATCGACATAGGGGATCAGTTCGTCGATCAGCACGGTACGGAACGGCGTGATGTCGAAACTGGCCAGCCCGCCGGGACTTCCGGGGCGCACGTCGTTGGTCATGCCATAGGTCATGACGATGATGAACGGGCGCGCCCTGCCGGCGGCGATCAGATTGTCCATGATCAGATTGGCATGGCCCTGGTTCGACCAGGCCGTCTCGTCCTCGCCCCAGCCATGCTGGAGATACAGCACCGGATAGCGGGTCCGCGCCGCGCCGTCATAGCCGGGCGGCGTGTAGACGAAGGCGCGGCGTTGCGACCGCGTGCTGGGCGAGGCGAACAGGATCTGTTCGACCCGCCCGTGCGGCACGTCCTTCGCCGCGTAGAAATCGGCATCGCGGGCGGGGATCTCGATCCCGCTTTCCCAGCGGGTCGAGCCGTAGAAATTGAGCGTACCCGGATCGTTGAACGTGCCGCCGTCGACGGTGAGATGATAATAATGGAAGCCTTCGTCGAGCGGCCCTTCCGACGTGCCCGTCCATGCGCCGTCGTCGCCCCTGGTCAGGACGGTACCGCCGCGCCCGCCCAGACCGAGGCTGACCTTGACGTTCCGCGCCTCCGGGGCGAGCACGCGGAAACGCGCATAGCCTTGCGAGTTGACCTGCGGAAAGGACTGACCGGGCTGATTCAGCGACGAGGGTTTAAAATCCTCGACGATCGCGGGCGCCGCGGTCAGCGTGCTCGCCGGCGCGGTCGCCGGCGTCTGGGCCGGCGCTGGTGACGCGGCGATCGCACACGCGACGGCGACGGCTGAAACCAGTCTCATCAGCTTTCCTCTCCCTGGCTCCCGATCCGCATCATGGGTCGGCGAATCCTATCTGATATCTTCTACAGCATTGATTAGAGGCCGCAACCTTCGATGTTGTTGGCGGGGGCAACGAACGGTGCGGTCATGCCTCGACATAATGGAAATAGGCGAAGTCAGCGGCCTTGCCCGCGCCGGACACGTCCTGGCACGCCATGCCGACGAAGGTGCCGGTGAAATTGGGAAGGCCCGCGATCGTGGCTTCGTCCGACAGCGGGTCCGCGGCGAAGACCGCGTCCAGCCACGTCCATTCCGCGTCCTCGCCCACGCGATAACCGAAGCGAAGCGCCTCGTTATCCACATCGACGCGCAGCGCGACCGCGCCCTCTCCGATCGCGACCGGATCAGTCGTGGCGCTCACACCGTCGCCGATCGGCAGGACCGACAGCACCTGCAACACCCGAGCGCCCCGGTCGTCGGCGGTGACGTGGAGGTAGTGAAACTTGGTCGCGTTATAGTAGCAGACCAGCCCCGCCGCCTGCTGGAAATGGTCCGGGCGATAGTCCATCCATGTCTCGGCGCTGTAGCGGAACGCCTGCTGCCGCCGCGCGACCAGCGCCTGGGTGAAGTGGCTGCCGATCGACTCGCGGCCATGCAGCCGCAGCCATCCGGGCCGTGCCGAGAGGCTGAAGATGTCGTCCGGATAGGGCGTGCGCAGCCACTGGAATTCGGGCGGCAGCGTCGCGCCGGTGAAGCGGGCGAAGGATCGTGTCGGCGGGTGCGGCGTGGTCGGCACACCGCCGGGCACCTCGATCATCGGCATCGCCGCGCCGTCGAGCGTGCGCAGCCAGCCGTCCTCGCCCCATTCGACCGGCTGGATCGCGGTCTCGCGACCCAGCACGCAACGGTCGCTGGCGGGCAGCGGGCGCCCGCAGAGATAGGTCAGCCATGTGGTGCCGTCGGGCGCTTCGACGAGATCGCCGTGGCCGGTGCGCTGCAACGCGGCGTCCGGGCGACCCCGCGCGGTAAGCACCGGTCCGTCGGGATGCACCTCATAGGGCCCGAACAGCTGGCGCGACCGGGCCATCACCACCGCATGGTTGCGCTCGGTTCCGCCTTCCGCGACCAGCAGATGGTACCAGCCGTCGCGCTTGTAGAGGTGCGGCCCCTCGGTAAAGCCCAGCGCGGTGCCGCCGAAGATGACGCGGCGTTCGCCGACGAGGCCGCCCGCCGTCCTGTCCAGTTCCTGGATGACGATCCCGCCAAAGCGCGGGCGCCCCGGCCGGTGATCCCACAACATGTTGAGGAGCCAGCTTCGCCCGTCGTCGTCGTGGAACAATGCCGGGTCGAAGCCGCTGCTGTTCAGATGGACGGGGTCGGACCATTCGCCGTCGATGCGGTCGCACCAGACCCAGTAATTGTGGAAATCGCGCAGCGACACGCCGACCGCCCCGTCGACGGTGGTCCGCCCGTATCGCTTCACATCGGTGTAGACGAGGTGGAAGCGGCCGTCGGCGTGGCTGAGATCCGCGGCCCACACACCGCACGAATCCGGATCGCCGCGCAGGTCGATCTGGCTGGGCCGGTCGAGTGGACGCGCGACGAGCCGCCAGTCGGCCAGATCGCGCGAATGGTGGATCCGCACACCGGGCAACCATTCGAATGTGGAGGTGGCGAGGTAATAGTCATCGCCGACGCGCACGATCGAGGGATCCGGATGGAAACCGCGCAGGATGGGATTGCGAAGGGTCATGTCGGCTTTCGGATATTCGTCCAGAGCAGCACGGCACCGGCCAGATCAAGCAGGCCGAGCAGGATGAAGAAGGGCTGGTATCCGACCTGATCGACCAGCGATCCCAGCCCCAGCGTGAAGAGCAGCACGCCCAGATTGGCGGCGGTGCCCGAGATGCCGGTCGCGGTGGCGACCTGATCCTGCGGGAACAGGTCTGACACCATCGTGATGACCGTGACCGACAGCGTCTGGTGCGCGAAACCGCCGAGGCACAGCAAGGCGATCGCGACGACGGGGCTGGTCACGGTGCCGACGAAGATCATGCCCGTCATCAGCACCGCACCGAGCGTGAAGGCCCAGCGCCGCGCGTCGATGAGGCCGATGCCGCGACGTTGCAGCCACGCCACCACGGCGGGCCCGAACAGGCAGCCGAGATCGGCGGCGAGGAACGGCAGCCAGGCGAACAGCGCGATCTGCCGGAGGTCGAAATGCCGCACCTGGACGAGGTACAGCGGCATCCACAGCGACAGCATCCCCCAGACCGGATCGGCGAGGAAGCGCGCGGCGGCGATCGTCCACAGGTTGCGGCGGCGGAGCAGTTCGCCGAGCGGCGGGCGGCGGCGCCGGCTTGCCAGCGCGACCTCCTGCCCCTCCGCGATCAGGTGCCGTTCCTGCGCGGAGATCAGGCGATGGCGGGCGGGCGGCGCATACCAGAGCAGCCAGAGCAACACCCATGCGAGGCCAAGGCCACCCGCCACGAAGAACGCCGCGCGCCAGCTGTCGTAGAGGATCGCCCAGGCGACCAGGGGCGGCGCGAACACCGCGCCGAACGAAGCGCCGATCTGGTAGATACCCCCCGCCACGCCGCGTTCGCGCGCCGGAAACCATTCCGCCACCACCTTCATGCCGGCGGGCTGCGCCGAGCCTTCGACCAGCCCCAGCGCACCGCGCAGCCCCGCGAATCCCATCCAGCCGCTCGCCAGCCCGTGGCCGATCGTGATGAGCGACCACAAGGCGACGAACAGCGTGAAGCCGATCTTCAGCCCGATCACGTCGAGCAGATAGCCCGCCACCGGCTGGAACATGATGCCGAGCTGGAACGCGCCGGTGATCCAGGAATATTGCTCCGACGAGATCGCCTGCTCGGCCATGATCGCGGGCGCGGCGACCCCCAGCACGCTGCGCGCGAGATAATTGATGACCATCGCGACCACGAACAGCGCGATGATCGTCCAGCGCACGTAGGGAAATCGTGCCACCCCGCCCCTCCATGGTAACGTTATCAACGCCTCGTACCCGTGCGGGGGTGGTCCTGACAAGTGCCTGCGCGCGTCGACCGACACGATCGGAGATTGACGCGACCGCCCGACGCGAGGCAGATCGATCCGCTCAAGCGCACCAGCGGCAGTCGACGGTGCCATGACGGGATGAGCGTGCCCCAGCCGAGAGGACGTCGCCGCGGGGTGACGATCATCGATGTCGCCAGACAGGCCGGCGTGTCGCCGATGACGGTGTCGCGCGTCATCAACGGCGACCCGGGCGTCCGCGACGAAACCCGCGAGACCGTCAACGCGACGATCCGCGCGCTCAACTATACGCCGAACCTGTCCGCGCGCAGCCTCGTCACCGCGCGCGAACTGCGGATCGGCGTGATCTACGCCAATCCGAGCGCCGCGTTCATGAGCGGTTTCCTGGCGGGCGTGTTCGAGGAGGCGTCGGCACGCGCGGCGCAGCTGATCCTTTTGAAGGGAAAGAACGGCGGGGTGCCCACCCATGCCGAGATCGAGCAGCTGATCGGCTCCGGGATCGGCGGCGTGATCCTGACGCCGCCGCTGGGCGAATCGGCGGAGGTGCGACAGATCCTCCGTGCCGCCGGGCTGCCGATGGCGGTGGTGGCCGGTCGGGTGCCGGACGCGATCTCGGTCGGGATCGACGATCAGCGCGCCGCACACGACATGACCCGGCACCTGATCGCGCTCGGCCATCGCCGGCTCGGCTTCATCGTCGGCAATCCCAACCAGAGCGCCAGCATCGCGCGACTGGCGGGCTTTACCGCCGCCGCGCAGGCGGCGGGCGCGGAAATCCGCGTCGCGCAGGGCGACTTCAGCTATACATCGGGCCTCGTCGCCGGAGAGCAGTTGCTGGACGCCGCGGTGCCGCCCACCGCGATCCTGGCCAGCAACGACGACATGGCCGCCGCCGTCGTCTCGGTCGCGCATCGACGGAACCTGAACGTACCGGGCGACCTGAGCGTCGCGGGGATCGACGACAGCACCGCTGCCACGACCCTCTGGCCGCCGCTCACCACGATCCGGCAACCCCTTCAGGAACTGGCGGGCGAAGCGCTGCGGCTTCTGATCGATGACATGCGGGCCGCCCCGGGCAAGGGAGGGCAGTGCATCGCGCGCGTGCTGGACCACGCACTCGTCACGCGCGAGTCCGCGGCGCCGCCCCGGGCGTGCGCGACGTCGCCGGACGCCGCGCGCGCGGTCGATCGACAGTGAATCCCTATCCCTTCGCCGTGTCGCGGCGGACAATCGGAGCATGATGGTGATGAAGTCCCTGCTCATGTCGATGCTGATCCCGTTGTCGGCGGCGGCCATCGCCCAGACCCGGCCCCCGACCGGTCAGACGCCGCGAGAGGATGCGGCGGAGGAGCGGCTGCGCACGGATTTCGCCTGGCTCGGCCGCTATCAGGAGGCCAACGCGCGGATTACCGGACCGGTGCGCGTCGTGTTCATGGGCGATTCGATCACGCAGGGCTGGTTCGACATGATGCCCGGTTTCTTCACGCCGGGCCGCCATGGTCGCGGGATCAGCGGGCAGACGACACCGCAGATGCTGCTGCGGTTCCGGCAGGACGTCATCGACCTTCACCCGCAGGTCGTCCAGATCATGGCCGGCACGAACGACATCGCCGGCAACACCGGCCCGATGACCCTCGAACAGACCGAAGCGAACCTGATGTCGATGACCGAGCTGGCGCGGGCGCACGGCATCCGCGTCATCCTGGCCTCGATCCCGCCGGCCGACCGCTTTCCCTGGCGACCGGGGATCGAACCCGCTGCCCGGATCGCGGCGCTCAATGCCTGGATGAAGGATTATGCGGCGCGCACCGGTGCGACCTATGCCGACTATTGGAACGTGCTGCACGACGGGCAGGCATTGCGGGCGGCATGGACCAGCGACGGCGTCCATCCGAACAGGGCCGGCTATGCGGCAATGGCCCCGGTAGCGGAGGCGGCGATCCGCATCGCGATGGCGACGCCGGCGCCGCGGGCCAGCGCGCGATGAGCACGCTCCTGGCGATCGCGCTCGCCGCTCAGCCGGCCGCTCCGGTCGTCCGCACCGACGACGGTCCCGTGCGCGGCGTGGCGATGGGTGCCGGCGCCGTCTTTCGCGGCATCCCCTATGCCGCGCCGCCGGTCGGCGCACTGCGCTGGCGCGCGCCGCGGCGCCCGCACCCGTGGACCACACCGCGTGCCACGATCGCCCGGCACGCCACCTGCCCGCAGGTCAGCTTCGGCTGGAATCGCGCCGACGCCGATGCCAGCGACGAGGACTGTCTGTTTCTCGACGTGCGCACCCCGGACCTGCGCCCCGGCGCCAGACTGCCGGTGTTGTTCTGGATCCACGGCGGCAGCAATCGCGCCGGCAGTGGTGCCGGCCCCGTCGAGTCGCCGATCGCGGAAAGGGGGCTGGTCGTCGTCAGCATCCAGTACCGGCTCGGCTCGCTCGGCTTCCTGTCGCACCCCAGGCTCAGCCGTGAGCAGGGCGGGCACAGCGGCAATTATGGCCTGATGGACCAGCAGGCGGCGCTCCGATGGGTGAAGCGCAACATCGCCGCCTTCGGGGGCGACCCGGCGCGCGTGACCATCGCGGGCGAATCGGCCGGGGCGATGGACGTGGGCCTGCACATGCTGCTCCCCGGCTCGCGCGCGCTGTTCGCGCAGGCGATCGCGGAAAGCGGCACCGCCGGTTTCGGCACCGCGCCCCGCGACCTCGCCTCCAACGAGCGGCTCGGTACGCTGATCGCGGGCCGCGCCGGGTTGCGCGCCACCGCCACCGCGGCGCAGCTGCGCGGACTGTCGTGGCGACAGGTGCTGGCGGCGGACAAGGACACGGACGTTCCCGGGCTCGACGACGACGACTTCATCTGGCTTCAGGCGGTGGTCGATGGTCGTGTGCTCACCGACACACCGGCGCGCCTGCTGGCCGGCGGTCACGTGACGCGCGTGCCGCTGCTGATCGGGATGAACGCGACGGAACTGCCGCTGCACGGCGCGGCGGTTGCAACGGTGCGACGTGCCTTCGGCGCCGACGCCGACGAGGCGCTGCGACTCTACGGCTTGCAACCGGGCGGCACGCCGACCTCCGATCCCCGGCTAGCCGATGTGACGCTTCAGCTGGCCAATGACCTCACCTTTCGCTGCCCGGTCATCACGGTATCGAACGCGCTTTCCGCGATCGGCGGAACGGTATGGCAGTATCAGTTCGATTATGCCCCGCCCGGCGGCGCGGTACGCCATGCCAGCGAGCTCCGCTATATCTTCGAGGCACCGCAGCCGGGCGCGCCGCCACTACAGGCCTATTGGGCGCATTTCGTGCAAACCGGTACGCCGAACCATCCGGGGCTGGTGCGATGGCCGGCATACGACCGCACGGCGCGCGCCTATATGGCGTTCGACCAGAGCGGCCCGGTCGCGAAGACGGGGCTCCGCCGGGCGATCTGCGACCTGCGCCGCGCGCCGTGACGGACGGCGGCGACGGGCGGGATCGTGAACGTTTCACCCCGGCGATCGTTGAGACGCGACGGCTGGTCCCGATGCGGAGCCTCCACCGATGAAGACGAGCGGCAACACCATCCTGATGACCGGCGGCGGCAGCGGTATCGGCGAGGCGCTGGCGCATCGCTTCCATGATCGCGGCGACACCGTCATCCTCGCCGGGCGGCGGGAAGAGGCGTTGCGCCGGGCGGCGGTGGGGCGTGATCGCCTCCACACCATGGTTCTCGACGTCGCGGACGCCGCGTCGGTCGATGCGTTCGCCCGACGCGTGATTGCCGATTTTCCGGCGCTGAACGTCGTGTTCAATAACGCCGGCATCATGAAGTTCGAGGATCTGACGAGCCATCGCGACCTGACCGATGCAGAGGCGACGCTGGCGATCAACGTTCTCGGACCGATCCGCCTGACGAATGCGCTTGTCGACCATCTAAAAGGTCAGCCGAACGCCGCGATCGTGATGGTCACTTCGGGTTTGGCCTATGTGCCGCTGGTGGCCGCACCCACCTATTCGGCGAGCAAGGCCGCGATTCATTCCTACACGGTGTCGCTGCGAACCCAGTTGCAGGGGCAGGTCGAGGTGCTGGAGCTGGTACCGCCGGGTGTACGCACCGGCCTGACCCCCGGGCAGGCCGACCGGCCGGGCTATATGCCGATCGATGCATTCGCCGATGCGGTCGCGGTGCAGCTCGGCCAGGATCCGACGCCTTCGGAAATCCTGGTGGATGAGGTGCAGTTCCTGCGTCAGGCTGAACGCGAAGGCCGCTTCGACGAGACGTTGAAGACGCTTACCGAGAGGGCCGCCCGACAACGGGAGGCAGGTGACGGGCGGGCCTGAGCGATTCGCGCGGCCGTTCGTCGCCGGCCGCGGTGAACCGTTGCGATCGTGGGCACGTCGCGTTCTGTAAAGGCGTCAGGCTCTCCTCACGGGCGGTATCCGTACATGAGGACGGGTTCGCCGCGCCGGCGACATTCCACCATCTCGCGCACATTTCCGCGCGACCCCTCAACAGAAGCAACACGCCGCCGACCGGACGCGAGCTTATACTCGCAACCGTTCTCACGTGTCCTCGCCGGCAGCACGCCTAAGGCATTTTCGGACGCGCATAGGAAGCGTCGGTGGCGGAGACGGAGTCCGCCTAACTATCGTCCAGCTGCATCCGGATACCTCCACGATAACGGCTAAAATAGGCGGATTTGGTGGGGACTTCCCGTCCGCTTGTCCGAATGCGTCCCGTTGCGTTCCCATAAAACCGCGCTATTATCGGGGAACAGTTTTGGGAACGCGGTGCCGCGACGCCATTGGGGCGATCTAGGGGCAGGTTCGGTTCCCTGACAGGGAGCCATAATGCCCAAGAAGCTCAGCAACGTTCTCACGCCCTTGGCGGTGAAGAATGCAAAGCCCGGTCGCCATGCCGATGGTGGCGGGTTGCATTTGCTGGTGAAGGAAAGCGGTGCCCGGTCATGGGTCTATCGCTTCATGCTCAACGGCAAGTCGCGGGACATTGGACTTGGCCCGGCTGGACCGGACGGCATTTCCCTGTCGCAAGCCCGCGATGCGCGCGACGCGCTGCGCCTCAAGGTCAAGGCGGGGGTTGATCCCCTTGAGGAACGCCAGCGGGAGGCCGCTGAGGCCCTTGCTGCCGCTCAGGCTGCACAAGTCGCCGGAATGACGTTCAAGGCGGTGGCGGAAACCTACATCGGCGCGAATGAGGGAAGCTGGCGCAATGACAAGCATCGCCAGCAATGGAAGAACACGCTGGCCACCTATGTCTATCCGGTGATCGGGGAGTTGCCCGTTGCCGAGGTCGGGACTGCCCACGTCCTGAAAATTCTTGAGCCGATCTGGAAGGCCAAGGCCGAGACTGCCAGCCGCGTGCGGGGACGCATGGAAACGATCCTCGATGCCGCCAAGGCGCGTGGATACCGGGAGGGCGAAAACCCGGCCCGGTGGCGGGGCCATATCGCGCAAATCCTGCCTGCCCGCTCCCGGCTCACGCGCGGCCACCACAAAGCCATGCCCTATGAAGCGATCCCGGCATTCGTCGGCGCGCTGCAAAAGCGGGAGGCCGTCGCGGCGCTGGCGCTGGAATTTACAATCCTGACCGCTGCCCGCACCGGGGAAGTGATCGGCGCGAAGTGGGATGAGGTCGATTTGGACAAGGCAATCTGGACCATCCCGGCCAGCCGCATGAAGGCGGGCAAGGAGCATCGCGTGCCCCTGTCGCCGCGCGCGGTGGAGATTTTGAAGTCCACGCAAGGGCTGCGCAAGGAATGGCTTTTCCCGGCAACCAAGGGCGGAAAAATGTCCGGCATGGCCATGACAATGCTGCTGCGCCGAATGAAAGTTGACGTGACCGTGCACGGCTTCCGTTCGGGCTTCCGCGACTGGTCTGCTGAATGCACCGGCTATGCCCATGAGGTCGCGGAAATGGCCTTGGCGCACACCATCGAGAACAAGGTGGAGCGGGCCTATCGGCGCGGCGACCTGTTCGACAAGCGGCGGCGGCTCATGGACGATTGGGCTACCTATTGCGCCACGATCCCGGCGACTGGTGCCAACGTGACGCCCATCCGTAAGGCTGAGGCCGGATAGAGTTTCACCGGGCATTCGGCCCGATGGAAGCGGGCCAGCCGGGGAAGGTAGTAGCTCCCCCGCTGGCCCTAACCACAACCCGACTGCAAGGAGTCGAGAATATGGCTAGCAACCCCATAGGCCGAGAGGCCCAGCCCGTCACCCTGCCGGGCGCGATACCGCCCATGCCAGCCGTGGCGCGTATCCTGTCGCGGTATGATCGCGGCAAGCTGGCGGTATTTGTCACGGTGGCAATTGACTTGCTCGACGTGCTGGACGGTGATCCCGACCGGGAGGGCGAATGCAGCGAGGATGAAGTTTCGCGCTGCACTGACTTGGGCCGTCCGGTGCCCAGCGATGAGCCAGGATGCGACATTGCCGACGCCGGGGAGAATGCTTGGATTGAGTGGCACACCATGCGCGGGAGCCAGAAGCGCGGCCCAAATATCACGCAAGCGCATGAGGATGCCGAGGACGACGATCCAGCCGGGCAATATGATGAGGATTGCTGGACAGGCCCGGCGATGCGCGACCGTGGCGCGGGTTGTCCGATCAGCGATCCGGGCGAATATGAGGATGGATATTGAGCGGCTGGGGATAGCTCCCGCTGCCCCCTGATAAAATGAATATCCGGCCACTATTTAATTTGGCGGGGATAGGACGGCCATCCGACAAGCACGCTTCCCACGTGCTTCCCCTCCTACTTTTGGGAACCGCTTGGGAGGCGGCATGGGTCAGAAGCCACCATATCGGATGCCAACCGAGGCTGAACATGCCGAGGCATCGCGACAAGCTCGGCAAGATGGATATGCTCGCCAGCGTCCGGCTGGTGGCCGTGTTGCAGCATTGGACAGATTGCACGCTCAGCTAACAGACGATGCTCAGCTATACGAGAGCGATAAGTTGCAGGACCAACGTGATGCAGTCGCACATGCATTGCTTGCGGTCGCAGATTTTTTGAAAGCGCAGGGGTTCGCCAACGCGACACTTGCACCATTGATGCGGCCCATTGCCGCATTGGCGGAACGTGAGAACAATTCACTCGATCTGATGTTTGCTCAGCGGGCAAGGGGCGGGAGGCCCAAGGCCACACTTGCCGACCACGAGCGCACCGGGATTCTCGCTGCACTGGCTGAGGGCTGGCTTCGCACTCATCCCGGCGATGATATGACGCAATCCGACAAACTCTCGGCGGCTGCGCGCAAGATGAAAGGCCGATGGTTTGGAACTGTCACACGGGCACAACTTGAAACCGCGCGAGAGCTAGTCAGCCAAGAGGCGAAAGATCATCCGGCAGCAAGCCACGCAACAATGGTCTATGGATGGTTTGTCAGAACGGCGGAAATGTTTGGCGCTGACAACGCATTCCCGATCATGGTCCGATTTTTCAACGATCAAAAAATGCCGTTCGGCGCGGGTGAAGGTGGAATCTTGAAAACCCCCCGTGTTTCTCCGACCGAGGATAGCTGACCCCCGTCCCATGAAGTCCGGCGCATACCCGCGCGGGCCAAATGGGACCGAAACCATGCAGTCCATCAAGCACGATCCCCCGAAGATCGGTTACAGCATTCGGGAAGCCTGCCGGGCGTCCAGCCTAGGTAGGACCACGCTCTACAATCACATTTCCGCTGGTCGCCTTCGCGCTGTTCGCGTCGGTGGCAGGACGATCATTCCAGCCGAGGCGCTGCACGCGCTCATCGCGGGGGAGGCTTGAGCCATGCCCCGGAAAAGCAAAACCCCGGCTGGCACCGGGGCTTCGCGGGATAGCTTTGCAGGCCTGTCGCTCCCTCTCTCTACCCCTCTCGCCATTCAGGCGCAATTCCTGATCGCAGCGCACCACGTCAGGCCCGAACTGGCCGCGATGGTCGCCGCGCTCGCATTCGGGGGAGGTGCCTATCATGGCTGATACCTTCCCCAGCTTCCCCGCTGCGGCACGCGCCTTGCTGGCCGTCGAATCCCTGTCCGAAAAGGAAGGGCAATTCTGCGGTGGCCTTGCCTTCCGCACTGCCCCGCTCAGCGACAAGCAGGCAAACTGGCTGCGCATCCTACTTTCCCGGCATGGCCTTCCCGCACTGGCTGAGGGAGGCGAGCATGTCTGATCGCTATCCCGAAATTCCCGGCGCGAAAGGCCCGGACGGCACCAGCCAGGACGCTGCCGAGGCCATCAAGCCATGCGTTTCCTACCTTCGCCGCGTCGCCATGCGCTCGCTGGATCGGCTGGGCGAGGCGACGGTGCTTGAAGCCGTCGCCTTTGCCGAGGTCGCCCGCGAAAGCCTGCAGCCGCGATTCTCCGAACTGCGGGCCATGGGCCTTGTGGAACCGACCGGCGCGCGTCGCCGCAATCCTTCCGGCAAGGGCGCGGCGGTGTTGCGCCTTACCGATAAAGGGAGGGCTGCATTGTGACCGATCCTGTTTCGGATTTTCTCGATGCCATGGGGGCGGCTGGTATCCGCCCCGTGGAACCGATTGCCGACAAGCTCGCTGCCGGTGATCCTGTGCGCTTTCGCGCCGATGGCGACAAGCCCGGACGGCGCAACGGCTGGGCATGGCTGCACCTTGATGGCGTGCCCGCTGGCGTGTTTCGGCACTACCGGCTGGGCGTGCGGACAATATGGCGTGCGGGGAGCGATCCCCGTTCGCTGTCACCAGCCGAGAGGCGCGCGATCATGGTTCAGGCCCGTGAAAGCGAGGCCCGGCGCAAGGCGGAGACCGAGGCCAAGCAGGAAGCGGCGGCTTGCGCTGCCTGCGATCTGTGGCGCGGTGCAGGCAAGGCCGATCCGGCGCATTGCTATCTGGCCCGCAAGGGCCTGCCCGCGTTCGGTATCCGGCAGAGTGGCGACGCGCTGCTTGTCCCGATGGTCGATCCCAGCTTTCGCCTGTGGAACGTCCAGCGCATCTATCCCGATGGCCGAAAGCTGTTCCTGTCCGGCGGGCGCACCGAAGGCCTGTTCTGGTCGCACGGCGCGTTCATGCAGGATGGCAGGCCATCGGCTGGGCCGCTGGTGATCGGGGAAGGCTTCGCCACCATGGCAGCGGTCCACCGTGCGGCCGGGCACGGTGTGGTCGCGGCCATGTCGGCGCGCAACCTCGAAACCGTCGCCCGCGCCATGCGCAAGCTGTTCCCCAGCCGGACGCTGATCGTCGCGGCGGACGATGACCGTCACCTATCGGAGAATATCGGGATGGAAGTCGCTCAGAGGGCCGCTGAGTCCATCGGAGCGCTTTTGGCCACTCCGCTGCCCCTTGGGCCGGAAACGCGCTCAGCGGACTCAGGAACCGATTTTGCGGACATTGCGCCTGCCGAAGTCGCGGCCCGGATCGCTCACGCCGGGAGTGTTGGCCATGCGTAACGCGACCGCTCCCATCGATTTTGCCGATATGGACCCGGACGACGTGGCCAGCCGCATTGCTGGTGCCACGCATACCGGCACGGCCATTCGCGCCACGCCCTATCGCTGGCCCGATCCCCGTTCGCTACCAACCCGGCAATGGCTGCTTGGCCATTGGCTGCTGAGGGGCGAGGTTACGGCGATCATTGCGCCCGGCGGCACCGGCAAGAGCACGATTGGCACCGCGCTGGCGCTGTCGCTCGCATCCGGGCAACCGCTGCTTGGCAAGCCGCTCCCGCGCGGCCCGCAATCGGCATGGATCTACAACCTTGAGGATTCGCAGGACGAGCTGGACCGGCAAGTGTCCGCTGCCTGCCTGTTCCACGGCATAGTGCCGGACGACTGCCGAAACCGGCTTTGCGTCGATAGCGGGCTGGTGCAGCCGCTCTGCACGGCAACCGAGGATCGCGACGGCTTCGCCATAGCCGAGGGCGTGTTTGCTCAGGTCGCGGCGACGGTGCGGGAACGGGCAATCTCGGTCGTGATCGTGGACCCGTTCGTTTCCAGCCATACCGTGCGGGAAAGCAGTAATGAGGCAATCGACGCCATCGCCAAGCGGTGGAAGCGGCTTGCTCAGGAAACCGGCTGCGCGGTCGTGCTGGTGCATCATACCAAGAAGCTGGGTGGGCGTGAGGTGACGGCAGAGGATGGGCGTGGCGCAGTCGCCTTGCGCGATGCTGCCCGCGTCGTGCTGCCCCTCAATGCCATGAGCCAGGCCGAGGCTGAGGAACTTGGCATTACCGATCCCGCGTTGCGCCGCTCGCTGGTGCGCGTCGATACCGGCAAGGCCAATCGCGCTCCCCCGGACGCGGCGACGTGGATCAAGCTGGAAAGCCAGTGCCTCAATAACGGCGATGGCAGCGAGCCTGCCGATTATGTCGGCGTCGCCTGCCTTTGGGAAAAGCCGGACGTGTTCCACGGGCTGAGCACGTGGCACCTCTACCAAGTGCAATTGCGTGTTGCGGCTGGGCAGTGGCGGGACAGTGCGCAGGCCAAGGATTGGGTCGGCCATGTAGTTGCTCAGGTCGCGGGGCTTTCAGTCGATAGGGACAAGGCCCGTATCAAGGCGATCCTCAAGACGTGGAAGCGCAACGGTGCGCTCAAGGTCGAAAACCTGCCTGACAAAAACGGCGATGAACGCCCGTTCGTTGTTGTCGGTAATTCCGTGGACTCTAGAGAAATACGCGGGCATTTCGGAAGTATACCACTTTCGCAACTAGACCCTAACAACCTCAGCTGACGTTACCAAGATGACCACAATAGCGCCAACCAGCCAACCCCATCGATTAAAGCGAGTTGCTACCAAGTTACCAGTGGTTGATAGGATAATGCCGTTGGTAACGGCTATCGCCAGCCACAAACCGACGAGGACAAGAAACCCGACCCACCAATGGAAAACTGATCCTGCCCAGAAAGCAACAAGTGCCAAAGCTGCTTTATGGAAATAGTGATCATGGCGAACGCGACTTGCATAGGCTTCGAAGTCTCTATCAGTCATACTGACACCCCTCTATTCGGACCCAATGTGGCCGGTTTTCAACCTGTCGATCTCGCAACGCGAAAGACCGTTAAATCAAGATACGATCTTCCGCACCTTGAAAAGTGCGATGCGGAAAGTGCGGAATGTGCGGCTTGCAACCCGTGCTGAACCCGTCCGCACCTTCCGCACTTCCCTTATAGGGAGTGCAGGTGGTGCGGGTGCGGGTGAGTGGAGGTTTCGGGCCTAAATCAAAGGTGCGGATATGACGGCGAAGAATACCAAAACCAAACCGGCGCGGCAGAGCAAGGCGACCGGATCGAAAGACCCGACCAAGGGCAATACGATTGAGATTGCAGTGCCAGAATCGGGCACGGCGGAGGAAGCCAAAGACACGCTGGCGAAAAGCATCCCCGGCTGGGATGAGATGAGCAAGGAACAGCAAACCGAACTGGCGGAGATTGCCGTTGCGCAGCGAAAGCAACGCCAGCCGGTCAAGGTGACACTCACGCGCAAGCCGGAAGGTGGAATGTCCATCGGCATCGCCGGGAAATGTGAGGCGCACGGCTTGCTCAAGCTGCAAAAGACGTTCGCGGCGGTTTCGATGGACCCGGTGAACGCCCGCGCCAATGAACTGCTGAAATACCTTGGCTCGGTCGGCGCGGACAATGCGGATCGCTACAACGCTGCGCTGTCGTTCATCGAAAGCATGGCCCCGCGCGATCAGGCGGAGGCGCTGTTGCTGGTGCAAATGTATGTCACGCATGACGCGGCAATCCGGGCGCTCAGCCAGCTTGGGTCGGCGGAATGGGTGCCGACTGCGCAGATGTTTGGCAACCTCGCCACAAAGCTGCTGCGCACCTCTCAGGGGCAAATGGAAACGCTGGCCCGGATGCGTCGCGGCGGGGAACAAGTCGTGCGCCATGTCCATGTCGATAATCGCGGCGGGCAGGCCGTCATTGCCGAGAACGTCCACACCGGGGGGAAGGGAAATGGAAAAATTGACGATCAATCCCATGCAACCGGAACGGCTGGCATCGGCCCCGCGCTGCTTGGCGCGGACCCGTTCGGGAGCGGAGTGTCAATCCCCAGCCGTCAAGGGGCGGAAGCGGTGCCGTATGCACGGGGGCACGAATCCGGGTGCGCCTGAGGGGAATAGCAACGCCCGAAAACACGGCGGGCGATCAGCCAGAGCGATGGCGGCGGCTCGATACCTGAGGGGGATTGCGCGGCTGGTGCGCTAATCCAGAGGTTTCGTAAGTTCAAAGCTGTAAATCGGGAATGCCGTCTTTCCGTCTTTCCCGGTCACTCGCTTGTAGCCCAACGTGACGAGCTGTTCTGGATCACGGCGAACCTCCTCCAATGCGTGGCGTGCTAGCTGGTAGGGCAGCCCTATGAAGCATTCGCAGCCGCCCCGATCATACGTTCTGATGCCGCCGATCCGCGATGATTGGAACCATTCGGGCATTGCGCCAATCTTCACACCAGTCCGCTTTCCAAACTCCGGTGGAGCGCTCGCTTTCTGATCGTCGGCGGGGATGATAGAGCCATACAGAGCAAAGGTTCGGCCCACGTCCCAATCGTCAATGAATGCAATTTTGAACTCATCTTCAAGGATCGTTTCAATCCGGAAGGTGACGTAATCGTCGGGAAGCTCGAAGGTGTAGTCCCTATGCTTCTTTGGCTTTGGAAGCCGGTCTAGGACCATTCCACCATAGACCGCGATCAATGCCGCCAACGCGACGAACTGCCAGCTACTCATGCCAATATCTCCCGACAACTGCGGTCGGGGGCCATCCTCGCGCATTTATATGGGAAAGCACAATTCCCGAAAGTGACCCGCAAGGGATTTGCCGCAAACCCTCATTAAACGGCCCTCTTGGTCGAATCCAAGTCGCAAGTCATTTTTGACTGAGAAGCTGCCACCGCTCGAAACCCGCACAAACCAGCCATTTCCGGCCGCGATTTGTCGCGTTCGGTGTGTAGTCGTTTCCAGCTTCCATGGCGGGCACCGGCAAGGCCTCCCGAATGACATGACAGACGATTGTCCCGCCCCTGTTGAGAAATGTTGAGGTGTGCGCCGATTGAGCGAATCCAGCCGTTGGCGTTCGCCTCAAGTGCCGGACCTATCGGGGAGCGGTTATGGGAACAGGCGTGCGATCTTGAAAAAATATCAATAAAATCAATGGATGTTGGCGGAGACGGAGGGATTCGAACCCTCGGTACGGTTTCCCGTACGACGCTTTAGCAAAGCGTTGGTTTCAGCCACTCACCCACGTCTCCGGGTCCGGCGTGAGGCGCGGCTATAGCGGGGGTCGCGTGCGGGATCAACTGGCAACGCGACGTTCCGTGCGACGCGTCCACGACTCGGATCGTCGCCCCGTTCATTGCCGTGACAGCCTCGACACCGCTATACCGTGCCGACGCGGTTGAAGGGGCGAAAACGATGCGGACGGCACGGCACGGCATATGGGCAATCATGCTGGCAGCGGCGATCGTGTCGGGACCGCTGGGCGCCGCTGCACAAGTGCGCACGATCGATCCCAATGCCGGGATCGATGCGGACGTCGCCCCGGGGCCGTCCGTCCGCACGCCGACGGCACCGGCACCGGCACGCCCCCAGGAGCCGGCTGCCCCCGCCCCGCAGGCCGATCCGCTGCCGCCGCCCGCGACCGGCGCGGAAACGCGCGCCGACGCGACGACCACCGCCGCCGCCACCTACAAGCGTGACGACCTGATCGCCGCGGGCGAAGGCGTGTTCGGCAAGGGGGCGGAGGGCTTCGGCCAGTTGATCGAAAAGATCCTGAAGGATCAGGGCGAGCCCAACGCCTATATCGCCGGGCGCGAAGCGTCGGGCGCCTTCATTCTGGGCGTTCGCTACGGATCGGGGATCATGACCCACAAGGTGGAGGGACAGCGGCCGGTCTACTGGACCGGGCCGTCGGTCGGCTTCGACGTCGGCGGCGATGCGAACAAGGTCTTCGTGCTCGTCTACAACCTGTACGACACGCACGAGCTGTTCAAGCGTTTCCCCGGTGCGGAGGGTCGCCTGTATTTCGTCGGCGGATTCGCGGCGACCTATCTGCGCAAGGGCAATGTCGTGCTGATCCCGGTGCGGCTGGGGGTCGGCTGGCGCGCCGGCGTCAACGTGGGCTACATGAAGTTCAGCGAAACGTCGAAATGGTCGCCGTTCTAAGCGGCGACCACCCGCTCACCCCCTGATCACTGGCCGGGGAAACCGGTCGATTCAAAGCGGATCGGCGCGCCGCGCGGCGCATCGCCGAGCGTATCCTCCCACATCGCGACATGCCCGCGCACGATCGTCCCGATCGGCTTGCCGGTCAGCTCCATGCCGGTGAACGGCGACCAGCCCGCCCGCGAGCGCAGCCAGCGGTCCTCGATCGTCCAGCGCTTCTTCAGGTCGACGATCGTGAAGTCGGCGTCATAGCCCGCCGCGATCCGGCCCTTGCCGGTCAGCCCGAAAATCCGCTGCGCGCCCGCGCTGGTCAGCTCGATGACGCGCTGTAGTGTCAGCCGTCCGTTGGCGGCATGGTCCAGCAGCAGCGGCAGCAGCGTCTGCACCCCCGGCATCCCGCTCGGGCTGGCCGGATAGGGCTTGGCCTTCTCCTCCAGCGTATGCGGCGCATGATCGGAACCGATGACGTCGGGTACGCCCTGATTCAGCCAGTACCACAGCCCGTCGCGATGCGCGCCCGACCGGATCGGCGGGTTCATCTGCGCCAGCGTGCCGATGCGCGGATAGGCGTCCTCGCCCGCCAGCGTCAGGTGTTGCGGCGTGACCTCGCACGTGGCGATGTCCTTGTTCCGGCCCAGCAGTTCCAGCTCGGCGGGCGTGGTGACGTGGAGCACATGGATGCGCCGCCGCGCCGCGCGCGCCAGCCGCAGGATGCGCGTCGTCGCCAGCAGGGCGCTCTCGTCGTCGCGCCACACCGGATGCGAGGACGGATCGCCCGCGACGCGCTCGCCCTCGCGCGCGTTCATCCGGTCCTCGTCCTCGGCATGGATCGCGACGCGGCGCTGCCCGCTGGCCAGCACCTCGGCCAGCCGCGCGTCCTCGCTGACCAGCAGGTCGCCGGTCGACGCGCCCATGAAGATCTTGACGCCCGCCGTGCCCGGCAGCCGCTCCAGCTCGGCGAGGTCGCGCGCATTGTGGTTGGTCGCGCCGACGTAGAACGCATGATCGCACCACATCCGCCCGTCGGCGCGCGCCAGCTTGTCGGCGATCGCCTCGGCCGAATCGGTGTTCGGCTTGGTGTTCGGCATCTCGAAGACGGCGACTACGCCGCCCATCACTGCCGCTTCGCTGCCAGTCGCCAAGTCTTCCTTGTGGACGAGGCCCGGCTCGCGGAAATGCACTTGTGTGTCGATGACGCCCGGCAGGATGTCCAGCCCGGTGCAATCGATCGTCCGCCCGGCATCGCCGCGCGCGCCGATCGCCACGATCCGGCCATCGGTGACGCCGATGTCGGCCGCGACCGGGCCACCGGGAGTGTGCACGGTGCCGCCGGTGAGCAGGAGGTCGTAGGTCGCCATATCAGCCCTTTCTGGCTCTTTCGTCGCGTCGGCGTCCTCCCTACCTTGGCGGCATGGACGATACCACCCCGGCGACGATGCTGGCCGACCGCGCGCTGCTGCGGCTCTCCGGCGATGATGTGCGCGGCTTCCTGCAAGGGCTGCTGACCAATGACGTCGGTGGTGCCCTGCCGGTCTGGGCGGCCCTGCTGACGCCGCAGGGCAAGGCGCTGTTCGACATGATCGTCTGGGCCGACGGGGATGACGTGCTGCTCGACGTCGAGCGCGAGCAGGCCGGGGCGATCGCGCGGCGGCTGACCATGTACCGGCTGCGGCGGGCGATCACGATCGCGCCCGAGGATGCGCTGGCGGTACACTGGTCCCCCGATCTGCGGCGCGGGGCACCCGACCCGCGTCTGACCGACCTCGGCGCCCGCTGGCTTGCCGCGCCGGGCCCGACGACCGCGGAATGGCGCGCCCACCGGCTGTCGCTGGGCGTGGCCGAGGGTGTCGCCGAGCTCGGATCCGGCGAAACGCTGTGGCTGGAGGCGAACGCGCGCGAACTGCACGGGGTCAGCTTCACCAAGGGCTGCTACGTCGGGCAGGAGAATACCGCGCGGATGCATCATCGCGACAAGGTGAGGCGCCGCCTGGTCGTCGCCCCGATCGATGCGAGCGACGCGCGGAGCCGCACCGTGCATGAGGATCTGGCGGTGATGGTGACGCCGCGCCGCGTCGACGCGCTCGGCGACGCGCTGGTGCCGGGCTGGCTGGCAGCGGCGCTGGCCCCCGAAGAGGCGACCGCGTCGGTGGAGCCGCTCTCGCGCCCCTGATCGTGCCCGGATAGGTGGCTCGCCACGCTCACCCCGTTCGGGCGCGGCGGGGTTTCGACCTGCGTTCTTGCCTGTCCCATCGCGACCGAAGGCGTCGCCCCGTTCGGATCAGCAAGACCGGCCAGCGCGGCGGCGCGCTTCGTAGTGGCAGAGTACCGGCGGCCGTGCACGTCCAGGTCGCGATTAAACAATGCCGGATCACACCGCGACACCGGGCGCAGCGCATAAAAAAAGGAGGCCGGCTTTCGCCGACCTCCCTCTTTCGTCACCGAAGTGATCGACCTTACTGGCCCGAACCCGGACCGTAGGTGATCTCCACGCGACGGTTCTGCACTTCGCGCACACCATCGGCGGTTTCGACGCGCAGGCGGGTCTCGCCGAACGCTTCGGTCGTCATCACGCCATCGGGGATACCCTTCGACGCGAGATAGGCCTTCACCGAGTCCGCACGGCGCTGCGACAGGCCGAGGTTGTACTTCGGCGTGCCCGACGTGTCGGTGTAACCAGCCAGCATGACCTGCGCGTTGTTGCAGCTCTGGTACTGGGTCACCGCATTGTCGAGGATCGACGCTGCTTCCGGGGTAACGTCCGACTTGTTCCACTCGAAGAACACGATGAACGGACCCGGCGAGCACACCACTTCCGGCGGCGGAGGCGGCGGAGGCGGGGGC
>NZ_LDTB01000109.1 GCF_001476895.1 Sphingomonas endophytica | reverse complement strand
CCCATCACTTTGACTGTCGAGTTGCCGGCTTGGCGCCCTCCGGCGTCCATGCTGATGCGCCGGCCCGACCTGCCGCGCTACCTGAAGGTCGGTCTCGAGATCCCGCTCGGCGCCCGCGCCATGTATCTCGGCGGCTCGATCTACCGCATGCACTGCTCCACCGCGCCGTAGACGATCGGCACGGCCGTCTCTTCGGGCTGCATCCGCATGACCAACGAGGACGTGATGGACCTGTACACCCGCGTCAAGGTCGGCACCATCGTCGTGGTGCTGGAGCCCAAGCACGGCGACTCGCCCTACAAGCCGCAGATGGCGCTGCAGGGCGGCGGCAACGTCCCCTACTGACGCCGATCACGTCGCAACCGCGATCAAAAGCGCCGGCTTTGCCGGCGCTTTTTTGTTTGCTGCGGCTTGGTCTCCGCCGCACTCTCGGGCGCGGCTGCATCATCTGATTTCGCGGCGTCCGGCTCATCGGCCTTGCCGTGATCCGCCTTGGGAGCGTCCGGCCTGGATGCATCCGCTTTCTGGGCGACCTCGCGCGGCGGCGCCCCTTCCGGTCGCTCGGCCGGCAACAGCGGCGCGACCTGCGGCAGCGGGTCGTACACGTTCCATTGGCAGATCCGGTAATTGCTGCGGCGCTCCGCGAGGTCGAGATGGATGTGGTCCTCATGGTACCAGTCCGAGCCCGGACCGAGCACGGTGGAGAAGCGAGCGCACACCGAATGCAGCACGGTCTCGCGCAGATCACGCGGCACGCTGCGGTCGGTCAGCGAGATCGATTTGCCGTTGGCAAGACCGAACGCGCGCACGTCGAGCGCATTGGCG
>NZ_LDTB01000108.1 GCF_001476895.1 Sphingomonas endophytica | reverse complement strand
TGTTATATCTCTCCTCTTCTTCGTCAGCGTCATATGGGTATAAGGGACAGCCGTTTACGCGCCAGAAATCCTGATCTTCCAGATAGCTGCCATCGGCATAGCGATACAGCTCGATCGCTACCGTGTTCGTGCCGGCGTGCATCGCCCTGGTCACGTCGAACTCGGCGGGCAGCTTGGAATCCTCGGAATAGCCGATCCGCTCTCCGTTGACCCAAAGGTGGTAGGCCGCGCCCGCCGCCCCGACCGTCAGCAGCAACCGCCGCCCCGCGAAATGCGCCGGGATCGTCACCTCACGGCGGTACGATCCGACCTCGTTCAGCTTGTGGTCGATCCACGGCTGGTTCTTCGGAAACGGATAGCCGCCACCGATAAACACCGGCGTGCCCTGCCCCTCCGCCTGAAGGATCCCCGGCACCGCGATCGTGCCCCAGCGGCTGACGTCGTAATCGGGCCGCTCGAACCCGATCGGCCGCGCTTCCGGGCTGGGCGAATGCTGGAAGCGCCACCGCCCGTCGAGCGACAGATGATAGCGGGAGCGCTTCGCGTCCTCGCTCAGCGCCCCCGCCCGCGTCTCGAACCCGTCAAAGGTCGCGTGCATCGGCTCGGCGCCGATGCGGATCACCTCCGGCCGCTCCCATTCGGCGGGAGCGATCGTCTGGGCGATCGCCCCCGTCGCCGCCGATGTGGACATCAGCATGGCGAGCACGACGCGACCTCTCATTCATTCTCTCCCTGATCGGCGGCCGACGACGTGCCGGCCGCCGTGAACGCCTCAGAATTCGGCGGACAGACCGACGAAGAAGGTCCGGCCCGCGACGTCGTACACGCCCGGATAGGTGTTGCCATTACCGAACGGCGCCATGTACACCCTGCTCGCTCGCCGGTCGATCGCGGTCGATTCGCACGTTGACACAGCACCGAAGAGCACGACC
>NZ_LDTB01000107.1 GCF_001476895.1 Sphingomonas endophytica | reverse complement strand
CGATCGGCACCGAGAAGGTCGGGCGGCTGTTCGGCCCGATCATGGCCGTCTATTTCGTCGTGCTGGCGGTGATGGGCGTCGCGCATATCGTCGCGCGACCCGACATCCTGTTCGCGCTGAACCCGGTCTATGCGGTGCGGTTCGCGATGAACGACGGTGGCCTCGCGTTCCTCGCGCTCGGCTCGGTGGTGCTGGCGGTGACGGGCGCGGAGGCGCTGTACGCCGATATGGGGCATTTCGGGCGCAAGCCGATTTCCTATGCGTGGCTGGGTTTCGTGCTGCCGGCGCTGATGCTCAACTATCTGGGGCAGGGGGCGATGCTGCTGGAGCAGCCGCAGGCCGCCGAAAATCCGTTCTTCCTGATGGCGCCGGAGGACTGGCGGTTGCCGCTGGTGATCCTGGCGACGCTGGCCACGGTCATCGCCAGCCAGGCGGTCATCACCGGCGCCTATTCGGTGGTGCAGCAGGCGGTGCAGCTGGGGCTGATGCCGCGCATCCGCATCACGCATACCAGCGCGTCGGAGGCGGGGCAGATCTACATCCC
>NZ_LDTB01000106.1 GCF_001476895.1 Sphingomonas endophytica | reverse complement strand
ACGATCGGCACCGCATCCGAATCGCGCGCCAGCGCCGACAGCGCGGCATCGACGATCGTGTCGGAGAAGCGGTTGAACGTGTCGATGGCGTCACCGTCCGGCGCATCGCCGCTCAGGGCCTCCAGTACGTCATACTGGACCGCGAACTCATATTCGTCGCCGTCCGCCTCGGCCGTGAATTCCACTTGCCGCTCATCGATGTTGTCGAGCAGCGAGTTGACGTCGATATCGAGCCGGTCACTTGCCATGCCTGTCCCTTTCCTTGTCATCGAATGCCGAAAAAGACGCAGGCGCGGCGATGTTCCGCTCGAAGCATCTCCGGTCGCATGAACTTTTGTTTACCATGTCGGCGCGTCGGAGGCACATCCGGTCGCAGCATGGATGGTAGGCGGCCCCCGGATGGATCAGCGCTACGCCTACAGGGGAGAACGGCCGGAAGCGCCATGTCGCTGACGCCAAAGGGAGATCGCCATGCGTTTTCGTTCGATCATGCTCACCGCCTGCGGGGTGGTGATGCTCGCGGCCTGCGCCAAGAAGGAGCCGCTGCCGCCGCCCCCGCCGCCCCCGC
>NZ_LDTB01000105.1 GCF_001476895.1 Sphingomonas endophytica | reverse complement strand
GGGCTGGTGCCGATATCGCCATAGACGACGCCGATCGCCCCCAGGGCCAGCTTCGCGAGGCTCCCGCCTTGATGATGGTGCGTGGCCGTGGCCTGCCCCTTCACCGCGGGATCGACGGTGTTGACGCTCATGCGCCAGCGACCGTTAGCGAGACGTCATCCGCGTTCGTGGCCATAGTGCGGCGCGCCTAGCACGCGTCCGATGCGCCCGCAACGCGGAACAGAGATCGAACGAAAAGGTTTGTCCCGCGAAAGGATGAATCGACGATGAGCGACACGCACAATCCCAAGGCCGAACCCTTCTCCAATGCCGAGAAGGATCCCGACGACTGGACCACCGGCGACGAGGCGATGACCGGCGCGCAGGCCAGCTATCTGAAAACGTTGAGCGAGGAAGCCGGCGAGGCATTCGACGAATCGCTGACCAAGGCCGAGGCGTCGAAGCGGATCGACGCGTTGCAGGAAAAGACCGGCCGCGGGCAATAACCGCTTCCCGCCCGGGGGCGTGATCCGTCCGCCA
>NZ_LDTB01000104.1 GCF_001476895.1 Sphingomonas endophytica | reverse complement strand
CGCACCGCTGACCGGCGCGCACTTCGATGTCGAACTGACGATCCGCGCCTCGACCGCCATGGCGCCTCCGGGTGATGGAAAGCCGTCGCCCTGATATAGCATCGACTGGTGTTTTCGCAGCGCCCGATGAATACCGCCTCACCTGCGACTCACCGCGCGTCGTTGGCTTTCGACGGCGTCGCCGCCGCTTGATTTCCTCGATCGCAGTGGCCGCGAAAGTCATTCAGCAACAAAGGAAGTTTTTTCCAGTTTCGGAACGTTGGCAATGTTGCTTCGGGAGACCGAGATTTGGACGACCGGCCGGGCTATTGGTGCGCCGGCGAAGCGGTCGGAGGCTATTTGAACGCCGATCCAGGTTCAGAACTATTGATCCGCGCCCACGCGGACTATTCTCACGCGCGAATTAAATTTAAGCCGCTCTCGCCAAGGCACGCTTCTCTCCCGCCACAAGCCCTGCCCTGCTCTGCCATACATGTAAATTGCTGACATCGACAGCAAATCCATCTCAAAAGCGTCTGACGAGCATTTGCGTCCCGGATTTGGCACCTTAGTCGGAAATTAACGACGCGCTTCTATCGCTCCCCATCAGGCGA
>NZ_LDTB01000103.1 GCF_001476895.1 Sphingomonas endophytica | reverse complement strand
CGCGGCGCCGCGGCCAATCTCGCCCATGCGCTCAAGACCCCGGTCGCGACACTGGCGGTCGAGGTGCGCGACCAGCCGGCGCTCGCCGCGCAGGTGGCGCGGATCGACCGCACGATCCGCCACCATCTCGCCCGTGCGCGCGCCGCCGCGATCAACCGCCGCACCGCCACCGCGCTGCGCCCGGCGATCATGGATCTGGTCACGGTGATCCGGCAGCTCCACGCCGGCCCGCCGCTGTCGATCGCGGTCGACGTGCCCGACGATATGGCCGTCGCGGTCGATGCGCAGGACGTCGACGAGCTGATCGGCAACCTGCTCGACAATGCCGCGCGGCACGCCGGCGGGCAGATCTTCATCGCCGCCGTGCCGGGCGGTCGGCAGGTGCGCATCGAGATCGCCGACGACGGCCCCGGCATTCCCGAGGCGGAGCGCGCGGCGGTGTTCCGACCGGGCATGCGGCTGGACGAACGCGGCGACGGACACGGCTTCGGCCTGTCGATCGTCGCCGAACTGGCGGCGCTGTACGGCGGGACGCTGACGCTGGGAGAGAACCTGCCGCGCGGGTTGCTGGTCAGGTTGACGCTGCCCGCCGCCTGACCGTCACCAGCGCGCCAGCGGTTCCCCGGCGCGGATCGGCTGCCCCTCGCGCAGCTCCGGCCCGAGCCGGGCCCCCTCGGGCAGGAACATGACAATCGTCGAGCCATGTTCGAACCACCCCATTTCCGTGCCCTTCGTCACGGTTACGTCGCACGACGTCCGCCCCGGCCCACGCTCGCGCAGCGTCCGTTCGGTGTCGAGGAAGGTCAGTCGGATGCTGGCGACCAGAATCGCCGCGACGGGCACCAGCAGCAGCGGCTGTCCCGCCGCTCCGCGCGCCTCGATCACCGCGCGTTCGTTGCGGCAGAACAACCGCTCGACGCGTTTCAGCGCGATCGGATTGACGTTCCAGCAATCGCCCGACTGATAGGTCACGGCCTCCACGGTCAGGTCGGCGGGGGCATGGAAACGGTGGTACATCGCCGCCGTCAGCCGCAGCGTAACGAACGCGCCGTTCGCGAAGCGCGCCGCCAGTGCCGGATCGGGAAGCAGCTCGTCGAGCCGATACGGGAAGCCCTTCACCTGCCACACCGCGCCATCGGCGACGCGCCCGTGCGCGCCGACGATCGCATCGCACGGGCTGGCGATCGTCGCCGCGTCGCCCGCAAAGGTCCGTGCGCCCGGCCGCAAGCGCCGGATGAACGCGTCGCGCAGCGAGCGGAAGCGCGTCGTCTC
>NZ_LDTB01000102.1 GCF_001476895.1 Sphingomonas endophytica | reverse complement strand
CTTCTGGTCGCTGGGCAACGAAACCGGGATCGGCAGCAGTTTCGAGGCGGCGGCCAAGTGGGTGCGGGGGCGCGACAATACGCGGCTCATCAGTTTCCTGGGGCATAGCATGAGCGGGTGGCGACACCCGACCAATGCGTATGTCGATATCTTCGCGCCGATGTACGATGATGTCGAGAAACTGGTCGATTATGCCGAGCGGCCCGAATTCACCCAGCCGCTGATCCTGTGCGAGTATGCGCATGCGATGGGCAACAGCCTGGGCAATTTCCAGGATTATTGGGACGTCATCCACGCGCACAAGAAGTTGCAGGGCGGGTTCGTGTGGGACTGGGTGGACCAGACGATCATCCGCAAGGATGCGCAGGGCCGGGAATATTGGGCGCAGGGGCGCGACTTCGTGCCCGATGGCGACGACAGCCCGGTCGGCGACGGGGTGATCCGGTCGGACCGGACGCCCGATCCGGAATATCACGAGCTGGCCAAGGTCTATGCGCCGATCGCGTTCGAGCGGGCGGGCGACCGCTATGTCGTCGTCAACCGGCACGATCATATCGACCTGTCGCGCTTCACGCTGGACTATGCCGTCATGGAGGACGGACGCGAGGTGGCGACAGGCAAGGTCGCGATGCCGGCGGTCGCGGCCGGTATGCGCGCGCCTCTGAACCTGACGCTGCCCGCG
>NZ_LDTB01000101.1 GCF_001476895.1 Sphingomonas endophytica | reverse complement strand
AAGGTGGCGGGGTTCAAGGCCGGCGCCGACGATTACCTGGTCAAGCCGTTCCGCGTCGAGGAACTGGTGATGCGGCTGCGCGCGCTGGTCCGCCGCTCGGCCGGGCATGGACAGGCGCGACTGACGTGCGGGCCGCTGCTGTTCGACACGCAGACCGGGCTGTTCGAGCTGGACGGCCTGCCGCTGAAGCTGACCGCGTTCGAATGGCGCGTATTGTCGCAGCTGATGCTCCGCCGCAATGCGGTGATCGAGCGGCTGGAGTTGCTCGAGCGCGTGTACGAGGGCGATGCCGATGTCGATTCGAACAGCCTGGAGGTGATCGTCGGGCGGCTGCGCAAGAAGATCGGGGCGCAGTTGATCGAGACGGTGCGCGGGCGCGGCTATCGACTGGTGTGCGCGGCATGACGCTGGTGCCGCGATCGATCCATGCGCGGATGCTGCTGGTGTCGGCCATCGCGACCGTGCTGGCGCTGGTGCTGGCCGGGGCGGCGATGGCGGGACTGCTCGGGCGGTTCGTGGTCGAGGGACTGGACCGGCGGCTGGATGCCCAGGTGCTGCTGCTCGCCTCGGTCGTCGATGCCGACGGCCGAGGCGAGCAGCAGCACCT
>NZ_LDTB01000100.1 GCF_001476895.1 Sphingomonas endophytica | reverse complement strand
GCATAGACCGCAACGATCCCGGCGCCGATCGTCAGCCGCATCGCGGGATCCTCGATCGTCGTCACAGCGCCGATCCACGCGATCGGACCGAGCACGAGGCCCGGCAGATTGGCCTTGCGGCCGTGGAAGATACGCGCGGCATTCCAGACCATGCCGCATGCGGCGAAGCCGATTGCATTGAGGCCCAGCAGGACGAACCGATCGAGCGTCGAGCCGCCGACCGTCCACAGCGCGACGGAGGCTGCGCCGAGCAGATAGGCGGTGCCCCACCATTTCAACGCGTGAATGTTCTCCTGCCTGCCGAACAACCAGAGCATGGCGCCGAGCATGCCCGCGACCATGGTGGCGAACAAATAGAGCGTCGATGGATCGAACGACATAGGTCACCCCAGCCCGGTGTGATGCAACGTCCGCAGGCGCAGATAATGCGGTGATGCAGCGCCAGTGCGAGCCAGCACGCTAGAAGGCCCGAGTTCCAATTTCGTTTGCACGCACACGCAAGTTTTCTTGAAAAACTGCGCTAATTCGCGTCGAAACACGGCGTCGTTGGACGCAGCAAAAAGGGCGCCTCGCGGCGCCCTCTGCAACTCGATGCACGCGGCAATTGCCGCGAATTTTAGCACTCGAATTAGCGCTTCGAGAACTGGACGGACTTGCGGGCTTTCGCCTTTCCGTACTTCTTGCTC
>NZ_LDTB01000010.1 GCF_001476895.1 Sphingomonas endophytica | reverse complement strand
TAACAGTGGCAGGATTATGCGGGCGTCATGCGAATGTCCCGCGTCCCCTGGATCGCCGCCGTCTCGGCATCGTCACTGTTGCTCGCAGGATGCGGCGGCGGGGGCAGCGACGGCACGGCGGCGGCCCCGACCAGCGGCGGCATCCAGGTCGCGCCTGCGCCCGCCCCGACGCCGTCCCCGACCCCAGCGCCCAGCCCCAGTCCAAGTCCGAGCCCGTCGCCATCGCCGACGCCGACGCCTTCGGCGACCTTGCCGCCATCGACGCCGGTTTCGAACAACTGGGCGACCAATGCCGCCGCCTTGTTCACCACCCAGCCCGACGTCGCCAATTGCCGACCCGGCGTCCTGGCGCAGGGGGTGCGCGACGACCTGCTGGCGCGATTGAACGCGATCCGCGCGCTGCACCGTTTGCCGGCGGTGGCTTATGCCAGCGCCGACGAGGACCAGGCGACGCAAGGCGCGCTGATGATGGCCGCGAACGGCCAGTTGACCCATACGCCGCCAACGACGTGGAAATGCTATACGTCGGCGGGGGCGACCGGGGCGGGGACCAGCAACCTGTATGGCGGGCTGATCTCCCCGTATCTCGCTTATTATACCGAGGATATGTACCTGGGGGGCTGGTTGACGGAGGTGTCGAACCTGGTCGCCAACAATGTCGGGCATCGTCGCTGGATGCTCGATCCGTTCCTGGGCAAGATCGCCTATGGCCGCGTCGCGCAGGTGCTGGCGGACGGCAGCCGTACCGATGCCGCCGCGATGAAGGTGGTGTCGTTCACCGGCGGCGTGGCGGTGCCGGCCAACCTGCCGCCGTTCGTCGCCTATCCGTACGGCGATTATCCGGCGCGCTACTTCGATGCGGCGGCGCTGCTGTCGTTTACGGTGGTGGCCGACACCACGCAGCGTGGCGGCGCGAACGCGACGGTCGATTTTTCGAAAGCGGCGATCGCGGTCAGCAACGGCGCGACGCAACTGGCGGTGTCGAACGTCAGCTACGACAACGCCGGCTATGCCGTGCCGAACAACCTGCAGTTCAATGTCGCGGAACTGAAGCCCGGCGTCACCTATACCGTGACGATCACCGGGGTCGTGGTGCGCGGGAAGACCGCCGATTACTCGTACACGTTCCGGATCGTGCAATAAGCCGTCCCGCCGGGACGGCCGGTCCGGTCAGTAAGGCGGCTTGTGGAACCCGGCCGGCGAGCCGGTGAAGATTTCGCAACCGGTTTCGGTGATGCCGATCGAATGTTCGAACTGGGCGGATAGCGAACGATCGCGGGTGACCGCGGTCCAGCCGTCGTCGAGCAGCTTCACGTCGGGGCGGCCGATGTTGATCATCGGCTCGATCGTGAAGATCATGCCGGGGCGCAGTTCCGGCCCGGTGCCGGGCCGGCCGACATGCACCACCTCCGGCGCGTCATGGAACAGCCGCCCGACGCCGTGTCCGCAGAAATCGCGGACGACGCCGAAGCGGTGCGACTCGGCATGGCGCTGGATCGCGTGCGCGACGTCGCCCATGTGATTGCCGGGACGCGCCTGTTCGATGCCCAGCATCAGGCATTCATAGGTGACCTCGACCAGCCGCTTCGCCTTCAGCGGCACGTCGCCGATCAGGTACATGCGGCTGGTGTCGCCATGCCATCCGTCGACGATCAGGGTGACGTCGACATTGACGATGTCGCCCGATTTCAGCGCCTTGTCCGATGGGATGCCGTGGCAGACGACATGGTTGATCGAGATGCAGCTGGAATGCGTATAGCCGCGATAGCCGAGCGTCGCCGGCACGCCGCCGCCGGCCTTCACGAAATCGTAGATCAGCCGGTCGATTTCGGCGGTGGTCACGCCCGGGACCATGTGCGGCACCAGCATGTCCAGCGTCGCGGCGGCGAGTTGCCCCGCCTTGTGCATCCCCGCGAAAGCCTCGGGCCCATGCAGCTTGATGGCGCCGGTGCGCGGCAGCGGCGCATCGCTGGTGACGGTCACATATTCGGTCATAGGCGCCGATATAGCGTGACCCGGCGGCGATTGCGAGGTTATGCCATCCCCATGGAGAGCGCCACGAACCACGACCGCATCTGGACCGCCGCGCTGGTGGTGATCGGTGACGAGATCCTGTCGGGACGGACGCAGGATCGCAATATCGCGCAACTCGCGACGTGGCTGAACGTGCAGGGCATCCGGCTGGTGGAGGTGCACGTGGTGCCCGACCGGACGGAGGCGATCGGCGAGGCGGTCAACCGCTTGCGGGCACGCAACGATTATCTGTTCACGACCGGCGGGATCGGGCCGACCCATGACGATATCACCGTCGATGCGATCGCGGCGGCGCTGAATGTCGCGGTGGTCGAGCATCCTGACGCCATCGCGGTGCTGGAGCGGCATTACGCGACGCGCGGCGGGCTGACCGACGCGCGGCGGCGGATGGCGCGGGTGCCCGCCGGAGCGTCGCTGATCGAGAATCGCGTCTCGGGTGCGCCGGGGATCCGTGTCGGCAACGTCTTCATCATGGCCGGCGTGCCGCACATCACCGCCGGGATGCTCGATTCGCTGACCGGGACGCTGGAAGGGGGGCGCCCGGTGGTGAGCGCGACGATCGGTTGCTGGGTGGCGGAAAGCGAGATCGCCGACCTGCTGCGCGCCACCGAGAAGGCGCATGAGGGGGTCGCGATCGGCAGCTATCCGTTCTTCCGCGAGGGGCGGACGGGGGCGAATTTCGTCGTGCGCTCGCCCGATCAGGCGCTGGTCGATCGGTGCGTCGCGGAGTTGACGAAGGGACTGGAGGCGGCGGGCCATGCGGTGACGGCGGGCGGGATCTAGCCACCGGTGTCAGCCCTGCGGGAGACGAGACGTTTGCGAACGTCGCGACATGGTTCCGAAGGCTTCGTCACCCCGGTGGGGGCAGGGGCCGTGGTGCCGCGAACACAAGCGCTTGAAGCGCTTGCGGAACCATGGATGCCGGAACAGGTCCGGCATGACGGCTGGCGTGTCGCGGCGTGATCGAGACTGCGACGCCACGGACGCGCAGGTTTTCGCACGTGCTGGACACCCGCTTTTGACCTGCGGTCAACGTGGATCCTGAGCGCCTGCCGTGCGGGAAGTCGAAGGCGGGGATGACGGGCGCGTTCCGCTAACGTGCGCGCGATCAGATCTCATAGCAGAAGATCCCGGCCTCGCGCGCCTGCCGTGCCCGGTTGCTCATCCGCGCATGGAGGCGGCGGACGGTGTCGCTGCCGGTGGTGGTGAACAGCGCCGGGACGAGGCCGTGGACGACGCACGCCGCGCCGCCGGCGATCATCGTCAGGCCGAAGCCGGCGGCGGTGCGGGCATGGGCCAGATAGCTTTCGCCCATCACGCGCGGGTGGGCGATGAAGGCGGTGTCGAGCAACGCAGTCAGACGGCGCATCATGATCTCCTCGCCGGGTCAGGCTACCGCACGTCGCGGCCCGCCTGCAACCGGAGAGCGAGGCGGATTCACGCGACCTGCGCGGCCTCCTCCGGCTCGCGCAGCACATAGCCGCGGCCCCAGACGGTCTCGATATAATTCTCGCCGTCGCAGGCGAGGCTCAGCTTCTTGCGGAGCTTGCAGATGAAGACGTCGATGATCTTCAACTCGGGCTCGTCCATCCCGCCATACAAATGGTTGAGGAACATTTCCTTGGTCAGCGTCGTGCCCTTGCGGAGCGACAGCAGCTCCAGCATCGCATATTCCTTGCCGGTCAGGTGGACGCGCGCGCCGTCGACCTCGACGGTCTTCGCGTCCAGATTGACCGACAGCTTGCCGGTGCGGATCACCGACTGCGAATGTCCCTTCGAGCGGCGGACGACGGCGTGGATACGCGCGATCAGTTCCTCGCGGTGGAACGGCTTGGTCACGTAATCATCCGCACCGAAGCCGAAGCTGCGGACCTTGGAATCCATTTCGTTGATCCCGCTGAGGATCAGCACCGGCGTCTGGACGCGGGCGACGCGCAGCTTCTTGAGGACGTCATAGCCGTGCATGTCGGGCAGGTTCAGGTCGAGCAGGATGATGTCGTAGTCGTACAGCTTGCCCAGATCGAGGCCTTCCTCGCCCAGGTCGGTGTTGTAGACGTTGAACCCTTCCGTCGACAGCATCAGCTCGATCGCCTTGGCGGTGGTCGGCTCGTCCTCGATCAGCAGCACGCGCATCGGCAGTTCCCCGGTTCCTGGAACGGGCCGCGGTCGCATCGGCCCGGTTCATCGCATTCGTTTACCTGACGGCATCTGACGTAGAAAGGTTAACCGCCACTTAATCGACCTGTTCCTCTTTTTCACCGTCATTGTAAATCTGCGCGTTACGGGCGGTGCCCATCGCGGTGAAGAGCGTGCGCTCACGCGAGCGGGGAATGTCCTCGCCCAGCATCTCGCGCAGGTACAGGCTGCGCACCAGCGTGAACGTCACGACCAGGATCCCGCCGGAGAAGAACAGCCCGAACAGCCCGAACACCGCGCCAGTGCCGATGATCGCGAACAGGCTGAGCGCCGGGGGAATCGCGACCACGCGACTCGTGACAAAGGGTGTGACGAAATTGGTCTGGACGACCCGCACGATCGCGAACACGCCCAGCGCCCAGAGCAGCTGGCCGGTGCCGGCGGTCGCGGCTAGGCCGAGCGCGGGCAGCATCGCGGCGACCGGACCGACATAGGGGATGAACTCGCTGAGCCCGGTCAGCAGGCCCAGCATCGCGGGCGAGGGCACGCCCGCGATCCAGAGCCCGATGCCCACCATCGTGCCCATCACCGTCATCTGGATCAGCTGCGCGCGCAGCCACAGCAGCAACGTCGATCCGACATCGCCCAGCGCATCCTCCATCGCGGCGCGGCGCGACGGCGGGACGAGCAGCAGCACGCCGCGCTCGTAGATCTTCGGATCGACCGCGAAGAAGATCGCGCCGAACAGCACGATCACCGTGTTCAGCAGCAGCTCGCCCGCGCCGCGCACGATCTCCCCGATGTCCTGCGCCACCCGGCTGCCGGCAAAGGCGGCGCGCACCGCATCGGCGACCTTCGCGCCGACCGGGCTTTGCGACATATAGGCCTGCAACTGATCGACCAGCCCCGGTAGCGCGACGACCAGGGTATTGACCTGCGACCGGAATTCGACACCGAACAACCAGCCGAGCAATCCGAGGAAGCCCAGCAGCGTGAAGATCGCGGCGGTCATCGCGCGCTTCCCGCCGAGCCGCAGGCGTGTCGCATATTGTTCGGCGATGGCGTGGATCACGATCGCGATCAGCACCGATCCGAACGCCAGGATCAGCAGATGTCGCGCCAGATAGACGGCGGTGAGCAGCGCGGTGAGCAGGAAGACCCAGAGCACGCGCCGGATGAAGCGCGCGTCGTCGGCGTCCGGGGTCAGCCGGTTCATGCGGGAAGGGCGGAACGTTTCACGAGCGGCACAACGCGCTGTCGCGGAAAAAGGCGCGCGGGTGCGCGCGAATCCGCATCATTGTGGCAGCAGTGCCACGGGCGATCGCCAGCGCAGCAGGGCGTCGTAATCCTGCGGGGCAGGCGACAGGACGACGCGCGCGACGATCGCGGGAACGCAGACCAGCGCCAGCGCGGCGGCGATGAGGGGCGCGCGCGGGCGAATCGCGCGCGCCAGCAACACGCCCGCCAGCGCAATCGCGACGATCGGCCAGAGGTGATAGCGCAGGTCGGTCGCGGGCGAGATGCCGGCGAAGCTGGCCTCCAGCAGCAGCGCGGAGCCGAGCAGGCCGATCGCCAGCCGGCGTGTCGGAGACGGGGATTGGTGGCGGGTGACGTCGAGCAGCACGATCGCCAGCGCCAGCCACGCGATCGGCCAGCCCAGCGGGGTGAGCACGGTCAGCGCGGCCAGTCGCTGCCACGCATCGGCCAGCTTGCCGGGATTGCGAAAGCCATCGTCGTTCGGCTCGCCGCCCGATGGCGGGTCGGCGCCGGGCAGGTCGGCGGGCACCAGCCAGCGCCATGTCATGTTGAGGTGCGCGGCACGCTGCATCAGGTAGGCGAGTGGGTGGCGGGCGATTTCGAGCGCGAGCGCGCGGTACAGCGGCGCGGCAGGGCGCGCGCTCAGCGGCGCGATGACGGCGGCGCACACCGGCACGTCGCCCAGCGGATCCCAGAAATACGGCGTGACGCATCCGGCCGCGCGCAGCCGGTCGCCGGCCGCCGGTGGCAGCCCCGCGACCGATCGACCGGGCGTGCGCGCGGCGATGCCGGCAAGGTCGTACAGCGGCTGGGTCTTGGTGACGTCGCTGCGCGCCGCACCGAGCAGGCCATGATTGATCGGGCCGGAGAGGGCGAGGACCGCGACGACGATCGCCATGGTGGCGATCAGCGGACGGCGCCGGGCACATAGTGCCGCGATCAGCGGCGCAAGAGCGAAAACCGCATTGGCGCGGACCAGCAGCGCATAGCCGAACAGCAGCCCGGCCAGCGCGGCGGCGGGCAGCGGGACGGGAGCGCCGCGCAGTCGATAGCGCGCGATCACGCCGGTCGCGGCGAGTGCCGCCCCGACCATCTGCGCATCCTTGAGCACCACGCCCTGCCACCCGAGCAGCGGCGGCAGCAGACCGACCAGCAGCACCGCCCAGCCGGTGCGGGCGCGACCGGTGCGGGCGAGCGCCTCGGCGATCAGCCCCAGCCCCAGCCAGTAACCGGCGAGCTGGACCACCAGCAGCGGCGCGGTGCCGCCGCCAAGCGGGAGCAGCGCCTGCCAGAGCCGCGCCATGACGGGTGGGTGCCAGTCGTCGAACCGGCCGGTGACGATCTGCCGATACTGGACCAGCGTGTCATATTCGGCGACGCCCGGCCAGAACAGCACGAGGGTCGCCAGCGCGAGACCTGCGGCGGCCAGAATTTGCGGGGCAGGGCGGGCGGGCGTCACCGGCGGTGCAACGCTACGATCGTGGCAGGGGTGCCTTGGCCGGGGGCGCAGTTCGGGGAGCGGCCCGGGCGTGACGACGGCGATGCGGGAGCGGCATACGGTCGTCGCCGTGGGCAGATTCTGCTGGCGGTAGTGCCGGGTGCGCCATGGCATGTCGTTGTGCGGTTCGACGGAGGTCGGACGGGTGTCGCCATGACGATGGGGTTATCGCAGGGGCCGGACTGGTCCTTTCGGCGCTCGTGGGTGCTGATGGTGCGGCAGGATTCGTGGCGATTGCGTTTGCGGACGGATGGACCCCGGCCTTCGCCGGGGTGACCGTCAAGGAGGGGTGAGCGCTTCCGCTAGCGCGGGGCGATGGGATGGCAGGGCCCGAGGTCGGGGCGTTCGCGGAAGGATGGATCGCAGCCCGCGTCGGGGGAACGGTGGAGGAGGCGCGCGCAATAGGGAAGGTCGTGCCCGTCATACCGGCGACGGCCGGGATCCATGGTGCCGCGAGCGCGGGGGGCCGCGATCGCGCGGACGGCTGGACTCTGTTCGGCGGCGGGGGACCGGCAGGACGGGGCAGGCCCGGTCGCCCGCGATGATCGTTGCACCTGCGACGGCAGACCGGCGCGGCACCGGCAAGGCGACCGGTGGCTCCCGCCGCATCGGTCATCCCGGGTGCGATCGGTGTCACGACGATCGCACCCGCCGCCGCCTAGAAGTGGATCGCGCGGCCGTAAGCGCCCAGCACGCTTTCGTGCATCATCTCGCTGAGCGTCGGGTGCGCGAACACCGTCTCCATCAGCTCGTGCTCGGTCGTCTCCAGCTGGCGGGCGACGACATAGCCCTGGATCAGCTCGGTCACTTCCGCGCCGACCATGTGCGCGCCCAGCAGCTCGCCGGTCTTGGCGTCGAACACCGTCTTGATGAAGCCGTCCGCCTCGCCCAGTGCGATCGCCTTGCCGTTGCCGATGAACGGGAACTTGCCGACCTTGATATCGCGGCCCGCTTCCTTCGCCTTCGCCTCGGTCAGGCCGACGCTGGCGACCTGCGGGCGGCTGTAGGTGCAGCCCGGGATGTTCCACGTCTCGAACGCATGCGGATTGCCGCCCGCCAGCTTCTCGACGCAGACGATGCCCTCGTGGCTCGCCTTGTGCGCCAGCCACGGCGCGCCGGTGACGTCGCCGATCGCATAGATGCCCTCGACGTTCGTGCGGCCGAAGCCGTCGACCTTGATATGGCCGCGATCGGTGGCGACGCCCAGCTTCTCCAGCCCGATCTCCTCGGTGTTCGGCACGATGCCGATCGCGACGATGACGTGGCTGTAGTCCTCGGTGGTGGACGCGCCGTCCTTGCCCTTGATGGTCGCCTTCACGCCGTCCGCGCCGGTGTCGATCTTCTCGACGCCCGCGCCGGTGACGATCTTGATCCCGTCCTTGGTCAGGCGCTTCTCCATGAAGGCGCTGACCTCCTCGTCCTCGACCGGCAGGATGCGCGGCAGCATCTCGACGATGGTCACGTCCGCGCCCATGTCGTTGTAGAAGCTGGCGAACTCGACCCCGATCGCGCCCGATCCGATCACCAGCAGCTTGGTCGGCATCACCTCCGGCACCATCGCGTGGCGATAGGTCCAGATGCGCTTGCCGTCGGCCTTCGCGAACGGCAGGTCGCGTGCACGCGCGCCGGTGGCGACCAGGATGTGCTTGGCCTCCAGCTCGACGGTGCCGTTGCCCTGCTTGACCGACATCTTGCCCTTCGCCGTGATCGTGCCGAAGCCCTCGACCACGGTGATCTTGTTCTTCTTCATCAGCCCCTTGACGCCGGCATTGAGCTGACCGGAAACCTTGCGGCTGCGCTCGACGATCTTGCCCAGGTCGAAGCCGATGTTCTCCGCCTTCAGTCCGTAATCGGCGGCGTGGGTCATATAGTGATAGATTTCCGACGTGCGCAGCAGCGCCTTGGTCGGGATGCAGCCCCAGTTGAGGCAGATGCCGCCCAGCCGCTCGCGCTCGACGATCGCGACCTTCAGGCCGAGCTGTGCGCCGCGGATCGCGGCGACATAGCCGCCGGGGCCGGAGCCGAGAACGATAAGGTCGTAGGTGTCAGCCATGGTAACACTCCCCGGAGCCGCAGCCCCCTGTTGTCATCGAGCGGGCGCGTCGGCCCGGGTATCGTCGTTATGTCGCGGACGGCACTTCGCGCGGGCGGCGGTCCTCGTCGATCGCGACGAAGGTGAAGCGCGCTTCGGTCACCTTGCGCGATTCCTCGCCATGGCGGTCGCGCGCCCAGCTTTCGACCTGGATCGCGATGGAGGTGCGCCCGATCTTCACGATCTCCGCATAGACCGACACTTCGTCGCCGACATGGACGGGGGCGTGGAATTGCATCCCGTCCATCGCGATCGTCACCGCCCGCCCGCGCGAGCGGCGCGCGGCGGTGAGGCCAGCGGCCGAGTCCATCAGGCTCATCAGCCAGCCGCCGAAAATGTCGCCGTACGCATTGGCGTCGGCGGGCATCGCGGTGACGCGGATCGTCGGCGCGCGGTCGGGCGGTGTCGCGGTCATGCCTTGTCTCCTTCGCGGCGGACGCGCCACACGTCACGCGCGCCGAGTACGCCGACCACGACCAGGGTGGCCGCGCCGACCAGCCAGATCGTGTCGGCACCCTGCGGATAGCTCCACGCCGCACCCTTGAAGACGAGCGTGGTCACGCCGAGACCGAGGGCGCTCCACCCGATCTCGCGCTGTTCCGCCGGCAGTTGCATCTGCGCCATGGCGCGCTGCCTCAGGCGAGCATCGCCAGCGGGTTCTCGACCAGGTCGCGGAACGCCTGCATCAACTGCGCGCCGTCCGCGCCGTCGATCGCGCGGTGATCGAAGCTGCCGGTCGCCGACATGATCGACGCGACGCCGAGCGTCCCGTCACCCATGACCCACGGGCGCTTCTCGCCGGCGCCGACCGCCAGGATCATGCCCTGCGGCGGGTTGATGACCGCCTCGAACTGCTTGATCCCGAACATGCCCATGTTGCTGATCGACGCGGTGCCGCCGGCGAATTCCTCCGGCTTCAGCTTCTTGTCGCGGGCGCGCGCGGCGAGATCCTTCATGCGGGTCGAGATGCTCGACAGCGACGCGCTGTCCGCTTCGGTGATGACCGGGGTGATGAGGCCGTCCGGCGTCGACACCGCGACCGAAATGTCGGCGCGCTGGAAGCTGATGAGCTGGTCCGGGGTGAACATCACGTTGCACTTCGGCACCTGGATCAGCGAGACGGCCAGCGCCTTGATGAGCAGGTCGTTGACCGACAGCTTCACGCCGCGCGATTCGAGGCCGGCGTTCAGCTCCCCGCGCAGCTTCAGAAGTTTGTCGAGCTGCACGTCCACCGTGAGGTAGATGTGCGGAACCTGCTGCTTCGACTCGGTCAGGCGGCGCGCGATCGTCTTGCGCATGTTGGTGAGCTTGGTCGCGTCGTGCGGGATGTCCGGCACCTGCGCCGGGGTCGGCGTCGGCGCGGGCGTCGCGGCGGGGGCGCTGGCGGCGGCTGCGGTCGGTGCGGCGGCCTTGGCAGGCGCCTTGTCGAGGTCGGCCTTCACGATGCGGCCGTTCGGGCCGCTGCCGGTGACGCCCGACAGGTCGATGCCCTTGTCGGCGGCGAGGCGGCGGGCGAGCGGGCTCGCCTTGATCCGGTCGCCGGCGGCGCGCGGCGCGGCCTTCGGTTCGGCGGGCTTCGGTGCCTGGGCGGGTGCGGGGGCCGGCTTGGCCTCTTCCTTCGCGGGCGTGGCGGCGGGCGCCGGGGCGGGGGTGCTGTCGCCCGCTTCCTCGTCGTCGCCGTTCAGAAGCGCGATGACCGTGCCGACCTTCACGCCGTCCGATCCCTCGGCGACCATGATCTTGCCGATCGTGCCCTCGTCGACCGCCTCGAACTCCATCGTCGCCTTGTCGGTCTCGATCTCGGCCATGATGTCGCCCGCCTTGACGACGTCGCCTTCCTTCACGAGCCACTTGGCCAGCGTGCCCTCCTCCATCGTCGGCGAAAGGGCAGGCATCTTGATTTCGATCGGCATCGTGATCCTCGAGAGGCTCGTGGGACAGACAGGAGGCCGTCTCTTGCGGACGGGGCGGCGGCGGTCAAGCCCATGCCCCTGCGTCACCTGCTTGCGCGGACGCCGGGGCCGCCGGTACACCGGGTGCGAACGGGGGCCGACATGCGTATCTATCTGACCGTCATCGACGATACGCCCGAGGCGTTGATCGCGCTGCGCTTCGCCGCGCGGCGCGCGGTGAAGACGGGCGGGGGCGTCGAGATCCTCGCGCTGCTGCCGCCGCAGGAGTTCATTCCCTTCGGCAGCGTACAGGCGACGATCGAGGACGAGCAGCAACGCCATGCCGAGGGGCTGGTGGCGCGTGCGGCGGGGACGCTGCTGGAGGAATCGGGGCTGCGGCCGTCGATCACGGTGCGCAGCGGCGACGGGCCGAAGGTGATCCGCGAGGTGATCGCCGAGAATCCGCAGATCGCGGCATTGGTGCTGGGCGCGGCGGCGGACGGTGTGCCGGGGGCGCTGGTCAGCCACTTCGCGGCGGATGTCGGCACGCTGCCGGTGCCGCTGATGATCGTGCCGGGCGGGCTGAGCGCCGAGGCGATCGACCGGCTAAGCTGACACAAGCGCTTGAGCCGGCAGGATTCGCCCGCCACAGTCGCGGCATGATCCTTCCGCTGATGCTCGCCGCCGCCCCGCTCGCTCCCGCCGCCCGCGAGGCGCCGTCTCCCGTGCGGCAACGCGCGACCGTGGAGAAGCTGGTGTCGTTCGGCACCCGCCACTCGCTGTCCTCGACGACCGATCCGAAGCGCGGGATCGGCGCGGCGCGCGACTGGGTGGCGAAGGAGTTCGGCGCATTGTCGCGCGCCTGCGGCGGCTGCATCGCGACCGAGCGGCTGTCGCGGCGCTTCGTCGGCCCGCGCGCGCCCGACGGCGTGGTGATCGAGGACGTGCTGGGCGTGCAGAAGGGCAGCGACCCGAATCGCTACGTCATCGTCGGCGCGCATATCGACAGCCGCGTCACCGACGTGATGAACGCGACCAGCGACGCACCGGGTGCGAACGACGACGCCAGCGGCGTGGCGCTGGTGCTGGAGGCGGCACGCATCCTGTCGAAGGAGCGGTTCCGCGCGAACATCGTCTATGTCGCCTTCTCCGGCGAGGAGCAGGGATTGTGGGGCGCGACATTGCTGGCCGAGACCGCGAAGGCGCGCGGCTGGCAGGTCGATGCGATGCTCAACAACGATATCGTCGGCAACACGCTGGGGCAGGGCGGCGTGACGATCGACCGCTATGTCCGCGTCTTCTCCGAAGGTATCCGCAGCAGCGAATCGCTGGTCGAGGCGCAGGAGCGGCGCGCGACCGGCGGTGAGGACGACGGCCCCAGCCGCGCGCTCGCCAAGACGATCGACGGCGTGGCCACTACCCTTCCCGGCGGCTTCGGCGTGTTCGTCGATCGCCGCCCGGACCGCTTCGGGCGCGGCGGCGATCACGAGCCGTTCCTGAGACAGGGCTATCCGGCCGTCCGCTTCTCGGTCGCGGCCGAAAACTGGGATCGCCAGCATCAGGACGTGCGGACCGAGAACGGCCGCGTCTTCGCCGACACGATCGAGGGGATGGACTTCGCCTATCTGGCCAAGGTGACGGCCATCAACGTCGCGACGATCGCGCGGCTGGCGCAGGCCCCGGCCGCGCCGCCGATGGCGGCGATCTCCGGCGCGCTGTCCTATGACACCAAGGTGACGTGGGCGGCGGTGCCGGGGGCGGCGCGCTACAAGGTCTATTGGCGGCGCGCGGACGGTACGGCGTGGACGGATGCGCGCGACGCGACCGGCACCAGCCTGAACGTGCCGGGCGTGCCGGTCGACGATCATTTCTTCGGCGTGGCGGCAATCGGGGCGGACGGGGCGGAGAGCCTCGTCACCTTCGCGGGACGCGAGCGGAAATAGTCGCCGGCTGCCTCGCGGGCCCAGGTTACAGGCGCGTGGCCAGCAGCTCCATCAGCGCCTCGCAGCCGCGCGCGTCCTCCGCATCGAAGCGCGCGGGCGACGGGCTGTCGAGATCGAGCACGCCCAGCAGCGCGCCATCGCGGACGATCGGCACCACCAGTTCCGACCGGCTCGCCGCGTCGCAGGCGATATGTCCCGGAAAGGCATGGACGTCGGCGACCAGCTGCGTGCGCCGCTCGGCGGCGGCGGTCCCGCACACGCCCTTGCCCAGCGGGATGCGGATACACGCCGCCTTGCCCTGGAACGGCCCCAGCACCAGTTCGCCGTCGACCAGACGGTAGAAGCCGCTCCAGTTCAGGTCGGGCAGATATTGTGCGATCAACGCGGCGGCATTGGCCATGTTCGCGATCGCGTCGCGCTCCCCGGTGGTCAGCGCGTCCAGCGCACCCAGCAGTTCGCGGTACAGCGCCGGCTTCGATTCGGCCTCGATCTGGAAATCGTACATGTCCGTGCACGTAGGTGTTCATGCTGCGCTGCGCCAGAGGGAGTGTAGTGCGCGACGAGCTGAAATTAAGAAGCTGGTAAATGTAGTTAACAGGAAGTATCCCGCATCATTGAGGCGATCCCCTAAGTATTTCTTACGTTAATAGAAATAAAGCAAAAGTGTTAGATTATGTTAGGGTTTCGCGTCTAATCATGTCCCAACAGCGCGGCGTCGGCCGTGCCGGTCGAAAACAGCAATTGCGGAGCGATTTGGTTCCCGCATTGTAAACGCCAGGGACGATGATGAAAAAGATCTGGATTTCGGGCGCCATGATCCTGGCCGCCTCCACTGCCTACGCCGCCACCAGCACGACCAGTGTCGTCGAAACGATCAGCAAGGGCGTCACCGTCGTCGCAGGGTCGACCGTCACCTCGACGGCCGATGCCGCCGCCGCCGCCAATGCCGCCGCCGCCGCCGCGCTCGCCGCGCTGCCGATCGAGCCGGTGCCGGGCGCGATCTCGACCGGGCTGAAGCAGGGACAGGGCCAGCTGCCGCGCCTGACCACCAATTTCAACACCAACGCGCTGCTGATCCCGAGCTGGGGCACCGGCCAGGTGGCGAACAGCGGTGCTCCCGATGTCGTCGGCGCCTTCCGCTTCATCTGCATGCCGGGCCAGGTCCTGCGCGACGACCCGATCGTCTATCCGGGTCAGCCGGGCAAGTCCCACCTGCACCAGTTCTTCGGCAACACCGGCGCCAACGCCTATTCGACCTATGGCAGCCTGCGGCTGAAGGGCGACAGCACCTGCACCAACATGCTGAACCGGTCCGCCTACTGGATCCCGGCGATGCTGGACGGCAAGGGCAAGGTGGTGCGCCCCGATTACGTGACGATCTACTACAAGCGCCTGCCGGAAAGCAGCCCGAACTGCCAGAAGCAGGGCAAGGCCTGCGTCATGCTGCCGCGCGGGATGCGCTACATCTTCGGCTACAACATGAAGACCGGTGAAGGCGGGCACTTCTACTTCAACTGCGACGGGCCGACCGCCACCCCGGGCCATTATCCGGACATCGTCGCGGCGGCGAAGAACTGCCCGACCGGCAACAGCCTGGGCGTGATCATCACCGGCCCGGATTGCTGGGACGGCCGCAACCTCAACAGCGCCGATCACCGCAGCCACGTCGGTTACGGCAGCTACAATTGGGATGGGCAGTACGTCTGCCCCAAGACGCACCCGTACATCCTGCCGACCTTCACGCTGGGCGCCTGGTACAAGGTCGACGACAATCTCGACAAATCGGGCGAGTGGGACCGGTCGCGTTCGACCTGGTCGCTGTCCTCCGACACGATGCCGGGCATGCCGATGATGCGTCCGGGCAGCACCTTCCACGCCGACTGGCTGGGTGCGTGGGACGACGACGTGATGAAGATGTGGACCGATAACTGCATCAACAAACTGCTGAACTGCTCGGGCGGCGACCTGGGGAACGGCAAGCAGATGAAGATGCGGTCCGACTTCTCCTGGGACGCCAAGCCACGGCTGGTCGACATTCCCGCCGCCTGATCCCGAAACCTGACGGCGAACAGGATCCGGTCGCATCCATCGGGGTGCGGCCGGATTTCTTTTGTGCGCGCCGCATGGCTATAGCCGGACCATGGCGCGCATCCCCGTCACCCGCACGATCAGCATCGACCCCGACTGGATCGAGGAAAGCTTCACCCGCAGCGGCGGTGCGGGCGGTCAGCACGTCAACACCACCGATTCGGCGGTGTTGCTGCGCTTCGACGTCGCACGCTCCGACCTTCCCGAACGCGTGAAGATCCGGCTGGCGGAACTGGCGGGCACGCGGATGACGCACGGCGGCGTGTTGACGTTGCGGTCGGAAGGGTCGCGTTCGCAGCATGTGAACCGCGCCGACGTGCGCGAGCGATTGCTGGCGCTGATCCGCGAGGCGACGATCGTGCAGGCCAAGCGCCGCCCGACCAAGCCGACCCGCGCCTCGCAGACGCGACGTGTCGATGCCAAGAAGGGGCGATCGGCGGTGAAATCGGGACGGCGGAAGCCGGCGTTCGATTAGGTAGGGTTGCCGGTCGCGGTGATCGTCGCGTCCGAGGAACCGATCATCGAACCCGCCCCGCGCGCGATTGTCACCCCGGCGCGGATCAGGGCGCGCCGAAACCCATCGCGGTGAAGCGGTCCGGCCATGGTGCCTCGGCGATGATATCGGGCTTGCCGGGACGCGGCACGGTGAGCGCGATCGCGTGGAGCATCATCCCGCCGGGATGCGCGGCGCCATAGACGGGGTCGCCGGTCACGGGACGGCCCACCCCCTCCAGCGCATGGACGCGAATCTGATGCGTGCGGCCGGTTTCGGGACGGAACTCGACCAGCGCACGGCCATCGCGTTCGGCCAGCACGCGCCAGACGGTACGCGACGCCTTGCCGCGCGGATCGCCGGTCATCCGCCAACCGTGCGCGGCGGTGGACACCTTGGCGAGCGGCAGGTCGACGACGCCCTCGGCGGCGTCGGGCACGCCATCGAGGATCGCGACATAGCGCTTCGTCACCTGATGCGCCTCGAACGCCTGCTGGAAGCGGGCGTGCGCCTTCGGGTTGCGCGACAGGAGCAGGCAACCGCTGGTGTCGCGGTCGAGCCGGTGGACCGCGACCGGCCAGCGGCGGAAGCCGAAGGTCAGCGATGCCAGATGGTTCTCGAGACTGATTCCGCCGGCGCGCGGCGGATCGACCGCCAGCCCGGCGGGCTTGTCGATCACCAGTGCCTCGCCATCGAGGAAGAGAACGTGTTGGCCCAACATCCGCGCGCTCTTGCCAGTTGCGACCCGACAAGGCCAGAGGGCGCGGGTGCGTCCGATCCTGATCCTGTCCGCGCTGTTCGCGCTCATCGCCGCCCCCGCTCATGCGCAATCCTGCGCCGGAAGCCGCGCGCCGGTCGCCGCCGACGGGCGGGTGCTGGGCCATTTTCCCTATGGCGACGTGGCGCCGGGCGAGCTGGTGCCGGTCGCATCGGCGCTGACCATCCATCCGTGCCTGGTGCGGCGCGAGATGCTGCCGGACCTCGAACGGCTGCTGACGGCGGCGGGCGGGGAGATCCTCGCTTTGTCCTGCCACCGCTCGGTCAGCTATCAGGAGGCGGTCTTCTGTCGCGAGGATGGCGGCGACGCGGCGGCGCGCGCGCTGTCGGTCGCGCCGCCCGGGCATAGCGAACATGCGACCGGCTTCGCGCTCGATTTCGCGTTCCGCCCCCGCCGCAACGGCTGTCCGGATGCGGAGGCGTGCGTCGCGGCGACTCCGGCGTTTCGCTGGCTGGTCGCGAATGCCGCGCGATACGGGTTCGAGATGTCGTTCCCGGCCGGCAACCGGCAGCAGGTGAAATGGGAGCCGTGGCACTGGCGCTGGGTCGGGGCGAATGCGAAGGTGCCGGGTGCGGCGAGGGCGCGGGCGCTGTTCGGGCGGGCGCGGGGCCGGTTTCCGGCCGATCCGGCGGTGCCGCGCGATGCGGTGGTGATTGCGGCGGTGGTGCCGCCGCCGGTCTATCTGGGGGCGATTCCGCCGCCGGAATGCCGCAAGGGAAAGTGCAGGGTGGCGAAGCGGCGGTGATCGGTTCGTCGTTGCGAGCCTCGCGAAGCAATCCAGGGCCAAATCAGGACGCCCTGGATTGCTTCGCTGCGCTCGCAATGACGGTCGCGCTTCTTACCCCTTCAGCTTCGCAGCGGTTTCGGCGATGCGCTTGCCCTGATAGCGCGCGCCGTCCAGTTCGACCGACGAGGGCTGGCGGCTGCCGTCACCATCGGCGAGCGTGCTGGCGCCATAGGGGGTGCCGCCCTTGACCTCGTCCAGACCCATCTGCCCCTGATAGCCATAGTCGAGCCCCACGATCGTCATGCCGTGGTGCAGCAGGTTGGTCAGGATCGAGAACAGCGTCGTCTCCTGCCCGCCGTGCTGGCTGGCGGTAGAGGTGAACGCGCCGCCGACCTTGCCGATCAGCGCGCCCTTCATCCACAGCCCGCCGGTCGTGTCCCAGAACGCCGCCATCTGGCTCGGCATCCGGCCATAGCGGGTCGGCGCGCCGACGATGATCGCGTCATAGTTCGCCAGCGCGTCCGGCCCCTCGATCTCCGGGTGGGCGGTGTCGGTCTTGAAGCCGGCGGCCTTCACCACCTCGGCGGGGGCGGTTTCCGCGACGCGGCGGATGTCCACATCCGCGCCGCCGGTGCGCGCGCCCTCGGCGATGGCGTCGGCCATCTGCTCGATATGGCCGTAGGACGAGTAATAGAGAACGAGGACCTTGGTCATGACGATATCTCCCTTCGATGAAAGTCAGTCGGCGTCGACGAGCACCAGTTCGGCCTCGTCGATCGCGGTGATGGTGATGGTGCGCCCGCCGGTGATCGCGGCACCGTCGCGCGCGTCGAAACGCTGGCCATCGATCGTGATCGCGCCGGTCGCGGGGACGAGATAGGCGTGGCGCCCCTCACCGACGGCATGGGTCAGCGTCTCGCCCGCGGCCAGCGTCGCCGCCAGCACGCGGGCCTCGGCCCGGATCGGCAGCGCGGCCTGTTCGCCGCCGACGTCCGCGTCATAGCCGCTGGCCAGCGTCACGAACTTGCCGGAACGGTCGCCCTTCGGGAACGGCTTCGCCCCCCAGCTCGGCGCGCCGCCGCTGCGGGTCGGCTCGATCCAGATCTGGAAGAGCGTCGTCGGCTCGGCCTCCAGATTGTATTCGGCGTGCCGGACGCCGGAGCCCGCGCTCATCACCTGCACGTCGCCGGCGCCGGTACGACCCTGGTTGCCCATCGAATCCTGGTGCGTGATCGCACCGCTGCGGACATAGGTGATGATCTCCATGTCGCGGTGCGGGTGCGGCGGAAACCCGCTGTTCGGCGCGATCGTGTCGTCGTTCCAGACGCGGATCGCACCCCAGCTCATCCGGGCGGGCTCATAGTAATTGGCGAACGAGAAATGATGCCGCGCGTCGAGCCAGCCATGGTTGGCGTGCCCCAAGGTGTCGAAGGGGCGGCGTTCGATCCCGGTGGCGGTGCGGGTCAGCGTGTCGGTCATGGTCAACCTCCGTTTCGTTGCCGCCAAGCTAGGGACGATTGACTCGATGAAAAATCGAAACGATTGAAACGGATCGTTTCGTTTATGCCGGAGGACAGGATGCGGCTCCCCGATCTGGAGGCCTGGGCGATCTTCGCGGCGGTGGCCGAGCAGCGCTCGTTCAGCGGCGCGGCGGATGCGATCGGGTTGAGCAAGGCGACGGTTTCCAAGGCGGTGTCGCGGCTGGAGACGCATCTGGGGGTGTCGCTGTTCCATCGCACGTCGCGGCGACTGGCGTTGACGGAGGCGGGACGGCCGCTGGCCGATCACGCGGCGCGGATCGTGGCCGAGGCGCATGCCGCCGAAGAGGCGGCGCGGGTCGGGGCGAGCGTGCCGAGCGGGCGCGTGCGGCTGGCCGCGCCGATGAGCTTCGGGGTGAAGAACGTCGCGCCGATCGTCGCCGACTTTCTGGTCGCGCATCCGCAGGTCGAGATCGAACTGCACCTGTCCGACGCGCGGGTGGATATCGTCGCGGAAGGTTTCGATGTCGCGTTGCGGATCGCCGACCTGCCCGACAGTTCATTGCGCGCGCGACGGCTGTGCTCGGTGACGACGCATCTGGTCGCCGCGCCCGCCTATCTGGCGCGGCACGGCATTCCGACGCACCCGGCGCAGCTCGGCGAGCATCGGCTGCTGGGTTACACCAACGTCACCGGGCCGTGGCGGTTCAGGGGGCGCGACGGCGCGGAAGTGTCGGTGCGCGCGCAGGGGCCGCTGGCGGCGAACAGCGGTGAGGCGCTGGTGCCCGCGCTGGAGGCGGGGCTGGGCGTCGCGCGGCTGCCCGGCTTCATCGTCGGCGAATCGCTGGCGGCGGGCCGGCTGGTCGCGATCCTCCACGACTGGACGCCCGCGCCGATCGGACTCCACCTGCTGACCCCGCCCAGCGCGCTGCGCCCGGCGCGCGTCGATGCGCTGATCACCTTCCTGACCGAACGGCTGCGCGATTAGCGTGCCTGCCTTTGCCTCTTTCGGTCATTTCCGCGCGGGCGGGAGTCCGAACGCGCAGGTTCATCGATAAAGGCGAGACGGCAGCGGGTCTGGATCCCCGCCTTTGCGGGGATGACGTTGGAGGGAGGGCGGTACGGGCCTTCTCTCCCGCTTGCGTTCGCCGGCATCCGCGCCATGATGCGCGAAAAGGGGATCAAGATCATGACATCGCTCGCCGGCCTTCGCGCCGCCGCTCTGGCCGCGTCGCTGACCGTGGCCGCACCCGCGCTGGCCGACACCAGCGTCATCACCGCCGCGCGGATGCTGGACGTGGAGAAGGGCACGATCGTCGCCGATCCGGTCGTCACCGTCACCGACGGGCGGATCGTGTCGGTCGGCACCGGACGCGGCGCGGCGATCCCGGGCGGAGCGAAGCGCGTCGATCTGGGCGACGTGACGCTCGTCCCCGGCTTGATCGACATGCACGTCCACCTGACCTCGCTGGCGGAGGTCGGCGGGTACAAGACGCTCAAGTACACCGACAGCTTCTGGGGAGCGGTCGGGGTGGCCAATGCGCTGAAGACGTTGCGGGCGGGCTTCACCACCGTTCGCAACGTCGGCGCGGCGGATTTCCAGGACGTCGGAATCAAGGAGGCGATCGACGGCGGCTGGCTGGTCGGCCCGCGGATCGTCCCCGCCGGCTACGCGATCGGGGCGACCGGCGGTCACTGCGACGACAATGCGCTGCCGCCGTCATGGGACAAGAAGCTGCCGTCCGTCGTCAACTCGCCGGAGGAAGCCCGCGCCAAGGTGCGCTGGCTGCACAAATACGGCGCGGAGGTCGTCAAGATCTGCGCGACCGGCGGCGTCTTCTCGCTGGGTGATTCGGTCGGCGGGCAGCAGTTGAGCGAGGAGGAGATGCGCGCGATCGCCGACGAGGCGCACATGCTCCACATGAAGGTCGCCGCGCACGCGCATGGCGACGAGGGGATCAAGGCGGCAATCCGCGCCGGGATCGACACGATCGAACATGCCAGCCTGGCCTCCGACGAGGCGATGAAGCTGGCGGTCGAGCACAAGACCTGGTTCGACATGGATATCTACAACGACGACTACATTCTGGCGACCGGCACCGCCAACGGCACCGAGCAGGAGAGCCTCGACAAGGAAAAGGCGATCGGTCTGAAGCAGCGCCAGACCTTCCAGCGCGCGTTCAGGATGGGCGTGCCGATGATCTTCGGCACCGATGGGGGCGTCTATCCGCATGGCGACAACGCCAAGCAGTTCGCCAAGATGGTGCAATGGGGGATGACGCCGTTGCAGGCGATCCGCGCCGCCACGGTCAGCGCGGCGCAGGCGCTGGGACGCGAGGGCGACGTCGGCGCGATCGCGGTCGGGCGCTATGGCGACATGGTGGCGGTGGCGGGCGATCCGCTCCGCGACGTCACCGTGCTGGAGCATCCGGTCGCGGTGGTGAAGGGCGGCGTGAAGGTCGATTGAACCCCGCGCCCGCGTCGCGCGTCTCCCCGCGACAGGAGAGACGCATGACCGACGACGACAAGGATCAGATCGCCAAGGACTTCGCCGAGGCGGTCAACATGGCCCCGGCCGAACTGGAGAAGTTCCTCGATACCGACGACAGCAAGCGTGTCGGGTGGAAGGGTGAGGACGGCAAAGGAAAGGGTGAGAGCGTCGGGCACGAATCGGGGCGGCGGATCGTCGCGATCAAACGGACGAAGAAGGCCGACCTGACCGACGCCGATTATGCGCATATGAAGAAGGTGGTCGGCTACGTGCACCGCCACCTGTCGCAGGGCGGCCCGGCGAAGGACAAGGCGCATTCCGACTGGCGCTATTCGCTGATGAACTGGGGACACGACCCGCTGAAATGAGCGGGCGTTGACCGATCGGGCCGGGACGCCTATAGACCGCCGGTCCGCGAGGAGGCGACTCCGGCGGGCAGCTTGAACATTGCTGGATGCATCAAGGGCCATCCGGTCGCCGCCCATGCGGTGGCGCCGCGGTCCTTTTCGTATTCCAAGTCTGTGTTTTAGGGCTCCAGCAAAGTAACCTATCGGAAAGGTGAAGGCTTCAATGCCGACGATCAACCAGCTGGTCCGCAAGGGCCGCGACCCGCAGAAGGCCAAGAGCAAGGTCCCTGCGATGGAGCAGAACCCGCAGAAGCGCGGCGTCTGCACCCGTGTTTACACCACGACCCCGAAGAAGCCGAACTCGGCGCTTCGCAAGGTGGCCAAGGTCCGCCTGACGAACCAGCGCGAAGTCATCAGCTACATCCCGGGCGAAGGCCACAACCTGCAGGAGCACTCGGTGGTGCTGATCCGCGGCGGCCGTGTGCGCGACCTTCCGGGTGTGCGTTACCACGTGCTGCGCGGCGTGCTCGACACGCAGGGCGTCAAGGACCGCAAGCAGTCGCGGTCGAAGTACGGTGCGAAGCGGCCGAAGTAAGCCGCTCCCGTATTCTCACCAGCTGATTGAAAGGTAACAGATCATGGCGCGTCGTCGTCGTCCCGAGAAGCGGGAAATTCTGCCTGATCCCGTGTACGGGGATGAGGTTCTCTCCAAGTTCATGAATTCGGTGATGCTGGACGGCAAGAAGTCCGTCGCGGAAGGCATCGTCTATTCGGCGCTCAATACCGTCGAGACCCGCGCGAAGCGCGAGCCGATCGGCGTGTTCCACGACGCGCTGAACAACATCAAGCCGGGCATCGAGGTCCGCAGCCGCCGCGTCGGCGGCGCCACCTACCAGGTGCCGGTCGAGGTTCGCCCCGAGCGTGCGCAGGCGCTGGCGATCCGCTGGCTGATCAGCGCCGCGCGCGCGCGTAGCGAGAACACGATGTCGGCGCGTCTGTCGGGCGAGCTGCTCGACGCGTCGAACAACCGCGGCAACGCGGTGAAGAAGCGCGAGGACACGCACCGCATGGCGGAAGCGAACCGCGCCTTCTCGCACTACCGCTGGTAACACCGGCGATGCGGACGCTGCCTGTCTTGGAAGCGTCGCAAATCTGACCTATATCGTGGGGAGCCGGCCGATGCGCTGCGCTCCCCACATCGTTAAGGAAGCCCGATCATGGCCCGCAGCCATCCGCTCGAACTCTACCGCAATATCGGCATCATGGCGCACATCGACGCCGGCAAGACGACGACGACCGAGCGTATTCTCTATTACACCGGCAAGTCCTACAAGATCGGCGAAGTCCATGAGGGCACCGCCACGATGGACTGGATGGAGCAGGAGCAGGAGCGCGGGATCACGATCACGTCGGCTGCCACCACCTGCAAGTGGAAGGCTGAAGAGGGCAAGGGCCCCGAGCATCTCATCAACATCATCGACACGCCCGGCCACGTCGACTTCACGATCGAGGTCGAGCGTTCGCTGCGCGTCCTCGACGGCGCGGTCGCGTGCTTCGACGGCGTCGCGGGCGTGGAGCCGCAGTCGGAAACCGTGTGGCGTCAGGCCGACAAGTACGGCGTGCCGCGCATGTGCTTCGTCAACAAGCTCGACCGCACCGGCGCCGACTTCTACTTCTGCGTGAACTCGATCATCGAGCGTCTGGGCGCGAAGCCGGCGGTGCTGTATCTCCCGATCGGCATCGAGGGCGGCTTCAAGGGCCTGGTCGATCTGGTCGAGAACCGCGCGATCATCTGGCTCGAAGAGTCGCTGGGCGCGAAGTTCGAGTATCAGCCGATCCCCGACGACATGGTCGAGAAGGCGGCGAAGTATCGCAACGACCTGATCGAGCTGGCCGTCGAGCAGGACGACGCGGCGATGGAGGCGTATCTGGAAGGCAACGAGCCGGATACGAAGACGCTGAAGGCGCTGATCCGCAAGGGCACGCTGAACATGGCGTTCGTTCCGGTCGTGTGCGGTTCGGCGTTCAAGAACAAGGGCGTACAGCCGCTGCTCGACGCGGTGGTCGACTTCCTGCCGTCGCCGCTCGACGTGCCGGCGATCAAGGGCGTGAAGCTGGACGGCGAGACGCCGGACGAGCGCCCGTCGTCGGACGAGGCGCCGTTCTCGGCGCTGGCGTTCAAGATCATGAACGACCCGTTCGTCGGCTCGCTGACCTTCGCGCGCATCTATTCGGGTGTCCTGACCAAGGGCGGCTACCTGAACTCGGTGAAGGACAAGAAGGAAAAGATCGGTCGTATGCTCCTCATGCACGCGAACTCGCGTGAGGACATCGAAGAGGCGCGTGCGGGCGACATCGTCGCGATCGCGGGCCTGAAGGAAACGACGACCGGCGACACGCTCTGTGATCCGGCGCACCCCATCATCCTGGAGCGCATGGAATTCCCGGAGCCGGTGATCGAGCTGTCGGTGGAGCCGAAGACCAAGGCCGACCAGGAGAAGATGGGCATCGCGCTCAACCGCCTGGCCGCCGAGGATCCCTCGTTCCGCGTGTCGACCGATCACGAATCGGGCCAGACGATCATCAAGGGGATGGGCGAGCTCCACCTCGAGATCCTCGTCGACCGCATGAAGCGCGAGTTCAAGGTCGAGGCGAACGTCGGTGCGCCGCAGGTGGCGTATCGCGAGTATCTGAAGAAGCCGGTCGACATCGACTACACCCACAAGAAGCAGTCGGGCGGCACCGGCCAGTTCGGTCGCGTGAAGGTGAAGCTGACGCCGGGCGAGCGCGGCGCGGGCATCATCTTCAAGGATGAGATCAAGGGCGGCAACATTCCGCGCGAGTACATCCCGGCGATCGAAAAGGGCTTCCGCGAGACGGCGGCCACGGGCTCGCTGGTCGGCTTCCCGATCATCGACTTCGAGATCACGCTGTACGACGGTGCGTACCACGACGTCGACTCGTCGGCGCTGGCGTTCGAAATCACCGCGCGGGGTGCGATGCGCGAAGGCGCGCAGAAGGCCGGCATCACGCTGCTTGAGCCGGTGATGAAGGTCGAGGTCGTGACCCCCGAGGATTACCTCGGCGACGTGATCGGCGACATGAACAGCCGCCGTGGCCAGATCCAGGGCACCGACACGCGCGGCAACGCGCAGGCGGTGACCGCGATGGTCCCGCTGGCGAACATGTTCGGCTATGTGAACTCGCTCCGCTCGTTCACGCAGGGTCGCGCCAGCTACTCGATGCAGTTCTCGCACTATGACGAAGTGCCGCAGAACGTGGCTGACGAGGTGAAGGCCAAACTGGCCTGAGCCGAAGCGCACGGGGCCAGTCGCTGACTGGCTCCGAGACGCGAGGAAGCCGGCCGGCGGGTCGGCTTTGCCGAACCCGTCCGACGACGCAGGATTTACTCCTGCGTCGGCTCTCAGGAGCCCCGGAGGGTTTGCACAACGGTTCAACAGCCGCTATGGGGCTCGCCTTCACGCGAGTCCTCGTGCGGCTTGCATGTGAAATCCAGAAGGTAGGGAAACAATGGCTAAGGCTAAGTTTGAGCGGACCAAGCCGCACCTGAACATCGGCACCATCGGTCACGTCGACCATGGCAAGACGTCGCTGACCGCGGCGATCACCAAGGTGCTGGCGGAGAACGTCGCGGGCAACGCGGCGGTGGACTTCGCGAACATCGACAAGGCGCCGGAAGAGCGCGAGCGCGGCATCACCATCTCGACCGCGCACGTCGAGTATGAGACGGCGAACCGCCACTATGCGCACGTCGACTGCCCGGGCCACGCCGACTATGTGAAGAACATGATCACCGGCGCGGCGCAGATGGACGGCGCGATCCTGGTCGTGTCGGCCACCGACGGCCCGATGCCGCAGACCCGCGAGCACATCCTGCTCGCCCGTCAGGTCGGCGTGCCGGCGATGGTCGTGTTCATGAACAAGGTCGATCTGGTCGACGACGAAGAAATCCTCGAGCTGGTCGAGCTGGAAGTCCGCGAGCTGCTGAGCTCGTACGAGTTCCCGGGTGACGACATTCCGATCATCAAGGGTTCGGCGACCTGCGCACTGTCGGGTTCGAACCAGAAGCTGGGTCCGGATGCGGTGCTCGAGCTGATGAAGGCGGTCGACGAGTACATCCCGCAGCCGGAGCGTCCGCTGGACAAGCCGTTCATGATGCCGATCGAAGACGTGTTCTCGATCTCGGGTCGTGGTACGGTCGTTACCGGCCGCGTCGAGACCGGCATCATCAAGGTCGGTGAGGAAGTCGAGATTGTCGGCATCCACCCGGAAGTCCGCAAGACCACCGTCACCGGCGTCGAAATGTTCCGCAAGCTGCTCGACCAGGGTCAGGCGGGCGACAACGTCGGCGCGCTGATCCGTGGCGTCGCCCGTGACGAGGTCGAGCGTGGCCAGGTGCTCTGCAAGCCGGGCTCGATCAAGCCGCACACCGACTTCTCGTCGGAAGTGTACGTGCTGTCGAAGGACGAAGGTGGCCGTCACACGCCGTTCTTCGCGAACTATCGTCCGCAGTTCTACTTCCGCACGACCGACGTGACCGGCACCGTCGAGCTGCCCGAGGGCACCGAGATGGTCATGCCGGGCGACAACGTCGCGCTGGGCATCAAGCTGATCGCCCCGATCGCGATGGACGTCGGCCAGCGCTTCACCATCCGCGAGGGTGGCCGGACCGTCGGCGCGGGTGTCGTCAGCGGCATCACCAAGTAAGCGTTTCGGGTCGCGCAAGCGGCTCGGGATGAAAAAGGTTCCGCCCGGTGCGCCGAAAGGTGCACCGGGCGGTTGCCTTTTTATGAGGGCGGACGTAATGCCGCCCCTTCGGTTTTCGGTTCGAGAACAGCAAGAGGTGCTCCCGATTCGCGTCGGGCCGGTTTCCGGCACGACGGGTTAGGGCAGGGCCCCGCTCTTTCGCATTGGTAGGGACTATGGACAGCAACATCCGCATTCGCCTGAAGGCGTTCGATCATCGCGTGCTCGATCAGGCGACCGGCGACATCGCCGACACCGCGCGCCGCACCGGCGCGCTCATCCGTGGTCCCATTCCGCTCCCGACCCGCATCGAGAAGTTCACGGTCAACCGTGGGCCGCACATCGACAAGAAGTCGCGCGAGCAGTTCGAGGTCCGCACCTACAAGCGGATGCTCGACATCGTCCAGCCGACCCCGCAGACCGTCGACGCGCTGATGAAGCTCGACCTGGCGGCCGGTGTTGACGTCGAGATCAAGCTGGCCTAATGGCCGGCATCCCGCGGTCGACCTCAAGTCCCGCGGGTTTGTCGTTTCGTGTCGGATCGCACGAAACGGACGGGCGGCCCGCCTGAGCGGGTGCCCCGACGACCATGAGATACCGCCGGTCGCTCTCGGGTGACCGGGTCCAGCGTCTCCCGTCTGCCCCCGTTCATGGGGGCGCCTAGCCCGGGACGGGGGCACGCTTCGCTATTCCGGGCTGGACTGATCGGCGATGGAAGTCGCCGGTCGCACGCACCCTGGGGATGGGCTTCAGGGTGCCTCTGTCAAGGAGCAAGGGATCATGCGTACTGGCGTGATCGCGAAGAAAATGGGGATGACCCGCCTGTTCCAGGACGACGGCCGCCACGTGCCGGTCACCGTCCTGCAGATCGAGGCGCTACAGGTCGTCGCCCGTCGCGAGAATGACCGGGATGGCTATACGGCCGTCCAGCTTGGCGCAGGTGTCGCCAAGGCCAAGAACGTTGCCAAGCCGCAGCGCGGCCACTTCGGCAAGGCCGAGGTCGAGCCGAAGGCGATCGTTCACGAATTCCGCGTGAGCGAAGAGAACCTCCTCGACGTCGGTGCCGAGCTCTCGGCGGACCATTATGTCGCCGGCCAGCTGGTCGACATTCAGGGCCGTACCCAGGGTAAGGGTTTCGCCGGCGCGATGAAGCGCTGGAACTTCGGCGGTCTGCGCGCCACGCACGGCGTGTCGGTCAGTCACCGTTCGCATGGTTCGACGGGTAACCGTCAGGATCCGGGTCGCGTCTTCAAGAACAAGAAGATGGCCGGCCACATGGGCGACAAGAACCGCACGCAGCAGAACCTCGAGATCGTCGGCACCGACGTCGAGCGTGGCCTGATCTTCGTGAAGGGTTCGGTCCCCGGCTCCAAGGGTGGCTGGCTGTTCGTCAAGGACGCCGTCAAGCAGGCCCGTCACGAGAGCGCGCCGTTCCCGGCGTCGATCAAGGCGGCCAACAACAATGTTTCCGCAGAGCCTGCTCCGGCAGCTGCCGAGAGCCAGGAGGGCTAAGAAGTGAAGGTCAAGGTTTCTTCCTTCGCCGGCACCGACACGGGCGAAGTCGAGCTCAACGACGAGGTCTTCGGCCTCGATCCGCGCGCCGACATCCTGCACCGCGTCGTGACCTGGCAGCTCGAGAAGCGTCGCGCGACCGCGCGCGGCACTCGTGAGCGTTCGGATGTGGCGCGGTCGGGCAAGAAGCTCGGTCGTCAGAAGGGCGGCGGCGTCGCCCGTCACGGCGATCGTCGCGCTCCGGTGTTCATCGGCGGTGGCAAGGCGCACGGCGCCCGCGTCCGCGATTTCAATCCGGGCCTGAACAAGAAGATCCGCGCGCTGGGCCTGAAGATGGCGCTCAGCAGCCACGCCAAGGCGGGGTCGCTGATCGTCCTGGAAGGTTTCGAGGTCGCCAAGACCAAGGAACTGAAGGGCCATTTCGCGGGCCTGAACACGGGCAAGCGGACGCTGGTGATCGACGGCGAGGCGGGCGAAGGCTTCCGTGCCGGTCGCAACCTGCCGGGCGTGAACCTGCTCCCGGCCGTGGGCGCGAACGTCTACGATATCATCAAGGCTGACACGCTGGTGCTGACGCGCGCGGCGGTCGAGAAGCTGGAGGCGCGCTTCAATGGCTAAGCCGGCAAAGGCGATCGACAACCGTCATTACGACGTGATTGTCGCGCCGCACATCACCGAGAAGGCGACCCTGCTCTCCGAGCAGAACGCGGTGGTCTTCAAGGTCGCCAACAAGGCGACCAAGCCCGAGATCAAGGCGGCCGTGGAAGCGCTGTTCGACGTCAGCGTCGTCAGCGTCAACACGATCGTCCAGAAGGGCAAGACCAAGCGTTGGAAGGGTGCGCCCTACCAGCGGTCCGACATGAAGAAGGCGATCGTCACGCTCCGCGAGGGGCAATCGATCGACGTCACCGAGGGGGCCAAGTAAGATGGCACTCAAGCATTATAACCCGACCTCGCCGGCGCAGCGCGGCCTGATCCTCGTCGACAAGTCGTCGCTGTGGAAGGGCAAGCCCGTCAAGGCGCTGACCGAAGGCAAGCGCAAGACCGGCGGCCGCAACAACAAGGGCCATGTGACCTCGCGCGGCATCGCGGGCGGCCACAAGCAGCGGTACCGCTTCATCGACTTCAAGCGTCGGAAGTGGGACGTCGACGGCACCGTCGAGCGGCTGGAATATGATCCCAACCGCACGGCGTTCATCGCGCTGATCTCTTATCCGGACGGCGAGCAGGCGTATATCATCGCGCCGCAGCGTCTGGCCGTCGGCGACAAGGTCGTCGCGGGCAAGAAGACCGACGTGAAGCCGGGCAACGCGATGGAACTGGCGCAGATGCCGGTCGGCACCATCGTCCACAACGTCGAGATGAAGCCCGGCAAGGGTGGTCAGATCGCGCGTTCGGCGGGCACCTATGTCCAGGTCGTCGGTCGTGACCGCGGCATGGTCATCGTCCGCCTGAACTCGGGCGAGCAGCGCTACATCCATGGCGACTGCATGGCGACGGTCGGTGCGGTGTCCAACCCGGACAACCAGAACCAGAACCTCGGCAAGGCCGGTCGTTCGCGCTGGCTGGGCTCGCGCCCGCTGACGCGTGGCGTGGCGAAGAACCCGGTCGACCACCCGCACGGCGGTGGTGAAGGCCGGACCTCGGGCGGTCGCCATCCGGTGACGCCGTGGGGCAAGCCGACCAAGGGTGCGCGCACGCGCCACAACAAGGCGACGGACAAGATGATCATCCGTAGCCGTCACGCGAGGAAGAAGTAATGGCGCGCTCCGTCTGGAAGGGCCCGTTCGTTGAACTGAGCCTGCTCAAGAAGGCCGAAGTCGCACAGGATTCGGGCGGCCGCGCGCCGATCAAGACCTGGTCGCGTCGCTCCACCATCCTGCCGCAGTTCATCGGCCTGACCTTCACCGTCTATAACGGCCGCAAGTTCGTGCCGGTGACGGTGAACGAGGACATGGTCGGCATGAAGCTCGGCGAATTCGCGCCGACCCGCTATTTCCCGGGTCACGCGGCTGACAAGAAGGGCAAGCGCTGATGAGCAAGCCTGCATCCCCCCGCAAGGTCGGCGACAAGGAAGCCTTGTCGGTCGGCACGCAGATTCGCGGTTCGGCCCAGAAGCTGGGTCTGGTCGCGGCGCTGATCCGTGGCCGTTCGGCGGCCGACGCGATGAACATCCTCGCCTTCTCCAAGAAGTCGATGGCGGTCGACGCGCGCAAGGTGCTGGCCTCGGCCATCGCCAATGCCGAGAACAACCACAACCTCGACGTCGACGCTTTGGTCGTCGCCGAGGCGTCGGTCGGCAAGTCGATCACCATGAAGCGGTTCGCCACGCGCGGCCGCGGCAAGTCCACGCGCATCCTGAAGCCGTTCTCGCGGCTGCGGATCGTCGTGCGCGAGCAGGAAGAAGCGTAATGGGTCACAAGAGCAACCCGATCGGTCTGCGTCTGCAGATCAACCGCACCTGGGACAGCCGCTGGTTCGCCGAAGGCGCGGATTACAAGAAGCTGCTGCTGGAGGATCTGAAGATCCGCCAGTACATCCTGAAGACGCTGCCGCAGGCGGCGATCTCCAAGGTGGTGATCGAGCGTCCGGCCAAACTGTGCCGCATCTCGATCTTTGCGGCGCGCCCCGGTGTCATCATCGGCAAGAAGGGCTCGGACATCGAGAAGCTGCGCAAGACGCTCGGCGCGATGACCAGCTCGGACGTGTCGCTGAACATCGTCGAGATCCGCAAGCCGGAAGTCGATGCCAAGCTCGTCGCGCAGGGTATCGCCGACCAGCTGGAGCGTCGTATCGCGTTCCGCCGCGCCATGAAGCGCGCGGTGCAGTCCGCGATGCGCCTCGGCGCCGATGGCATCAAGGTGTATTGCGGTGGTCGTCTGGGCGGTGCGGAAATCGCGCGCTCGGAGAGCTACCGTGAGGGCCGCGTGCCGCTCCATACGCTGCGCGCGAACATCGACTATGCCGAGGCCGAAGCGCACACCGCTTATGGCGTCTGCGGCGTGAAGGTGTGGGTGTTCAAGGGCGAGATCCTCGGCCACGACCCGTTCGCCACCGATCGTCTCATGATGGAGGCCCAGACCTCCGGCGTGCGCCCCGCGCGCGACGACCGTCGCTAAGGAATAACGGACATGTTGCAACCGAAGCGCACCAAGTTCCGCAAGGCGTTCAAGGGCCGTATCCACGGCGACGCCAAGGGCGGCACGTCGCTGAACTTCGGCTCCTACGGCCTCAAGGCGATGGAGCCGGATCGTATCACCGCGCGTCAGATCGAGGCGGCCCGCCGCGCGATCACGCGTCACATCAAGCGCCAGGGGCGTCTGTGGATCCGCGTGTTCCCGGACGTGCCGGTGTCGAGCAAGCCCGCCGAAGTCCGCATGGGCTCGGGCAAGGGTTCGCCGGAATTCTGGGCCGCGCGCGTCAAGCCGGGCCGGATCCTGTTCGAGCTCGACGGCGTCGAAGGGCCGCTGGCCGCGGAGGCGTTCGAGCGCGCCGCGATGAAGCTGCCGATCAAGACCAAGGTCGTGGCGCGCCTCGGCGACACCTCGCACCTGGGAGGCGAGTAAGATGGCGAACAAGATCGACTATAACGGCCAGAGCGACGACCAGCTCGTCGAGAGCCTGGGCAACCTGAAGCGCGAGCAGTTCAACCTGCGCTTCCAGGCGGCGACCAGCCAGCTCGAGAAGCCGAGCCGCGTGCGCGAGGTCCGCAAGGACATCGCCCGCATCAAGACCCTGCAGGCGCAGCGCAACGCTGCCGCCGCGGCCAAGTAAGAGGACGACGCACATGCCGAAGCGCGTGCTGACCGGAGTGATCGTCTCCGACAAGGGCGAGAAGACGGTGGTCGTGAACGTGGAGCGCAAGGTCAAGCACCCGCTCTACGGCAAGATCATCCGCCGTTCGAAGAAGTACCACGCCCATGACGAGGCGAACGAGTACAAGGCTGGCGAAACGGTGCGTATCGAAGAGATCGCGCCGATGTCGAAGCTGAAGAACTGGAAGGTGCTGGATCGTGTGAACACGCACGTGGCACCGGAACGGGTCGACGTCGACGCGTAAGCGTCGGTGACCGAGTGCCTCGCTCCGTTTCGTGCAGGGTCCGGCGGCTGACGCCGGAGACCACATGAGCGTGCGAGGGGCGACGTGGGATGGGGCTTGCGTTCCATCCGAGGAGCGGTTACCGGACCGCTCCCCCTGGCGCGGGTCATGCCCGCCGCCGGGGGTCGTTTTTTATAGGCGGGGTTGGGTCGGTATCCACCCCATGAGCGAGAAGGAAGCGGATCGATGATCCAGATGCAATCCAATCTCGACGTCGCTGACAACAGCGGCGCGAAGCGGGTGCAGTGCATCAAGGTGCTTGGCGGGTCCAAGCGCCGCACGGCCAGCGTCGGCGACATCATCGTCGTCAGCGTCAAGGAAGCGCAGCCGCGTGGCCGCGTGAAGAAGGGCGACGTCCACCGCGCGGTGATCGTGCGGACCGCCAAGGACATCCGTCGCGCCGACGGTTCGGTGATCCGTTTCGACGGCAACGCCGCGGTGCTGGTCAACAAGAACGAGGAGCCGATCGGCACCCGTATCTTCGGGCCGGTGGTGCGCGAACTTCGTGGCAAGAAGCACATGAAGATCATCTCGCTGGCTCCGGAGGTGCTGTAATGGCCGCTGCGAAGATCAAGAAGGGCGATCAGGTCATCGTCCTGTCCGGCAAGGACAAGGGCAAGACCGGCACCGTCACGCAGTCGATGCCGCGCGACGGCAAGGTGATCGTGGGCGGCGTGAACGTCGCGACCCGTCACCGCAAGCCCAGCCAGGCGAACCCGCAGGGCGGTCTCGAGCGCATCGAGGCGCCGCTGCACATCTCGAAGGTGGCGCATGTCACCGCCGACGGCAAGCCGACCCGCGTCCGTTTCGAGACGCAGGATGGCAAGAAGGTCCGCGTGGCCGTCAAGACCGGGGAGAAGATCGATGGCTGACGCCTACAAGCCCCGCATGAAGGCGATCTATGACGATCGCATCGTCGCGGCGATGACCGAGAAGTTCGGTTACAAGAATGCGCTGGAGATCCCGCGCATCGAGAAGATCGTGCTCAACATGGGCGTGGGCGAAGCGACGCAGGACAAGAAGCGCGTCGACCAGGCCGCGTCGGAAATGGAGCTGATCGCGGGCCAGAAGCCGGTGATCACCAAGGCGAAGAAGTCGATCGCGCAGTTCAAGCTGCGTGAGGGCATGCCGATCGGCGTCAAGGTGACGCTGCGTCGCGAGCGCATGTACGAGTTCCTCGACCGCTTCATCACCATCGCGCTCCCGCGCGTCCGCGACTTCCGCGGGCTGAACCCGAAGAGCTTCGACGGCCGCGGCAATTATGCCTGCGGCATCAAGGAGCAGATCGTGTTTCCGGAGATCAACTATGACCGCATCGACAAGGTGCGCGGCATGGACGTGATCGTGACCACGACCGCGAAGACCGATGACGAGGCGCGCGAGCTGCTCCGTCTGTTCGGCTTCCCGTTCCCGCAGGAAGAGGCGACGGCCGACGCGCCGCGTCAGGCTGCGTAACAAAGAGAGCTTAAGTCCATGGCGAAACTGAGTTCCGTGAACAAGAACGAGCGTCGCAAGAAGCTGGTGGCGCAATATGCGCCCAAGCTGGCGAAGCTGAAGGCGCAGGCCAACGACCAGTCGCTCGACGAGACCGAGCGTCTCATCGCGCGCCTGAAGATGGCCGAGCTGCCGCGCAACGCGAACCCCACGCGTATCCGCAACCGCTGCGCGCTGACCGGTCGTCCGCGTGCGTATTACCGCAAGTTCGGGCTTGCCCGTGTGATGCTGCGCGATCTGGCCAACAAGGGCCTGATCCCGGGTCTCACCAAGTCGAGCTGGTAAGGACGTAAGATGGCAGTGACCGATCCCCTGGGTGACCTGCTCACCCGTATCCGCAACGGCCAGCGCGCGCGCAAGGACAGCGTCCTTTCGCCGTCGTCGAAGCTGCGCGTTCGTGTGCTCGACGTGCTCCAGCGCGAAGGCTACATCCGTGGCTATTCCGAGGAGCAGATGGGCCCCGCCGCCGGCGTGCGCATCGAGCTGAAGTATTTCGAGGGCCAGCCCGCGATCAAGCATGTCGCGCGCGTCTCCAAGCCCGGCCGCCGCATCTACAGCGGGTCGCAGGACCTGCCGCGCGTGATGAACGGCCTGGGCATCACCATCGTCTCGACGCCGCGCGGCGTGCTGTCCGACGCGGAAGCGCGCGAGCAGAACGTCGGTGGCGAAGTGCTGGCGGAGGTGTTCTGATGAGCCGTATCGGCAAGAAGGCGGTCGCCATTCCGTCGGGCGTGACCGCGACCCGCAACGGCAACGAGCTGTCGGTCAAGGGCCCCAAGGGCACCCTGTCGATGCCGCTGTCGGACCTCATCACCTATGACGTCCAGTCGGATTCGATCGGCGTGCAGCCGGCGAACGACACCAAGCGCGCCCGTGCCTTCTGGGGCATGCAGCGTACGCTGGTGCAGAACCTGGTGACCGGCGTGACCGAAGGCTTCAGCAAGAAGCTGCTCATCACCGGCGTCGGCTATCGTGCGGCGGCCCAGGGCAAGACCCTGAAGCTGCAGCTCGGCTACAGCCACGATGTCAACATCGACGTGCCGGAAGGCATCGAGGTGAAGACCCCGGACGCCACCACCGTCGAGATCAGCGGTGCGGACAAGCAGCGCGTTGGCCAGCTGGCCGCCGAGATCCGCCGCTGGCGCAAGCCCGAGCCGTACAAGGGCAAGGGTATCAAGTACGCGGGCGAGTTCATCTTCCGCAAGGAAGGGAAGAAGAAGTGACCAAGGGTCTTTCGCTTTTCGAGAAGCGGCGTCGCCGCAACCGCACCGCGCTGCGTGCGCGTGCCGGCACCCGTCCGCGCCTGTCCGTGCATCGCTCGGGCAAGCACATCTATGCGCAGGTCATCGACGACGCGCAGGGCCGCACCGTGGCCTCGGCGTCGACGCTGGCCGGGCACGAGGGCAAGACCGCCAATGCCGAGGCGGCTGCCGCCGTCGGCAAGCGCGTGGCGGAGGCCGCCAAGGCCGCCGGTGTCACGCAGGTCGTCTTCGATCGTGGCGGCTTCCTTTTCCACGGCCGCGTGAAGGCGCTGGCCGAGGCGGCGCGCGAAGCCGGACTGGAGTTCTAAGAGATGGCTGACGAGAACAACCAGCAGCCGCAGGCTGTGGAGAACGAGGCCGCAGCGGCGCCGCAGGACGGCAACGCCGGCGGTCATCAGGGCGGTGAGCGCGGTGCGCGCGGCGGCCGTGGTCGCGGCGGTCCGGGTGGCGGTCGCGGCGGCCCCGGTGGCAATCGTGGCGGCGGTCGTGACGGCCGTGGCGGTCGTCGTGACGACCGTCGCGGTGGCCAGGACGACGGCGGCGAAGAGCTGATCGAGAAGCTGGTCCACATCAACCGCGTCTCGAAGACGGTGAAGGGCGGCAAGCGCTTCGGCTTCGCGGCGCTGGTCGTGGTGGGCGACGGCAAGGGCCGCGTCGGTTTCGGTCATGGCAAGGCGCGCGAAGTGCCGGAGGCGATCTCCAAGGCGACCGCCGCCGCCAAGAAGAAGATGATGCGCGTGCCGCTCAAGGAAGGCCGCACGCTGCACCATGACGGCAACGGTCACTTCGGCGCCGGCCGCGTCACCGTCCGGTCGGCGCCGCAGGGCACCGGGATCATCGCGGGTGGCCCGATGCGGGCCGTCTTCGAGAGCCTGGGCGTTCACGACGTGGTGACCAAGTCGGTCGGTACGTCGAACCCCTACAACATGATCCGCGCGACGTTCGAGGCGCTGGGCAACCAGACCTCGCCGAAGGCGGTGGCACAGCGTCGCGGCAAGAAGATCGCCGACCTGCTGGGCCGCGCCCACGGTGCCGATGCGCAGACTGCCGAGGCGGAAGCCGCGGCCGTGGTGGAGTAAGGCGACATGGCGACCATCAAGGTGAAGCAGACCGGATCGCCGATCCGGCGCACCAAGGACCAGCGCGCGACCCTCGTCGGGCTGGGCCTGAACAAGATGCACAAGGTGTCCGAACTCGAGGATACTGAGTCGGTCCGCGGCATGATCCGCAAGGTGCAGCACATGGTCGAGGTGCTGGAGGGCTGAGCCCTTCATCACTTCACTGGTGACAAAATGAGGCAAGGGGGCTAATCGGCCCCCTTCCTTATTTCCCCGATCTTTTCTCAGCGCGAAAAAAGCGAAAGCGAGTGCATATCATGAAGCTCAACGAACTCAGCGACAACCAGGGCGCCCGCCACCGCAAGATCCGCGTCGGTCGCGGCATCGGCTCGGGCAAGGGCAAGACCGGTGGTCGCGGCGTCAAGGGTCAGAAGAGCCGCGAAGGCGTGTCGATCGCCGGCTTCGAGGGCGGCCAGATGCCGCTCCACATGCGTCTGCCGAAGCGCGGCTTCAACAACATCTTCGCCAAGGATTATGCCGAGGTGAACCTGGGCGCGATCCAGAAGGCGATCGATTCGGGCAAGCTGACCGGCACCGACATCGATCATGCGGCGCTGAAGGCCGCCGGCCTGGCCCGTGGCGGCAAGGACGGCGTCCGTCTGCTCGCCAAGGGCGAGTATTCGGCCAAGCTGAACTTCACGGTCGCGGGCGTCTCGGCCTCGGCGCGCGAGGCGGTCGAGAAGGCGGGGGGCTCGGTCACCGTGCCGGAGATCGTGCCGGCGGCGGAGAAGGCGAAGGCCAAGCACCGCACCGCGCAGGCCGCGCGCAAGCAGGCGTAACGCCGATTCGAAGGGGGTGCGGGCAAGGTCCGCGCCCCTTTCTCGTTTTCGGGCCGTGTGCGGGTGCCCGGGCGTTTGGCGCTCGCCCCGACGGTTCGCGACCCGGCTTTCCGACCGTTCGCCCCCGACCGGGTTAGACAAGGCGCACCAAGCGCCTATATGAGCGGCGGGGCGGGGCAAACGCATCCCGCCGTTTTTCGTTTCCAGGATACACCGATACGATGGCATCCGCAGCCGACCAGATGGCGCAGAGCATCAGCCTCGCGAAGTTTTCGCAGGCTACCGACCTCAAGAAGCGGTTGTGGTTCACGATCGGCGCGCTGATCGTCTTCCGGCTGCTCAGCTACGTGCCGCTGCCGGGAATTGACCCGACGCAGCTCGGCGTGCTGGCCGAGCGGATGAAGGGCGGCGTTCTCGACTTCTTCAACACCTTCTCGGGCGGCTCGCTGTCGCGCGCGTCGCTGATCGCATTGGGCGTGATGCCGTACATCACGGCGTCGATCGTCGTGCAGCTCGCGACCTCGCTCAGCCCGCAGCTCGCCGCGATCAAGAAGGACGGCGAATCGGGGCGCAAGCGCCTGAACCAGTATACCCGCTACGGCACGGTCGCGCTGACCGCCGTGCAGGGCTATTTCATCGCGCGCGGCCTGGAGGCCGGCGGTGCGGTGATCGAGCCGGGGATGCTGTTCCGCGTCGGCGCGGTCATCTCGCTGATCGGCGGCACGATGTTCCTGATGTGGCTGGGCGAGCAGATCACCAGCCGCGGTATCGGCAACGGTGTCAGCCTCATCATCATGGCGGGCATCGTCGCGCATCTGCCGACGACGTTGCTCAACCTGCTCGAGGGCGGCCGTTCGGGCACGACCAGCGCGGTGTCGATCGTCGCGATCGTGCTCGTCGTCGTCGGGCTGATCCTGCTGATCTGCTTCATGGAGCGTGCACAGCGGCGGATCCTGATCCAGTATCCCAAGCGCCAGACGCAGCGCGGGATGCAGGCCGATCGCAGCCATTTGCCGCTGAAGATCAACACCGCCGGCGTGATCCCTCCGATCTTCGCTTCGTCGCTGCTGTTGCTGCCGCTGACGATCACGCAGTTCGCGGGCAACCGCGTCGCGGGGGAGAGCCGCTTCGGCGACATCCTGATCGGGCTGAACCAGTATCTGCAGCACGGCTCGCCGATCTATATGGCGCTCTATGCCGCGGGCATCATCTTCTTCTCGTTCTTCTACACCGCGGTGGTGTTCAACCCGGAAGAGACGGCGGAGAATCTGAAGCGTTATGGCGGGTTCATCCCCGGCATCCGCCCGGGCAAGAACACCGAGAACTACTTCGATTACGTGTTGACGCGCATCACCGTGATCGGGGCGGCGTATCTGACCTTCATCTGCGTGGTGCCGGAATATCTGGTGTCGGCGCTGTCGATACCTTTCTACCTGGGCGGGACCAGCCTGTTGATCGTCGTCAACGTGACGATGGACACGGTGACGCAGATCCAGTCGCACCTGCTGGCGCACCAGTATGGCGATCTCATCAAGAAGTCGAAGCTGAAGGGCGCGCGGCGTCGCTAAGCAGGAACGCCCGCACAGGGACGGGCGACAAGGGAGGCGTTCAGTGAACATCATTCTGCTGGGGCCGCCGGGGGCGGGCAAGGGCACCCAGGCGCAGCGTCTGGTCGAGCAGCGCGGCATGGCGCAGCTTTCCACCGGCGACATGCTGCGCGCGGCGGTCAAGGCCGGCACTCCGGTCGGGCTTCAGGCCAAGGCGGTGATGGAAGCCGGCGAGCTGGTGTCGGACGCGATCGTCTCGGCCCTGATCGGCGAGCGGCTTGATGCGGGTACTGGCAACGGTGCGATCTTCGACGGCTATCCGCGCACGGCTGCGCAGGCCGAGTCGCTCGATGGCTTGCTTGCCGAGCGCGGGCAGCGGCTCGATGCGGTGATCGAGCTCGACGTGAACGAGGATGCGCTGGTCGAGCGAATCGTCGGGCGCTTCACCTGCGGCAATTGCGGCGCGGGCTATCACGACACGTTCAAGCGGCCGAAGGTCGCCGACACCTGCGACGTCTGCGGCGCGCACGAGTTCAAGCGTCGCCCGGATGATAACGAGGCGACGGTTCGGACCCGGATGGCGGAATATCGTGCCAAGACGGCACCGATCATCCCGATCTACGAAGCGCGTGGCCTGGTCGCGCGGGTCGATGGCATGGCCGATATGGACGCGGTGACGGCGCAGATCGCCGCGATCCTCGACGCACGGGCGTCGAAGTAAGCTCTTGGCGTCACCCCGGTGAAGGCCGGGGTCCAGTTCCGCGCCGTCCGCATAAGACTACGGTTGCGCTCTTTCATCATCGTCGGACTGGACCCCGGCTTGCGGCGGGGGGACGGTAGGCTCGTACCTAGCCTTTTCCCACATGACCGAAAGTTCATGACGGCGTCACGCGATCGTCGGGATCGCGGGTGTAGAGACGATCCGGTCGGCAGCGACGAACCGTCGCCGCCACCGCCGCTCACGCCCCACGAGCGGTGACACGATCATCGAGATCGCCGCCTGAACTCCCGAAGGGCGTCGATGGCCGGCGGAGGTTCCCTGTCCTCCGCCGGCCCTTTCGTGTCTTGGCCACGGCCGCCGCATCCGCCACAAGCCCATGGATGAACGCTCTCGACGCCTTCGGCCTGTTCGCGGTTTCGTTTACGCTTGTCTGCTATGCGCTGGAGGAGCGCGCGCCGGTGTGGACGTTCCTGTTCGCGCTCGGTTGCCTGCTCGGCTCGGCCTATGGTTTCCTTCAGGGGGCGTGGCCGTTCGGATTGGTCGAACTGGCGTGGTTCGTGGTCGCGCTGCGGCGCTGGGCGATCCTTCGGCGTGCGGTGCAGGAACCGCTCGCTTGACAGTGCGTTGCGGCGCGCTTAACGGCTTCCGTTCCCATATCACCGATTCCCGGCGGCATGTCTTCGTGCTCGCCGTTTCCTTGCGTCCGGCAAGGGGGAGAAGGCGAGGCGGGAGGTCAATGCGACGAGATGGGGTGCGTGGCAGCCATGCCGCATCCCGTGGAGCACAGGAGAACAAGTTCATGGCACGTATCGCGGGTGTCAATATCCCGACCAACAAGCGCGTTCTGATCGCGCTGACCTATATCCACGGCATCGGTCCGGCCAAGGCGCTGGAGATCACCACGAAGCTGAACATCGCCGCCGATCGCCGCGTACAGGACCTGAGCGATCAGGAAGTGCTGCAGATCCGCGAGACGATCGACGCCGATCACACGGTCGAGGGCGATCTGCGCCGCGAGACCGCGATGAACATCAAGCGCCTGATGGACCTGGCCTGCTATCGCGGCCTGCGTCACCGCAAGGGCCTGCCGGTCCGCGGTCAGCGCACGCACACCAACGCGCGCACCCGCAAGGGCAAGGCGAAGCCGATCGCGGGCAAGAAGAAGTAAGAAAACAATCCGGGGGATTGTTTTCGTCATCTTCTCCGCCGGAAGGCAGGCTTGGGGCTGACAGCCCGCCGCCCTCCGTACTGGAATCTAGGGTCAGGAATACCATATGGCACAGGCACCGCAGCGCATTCGTCGGCGCGAGCGCAAGAACATCACCGCGGGCGTCGCGCACGTGAACGCCAGCTTCAACAACACCATGATCACCATCACCGATGCGCAGGGCAATGCGATCAGCTGGTCGTCGGCCGGCATGATGGGCTTCAAGGGCAGCCGCAAGTCGACGCCGTACGCGGCGCAGGTCGCGGCCGAGGACGCGGGCAAGAAGGCCGCCGAGCACGGCGTCCGCACGCTGGAGGTCGAGGTGAAGGGTCCGGGATCGGGCCGCGAGTCGGCGCTGCGCGCGCTGCAGGCGGTCGGTTTCCAGATCACGTCGATCCGCGACGTGACCTCGATCCCGCACAACGGCGTGCGTCCGTCCAAGCGTCGTCGCGTCTGATCGTTCTTCTTCGCGCGACCGCTGACGAGCGGTCGCGTCTTATACTCCGGCGCTCCCGCTCGTGCGGGGGAGCCCAACCCCAGGGGACGAGAGCTTGTCTGTCAACGCAAAGAACTGGCAAGAACTGAAGAAGCCCAACCAGCTCGAGAAGAAGAGCGGTGACGGCAAGCGCAAGGCGACCTTCATCGCCGAGCCGCTGGAGCGGGGCTTCGGCCTGACGCTGGGCAACGCGCTGCGTCGCGTGCTGCTGTCGTCGCTGCAAGGCGCGGCGGTGACGTCGATCAAGATCGAGAACGTGCTGCACGAATTCAGCTCGCTGGCGGGCGTTCGCGAGGACGTGACCGACATCGTCCTGAACGTGAAGCAGATCGCGCTCAAGATGCAGGGCGAGGGCCCGAAGCGCCTCCAGCTGTCCGCCACCGGTCCGGCCGAGGTGAAGGCGGGCGACATCGCGGTGTCGGGCGATATCGAGGTGATGAACCCCGATCTGGTCATCTGCCACCTCGACGACGGCGCGACGTTCAACATGGAACTGACCGCCGACGTCGGCAAGGGCTATGTCGCGGCGGTGAACAACCGTCCGGCGGATGCGCCGATCGGCCTGATCCCGGTTGACGCGCTCTACTCGCCGGTACGCCAGGTGTCGTACAAGGTCGATCCGACCCGCGTCGGGCAGGATCTGGACTATGACAAGCTGACGCTGACGATCGAGACCGACGGCACCGTGACCCCGGAAGACGCGGTCGGCTATGCCGGACGCATCCTTCAGGACCAGCTGGCGCTGTTCGTCCACTTCGACGACTCGTCGGTCACGCGCTCGGCACCGATCGGCGTCGCGGCCCCGGCGGCGACGGGTGGCGAAGCGCCCAGCGACACCGCGCAGATCAACCGTTACCTGCTCAAGAAGGTCGACGAGCTGGAACTGTCGGTCCGTTCGGCCAACTGTCTCAAGAACGACAACATCATCTACATCGGCGATCTGGTCGGCAAGACCGAGGCCGAGATGCTGCGCACGCCGAATTTCGGCCGCAAGTCGCTCAACGAGATCAAGGAAGTGCTGTCCTCGATGGGGCTGCGGCTGGGCATGGAAATCCCCGGCTGGCCGCCCGAGAACATCGAGGAAGTCGCCAAGAAGCTCGAGCAGGAGATTATGGGCTAAGCCGCACGCGGATGGCGCGAGCTATCCGCGAGACGGCGTAAGCCCGGCCGGCGGGACGGCAAGCCGCCCCGACCGACGACGCGGCTCCGCCGCGTCGCCACCCGGTCACCTTCTGCTACCAACCGGCGTCCCGCACGCCGACCAAGACAAGGGCCCCTGCCTTCGCAGGGGCGACGGTTATCCGGGTGGGCCTGCCGTCCCCACCTGTCCCGGGGTTTCCGTCAAACGGCCCCCTGACGAACGAGAAGGAAGACTATCATGCGCCATCGTGTAGGCGGTCGTAAGCTGCAGCGTACCTCGGCACATCGCATCGCGCTGTTCCGCAACATGTCGGCCGCGCTCATCAAGCATGAGCAGATCACCACGACCGTCGCCAAGGCGAAGGAACTGCGCCCGTACATCGAGAAGCTGGTGACGCTGGGCAAGAAGGGCGGCCTGTCGAACCGCCGTCTGGCGCACGCGCGGCTGCTGGACGACGCGCAGCTCGTGAAGCTGTTCGACGTGCTGGCCAAGCGCTATGCCGACCGCAACGGCGGCTACACCCGCATCATCAAGGCCGGCATCCGCGCGTCGGACGCCTCGCCGATGGCGATCATCGAGTTCGTCGATCGTGACGTCTCGGCCAAGGGCCAGGATTCGGGCCCGGTCGTGAACGACGACGAGGATTTCGACGCCGCCGCCTGATCGGGCGCCAGCGCCGAGTGAAGAGGCCGCTCCGGAAACGGGGCGGCCTTTTTCGTGCCCTTCGCGACCGGTCATTCCTTCGATGGCGGGATAGAAGGCCAAGGACGGCGGCGTGACAATCGACAGTGCAAACCATATACGTTTCGTATGTTGATAATGTCGTGGAGAAGCCGTGTGGGCATTGTGAAGATCGACGAGCGGCTGCACGAGGAAGCGCGTCGTGCCAGTGCGGTGATGTGCCGCTCGATCAATTCGCAGGCGGAGTTCTGGATGAAGATCGGGATGCTCGCCGAGGCCAGCCCGACGCTCTCGTTCAACGAGATCGTCGCCCGCGAGCGCACGGCACACGCCGCGTGATCCCGATCAAGACGCCCGCCGAACTCGACCTGATGCGCGAATCGGGCCGGCTGCTCGCCTCCGTGTTCACGATGCTCGACCGTCAGCCGCTTGCAGGCATGTCGACGCTGGCGATCAACGACATGGTCGAGCGCTATATCGTCGACGATTGCCACGCCCGGCCCGCCAGCAAGGGGCAATATGGCTTCGCCTATGTCCTCAACAGCTCGATCAATCAGGTCGTCTGCCACGGCGTGCCCGCCGCCGGCGATATCGTCCGGGACGGCGATATCGTGAACCTGGACATCACGCTGGAGAAGAATGGGTTCATCGCCGATTCCAGCAAGACCTATGTCGTCGGTGCGGTCGGTGCCGCCGCCCGGCGGCTGGTCCGCGTGGCGCAGGAGGCGATGTGGCAGGGGATCGCGCAGGTCCGCCCCGGCGCGCGGCTGGGCGATGTCGGTGCGGCGATCGACCGGCACGCCAAGCAGAACGGCTATTCGGTCGTCCGCGACTTTTGCGGCCATGGCATCGGGCGCGAGATGCACGAGTCGCCCGAGGTGCTCAATTATGGTCGCCCGGGAACGGGCGGCACGCTGCGCGAGGGGATGACCTTCACGGTCGAGCCGATGGTCAATCAGGGCACCCGCAAGGTCGCGACCCGCGACGACGGGTGGACCGTCGTGACCGGCGACGGGAAACTGTCGGCGCAGTTCGAGCATACCGTGGCCGTGACCGCGACGGGCGTCGAGGTGCTGACGCTACGCGAGGGGGAGGCGGTGCCGAAGGGCGTGCGGGGATAACCCCCATCCGTCCGCTCGCAGCCGTCGCTCCCTGCGCAGGGACGGCGGGTAGGAACCGGGCAGATTGTCAGGGGAAAGGGGGTCTTTCCCGCCGCGCACCATCCCGCTACAGGCTCGCCATGGAGCATCCCGACAACATCCTCATCGTCGATTTCGGCAGCCAGGTGACTCAGCTGATCGCGCGTCGCGTGCGCGAGGCGGGCGTCTATAGCGAGGTCGTGCCCTTCCAGTCCGCCGCCGACGCCTTCGCGCGGTTGCGGCCCAAAGGCGTGATCCTGTCCGGTGGCCCGGCCTCGGTCGTCGATCATAATAGCCCGCGCGCGCCGCAGGCGATCTTCGAGGCCGGGATCCCGGTCCTCGGCATCTGCTATGGCCAGCAGGTGATGAACACCCAGCTCGGCGGGCGCGTTGAAAAGGGCATGTCGGGTGAGTTCGGCCTGGCCTTCGTCGAGGTCGACCAGACCTGCGCGCTGTTCGACGGTTTGTGGCAGTCGGGCGAAAAGCATCAGGTGTGGATGAGCCACGGCGATCACGTCGCGGCGCTCGCGCCCGGGTTCGCGCCGGTCGCCTCCTCCCCGGGCGCGCCGTTCGCGATCACCGCCGACGAGGCGCGACGCTTCTACGGGATGCAGTTCCACCCGGAGGTCGTCCATACCCCCGATGGCGCGAAGCTGATCGCCAATTTCGCACGCCACGTCTGCGGGCTGGCGGGCGACTGGACGATGGCCGAGTTCCGCAGCGTCAAGATCGCGGAGATCCGCGAACAGGTCGGCGACAAGCGCGTGATCTGCGGCCTGTCCGGCGGCGTCGATTCGGCGGTCGCGGCGGTGCTGATTCACGAGGCGATCGGCGAGCAGCTGACCTGCGTGTTCGTCGATGGCGGCATCCTGCGCGAGGGCGAGGCCGAGCAGGTCGTGGGCCTGTTCCGCGGCGCCTACAACATCCCGCTGGTGCATGTGCAGGCGCAGGACCTGTTCATGGACGGCCTGGCCGGCGTCACCGACCCGGAGGCGAAGCGCAAGTTCATCGGCAAGACCTTCATCGACGTGTTCGAAGCGGAGGCGAAGAAGATCGGCGGCGCGGACTTCCTGGCGCAGGGGACGCTCTACCCCGACGTGATCGAGAGCGTCAGCTTTACCGGCGGCCCGTCGGTGACGATCAAGAGCCATCACAATGTCGGCGGCCTGCCCGAGCGGATGAACATGAAGCTCGTCGAGCCGCTGCGCGAATTGTTCAAGGACGAGGTGCGCGCACTGGGCCGCGAGTTGGGGCTGCCGGACGTGTTCGTCGGCCGCCATCCGTTCCCCGGACCCGGCCTGGCGATCCGTATCCCCGGCGAGGTGACGCGCGAGCGCTGCGACATCCTGCGCAAGGCGGATGCCATCTATCTGGAGGAAATCCGCAACGCCGGGCTTTACGACACGATCTGGCAGGCGTTTGCGGTGCTGCTGCCGGTGCGCTCGGTCGGCGTGATGGGCGACGGGCGGACCTATGACAGCGTGCTGGCGCTCCGCGCGGTGACCTCGGTCGACGGGATGACCGCAGAGGCGTTCGAGTTCCCGGGCGGCTTCCTGCCGCGGGTGGCGACGCGGATCATCAACGAGGTGAAGGGCATCAACCGCGTGACCTACGACTACACCTCCAAGCCGCCCGGCACGATCGAGTGGGAATGATCCGGACCCGCGACCGTGCGGGCATGGTCGCGGCCGGATCATTCGGCGTCGCGAGACGCCGTTGGGCCGCAGGGTGTGAGGTTGGCGCGGCATCGTCGCGGCCACCTCGCGTGATGTGGCCATAGCGCCCCCAGGCACCGCATCGGATCGTCGCCGCTCCGCGTGAGGGGCAAGGGCTCATGCCGTCCCCCACTGGCGGCACGCGGCGAACCGTGTCACTTTCGCGCCTTCCTTTCGCCGATGGACATGACCGATGATCGCCGCCCTGTTCGCCATCGCGCTGCAATCCGCTGATGTGCCCGCCGCCCCGGCCGCTCCCGGCGATGGGCAGATGCGCGTCTTCGACATGCTCTGCAACCGCCTGTTCCCGGACGATGCGCAGGTCGAGGCGGCGATGGCGAAACTTCCCGGCGCACGTGCGCTGACCGCGGCGGAGCTGCGCATCTATCTGAAGGACGATCCCGGTCGCGGCTGGGACATTCCCATGACGGACGGCAGCCGGATGATCGTCACGATCGAGGCGCCACCCTATCACGCCTGCGCCGTCCGCGTGACCCATACGGACGGACGCGTCGACGAGCGTGCGTGGAAGCGGCTGCTGACGGCGGCGGAGGCACGCGGCGGGGGTGGGTTCGTCGCCGTACCGGTGCGCAGCGCGACCTTCGGCAATGTCCGTTCGGAGATCAGCGGTATCCAGAAGCAACGCCCCGAGGGCGGCGCCGAAGCCCTTTATCTGTTCCGCACCACGCCGATCGATCCCGTCAGGCATCCCAATTACGGCGTCGAACTCCGCATGGTGCGCCAGTTGATCGTCCCCGCCGCGCGGTAGGCGCCGATCGTCACGACGGGTCGCCGCGCGCTATGGTGCAGGACGGTGCCGACGCTATGACGGGCGCGGATCAGCGACCGGAGGAACGTCATGACGATCTGCCTGTACGGCATCCCGAATTGCGACACCGTGAAGAAGGCCCGCACGTGGTTGACCGATCACGAGGTCGCCTACACCTTCTATGATTTCAAGAAGCTCGGCGTCGATCCAACCGCGCTGGATGCGTGGATCGCGCGGCTCGGGTGGGAGGTGCTGCTCAACCGCGCGGGCACCACCTTCCGCAAACTGCCCGACGCGGACAAGGCCGATCTCGACGCGGCGAAGGCACGCACGGTGATGATCGCGCATCCCTCGGCCATCAAGCGCCCGGTGCTGGTGCATGGCGGCGGCGTGGAGGTGGGGTTCAAGCCGGAGCGTTATGCCGCATTGTTCGGCTGAGGCGTGCGCACCGCGCTCCTGAGCAGCAGCCATACCAGCTCGGCCTGACGGTGGGTGTCGGTTTTCAGGAAGATCTGCTTCAGATAGGAGCGCGCGGTCTGGGGACGGACGTGCATCGCCTTCGCCGCCCCCGCCAGGCTGATGCCGTCGGCCAGCAGCGAGGCGAGGCGGGCCTCGACCGGCGACAGGCCGTACAAGCGGCAGGTCGGCTCGATCGACACCTGCGGCGCCTGCTCCGGATCGACGACATGGACGATCGCCGCGCATTCCGCCGGGTGCGTGCACGCGATGCCGCTGGCGACGATCGCGACCAGCAGCGGGCGACGGTCGGGGCGGGTGATCGCCACCGGCGGCTCCTTGTCGCTGGCGCCGTCCACCACCCGCGCGATGGCGGCGTGAAGGCGCAGCGTATCGGTCGGCCGTGCGGCGGCGATATGCGCGCCAACGCGGCGCAGACCACCGCCGCGGTCGAGTATCGCCCGTGCGGCGGCGTTGGCGAACATCAGTCGCGCGTGTCCGTCGATCAGCAGCACGGCGACGTCGGCCTGATCCATCGCCGCCGCCAGGGCGCGGGTCAGTGGCGGCATGTCGGCCGTGGTAACGGGGGCGCCGCCGCCCTCGGGTGCGCCTTCGTCGGCGAAGCGGGCGTCGATGGTGATGGTGCCACCGGTGGCGGAAAGCGTGCCGGTCACGCATCGGCCGCCGCCGGTGGCGGTGAGGCTGGACGCCAGGCCGTGCGCGGGCGAGGTGCCCGGCTGCCCGAACGACGTCGGCGGCTGCTGGCTCCCGGCGGCTTCCCAGGTGACGTTCACCGCCGCCGCACCCAGCAGTAGCGCCAGCGCGTCCGCGATCGCCGCGACCTCGTCGCCCGGCATCGGCGGAGGCGGGTGAGGGACGCCGGCGGGGCGATCGTCGATCGCGATCACCACCGCACCTCTGCGGCATAGGTCGTCGTCCCCGGTTCGGACGTCAGCGACAGCCGCCCCCGCACCCCGGCCAACAACCGCGCCAGAATGTCGAGCCCCGAGCCGTCGCGCATCGCGGTGCCTCCGGCGGCGGGCGGAACACCGTCGTTGCCCACCTCCAGTCGCAGCACGCCGGGGGCGCCGTCCAGCCGCACCGCGATCGTGCCCTGTCGGCTATCGGGAAAGGCGTGGCGGATCGCATTGGCGACCAACTCGTCCAGCGCGAGCAGCACGATCGTCGCGCACGGCTCCGGCACGTCCGATACCGGCTGTTCGCAGACCACGCACAAGGCGACGCGGCGCTCGTCGATCTGCGCCGCCAGTCCGGCGAGCGCCGCCTCCCAGCGCGTCGCGAAGTCGCCCCGATCGGTGCGTGCGCCGGCCAACGCCGCCACCCGGGCGGCGGCGAGCGCCGCGCCGCCGTCGTCATGCAGCCGTTCGCCCAGCAACCGCAGGTCGCGGCGCTGTCGGTGGCGCTCCGCCTCCAGCAGCAACGCGCCCTGTCCGCGCGCGGCGTCCAGCCGGTAGAGCAGCGTCGCGAACACGCCCAGGGCGCGCAATGTGGACAAGGCGGTGTCGCCCAGTCCGTCGCCCGGCTCCATGATCCACAGGAAGCCGATGTCCGGATCCTCGCCGATCGCGGTCGCCGCGACATGACGGCGCGCGCCGGTCGGGGTCCAGCTCACCAGCCCGGGCGTGCGGTGCAGGCCCTGGTGCAGGAACATGATGTCCCCGTCGCTCAGCACATCGACCGGCCCGGTCTGCCCCCGCCGGCTCTGGAAGGGGCCGAGCACGACCCCCGCCGCGCTGGCGCCGCAGCCGGCGCTGGCCGCGACGCTGAACGCATCCCACAGGCGCGCGGGCGTGTCGCGGTAGCTGTCGTTGAAGGCGGTGAGCGCGGCGCCGGTCGGAAAACCCCCGGCGCGCGCGTCGGCGTCACGGCGCAGCGTCGTCATGCCCGCACCGCTGGTGGAACGCGGCGGGGCCGCCCCATGGAGGTCAGGCCGGAGCCCGCCGAGGCGGATGTGGTCGGAATGCGGCGATCGACGATCATGTCTTGTCCCCCTCGAACCATCGTCACGTCATGCGCCGGCAAATCCCTGAAAGGCGTGCCGACGGTGCGACCCGATCGGGCATCCAGCACCCGACGCGCACGCGCCGGGCGACGTGGGGGCGGGAAATGGCGCGGACGACGCGCCCGCTGCGGGCGTTTCGTCGTCTTCGGGGAACGTTCCGCGACAACGTTCCATGCGTCCTTCCGCCTCCCTCTCGACGGGGTAGCGCCGCCGCGATCGACACGCGCCACCCGACCATTCGGATATTAGCGCACACTTGGTGGCGCTTATCAAATGACATGCGTCAGGAACGGCGAATATCGCGCCGGGCGCGCTCCCGGTGTCCGCGATCGGCGTTGACCGCCGGCTTCCGCAAACCTAGGAAAACCGCCCGTGCCCCCGTAGCTCAGCAGGATAGAGCGACGGTTTCCTAAACCGCAGGTCGTGAGTTCGAATCTCGCCGGGGGCACCAGCCGTCGCTAGGCGGTCGCGCACACCCGCAATCCGGTATCCGCCGCCGCGCGCGCATGGGCGATCAGCCGCAGGCCGGCGAGTGCGTCCGCGGGGTCGACCGGGGGCGGGGCGGCGGTGCGGATCGCGGCGATCATCGCGCGGTAGAAGCCGCGCCAGTCGCCGCGCGCCGACGGGATCGCCCGCGCCTGCCCGTCCGCATCGGTCAGCACGCCCCAGGCCGATGCCGCCTCGACACCGAAGGTCGCCGGGTCCAGCCCGCCTGCCCGCAACATCGCCTCCTGCGGGTCGATGCCGTGCTTGACGAAGCTGCCGTTTTCCCCGTGCAGCGCAAAGCGCGGGCGCGGTGCGGCGACCAGCGTCGACGAGGCGATCCGCACCCGCCGCGTGCCGTAACGGAAGGTCAGGTCGAAATAATCGTCCACCCGTGCCGCCGCGCGCTGGCGGACGATATCGGCGGCCACGGTGTCGGGCATGCCGAACAGCGCCAGCATCTGGTCGATCATGTGCGGCGCGAGATCGGCGAGTACGCCGCTGCCGTCACCCGGCTCCTCGCGCCAGCCCGGCTTGATCGCGGGGCGCAGGCGGTCCCAGCAGAATTCCGCCAGGGCGATCTCGCCCAGCCGTCCGCTTGCCAGCAGTTCGCGCACGGTCAGGAAATCGGCGTCCCAGCGCCGGTTGTGATAGACGCTCAGCACCCGCCCCGCCGCGCGGGCGTCCGCGATCAGCGCGTCGCCATCGGCCGGATCGGTGACGAACGGCTTGTCGACCACGACATGTTTTCCGGCTGCCAGCGCCGCGCGGGCGAGCGGCGCATGACTGGGGTTCGGGCTGGCGACCACCACCAGTTCCACATCGTCGCGCGTCAGCAGCGCGTCCGGTGCGGCGACCACCGCCGCATCGGGGAAGGCCGCTTGCGCTTCCGCAACCCGCGAGGTCATGATCGCCGCGATCCGCAATCCCGCGACGGCGGCGATGACCGGCGCGTGCAGCCGCGCGCCGGCCAGGCCGAAGCCGATCAGCCCGACCCCGATCGGCGCCATCTCAGACGGGCACGCCCTGCGCGGCGGGCAGTTCCGCGATATCGCTCGACGTCGCCCAGAGGTTGATGCCGCCATCGGCGGCCGCCGCGTCGATCGCCGCCAGTTCGTCGGCGGCGAAGTCGAGCCGCTTCACCGCGTCGAGCGAATCGTCCAGCTGCTCGACCGTCCGCGCACCGATCAGCGCCGAGGTGACGCGCGGATCGCGCAGCACCCAGGCGATCGCCATCTGCGCCAGCGACTGCCCGCGCCCCCTCGCGATCGCGTCGAGCGCGCGGATCGCGTCGAGATTCTGCTCGGTCAGCATCGATTGTGACAGCGACCCGCCGCGCGCTGCGCGTGCGCCGTCCGGCACGCCGCGCAGATATTTGTCGCTCAGCATCCCCTGTGCCAGCGGCGAGAAGGCGATGCAGCCGGTGCCGAGCGACTCCAGCGTCGCCAGCAGCTCGCGCTCGATCCAGCGATTGAGGATCGAGTAGCTCGGCTGGTGAATGAACAGCGGCACCTTCTCCTCGGCCAGGATCGCCGCCGCGCGCGCGGTCAGCCCCGGCTCGTAGGAGGAGATCCCGATATACAGCGCCTTGCCCTGCCGGTGCAGCTGCACCAGCGCGCCCATCGTTTCCTCCAGCGGCGTGTTGGGATCGACGCGGTGCGAATAGAAGATGTCGACATAGTCGAGGCCCATCCGCTTCAGGCTCTGCTCGCAACTGGCGATCAGATATTTCTTCGACGAACCGATGTCGCCATACGGCCCCGGCCACATGTCCCACCCGGCCTTGGTCGACACGATCAACTCGTCGCGGTGCGTGGCGAAGTCGGTGGCCATCACGCGACCGAAATTTTCCTCCGCCGAGCCATAGGGCGGGCCGTAGTTGTTCGCGAGGTCGAAATGCGTGACGCCGCGGTCGAAGGCGCGGCGCAGGATCGCGCGGCCGGTCTCGAACACGTCCGTGCCGCCGAAATTCTGCCACAGCCCCAGGCTGATCGCGGGCAGGCGCAGCCCGCTGCGTCCGGTACGGCGATAGGGCATCCGGCCGTCGTAACGCTCGGCATCGGCGACATAGGGGGCGGGGAAGGGCATCGATGATCTCCGTGGGGTCGGGTGCGGATTTAGCCACGCCGGCCGCCACCGCCAATGGCGGACCGATGAAGCTGGATCAGGATCGCCCGGTCCATTGCCGCGCCCCGTCCGCGATGCCATAGGCGTCCGTCCCTTTCCTGAAGCGACGGAGCAGAGCGTGGCAGGCGCAGCGGACATTTCGGCGCTCGGGCTGGATTTCGGCACCACCAATACCGTGGTCGCGCGGGCGGATGGCGGCGACGGCGAGGCACGGTTGATCGAGTTCGCGGGTGACGAGGCGACCGGCGCTGTCTTTCGTTCGGCGCTGTGCTTCTGGGAGGATGAGCGCGGCTGGAACGGCGTCGCGCATGAGGCGGGGCCATGGGCGATCGCCGAATATCTCGACGCGCCGCTCGACAGCCGCTTCGTCCAGTCGTTCAAGACCGTGGCCGCCAGCCCGCTGTTCGAGCGGGCGATGATCTTCAACAAGCCGTTCCGGTTCGAGGATTTCGGGCGGCTGCTGTTGCAGAAGCTGGTGCGGCACGCCGGCGGGCAGCTCGATGATCGGCCTCGGCGCGTGGTCGTCGGGCGTCCGGTCGAATATGCGGGGGCGCGCCCCGATCCGGCGCTGGCGCGCGAACGCTACGACCTGATGCTGCGCGAGTTCGGCGCGGAGGTGCACTACGTCTATGAGCCGCTGGGCGCGGCGCACAGCTTCGCCACGCGCCTGACCGAGCCGGCGACGATCCTGGTCGCGGATTTCGGCGGCGGCACGACCGACTTCTCGCTGGTGCGCGTCGCCGAACCGGGCGCGGCGCGGCGCTGCGTGCCGCTGGCGTCGGGCGGTGTCGGGATCGCGGGCGACCGTTTCGACCAGCGGATCGTCACGCAACTGGTGCTTCCGATGCTCGGCAAGGGCGGTCGGTATCGTTCGTTCGGCAAGGTGCTGGAGATACCGGGCGGCTATTTCACCGACGTCGCGGACTGGTCGCGGCTGGCGCTGATGCGCAACCGCAAGACGCTGGAGGAACTGCGCAAGCTGCAACGCGACGCGCTGGACCCGGCGGCGATCGGGCGGATGATCGCGCTGATCGAGCATGAGCAGGGCTTTCCGCTCTATGACGCGGTCGGCAAATTGAAGCGCGCCCTGTCGGGGGCGGATCATGCGCCCTTCACCTTCGACGGCGGCGGGGTGCGGATCGAGGCGGAGGTGGCGCGCGCCGATTTCGAGCGCTGGATCGCCGATGATCTGGCGCGGATCGAGACGGCACTCGATACCGCGCTGGCGCGCGCGGGCGTGGCGGCGGAGGCGATCGATCGCGTGTTCCTGACCGGCGGATCGTCGCTGATCCCGGCGATCCGCGCCTTGTTCTTCCGCCGCTTCGGCGAGGATCGGATCGCGACCGGCGGCGAGCTGACCTCGATCGCGCACGGCCTCGCGCTGATCGGGGCGGAGCCGGACATCACCCCCTGGGAGGCGTGAGCGCCGATGGTCTATACCGATATCGCGACGCGCACCTGGGATCACGGCTGGCGGCTCGACCCGATCGTGCGCAGCCTGCTGGATACCGACTTCTACAAGCTGCTGATGCTCCAGCTGATCTGGCGGCGGCATCCGACCACGCAGGCAACCTTCGCGCTCATAAACCGCACGCGCACCGTGCGGCTGGCGGAGGTGATCGACGAGGGCGAACTGCGCGCGCAACTCGACCATGCGCGGGGCCTGCGCTTCACCAAGAAGGAGCTGATCTGGCTGGCGGGCAACAGCTTCTACGGCGAGGCGCGAATGTTCGCGCCGGATTTCCTGGCGTGGCTCGCCGACTTCCAGCTGCCCGACTATGAACTGCGCCGCGTCGACGGTCAGTATGAGCTGCGCTTTGCCGGGGCGTGGACCGACACGACGATGTGGGAGATTCCGGCGCTGGCGATCGTCAACGAACTGCGCGCGCGGGCTGCGTTGCGCGGCAAGGGGCGCTTCACGCTGGATGTGCTGTACGCGCGCGCCAAGGCGAAATTGTGGGAGAAGGTCGAGCGGCTGCGCGCGCTGCCCGATCTGGCGCTGTCGGACTTCGGCACGCGCCGCCGCCACGGCTTTCTCTGGCAACGCTGGTGCGTCGAGGCGCTGAAGGAGGGGCTGGGCGCGCGCTTCATCGGCACGTCCAACGTGCTGCTGGCGATGGACCACGATCTGGAGGCGATCGGCACCAACGCGCACGAACTGCCGATGGTCGCCGCCGCGCTGGCACCCGACGATGCCGCGCTGGCGGCGGCGCCCTACCGGGTGCTCGACGAATGGCGGCAGGCCTATGGCGGCAACCTGCTGATCGCGCTACCCGACGCGTTCGGCACCGCCGCCTTTCTGCGCGACGCGCCCGACTGGGTGGCGGACTGGACGGGCTTCCGCCCCGACAGCGCACCGCCGATCGCGGCGGGCGAGCGGATCATCGACTGGTGGCGCGCGCACGACCGCGACCCGTGCGAGAAGCTGCTGATCTTTTCCGACGGCATGGATGTCGCCTCGATCGCCGAAACCTACCGTCACTTTCATGGCCGGGTGCGGACCAGCTTCGGCTGGGGCACGAACCTGACCAACGACTTTCGCGGCTGCGACCCGGACGGCGCGGCGGGGCTGGAGCCGATCTCGCTGGTCTGCAAGGTGATCAGCGCCGACGGGCGCCCGGCGGTGAAGCTGTCCGACAATCCGGCCAAGGCGACCGGCGAGCCGGCCGAAATCGAACGCTATCTGCGCGTGTTCGGGGCGGCGGGGCGTCAGGCGGCGGCGGTGGAAGTCTGACCACCGGCCCGGCGCCCAACCGATTCGCACCCGGAACGACGCGCCGCCGGTTCTGGGCGGCGGCGCGCGGACCGCTGGCTGCCGGGGCCGTCACGGCGCGCCGGCAGCCTCGCGGGGTCAGGCCTTGACGTGCTGCGAGATGTACTTGTTCATCTCGAACATCGTGCACTTGTCCTTGCCGAACACCTTCTTCAGCTTGTCGTCGGCCAGGATTTCCCGCTTGTTTTCCGGGTTTTGCAGGTTGTTCGACTTGATATAGTCCCACACCTTGCTGATGACCTGGCTGCGCGGCAGCTTCTCGTTGCCGACGATCGCACCCAGCTCGGCCGAGGGCTGAACGGGGGCATGGATGCCGCCGGTCTTGGTCGTGGTAGCCATTCCATTCCTTCCTGTTGCACCGGCCGCGTACTCGGCCTTCGCGGAATCACGCCTTCTTGAGCGCGGCGCGCTTGTGCGCTGCCTTTCCGCCATTGTCACTCTCTACCAGATATTGCGGCTCGTCCTTCGTCGCCTTGACCTTGTGACCCTTGATCGAGGTTTCGGAGGTCAGCTTCTTCTCCACCGTGCCGTGCGCGGTGCCGCCATGCGACTTCCAGGTCACCTCGTCGCCCTTCTTCAGATCGCTTGCCATCGTCCGTCTCCTGTTGTGTCGAGGTGCAACCCGCAGGACAGGTTCGGGGTTGCGCCGTATCAATTCGTGCTACAGCCACGCGCGACACGAACGGGGACTGGGATGAGCGACAAGGGTCAGGGCACGCCCGACGACGGCGATCTGGTGGCGGCGGACGGCAAGATCGCGGTGCCCGACGAGGTGGCGGAGGCGGTCCGCACGCTGCTGCGCTGGGCCGGAGACGATCCGACGCGCGAGGGATTGGTCGATACGCCCCGCCGCGTGGCGCGCGCCTGGAAGGAATATTGCGCCGGTTACGGCGAGGATCCCGGCGTGCATCTGTCGCGCGTGTTCGAGGAAGTCGGCGGCTATGACGAGATCGTGTTGCTCAAGGACATTCCGTTCCAGTCGCATTGCGAGCATCACATGGCGCCGATCATCGGCAAGGCGCATATCGCCTATCTGCCGCGCAACCATGTCGTCGGCATCTCGAAACTGGCGCGCGTGCTCCACGGCTATGCCCGGCGGTTGCAGGTGCAGGAACGGCTGACCGCCGAGGTCGCCGACTGCATCTGGCACGGGCTGAAACCGCTGGGCGTCGCGGTGGTGATCGAGGCGAGCCATGCGTGCATGACCGCGCGCGGCGTCCGCACCTCCGGCGTCGGCATGGTGACCAGCCGGATGATGGGCGTCTTCCGCGACGACGACCGCAGCCGCAAGGAAGTGCTGTCGCTGATGGGCATGGCCTGAGCGCGATGCGCGTGCTGGTGACCGGGGCGGCCAGACGGCTCGGCGCGGCGATCGCGCGTGCGGTCGCCGCGGCCGGGCATGTCCCGGTAATCCATTACGGCCGGTCGCGCGCGGAGGCCGAGGCGCTGGCGGCGGAACTGGGCGGGGAGTGCGTCGCGGGCGATCTCGCCGATCCGTCGGACGTGCCGGCGCTGTTCGCGCGGGCCTGCGCGGGCGGGCCAGTCGACGGTCTGGTCAACAGCGCCTCGCTGTTCGAATATGACGTGCCCGCCGCGCCCGATGCCGCGCTGGCGGCGCGGCTCCACGCGGTCAACGTCGTCGCGCCGTCGCTGCTCGCCGCCGCGCTGGCGGGGCAGGGACGCGACGGTGCGATCGTCAACCTGCTCGATCAGAAGCTCGCCAATCCCAATCCCGATTTCTACAGCTACACGCTGACCAAGGCCGCGCTCGCCAGCGCGACGGTGCTGATGGCGCAGGCGTTTGCGCCGCGCATCCGGGTCAACGCGGTCTCGCCCGGCCTGACATTGCCCAGCGGCGACCAGAGCGACGCCGAGTTCGATGCCGTGGCGCGCGCCAATCTGCTCCGCCGTCCGGTGGGCGCGAACCAGGTGGCGGCGGCGGTCGTCTATCTGCTGGAGGCGCGCAGCGTGACCGGACAGAATCTGTACGTCGACAGCGGTCAGCGATTCGTGAAGCGCGACCGCGACGTGATGTTCGAGGGCCGCAGCGATGGCTGAATACACGATCATCCTCGACGATCTGGCGGTCGCGATGCGCCTCGGCATCCACCCGCATGAGGCGACACCGCAGCGGGTGCTGCTGTCGGTGCACCTCACCGTGGCTTATGGCCGGACGCCCGAGGCGGACGATATCGCCGAAGTGCTCGATTACGACGGCATCCGCGACGGCATCCATGCGCTCGCGGCGGGCGGGGGCTTCGCGTTGCAGGAGACGCTGGTCGAGCGCGTCGCGGCACTGTGCCTCGCTGATCCGCGCGTCCGCGAGGTAAGAGTGCGCTCGATGAAGCCCGACGTCTTCCCCGACGCCCGTGTCGGCTGCGAGATCGTGCGGCGGCGCCGATAGCTGCCGCCCCGGCGGAGGCCGGGGCCTGTTCTGGGCACCTTCCCGCATCACTTGATCCGCCCGCCACTGAACCCCGGGCCGGAACGTCAAAGGTCATGGATTCCCATCAGCCCGCGCGGGAATGACGAGAACGGCTCGTAAGAACACGCTGTCCTACACCCATTAGTTCGCGATATGTTCTCTATCAGTAATGGGAGAACACAATCATGATCGACGATCTCATCGACGGCGTGATCGACCGCGAGGGCGGGTATATCCACCATCCGGCCGATCGCGGCGGCGCCACCCGCTTCGGCATCACCGAGGCGGTCGCCCGCGCCAACGGCTATACGGGTGATATGCGCCATTTCGCGCGCCCCGCGGCGGTCGCCATCTACCGTCAGCTCTATTGGTCGCGCCCGGGCTTGGATCGCGTCGCGGATCGCGCGCCCGCGCTGGCGGCCGAACTGTTCGACACCGGCGTCAACATGGGGCCGGCGGTTGCGACCGGCTTCTTTCAGCGCGCGCTCAATGCGCTGAACCGGGGCGGGCGCGATTACCCCGACGTCGTGCCGGACGGCCGCATCGGCGCGCGGACGCTCGCCGCGCTGGACGCGTTCCTCGCCACGCGCGGGGCGGGCGCGGAGACGGTGCTGGTCAAGGCGGTCGAGGCGTTGCAGGGCGAACGCTATCTCTCGCTCGCGGAACAGCGCCCCGCCAACGAGGCTTTCCTGTATGGCTGGCTCGCGCAGCGGATCGGGTGAGGACATGGCGATGCTGGACACGATCATCGGCCCGGTCGCCGGGCTGCTCGACAAGCTGATCCCCGATCCGCGCGCGCGGGAGGCGGCGCAGCGCGAACTGCTGCGGCTGGAAGGGACGCAGGAACTGGAGCGCGTCAAGGCGCAGATGGCGGCGGTGCTGGCCGAAGCGGGTTCAGCCGACCCCTGGACCAGCCGCGCGCGCCCCAGCTTCCTGTACGTCATGTACGCCCTCTTGCTCTGGAGCATTCCGATGGGCCTGATCGCGGCGGTCAAACCCGACGCTGCGCTGGCGATCGCGCACGGGATGAACGCCTATTTGAACGGCCTGCCCGAACCGCTCTACGCGCTCTTCGGCACCGGCTATCTCGGCTACACCGTCGCGCGGGAATGGGGGAAGGCGAAGGCGAGATAATCCCCATCATGTCATCCCCGCGAAGGCGGGAATCCAGAACCCAGGTCGTCGCGAACGAATCGCCACGTCGGCGTGTCTGGATCCCCGCCTTCGCGGCAATGACGACGGGAGGCGGGAATGAGGGAGCGTTACGCCCGCACTACCCCCGCCGCAGCCGCTGCGGATCCGGCGGCAACCGCATATGCGCGCCATGCGCGGCCTCGAGATACTCCGTCGCCATCGCATAATGCGCCTGGCACACCGCCGGGTCTTCGGCTTCCGCCGCCAGTTTCAGTTCGGCCTCGGCGCGGGTCTGGAAATACAGGCGGTCCTTGTCGGTAATCATTGACGCTACTCACTCTCCCGCGCGCGATATGGTCCTTGTCGCGCGCGGATACCATCGCCTGCGTTACCAATTTGCGCGGTGTCGGCCGCTGCCCTTGCCTGTCGCCCGCCCGCGCCCCAAATCGCGGCGCTATGAGCGGTAACGATCCCCATTCCATGCCCGTCTGGCATGGCACCACCATCCTCTCGGTCCGACGCGGCGGCAAGGTCGTCGTCATCGGCGACGGCCAGGTCTCGATGGGTCAGACCGTCATGAAGCCCAACGCGCGCAAGGTTCGCACGCTGGGTGATGGCAAGGTCATCGCCGGCTTCGCGGGCGCGACCGCCGACGCGTTCACCCTGTTCGAGCGGCTGGAGGCGAAGCTGGAGCGCCACGGCTATCACCTGATGCGCGCGGCGGTGGAGCTGGCGAAGGACTGGCGCACCGACAAGTTCCTGCGCAACCTGGAGGCGATGATGATCGTCGCCGACAAGGAAGTGACGCTGATCCTGACCGGCAACGGCGACGTGCTGGAACCGGAAGCGGGCGTCGCCGCGATCGGCTCGGGCGGCAATTACGCACTCGCCGCCGCGCGTGCGCTGGTCGAATATGAGGACGATGCCGAGGTGCTGTGCCGCAAGGCGATGAAGATCGCCGCCGAGGTCTGCGTCTATACCAACGACCGCGTGACGATCGAGACGTTGGAGAGCACCACATGACGTCCGTCGCCCCTGCGCAGGCAGGGGCCCATGTCTGTCGCGTTGCGCGCATCGTCTGACACAGGTCCGACGCCCACGTGTCAGACCTCCCGACGGACCCTTCCACCGTCTCAACATTCACAACATTCGCCGACCAAGGCTTTGAAAAACCATGAACGATAATTTGACCCCCAAGGCGATCGTCGCCGCGCTCGACGCGCATATCATCGGGCAGAAGGACGCCAAGCGCGCGGTCGCCGTCGCGCTGCGCAACCGCTGGCGGCGGCAGCAGCTCGCTCCCGATCTGCGCGACGAGGTGACGCCGAAGAACATCCTGATGATCGGGCCGACCGGCTGCGGCAAAACCGAGATCAGCCGCCGCTTGGCCAAGCTGGCCGACGCGCCGTTCGTGAAGGTCGAGGCGACCAAGTTCACCGAGGTCGGCTATGTCGGCCGCGACGTGGAGCAGATCGCGCGCGATCTGGTCGAGGAAGCGGTGCGGCTGGAAAAGGAACGCCGCCGCCTCGCGGTGAAGGACAAGGCGGAGGCCGCCGCGATGGACCGCCTGCTCGACGCTTTGGTCGGCAAGGACGCCAGCCAGGCGACCCGCGACAGCTTCCGCAACCGCTTCCACGAAGGCCATCTCGCCGACAAGGAAGTCGAGCTGGAACTGCAACAGGCGCCGCAGATGCCGTTCGAGCTGCCCGGCGGGCAAGGTTCGGTCGGGATGATCAACCTGTCCGAGATGATGGGCAAGGCGTTCGGTGGCGGCCCGAAGCAGCGCCGCAAGCTGCTGGTCCCCGCCGCATGGGAGAAGCTGGTCGAGGAGGAAGCCGACAAGCGCCTCGACCAGGATGAGGTCAGCCGTGTCGCGCTCCAGGATGCCGAGGAGAATGGCATCGTCTTCCTCGACGAGATCGACAAGATCGCGGTCAGCGACGTGCGCGGCGGCTCGGTCAGCCGCGAGGGCGTGCAGCGCGACCTGTTGCCGCTGATCGAGGGCACGACCGTCTCGACGAAGTACGGCCCGATGAAGACCGACCATATCCTGTTCATCGCGAGCGGCGCCTTCCACGTCGCCAAGCCGAGCGACCTGCTGCCGGAGCTTCAGGGCCGCCTGCCGATCCGCGTCGAGCTGAAGGGGCTGGCCGAGGACGATTTCGTCGCGATCCTGTCCGACACCAAGGCGTCGCTGCCCGCGCAATACAAGGCGCTGATCGCGACCGAGGGTGTCGACGTGACCTTCACCGACGACGGCATCCGCGCCATCGCGCGCATCGCGGCGGAGGTGAACGGCGAGATCGAGAATATCGGCGCCCGCCGTCTCCAGACGGTCATGGAGAAACTGCTGGAGGAGGTCAGCTTCGATGCCGAGGACCGGCAGGGCGGGGCGCTGACCGTCGATGCGGCGTATGTCGAGCAGCAACTGGCCAGTGTCGCGCGCAACTCCGACTTGAGCCGTTTTGTGCTGTAACATAGGCTTGCCTGCGGTACGGCGCGAAGGGGGCGGCTTGGACGACGAACGCGATGCGTTGATTCATGGCGCCTATCTGGCGGCGATGGACGAAGGCGCGGACGGCTGGGTGCCGTGGCTGCGGCGGGCCTCGGACTGGATCGGCGGAAGGGCCGCCTATCTCGGCATGGTCGATCGTCAGCAGCAGGTGCTGGCGTGGGACACGATCCACCATCCCGATCCGCAGCGCTTTGAGCGCTACAGGGCGGAGGGAGTTTACCTGCGCGATCCGCAGGTCCGCGTCGTCGCGCAATTGACCGGCTCGCGCATGTACCGCGACGTCGACGTGCTCGACCCCGACGATGCCGACACGCGGTTCCATTGCGAATGGATGGCACGCGAAGGCGGGATGGAACATTTCGTCACCGCCGCCTCGGTGATCGGCGACGGGCGCTGGGTGGGCGGCCTGTCGTTCCACAATGCGGTCGGGCAGGGGGTGACCAGCGACGCGCAATGGCGGCGGCTCGCCTCGCTGACGGGCACGCTGGAGCGCGCGCTGGAATTCGGCGTCCTCCATGCCGAGAAACTGCGCGAACGGTGGTGGAGCGCGCGGCTTGAGGTGGTGGGGGAACCGGCGGCGTTGCTCGACGAACGCGGCACGATCCTGCGCGCCACATCCGATTTCGAGGCGGTGCTGCGGCGCGGCGATGGGCTGGGCGCGCTGCAGGGAGGACTGATCGCGACCGATCCGGCCAGCCAGCGGCGGCTCGCGACGTTGATCGCGGCCGCGACCGCGACGAGGGGCGGCAGCGCGGACGCCACCCGGATCGAGCGCGACGGTGAGCGTCCGCCCTATGTGTTGTGCGTCTGGCCGCTGGCGCGGGAGCGGCGGGCGCTGGTGGTGGACCATGCCGCCGCGCTGGTGACGCTGATCGATCCGCTGGCCGGTCCCGCACCCGCCGCTTCGCTGTGGCGCGCCGCCTTCGGACTGACCCCGCGCGAGGCGGAAATCGCCGCCGCGCTGCTGGCGGGCAGGACCCCCGACGAGGCGGCGGCGGGGCTGGGCATCGCCCTCAACACGGCGCGCGTCCACCTGCGACAGATTTTCGCGAAGACGCAGACGACGCGGCAGGCCGAGTTGATCGGCCTATTGTCCCGTTTCGGATAGGTCGGCGTGACGGGGCCGGGGTCTAACCCATTTGGGTGACGCGATGCCGCACGGGATCGGTTAGCGTCCGTTTGACAATAGCTAACGGGGAAAACGGGGCAATGAAGTACGGTTGGGGGCTGTCGCTTGTCGGCGCGACGACGCTGATGGCCGGGCAGGCGGGTGCGGCATCGCTGGTGTCGATCCAGTCTTTCGCGCTGAAGACGGAAGTGACCGCCGCATCGCTGGCATCCAATACGGAGGCCGGACGAGCGAAAGCGTCCCCCAGCAGCTTCCAGCGCTCAACGGAGACGGCCAGCTATGGGCCGAGCTTCGGCGGTGCGTCGCTCACGACGTCTGCACAATCCGGTGACGATGGAAAGGCCGGCGCCGGCGGCTATGCCAGCACATCACTTTCGGGGTACACCTCGGGAGATCGATGGACGATGGCGTTCGTCGGAAATTTGGCGGCGTGGTCGGTGTCCGCCGATGGCTTCGCGTACGCCACCGCTGGTCATCAGGTGCGGACTTTCTTCTCTGTGACCCAGGACACCGTATTGGGCGTCAATTATCTATCGCCGCCTGGAGAGTTTCAATCCGGCCTTGATTTGCTTACCATTTCGAGCGCGGATCAATTTTCACCCATCTTCAGGGGCACGGTTGCGGATTATGCGAACGGCGGCGGACGAAACGTGGTCCTGCGTCCCGACGTCGCATACAATATTGTCCTGGCCGGTCCGAATAGTGAAGAAACGTTGTCGCGTGGCACCGCCGCGCTGGTGACGGGCGTCGACACGAGCGCCATCAAATACGAACGTCGGATCAACTTCGCGTTCAGTGCTGCGGGCGCCACCGCCGTCGTTCCCGAACCCGCGACCTGGGCGATGATGATCCTTGGCTTCGGCGTGGCCGGCGCGGCGTTGCGGCGGCGGCGTGCGCCTGCACACGGTCCATCGGTCGCGTGACGGCGGGCCTGTTCCTCCTCCTTCAGACGGAGGATGGCTCTCGCCGCCGGACGCGATATCGTGACATCGAGCAGATGAGGGTGTGACGATTCGACGGGCATGGCGCTATGGGATGATCCTGGCGGCGGTGCTGTGTACGACACCGTGTGCAGCGGCGGCGTGGGTGAGCGACGGTGCGCCGTTGTCCGCAGTCGAACTCGACGCCGTTCCGCCATCGCTGCTGTCGCCGGTTGAAAACGATCGCTCCCCGGTCGATCCTTACCGCCCGATCCAGGCGGTCGTGCTGGTCCTGGTCGCGCTGGTCGTCGCGCGGCGGATGCGCCCGTACGATGTGCCCGCAAATCCGGGGGATTGATCTGCGGGGTCAGATCAGATTGCCGGCGTAGAACAGGATCAGGATCGCGGCGACCAGCAGGAAGGCGAGGTAGAAGAGCCCGCCCTTGATCGGTCGTTTCGCCTTGCGGTCGAAGACCTCGCCCTCGCGTAGCTCCTCGCGAACGATATTCTCGGCCATGATCGTCTCTCCCGTGTCGCGCACTAACCAGCGGCACGGGAGAACGATCCGCTCAGCCCGCCGGCGCGATGATCGCGATCTGCCGACCGTAACCCGGCTCGCCGCGATGCGTGGCACGGCGATAGGAGAAAAATCGCGCCTCGTCGGCATAGGTGTCCAGCCCCAGCGCCGCGACGCGCGTCACGCCGGCGGCGGCAAGGCGGTGGACGACATAGCCCTCCAGATCGAAGCGATGATGCCCCGTGCGCGCATCGACGAAGAACCGCTCATTGGCGGCGTCCGCCTCCTCGAAGCGACGGCGGAAGGCGTCGTCGACCTCGTAGCTGGCGCGCGCGATGCAGGGGCCGACCGCCGCGACGATTCGCTCCGCCCGCGCGCCCTTCGCGATCATGGCGGTGATCGTCGCATCGGTGACGCCGCCCAGCGCCCCCTTCCACCCGGCATGAGCCGCGCCGACGACCCCGGCCTCCGCGTCGGCCAGCAGCACCGGTGCGCAGTCGGCGGTGATAACGCCGATCGCGAGGCCGGGCCGATCGGTGACGAGCGCGTCCGCCTCCGGTCGTGCCCCCGCGAACGGCGCATCGACCGTGACGCAGGTGGCGGAGTGGACCTGATACGGTGTCAGCAGCACCGCGCCCGGCCTGACCGCCGTCAACGCCCTCGCGCGGTTGGCGCGGACCGCGTCGGCATCGTCGTCGGAGCCCAGTCCGACGTTCAGCCCGGCGTGGATCCCGGTCGACACGCCCCCACGCCGCCCGAGGAAACCGTGCGGCATCGCACCCAGCACGCCGGCCCGAATGACCTCGGGCGCGCTCACAACGTCTTGCGCATGACGATATCCTGGTCGGCGTGATTGCCGACCATGAAGGCGTATTTGCCGACGTCCTTGAACCCGTATTTGACGTAGAAACGCCGCGCGCGTTCGTTGTCGATGAAAACGGAGAGATAGATTTCCGCCACGCCGCGCGTCCGTGCCTCGTCCAGCGCCCAGTCCATCATGCGCGGCCCCAGCCCGGAACCCTGCCACGGTTTCAGCAGGTAGAATTGGCGCAGTTCGATCGCGTTCGTCTTCGGCGTGAACGGCAGGCGCGGCGGGCCCAGCTTTACATAGCCGACCAGCGTATGCCCCAGTTCCACCACCAGCACGGCAAAGGCCGGATCGGCGACCTCCGCCGCCCAGTCGCGCGCGTTATGCTGCTCCAGGAACGTGGCGAGATCGGCTGCGGAATAAAGGGTGCCGAACGTCTCCTCGAAGGTCGCGCGCGCGACCCCGGCCAACGCGTCGGCATCCGCGACGGTTGCGCGGCGCAGCATCGGCTTGGGCATCATGCGAACCCCGCCGGTTGCGGCCAGTCATTATGCGTCAGTGCGATCACCTTGAACAACTCCCCCATGTCCTCCACCAGCCGCGCGCGATCGCCCGCGACCTCTTCCCCCAGCGCGGCGGCGCGCTGATCGATGCCGAGTGCGCGCAGGAACGTGCCCTGTCCAACCGTACCCCACGAGCGAGCGCCCGACGCCGCCGCCACCAGCCGCAGCGTCGCCATATCGACGTGCGCGGTCAGATCCTGTTCGCCCGGCGCCTCGAACGGGTTGGCGAAGGCGTGCCCGCGCACCGCCTGCAATGTCTCCCCCGCCGCCGGGCCGTCATAACCATAGTCGATCACCAGCGCCGCGCCCCCCTGCGCCACGATCCGCGCCGACAGATCCGCCATGATCGCGACGCTGGCCGGCGACGTCTCGATGATCGATCCCGGCGCGGCATCGGCCAGATGCGCCGGGATGATCGTGTCCGGCACGCTGGCGCCCGCGATCGGCAGGAACAGCGTGTCCTGGCACGCCACCAGCCGCTCGTGCCAGGTCTCGCCGCGCCGGACGAGCTGCCGGATCGGCAGCGCGTCGAAGAATTCGTTGGCGACGACGATCAGCGGCCGGTCGTCGGGCAGGGTCGTCAGCGCGTCGTGCCAGGTCGCCTGCGGCACCCGCTCTCCTTGCGCCGTGCGCAGCGTCGGGCTGGTCTCGACGAAATGGACCGGCGGACGAAAGCCGGCACGGGCCATCACGCGCAACGCATCGGCGGTCAGCGTCCCGCGCCCCGGCCCCAGCTCCACCCACACGGCATCGTCCGGGCGCCCGGCGCGATCCCACAGATCGGCGGCCCAGGCGCCGATCAGCTCGCCGAACATCTGGCTGATCTCCGGCGCGGTCGTGAAGTCGCCGCCGCTGCCGAGCGGATCGCGGGTCGCGTAATAATGCGCGTTGGCGGCGGCCATATACTGGCTGACCGGGATCGGCCCGCCCAGCGCGATGGCGCGCGCCAGTCGCTCGGCGAGCAGCGGTTCGGTCATCAGGCGACCGCGTCCGGTCCAGCGACCGGCTCCACCCGCTGCCGCCGTCCCGGCGCGGTCGCGATCAGATAGGCGCCCGCGACCACCATCGGCACGCACAGCCATTGGCCCATGTGCAGCCCGGTCGCCTCGGCGAACTGACGCAGTTGCGCGTCAGGTTCGCGGAAGAACTCGACGGTGAAGCGCGCCAGCCCGTAGCCGGCGAGGAACACGCCCACCAGCTTGCCGGGTTGATATCGCGCATTCGTCCGCCAGAAGAAGAACCACAGCAGCAGCGCCAGCGCGATACCTTCCAGCCCGGCCTCGTAAAGCTGGCTGGGGTGACGCGCGGGCTCGGGAATGCCGAACGGCACCGTGCGCTCGAACACGATCGCCCAGGGCACGTCGGCCGGCTTGCCCCACAATTCACCGTTCACGAAGTTGGCGAGCCGGCCGAAGAACAGTCCGAACGGCACGCAGCAGGCGACGTAATCATGCACGCGCAGCCAGTTCAGCCCATGCTTGCGGGCGAACCATATCAGGCCGAGCGACGTGCCGATCACCCCGCCATGGAACGACATGCCGCCGTCCCACAGCCGCAGGATCGACAGCGGGCGGGTCAGCATTTCCGGCGCGTAGAACAGGACGTAGCCGATCCGACCACCAAGGATGATGCCCAGCGTGGCGTAGAACACCAGATCGTCGGCGTGTCGCCGCGCCATCGGCGCGCCGGGCTGGTCGAGCAGCTTCAGCAGATACCACCAGCCGATGACGATTCCGGCGATATACGCCAGGCTGTACCACCGCAGCGTGAACACCCCGATCGAGAAGACGTCGGGGTGCAGGCCCAGATCGGAAAAATGTATGTGGCTTGCCGCTACGGCAGCCGTGAGAGCGGGCAGGATCAAGGCTTTCCCCTCGTGAATCGCGCCTCCATAAGATGCACAGAGCATAAACCCAAGCGGAGAGAGTGATGCGGACCGAGCTTGATGCGCGCATGGATGCCACGATGGCGGCGTTGACGGGGGAGGGTGGTCCGCTGCCGCTCGGTACCGTCACGCGCTTCGGTCGCGACCTGCCGTGTATCGCCGCCGCACCGCCAACGCTCCCGGCCTATTTCGCGCACTTCTGCGCCCAGCACCGCGATCTGACCTTTCTGGTGGCGGGCGAGGAGCGGTTGACGTTCGGACAGGTTCATGATGCCGCCACGCGCGTCGCGCACGCGCTGGTCGACGGCTATGGCGTTCGGCCCGGCGACCGGGTGGCGATCGCGGCGCGCAACTCGCCGTCGTGGATCGTGCTCTACATGGGCATCCTGATGGCCGGCGGGATCGCGACGCTGCTCAACGGCTGGTGGCAAAGCGAGGAACTGGCGGCAGCGGTCGCGGAGGTCGCACCGCGCGTGATCTTCGCCGATCCGCCGCGTGCGAAACGGCTTCACGGGATCGGCACGCCGGTCGAGGTCTGCGACGATGCCGAGCCGCTGGAGGTCGCGCTGGATACGGTGCTGGCGCGTGCGAAGGGCGGGACACTGCCCGCGCTGACGGGCGACGCGCCGGCGACGATCCTGTTCACCTCCGGTTCGACCGGCCGCGCGCGCGGCGCGCTGTCGACGCATTTCCAGGTCATGCAGGGCACGTTCAACTTCCTGGCGTCCGCGCTGATGATGCAGGCGATATCGGCGCAGAACGGCGTTGTCGCGACGCTCCAGCACGCGACGCTGCTGAACGTGCCGCTGTTCCACGTCACCGCCGAGGTGCCGACCTTCCTTCAAAGCTTCGCGATGGGGCGCAAGCTGGTGTTGATGCCACGCTGGGACGCCGAGGAGGCCATGCGGTTGATCGAGCGCGAGAAGGTGACCTATTTCGTCGGCGTGCCGCTGATGAGTTTCGAGATGCTCAATCATCCCCGGCGTGGGGAGTACGACCTGTCGACCGTCACCGATTTCGCGGCGGGTGGTGCGCCGCGCCCGGTCGAGCACGTCCGCCGGCTCGACGCCGAGCTGCCGGGCTCGCCCCTGATCGGATACGGCCTCACCGAGACGAATGCGATCGGCTGCGGCAACTGGCGGAGCAACTATCTTGCCAAGCCCACGTCGACGGGACGCGCCTCGCCGCCACTGGTCGAACTCGGCATCCTGGACGACGCGGGGCGGCAGGTGCGCCAGGGCGGCGTAGGCGAGATCGGCATTCGTTCGGCCGCCAATTTCGAAGGTTACTGGAATCGCCCCGAGGATACCGCCGCCTGCTTCACCGCCGAGGGATTCTTCCGAACCGGCGACATCGGCTATCTGGACGCCGACGGCTATCTCTTCATCGTCGATCGCAAGAAGGACATCATCATCCGCGGTGGCGAGAACATCAGCTGCCAGGAGGTGGAGGCGGCGCTCTACACCCATCCGGCGGTGGCCGAGGCGGCGGTGTTCGGTCTGCCCGATGAGCGGCTGGGCGAGGTGCCGTGCGCCGTCGTCCATCTGAGCGAGGGCGAGCAGGCGACGCCGGCAGAGTTGCTGGGCTTCCTTGCCGACCATCTCGCCGCGTTCAAGGTGCCGCATCGGCTCTGGCTGAGCGCCGCGCCGCTGCCGCGTCTGGGGACCGAGAAGATCGACAAGGTGTCGATGCGCCGTAGCTACGGCGAACTGGTCGACGGATAGTCGCGGCCCGTCGCCGGAACGATCCGGGGTGAGTTTGGGCGCCATGGCGCAGGTCAACTGATCGCCTGCAGCTCCCGACGCGATCCCCCTTCCGCCGGACCGCGCGTCCGGCTAACCGGCGGTCATGGCGGAGATCACCCGACGCAGGCTTCTCGTGTCCGGTGGTCTCGGCGTCGGGCTGCTGGTGGCGTGGGGCGTCTGGCCGCGGACCTATCGTCCCAATCTGGCCGCCGCACCGGACGAGCGGGTGTTGAACGCCTTCGTGAAGATCGCGCGCGACGGCCGCGTGACCGTGGCCGTTCCGCAATGCGAGCACGGGCAGGGCGTCTACACCACGCTGGCGCAGATCGTCGCGGACGAACTTGGAGCGGACTGGCGGACGGTCGGCGTGGAGGCGGCTCCCGTCTCGCCGCTGTACGCCAATCCGCTCGCCGCCGGCATGCTGTTCGGCGACGGCTTCTCCGGCGTGCCGGAGCGGGTGCGTGACGAGCTCTGGACGCGCGACGCGTTGATGCTGACCGCCGGCTCGACATCCGTGCGGCGGTTCGAGGCACCGCTGCGCGAAGCGGGAGCAGCGGCGCGGGTGCTGCTCTGTCAGGCGGCGGCCAAGTGTTGGGACGTCGACTGGCGCGATTGCACCACCGCGGACGGCTTCGTCGTGCAGGGCAAGCAGCGACTGCGCTTCGGCGAACTGGCGGAGGGCGCGGCGGGCGGCGCACTGCCAGATGAGCTGCCGCTGCGGATCGGTGACGATGGGCGGCTCACCGGCACGACGCTGCCGCGCCTCGACGTGCCGGCGAAGGTCGACGGATCGGCCAATTTCGTGGCCGATATCCGGCTGCCCGACATGGTGTTCGCGAGCATCCGGCAGGCGCCGCATCCGGCGGCGCGCCTGCGGTCCGCGAATCTTGCGGCGGCGGAGCGCGTACCGGGGCTGGTGCAGGTGGTACGTCACGATCATTGGATTGCGGCGGTCGCGAACAGCTGGTGGGCGGCGAATTGGGCGCTCGCCGCGCTCGCCCCGCGTTTCGAGGGGCCGGCGGCACTGCCCGACGATGCGACGATCACGGCGGCGCTGGACGCGGCGCTGAAAGCCGATGGGCGTCTCGTCGCTGCGGTCGGCGATATCGATGGCGCGATGGCGGGCGGACGGCTGGTCGAGGCGGACTATGCCGTGCTGCCCGGGCTTCACGCCGCCGTCGAACCGCCGGCCGCCACCGCCCAGTGGCAGAACGATCGGCTCGAACTCTGGGCCGCGACGCAGGCGCCGTCGCTGGCGCGGGCGGCGGCCGCCGACGCGATCGGTGTCGCGGCGGATCAGGTGGTGATCCATCCGATGCTGGTCGGAGGCTCGTTCGGCGCCGCGCTGGAGGTGGAGGTGGTGCGACAGGCCGCGATCCTCGCGAAGGAACTGCGCCGCCCCGTGCAGCTTTGCTGGTCGCGCGGCGAGGCGCTGCTCCACGATCGCGTGCGCTCTCCCGCCAGGGCGCGGATGAGCGCGCGGCTGGCGGTCAACGGTGCGATCCTCGGCTGGCGGGCACGGATCGCCGCCGCGCGAACCGGGCGCGACCTGTCGGCGCGGCTCTTGCCCGACGACCCGCTGCGGCGGATGGCGGCGGTGCTGCCGGCTGGGGCGGACACCTATGCGATGCGCGGCGCGACGCCGCCCTATCGCCTGCCGGCGCTCGCGATCGATCATCATCCGCTCGCGATCGAGTTGTCGACGGGGCATCTGCGCGGCGGGGCGGACGGGTATAATGCGTTCTTCACCGAGAGCTTCCTGGACGAAGTGGCGCGCGCGGCCGGCAGCGAGCCGATGTCGTATCGCATCGGCATGCTGGGCGGCGACGTGCGGCTGGCGCGCTGCCTGACCACGGTCGCCGCACTGGGCGGATGGAGTGGCGGCGTGCCGGGCAGCGGGCAGGGGATCGCCTGTCACCGCATGGCCGGCAGCGCGATCGCGGTACTGGCGGAGGCGGGGGTCGATGCCGGCGGACGTCCGCGCGTCGACAGGCTGGTCGCGGCGGTCGATGTCGGGCGGACGATCAACCCCGATGTCGTCCGCCAGCAGATCGAGGGCGGGCTGCTGTTCGGTGTCGCGATGGCGCGCGGATCGGCGGCGCATTTCGCTGACGGTCTGGCCAGCCTGCGCCGTTATGGCGAGCTCAATCTGCCACGACTGGCCGATGTGCCGGAGGTGACGATCGAACTGATCCCCTCCACCGAAGACCCCGGCGGGGTCGGCGATCTGGGCGTCCCCGCCGTCGCCCCCGCCATCGCCAATGCGCTGTTCGCCGCCGGCGGAACGCGGTGGCGCAACCTGCCGTTCAGGAGCGCGTGATGCTACCCCCCGACCACCCCACCGTTCCGCGCCCGACGATCGGCGTGCTGCTCATCAACCTCGGTACGCCCGATGCCGCCGACACGCGCGCGGTCCGCCGCTATCTGGCGGAGTTCCTGTCCGATCCCCGCGTCGTGGAGATTCCGAAGCTGCTCTGGCAGCCGATCCTGCGCGGCGTGGTGCTGACCACCCGTCCGAAGAAGTCCGCGCATGCCTATCAGCAGGTGTGGACCGACGACGGCTCGCCACTGGCGGCGGTGACGCGCGCGCAGGCGGTGGCGCTGAAGGAGGCATTCGGCGCCGACGTGCTGGTCGACTGGGCGATGCGTTATGGCAATCCGTCGATCGACGATCGCCTGCGCGCGATGAAGGCCGCGGGATGCGAGCGTATCCTGCTCGCCCCGCTCTATCCGCAATATTGCGCGGCGACGACCGCGACCGCCAACGACAAGGCGTTTGTCGCGCTGGCCGGAATGCGCTGGCAACCGGCGATCCGCACACTGCCGCCCTATTATGATGATCCGGCCTATATCGCGGCGCTCGCGGCAAACGTTCGCGGCGCGCTGGAGACACTCGACTTCGCGCCGGATGCGGTGATCGCCAGCTTCCACGGGATGCCGCAACGGACGCTGGAACTGGGCGACCCCTATCATTGCCATTGTCGCAAGACCGCCCGATTGTTGGGCGAGGCGTTGGAGCGGCCGCTGACGGTCGCCTTCCAGTCGCGCTTCGGCCGCGCGAAGTGGCTGGAACCGGCGACCGACACCACATTGGAGGCGATGCCGGCGCAGGGGATCCGCAAGGTCGCGATCCTGGCGCCCGGTTTCTCCGCCGACTGCCTGGAAACGCTGGAGGAATTGGCGATCCGTGGGCGGGAGAGCTTCCTGGCGGCGGGCGGGACGCATTTCACGTACCTGCCATGTTTGAACGATAGTGCAGAAGGCGTCGCGATGTTGCGTGCATTACTTGCACGTGAACTTGAAGGCTGGCGCCGTGCCGAATAGGCTGATTGCGTTTTTGTAAACCGTCCCATGTCCGGGCCGGCGTTCGGGAGAGGGTCTTATGGCACGGGTGGCGATCGTCACGGGTGGTACGCGCGGCATCGGCGAGGCGATCAGCGTCGCGTTGAAGGAGGCGGGAATGACCGTTGCCGCCAATTACGCCGGCAACGACGAGCGCGCGCGCGACTTCACCGCGCGGACGGGCATCGCCGCGTTCAAATGGGACGTCGCGGGCTATGATGCCTGTCAGGAGGGTGTCGCGAAGGTGGCGGCCGAACTGGGGCCGGTCGACGTGCTGGTCAACAACGCCGGCATCACCCGCGACGGTACGATCCTGAAGATGACCTACGAGATGTGGAAGGAGGTCATGGACACCAATTTGGGCGGTTGCTTCAACATGGCCAAGGCCGTGTTTGCGGGCATGCGCGACCGCAAATGGGGGCGAATCGTCAATATCGGCTCAATCAACGGCCAGGCGGGCCAGTACGGGCAGGTGAACTATGCCGCGGCGAAGAGCGGCATCCATGGCTTCACGAAGGCTTTGTCGCAGGAAGGGGCGCGGGCCGGCGTCACCGTGAATGCGATCGCGCCGGGTTATATCGACACGGACATGGTCGCGGCGGTCCCGCCCGAGGTCCTGGAGAAGATCGTCGCCAAGATCCCGGTCGGGCGGCTGGGCCAGGCGCAGGAGATCGCGCGCGGCGTGGCGTTCCTGTGCTCGGAAGAGGCGGGGTTCGTGACGGGATCGACGCTGAGCATCAACGGCGGGCAGCACATGTACTGACGGCCGCGGGGCCGCCCTGAAGTCCGCGACGCCTTGTTTTCGTACAAATTTCGAAGCGAGTTGCCGCAACCAAACACGGGCCCGGCGCCATTTGGCACCGGGCCCGCGCCCTCAAACGCTACGCGAGGGAACTCTGTCGCTCGCCGGAAGCCCTGACTCCCGGCCCCGCCGCGTCAGCGGCAGTAGCGAGGGTTGTTCGACTTCTCGATCGCATTGCCCGCGACCGCGCCGCCGACGCCGCCCAGCACCGTGCCGAGCGTCCGGTCGCCGCGCGAGTCGATCACCCGGCCAAGCAGACCGCCGGCGATCGCGCCGACCACGGTGCCGGTCGTGCCGTTCGAGCAGCGGCGGTTGTAATTGTAGCGCCGATCCGAACCGCGATAGTCGCGCCGGTCATAGTAGCCGCGATCGTCATAGCTGCGATCATAGCGGCTGCCATAGTAACGCTGCGCCTGGGCGGCGGTCGGAGCCATGGCGGCGGCACCCATCGCGAGCGCGGCACCGGCAAGGGCGAGATTCTTGAACATCATCTATCTCCCGTTCTGCTGTTCCGGTCGGCGGGGCTTCCCGTCGATGACTAGGCTTATGGGTGATTCGCATTGAGCCGAGCCTGAATGCGTCCGTTATCGGGGGTTCATGCTGGCGGCGGCCGTAAAGCGGGCTACGGACGCGGCATGCGATGGCCGATAGCGCTGATGATGACGGTGTTGCTGGTACCGCCGTGGAGCGGTGAGCCGCGACGCGCGCTGTACCGTCACGACCTGACGGTGCGCGCCACCCGCTTCGTACCACCCGGCGGATGGCCGCGCCGGATCGGCGTGCTCCGGCCGGTCGGGGCGGTAGTGCTCAGCGCCGATCAGGCCGGTTTCGGCGGGTTCTCAGCGTTGGCGCTGCATCGTGGGCAGGCGGTTCTGCTGACCGATGGCGGGCTGGTCGTGCGGCTGCGGATCGCGGGTGGCACAGTCCGGACGTTGCCGGGCAGCATGCTCGACGACGGACCGGAAACCGGCTGGCGGCGACAGGCGCGCGATACCGAATCGATGGTTGTCGATCCCGCGAGCGGCCGGACGTGGATCGGCTATGAGCGGGTCAACGAGATCTGGCGCTATGCTTCCGGGCTTGCGCACGCGGAAGGCTGGGCGCGCCCGGCGGCGATGCGGGGGTGGGGCGAGAACAGCGGGCCTGAATCGCTGGTGCGACTCGTCGACGGGCGCTTCCTGACGTTGCGTGAGGGCGGTCTGCGGCAGGTCGGCGCGCGGCCGGCGCTGCTGTTCGCGGGCGACCCCACCCAACCGGGCACGGCTGTCGCCACCTTGCGATACCTGCCCCCCGCCGGCTTTGCGCCGAGCGACGCGGCGGTGCTGCCGGATGGAGACGTTCTGGTGCTGAACCGGCGCTGGCGGGTGCCGCTGCGATTCGAGGCCGCGCTGGTGCGAATCGCCGCAGCAAGCATCCGGCCGGGCGCGTTGCTTCACGGACCGGTCGTGGCGCGACTCGGGGCGACGCTGGGCAATGAAAATGCCGAAGGCGTGGCGGTGTCGCGAGAGCGGGGCGTGACGATGATCTGGCTGATCACCGACAACGACGGATATGCGTGGCGGAAGACGATCCTCGCCAAGTTCCGTCTGATCGACTGACCGAGAACACGACGCGGCCCGCCGTCGTCATGGACGGCGGGCCGTATCGGTACGGGCAGGATGAAGGTGTCAGGCCGCGGCGGCGGCCGACAGCTTCTTCACGACGTCACGCTTCAGGCGGCGCGCCTTGAGCGACAGCTTGTCGTCCGAGGTCTTGACCAGCCAGTTGTCCAAGCCGCCATTGTGCTCCACCGAGCGCAGGCCGTGCGTCGACACGCGCAGGCGGATGGAACGCTCCAGCGCGTCCGAGAGCAGCGTGACGTTCTGCAGGTTCGGCAGGAACGTGCGCTTGGTCTTGTTATTGGCGTGGGAAACGTTGTTTCCCACCTGCCGGCCCTTGCCGGTCAGCTCGCAGATGCGCGACATGGTGACTAATCCTGATTTCGGTTGCCCGGAAAGTGCGCGCCGATAACCCCCCACGGCCGATCGGTCAAGTCGCGACTGCTGCAACCGCCGTCTCCAGCACGCGTTGTTCCGGCAGCGAATCAAGGCGGGAGACAGAGGATGCGTAGTCTTTTGGTGCTGATCGGGGTGGTGGCGCTGGTGGTGCTGGCCGCCATGATGCTGGGTTTCGTCAAGTTCGACCAGACGCAGACGGCGCAGCTGCCGCGACTCGAGGGCGGGCGCGCGCCGAAATTCGACGCCGATGTGGCGAAGGTGTCGGTCGGCACCGAGAACAAGACCGTCGCGGTGCCGGATATCAAGGTGCAGAAGCCCGGCGAGCAGCGCTGATGCTGGCATCGCCGGGAGCAGCGGGCTAGGCGGCGGGGATGATCCCGCTGCCGTCCCCGATGCGTGCCGCCCTGGATGCCGCGCGAGCGGCGGCGGCGGCGGGCGAGGTGCCGGTCGGCGCGGTCGTGGTGCGCGGGGGCGAGGTGATCGCGGTCGCGGCCAATGCGCCGCGCACCTTGTGCGATCCGACCGCCCATGCCGAGATCCTGGCGTTGCGGGCGGCGGCGACGGCGCTGGCACGCGACCGACTGGAGGATTGCGATCTGTGGGTCACGCTGGAGCCCTGCGCGATGTGCGCGGGCGCGATCGCCCATGCGCGGATCGCCCGGCTATACTATGGCGCCGATGACATGAAGGGCGGGGCGGTCGAACACGGTCCGCGCTTCTTTGCGCAGCCGACCTGTCATCATCGGCCGGAATTGTTCGCCGGCATCGGGGCGACGGAGGCAGCGGCGCTGCTGCGGGCGTTCTTCGCCGCGCGCCGTTAGCGGCGTTAGCGCCGCAGTGGACGATAGGGTCGCGGGACGACGCGGAGGTGTCGTGGCCGCCGAAGGCCTCGCCTGCCGATGTCGATGGAGGCAGGAACGGGGGCGCCTTCGCGCCCCCGTCATCTCCGCGTGCCCCGCATCGCCCAACGGCGGCGTGCGCGGTCGGAGCGGCGATCAGCGCGGCGGCAGGTCGTTCTGCGACACCGGCACGATCTTGATCTCGACGCGGCGATTCGCCGCGCGACCGGCATCGGTCTCGTTCGAAGCGATCGGCTCGGCCTCGCCGAAGCCGCGCGTCGCGATGCGCGCCGGCTGGACGCCACGGCTCGACAGATAATCGGCCACCGCCAGCGCGCGGCGCTGCGACAGGTCGAGATTATATTCCTCGCTGCCGGTCGAATCGGTGAAGCCGTACACGTCGATATAGGTCTGGTTATATTCGGACAGGATCGACGCGACCTTGTCGAGTGTCGCGCGGAACTGCGGCTGCACCGTCGCCGAATTGTAGGCGAAGTTGATCCCCGACGGGATGTTGAGCAGCAGGTCGTCGCCCTGGCGCGTGACCTGCACGTCGGTGCCGCGCGTGCGTTCGCGCAGCTCGCGCTCCTGCTTGTCCATGTACGATCCGACCGCCGCGCCCGCGATGCCGCCGATGCCCGCGCCCAGGATCTTTTCGGCCCGATCGCGGCGGCCGCCGACCAGATCGCCCAGCAGGTAGCCGCCCAGTGCGCCGCCGATGCCGCCGATCGCGGTCTTCGACAGGCGGCGGTCGCCCGTCTCCGGATCGGTGGTGCAGGCCGACACCGCGACCAGCGATACGCAGGCCAGAGCGGCCGCCAGCTTGGACGAAACCTTCATTGTCTTCCCTCTCGTACCATTCGACCGGTCAACCCGATCCTGATGTGGATTGTTCCGCAACCGGACTGAATCGGGGATGAAGCGGGCGGGCGTCATTTTGCGGATTGTCGCGGTGGCGCTTTGCCGCCAAGAGGGTTTCCGAACCATGTTACCGCCGTTCCCCTGGATCGACGTCGTCATCATTCTGGCGCTGGTGGCGCTGAATGGCGTCTTCGCGATGAGTGAGCTTGCGATCGTGTCCGCCCGCAAGGCGCGGCTGGAGGCGATGGCGCGTTCCGGCCGGCGCGGCCCGGCCACCGCGCTGGACCTGGCGGCCGACCCCGGCAAGTTCCTGTCCACCGTCCAGATCGGCATCACGCTGATCGGCGTCGGCACCGGTGCCTATTCGGGCGCGAGCCTGGGCACGCCGGTCGCCGCGCGGATCGAGGCGCTGGGCGTCACTCATGCCACGGCCGAGAGCATCGGCTTTGCGCTGGTGATCGCGCTGACCACCTATGCCTCGTTGATCGTCGGCGAACTGGTGCCCAAGCAGTTCGCGCTGCGCAAGCCGGAGGCGGTCGCCGCGCTGGTCGCGGTGCCGATGCTGTGGCTGTCGAAGCTGACCAAGCCGATCGTCTGGGTGCTGGACGCCAGCAGCGCGCTGCTGTTCAGGCTGCTGGGCCTCAATCGCGAGAACGAGGATCAGGTGACGGCCGAGGAACTGCACCTGATCGTCGCGGAGGCGAGCAAATCGGGCGTGATCGAGGAGCATGAGCGCTCGATCATCTCCGGCGTGGTGCGGCTGGCGGATCGTCCGGTGCGCGAGGTGATGACGCCGCGTACCGAGGTCGACTGGCTCGACATCGCGCTCGACGATGCCGCGATCCGCGCCAAGTTGCTCGACACGCCGCACAGCCGGCTGCCGGTGGCGCAGGGATCGATCGACGCGGTGGTGGGCGTGGTGCAGGCGCGCGACGTCGCGGCGGCGCTGTTCCGGGGCGAGACGCTCGACCTGACGCGACTGGTGCGCAAGGCGCCGGTGGTGATCGACCAGATCGACGCGATGGACGCATTGGACGCGCTGCGCCGCGCCGAGGTGCCGATGGCGCTGATCCACGACGAATATGGCCATTTCGAGGGGATCGTAACCCCGGCGAACCTGCTGGCGGCGATCGCGGGCGAGTTCGTCTCCGACGCCGATCCCGACGAAAGCCCGAACGTCGTGGAGCGCGATGACGGCTCGCTGCTGGTCGCCGGTACGATGGCCGCGGACGCGCTGGCTGAGCGGCTGGGCATCGATCTGCCCGAGGACCGCGATTACGCGACGGTCGCGGGCCTGGCGCTGGCGGCGTTTCGCAAGCTGCCGGCGGAAGGCGAAAGTTTCGAGGAGCAGGGCTGGCGGTTCGAGGTGGTCGACCTGGACGGGCGGCGCATCGACAAGCTGCTGGTGAGCGAGGTTTAGCGCCGGATCGACATTTGGTTTTGGCGGCCTGCAAACGGCAGTTTTGCGGGCTTCCGGTGTCGTGACCCTGCGTTACGCCGTCAGATCGTCACCCCGGCGCAGGCCGGGGTCCATGTTTCCGCACGAGCGGTGGCCGGTGGGTGTGTGGCGCGGTGGATGCCGGAACGGGTCCGGCATGACGGATAGGGGTGGGCGGCGATGCGTGTCGTCGTTGCCGTTGCGTGGCTGGACCCCGGCCTGTGCCGGGGTGACGGGGAATGGCGTAAGGGTGCGTCAGTCGCCTTCGTCGGCGCCGGCACCTCGACCGCATCCCCCTTTCCGCGTTTCCGCACGAGCGGTAGCCGGTGGGTGTGTGGCGCGGTGGATGCCGGAACGGGTCCGGCATGACGGAGCGGGGTGGGCGGCGATGCGTGTCGTCGTTGCCGTTGCGTGGCTGGACCCCGGCCTGCGCCGGGGTGACGGGAGAGGGGGTGAGGGTGCGTCAGTGGCCTTCGTCGGCACCGGCACCTCGACCGCATCCTCCTTTCCGCGTTTCCGCACGAGCGGTGGCCGGTGGGTGTGTGGCGCGGTGGATGCCGGAACGGGCCCGGCATGACGGAGCGGCGTGGGAGGCGATGCGTGTCGTCGTTGCCGTTGCGTGGCTGGACCCCGGCCTGCGCCGGGGTGACGGGGAATGGCGTAGGTGTGCCTCAGCCCTCCTTGCCGACCACCAGCACCTCGATCGCATCCTCCTTGCCGTTGAAGGCGACCGCTTCGCCCGCCTCCGCGCCCATCAGCGCGCGGGCGAGCGGGGCGGAGAAGGACAGCAGCCCCGCCGCCGGATCGGCCTCGTCGTCGCCGACCAGCGTCACCGCGCGCTCCTTTCCGCCGAGCGCGAACCGGACATGGCTGCCGAAGCCGACGACGCCATCGGCGCGCGGCGCGGTTTCGATTGCGGTGGCGCGGCGGGTCTTCCAATAGCGCAGGTCGCGTGCGATCGGCTTGGCGGCTTCATCGTCCGCGGCGGCGGCCAGCGCCGCCTCCAGCGCGACGATGCGCTCCTCGATCAGCGCGCGGCCGCGCGGGGTGACGAGATTCGGGCCGGGCGGGATCGGCAGCTCGAAACGCGGTTCGAGATGTTCGTCGTCGCTCTCGCGGCGGAAGGCGACGCTCATCCCAGCTTTCCGAATTGCGCCTCGTAGCCGGCGCGATCGCCCTTCGCGAGAAGACGCGCCTGTTCGCGCCAGCGGTCGCGTTCCATGCGACCCTGGAATACGCCGAGCTGCGCGTCGAGCTGCGCGGCCTCGGCATCGTCGAGCCAGGCGAGCTGGTCGAGGCGCGTGATGCCCAGTTCGGCCAGCCGCGTCGCGATCTTCGGGCCGAGTCCCTTGAGGATCGTCACCGACTCGGCGCCGGGAGCCGCGTCCCCGGACGGGGCATCAGCCGCCACGCTGGCGGGGGTGGCGTCCATCGGCGCGGCGGCGGCGATCGGTTCGTCAGGCATCGCGGCCTGATGATCCGTTTCGACGGGGGCGGGGGCGGAAGCGGGCGACGGTGCCGGGCGCGGTGCCGGAGCGGCGACCTCGGCCCGGCGCTCGCTCACCAGCGGGGGGATCCCGTCGCCGGTGTTGGTGATCTCGACCCCGTCGGCCTTCAGCGCCTCGATCCGGCGCTGTTCCTCCTCCTCGGCGGCGCGGCGCTGGCGCTTCAGCCGCGCGCCCCAGATCATCGCGATCACGGTCAGGATCGCCAGCACCGCGACCAGCGCCAGCGACAGCGTGACGAGCAGATTGTCCTGCGAGATCGGTTCCAGCGTGAATCCGCCCGAGCCTGAATCCATGAGCGCTATCCTGTGTTCGTTATCGGGGGGATCAACCGTCGATGAGCGCCTTGGCTCCGATATCGCGGCGGAAGAAGCCGGTGGGGAAATCGACCCGTTCGACGGCGGCATAGGCGGCGCGCTGCGCGGCGGCGACGTCGGCGCCACGCGCGGTCACGGCCAGCACGCGCCCGCCGCTGGACACCAGTTGCCCGTCCTTCAGCGCGGTTCCGGCTTGGAAGACGACCGCGCCGTCCGCTTCGGCCGCGTCCAGCGCGCCGATCGCGCCGCCGGTGCGCGGCGTGCCCGGATAGCCCTGCGCCGCCATCACCACCGTCAGCGCGACGTCGTCGCTGAACGCGGGCGCGGGTTCGTCCGCCAGCCGCCCCTCGGCGACCGCCAGCAGCAGCGCGGCGAGGTCGCCGGTGTAGCGCATCATCAGCACCTGGCATTCGGGATCGCCGAAGCGGACGTTATATTCGATCAGCTTCGGCCCCTCGGCGGTCAGCATCAGCCCGGCGTAGAGGACGCCGACATAGGGCGTGCCCGCCGCGGCCAGCGCATCGATCGTCGGGCGGACGATCTCGCCCAGCGCGCGCTCCTCCAGATCGGGCGTCAGCACCCATGCCGGGCTGTACGCGCCCATGCCGCCGGTGTTGGGGCCGGTGTCGCCGTCGCCGACCCGCTTGTGGTCCTGCGCGGAGCCGAAGGCGGCGGTGGTGGTGCCGTCCGACAGGACGAACAGGCTGGCCTCCGGCCCTTCGAGCATCTCCTCGATCACCGCCTCGGCGGGGCCGTCCGCGAAGAGGTGGTCGATCGCCGCCTCCGCCTCGGCGCTGGTCGTCGCGACGACCACGCCCTTGCCCGCCGCGAGGCCATCGGCCTTGATGACGCACCGCTCACCGAAATCGTCGAGGCAGGCGAGCGCGCCGTCCTTCGACGTGACTCGGAAGTAGCGCGCGGTCGGGATGCCGACGCGCGCGCACAGATCCTTGGTAAAGCCCTTCGACCCTTCCAGCTGCGCCGCCGCGCGGCCGGGGCCGAACACCGCGACGCCGATCGCACGGATATTGTCGGCCAGCCCGTCGACCAGCGGCGCCTCCGGACCGATCACGACCAGCGCAATCTGTTGACGACGCACGAAATCCACGACCGCGCGGTGATCCGTCACGTCCAGGTCGGCGATCGTCGCATGCTGCGCGATGCCGGGGTTGCCCGGCGCGGCGAACAGCGTATCCAGCGTCGGCGACTGCGCGAGCTTCCACGCGAGCGCATGTTCGCGCCCCCCCGAACCCACCAGCAGGATGTTCATGGCCGACCCCTTCTTCGATACCCAGGCGGGGCGGCTGGTAGCCGAGCCGACGCCCGGCGACAATGCGATGGCGCTGAGCGTCGGCGAACTCTCCGGCCGGCTGAAGCGGATGGTGGAGGGCGAGTTCGGCCACGTCCGGCTGCGCGGCGAGATTTCGGGGTACAAGCGCGCGACCTCCGGCCATGTCTATCTGTGTCTGAAGGATGAGAGCGCGGTCATCGACGGGGTGATGTGGAAGGGCAGCGCGGCGGGGTTGGCGTTCCGGCCCGAGGACGGCGTGGAAGTGGTCGCGACGGGGCGGCTGACGACCTATCCGGGGCGGTCGAAATATCAGATCGTCATCGAGAAGATGGAGCTGGCGGGCGCCGGCGCGCTGATGGCGCTGCTGGAGAAGCTGAAGGCCAAGCTGGCGGGGGAGGGACTGTTCGACCCCGCGACAAAGAAGCCACTGCCGTTCATGCCGCGCGTGATCGGGGTCGTCACCTCGCCGACCGGCGCGGTGATACGCGACATCCTGCACCGGCTGGAGGATCGCTGCCCGACGCATGTGCTGGTCTGGCCGGTGAAGGTGCAGGGCGCGGGCGCGGCGGAGGAAGTGGCAGCGGCGGTGCGCGGGTTCGACGCGCTGGCGCCGGGCGGCGCGGTGCCGCGCCCCGACCTGGTGATCGTCGCGCGCGGCGGCGGCTCGATCGAGGATCTGTGGGCGTTCAACGAGGAAGTGGTGGTGCGCGCGGTCGCGGGCTGCTCCATCCCGATCATATCGGCGGTCGGGCATGAGACCGACACGACGCTCTGCGATCATGCCGCCGATCTGCGCGCGCCGACCCCAACGGCGGCGGCGGAGATCGCGGTGCCGGTGCTGGCCGAACTGCGGCTGACGCTGGACGTGATGGCGAACCGGACGCAGCGCTGCGCGCGCCGCTATGTCGAGCGCGGGCGCGAGCGACTGGCGGCGCTGGTGCGGGTGATGCCGACGCGCGACCGGCTGCTGGGGCCGCAGCGGCAGCGGCTCGATGACCTCGGGATGCGCGGCGATCGTGCGCTGGAGCGGCGCGTGGCGCGTGCGCGCGGTGAACTACACCACGCGGCGGGCGCGATCCGCCCGGCGACGCTGGAGCGCCGGCTGGAGACGGCGCGGCGGCGGCTGGCGGATACCGGGCGGCTGATCGACAGCCTGAACCCGGATCGCATCCTGGAGCGCGGCTATGCGCGGGTCGAGGCGGCGGGCGGCGGCACCGTCACCACCGCCGATGCGGCGCGCGCGGCGGGTGCGCTGACGCTTCGCTTCCGCGACGGGGCGGTCGGGGTGCGGGTCGAGGATGCGCCCGCCCCCGCGCCGAAGGTTGAGCCGAAGCCGCGCCGCGCCTATCCTGAGAAGCCCGAACAGCCGCGCCTGATCTGAAAGTGCCGAGCCCGATGTTGATGTCCCATACCGACCGTGCCGCCAAGTTGCATTACATGGCCAATGGCTTCCGGGTCCTGTCGCCCGGCGATCATGTCGTCTGCGCGGTGACGGGCGCGCGGATCGCGCTGGAGGACCTCCGCTATTGGGACGTCACCACGCAACGCCCGTTCGCCAGCGGTGCGGTGGCGATGGAGGAAATGGCGCCGCGGTGATGCGGTCGGTGAAGATGGCGTGGTCGTCGCTGGCGGTGGCGTGCGTGGACGCGCTGGTCGTCGCGCCGCCGGCCGTCGCGGCAGCCGCGCCGATGCTGACCACACCGCCGCCGCCGGCCGTGCCGCCGGAGCGTTTCGGGCTGGGCGACGGAATGCGGCAGGGCGGACTGGCGTTGGGAACGGTGCCGGCGGGCACGCGGTCGCTGACGCTCGACGGCAAGCCGGTCGCGGTCGCGCCGGATGGACGGTTCGTGATCGCCTTCGACCGGGACGCGGGGCCGCGGGCGCTGCTGGTCGCGGAATCGGCGGACGGGACAACGCTGGCTGCCACGCTGCCGGTCGCGCCGGGGACGTGGCGGATCGAGCGGTTGCCGACGCTTCGCAAGGTGCCGGTGCCCAGCGCGGAGTTCGCGCGTCGCCGGGCCGGCGAAATGGCGCGGATCGTCGCGGCGCGGAACGTCGGCAGTGATGCCGACGGCTGGCGCCAGCATTTCGTCTGGCCGGCGACCGGGCGCATCTCCGGATTGTTCGGCGCGCAGCGGATCTACGCCGGGGAGCCGGGCAGCTATCACGGCGGCGTCGACGTCGCTAAGCCGGAGGGCGCGCGCGTGATCGCGCCGGCGGACGGGGTCGTGACGCTGGCCGCCGATCCGCCGTTCACGCTGGAGGGGCGGCTGCTGATCCTCGACCACGGGCACGGGCTGACCAGCGCGTTCCTGCATCTGTCGCGGATCGATGTGGCGGTCGGGCAGCATGTGCGGCAGGGTGAGCCGATCGGGCTGGTCGGGCGGACCGGGCGGGCGACAGGGCCGCATCTGCACTGGGCGATGACCTGGAACGGCGCGCGGATCGATCCACAGCCGGTAGCGGGGGCGATGCGATAGGGGCTGCGGGTGGGATCGCGCCGGTTGCTCCGTGGCGCGGAGCTTTACTGAGGCGTGTGCGAAGGTCGGTGTTCCCGCCTCTTTTCCATACGTCACCCCGGCCTACGCCGGGGTTACGTATGGAGCACGGCAGAGGATCCGGCTTCCTCAGAGGTTGCGATCACGTCCGGCACGGCGACGGTAGTTCGGACCGTCGCGGGGGCGATCACCCCTTCGGCACCATTACCTCGATCACCCCGGGCGCGACATGCGCGGTGACGGGGGTCTGCGCCAGCACCTCTCCGTCGATCGAGATCGGCAGCGGCGGATCGGTGCGGATCCTGATCGACGTGCCCGAGAAGCTGACCGTATCGTGATGCCGCTCACTGCGGCCCAGGAAGCTGTACGCCCAGTTGCGGACCAGCCGCCGCTTGTAATGGCCGCGTACCGCCTGAACGACGATCTCGCCCGACGCGATTCCCGCCTCGTCCACCAGCCACGTGCCGCCGTGGTAGGGGCCGTTGGAGATGCGGACCTCGACCACGCGCAGCTTCTTCTCGCCCTCGCCATTGTCGACGTAGAGCGTGAACGGCTTGAAGCGCGACAGCTGATACCCCGCCCAGCCGAGATAGCCGACGCGCCCCAGCACCTTCTTCAGATTGTGCGGCACCGTCTCGGCGATCTGCGGGCTGAGCCCCATCGCGGCGCAATTGGCGAAATAATCGTCGTCGATCATGCCCAGGTCGATCCGCTTCGGCACGCCGTCGCGCAGCACGTCGATCGCCCCGTCGATGTCGAGCGGCAGCCCCAGCGAGCGCGCGAAGCTGTTCGCGGTGCCGAGCGGCAGGACGCCGAGGATCACGTCGTGCCCGACCAGCAGGTCGACCAGCCCGCTGATCGTGCCGTCGCCGCCGCCCAGGATCACCAGATCGGGCTTGCGCTCCAGCGCCTTGCGGACCGTGCGGTCGAGGTGCGCGGGATCCTTCACCGCATAGGGCACGACGCTGAACGGCAGGTCGCGCAGGCGCAGGCACGCACGCTTGAACAATTTGCGGCCCCGGCGTGAACGGGCGTTGACGATCAGGGCGGCGGAGCGGATCTCTCTCATGCGCGCCTTAACGCACGACAGGGCGTTCCGCTTCCGTAACGCTTGCGTCGTCGTGCGCTTTGCGGGAGATACGCGGCCATGCACGCTGCTTTTCCCGCGTTGCGCTTGCGCCGCACCCGTGCCGCCGCATGGAGCCGCAGGCTCCATGCCGAGAATGTCCTCACCCCCGCCGACCTGATCTGGCCGCTGTTCGTCACCGACGGCGCGGGCGTCGAGGAGCCGATCGCGACCCTGCCGGGCGTCTCGCGCTGGTCGGTCGACATGATCGTCCACCGCGCGAAGGAGGCGCGCGATCTGGGCATTCCGTGCCTGGCGCTGTTCCCCAACACGCCGCGCGACCGGCGCAGCGACGACGGTGCGGAGGCGCTGAACCCCGACAACCTCATGTGCCGCGCGCTGCGCGCGATCCGCGAGGCGGTGCCGGAGATCGGCTTGCTGACCGACGTCGCGCTCGATCCCTATACCGCGCACGGGCATGACGGGCTGGTCGACGATCGCGGCTATGTCCGCAACGACGCGACCGTCGAGCTGCTGGTCGAACAATCGCTCAATCAGGCGCGCGCCGGGGCCGATGTGATCGCGCCCAGCGACATGATGGACGGGCGTGTCGGGCTGATCCGTGCCGCGCTGGAGCGCGAGGGGTTCGTCAACACCCAGATCATGGCCTATGCCGCCAAATATGCTTCCGCCTTCTACGGCCCGTTCCGCGATGCGGTGGGCAGTCGCGGGCTGCTGAAGGGCGACAAGACCACCTATCAGATGGACCCGTCCAATGCCGAGGAGGCGCTGCGCGAGGTCGCGCTCGACCTGGCCGAGGGCGCCGACAGCGTGATGGTCAAGCCGGGTCTGCCGTATCTGGACATCGTCGCGAAGGTGAAACAGGCGTTCGCAGTGCCGGTCTTCGCCTATCAGGTCTCGGGCGAATATGCGATGATCGAGGCGGCGGTCGCGGCCGGCGCGGCGGACCGCGACGCGATGGTGCTGGAGACGTTGCTGGCGTTCAAGCGCGCGGGCTGTTCGGGCGTGCTGACGTACCATGCCGCGCATGCCGCGCGGTTGCTGGCCGCGTGATCGCAACCGAACGCCTGATCCTGCGTCCGCCGGTGGCGGCGGATCATGCGGCGCTGTTCGCGATGTGGGCCGATCCGCTCGTCACCGCCGATCTGGGCGGGCCGAAGGATGAGGCGGCGTGCCTGGCGGTGCTGGAACGCCATGCCGGTTATGCGCCGCTGGGCTTCGGCGTGGTCGAATTGCGCGGCGAGGGCGCGGTGATCGGGCATGTCGGGCTGAAGCCGGGAGCGCCCGGTACGCCGATCGAGGGCCTGTTGGAGATCGGCTGGATGATCGGCCGCCCGTGGTGGGGCGGCGGCTATGCCCGCGAGGCGGCGAGCGCGTGGCGCGACTGGGCGTGGGCGCATCGCCCGGAACCCGCGATCCACGCGATCACCGCGCGGCGCAACGTCGCCAGTCGCGCGCTCATGGAGCGGCTGGGGATGCGGCACATCGCCGCAATGGATTTCCAGCATCCGAAATATCCTGCGGGGTCCGAAGGGGCCGATACCGTCACCTATCGGCTCGACCGCGCGTGATCGACACGACGCGGCTGAGGCTGCGCGGGTGGCGGGATGACGACATCGCGCCCTTCCACGCGATGGGGCAGGATACGGAGGTCATGCGCTATCTCGGCGGCCTGACCAGCATGGCCGGCGCCGAGGCGATGGTCGGCGAACAGCGCGGGACGGCGGCGCGCTTCGGGCGCTGCTTCTGGGTGGTCGAGCGGCGCGACGATGGCGCGTTCCTCGGCTTCTGCGGGGTCGAGCCCGGCCCAGCGCGCAGCCCGATCGCCGGCCTGCCGGAGATCGGATGGCGGCTGGTGCGCGATGCCTGGGGACAGGGCTATGCCGAAGAGGCGGCGCGCGCCGTGCTTGCCGACGAATGGCGGCGCGGCACCGATCGGGTGTTCGCGGTGACCGTTCCCGCCAATCGGCGGAGCCGGGGGTTGATGGAGCGGCTGGGCATGTCGCGCGTTCACGATGGCGACTTCGATCACCCCGACCTCCCGCCGGACAGCGCCTTGCGACGCCACATCCTCTACCGAATCGCCCGCCCGGCGGATGACTGACGCCGGACCCGCACGCGGCGGGATGCGGGCGCTGTTCGTGCTGACGATCCTGACCGGATCGTTCCTGCTGTTCCTGGTCCAGCCGATGATCGCGCGGATCGCGCTGCCACGGCTGGGCGGCGCGCCGGCGGTGTGGAATTCGGCGATGCTGGTCTATCAGGCGCTGCTGCTCGGCGGGTATGGCTATGCGCATCTGCTCGGCCGCGTCGCGCCGCGGCGGCAGGGCATCGTCCATCTCGGCGTGCTGCTCGCCGCCTGCGCCTTCCTGCCGATCGGGCTGACCGACCGGGTGCTGCCCGCCGATGCCGAGCCGGCGCTATGGGTGCCGTATCTGTTCGCGATCTCGATCGGGCCGTTGTTCTTCGCCGTCTCCGCGCAGGCGCCGCTGTTGCAACGGTGGTTCGCGACGGTGCGGCCGGGGGCCGACCCCTATGCGCTGTACGCGGCGTCGAATCTGGGAAGCTTCGCCGGGCTGCTCGCCTTTCCGCTGCTCATGGAGCCGATGCTGAGCGTCACGCGGCAGCGCTGGGCGTGGAGCGGCGGCTATGTGCTGCTCATCGCGCTGGTCGTCGGCTGCGCGCTGCGGCTGCCGGCAGGGCGCGCACCGGCGATCGCGGCGGCGCGACAACCGGCGCCGACCCGCGCGATGGTCGCGCGCTGGATCGTGCTCGGCTTCGTGCCGTCGGGGATGATGCTGGCGACCAGCACGTTCGTCAGCACCGATCTGGTCGCGATGCCGCTGCTCTGGGTGATCCCGCTCGGCCTGTACCTGCTCAGCTTCTCGATCGCCTTTGCCGCGCGGCGCGATCTGGCGGACATGCTGACCTCCGCCGCGCCGATCACGATCGTGCTGTTCGGCGGCGTCATGATGGGCGGCTTCGCGGATCGGGCGACGCTGAGCGCGATCATGGCGCTGCTGCTGCTGTTCATGATCGCGGTCGCGCTCCACACGCGCTTGTATCGCCTGCGCCCCGAGCCGGCGCGGCTGACCGGCTTCTATCTGGCGATGTCGTTCGGCGGGGCGCTGGGCGGCGTGTTCGCGGGGCTGATCGCGCCGGCGCTGTTCGACTGGACGTGGGAATATCCGCTGCTGATCCTCGCCAGCGGGTTGCTGGTGCCGCAAACCTATCTGAGCGCGGGGCTGCGCGCGTTCTGGCATCGGCGCGGCGTGATCGTCGGCGCGTCGATCGCGATCGCGGTCGTGCTGGTGATCGCAGCATCGATCACGGCGGGGGAGCCGGGGGGATGGCGGGAGCTGCGGCATCCGGTCCCGATCTTCACGGCGATCGCGCTGGCCGGCCTGCTGACGCTCGGCGCGCGCGCGCCGTACATGCTGGTGCTGGCGAGCGGGCTGCTGCTGTTCGGCGGGCTGCGGTCGGTGTCGCTGTCGCTGGAGCCGGGCGCACGGCTGCGGAGCTATTTCGGGGTCTATACCGTCGCGCAGGAAGCGCGGCGTCGCACGCTGACCCACGGCACCACGCTGCACGGCGTGCAGCTCACCGGATCCCCGGCGCGAGAGCGGAGGCCGACCACCTATTACACGCCCGATTCCGGCGTGGGTCACGCGATGCGCGCCGCGCCCCTGCTGTTCGGTCCGGGTGCGCGGATCGGCGTCGTGGGGCTGGGGACCGGGACGCTGGCCTGTTACGCGCAACCGGGGCAGCACTGGACCTTCTACGAGATCGATCCGGCGATGGCGGCGCTCAGCCGCGCGCGGCGCTTCACCTTCCTGGCCGATTGTGCGCCGCACGCCGCGATCGTGCTGGGCGATGCGCGCCGCTCGCTGGAACGCGCGCCCGCCGCCAGTCTCGACCTGCTCGCGCTCGATGCCTTTTCGTCCGATGCCGTGCCGATGCACCTGCTGACCCGCGAGGCGTTCGCGCTCTATGCGCGCGTACTGTCGCGGCATGGCGTGCTGGCGGTCCATATCTCCAACCGCTTCGTCAATCTGCGCCCGGTCATCGCGGCGGCGGCGCGGGCCGGCGGGTGGCAGGCGCTGGTCCTCGATCACGCGCCGTCGCTGTTGCAGGAGGAGGAGACGCCGTCGTCCTGGGTGGTGATGACGCGCGATCCGTGGGCGCTGGCGATCGCGACCGGGCGCGGTGACTGGCGCGCGCTACGACCGCGCCCCGGCTTTCGGCCATGGACCGACGATTATGCCAGCATCGTGCCGCTGCTGACGCTCTGAGCGGTCAGGCAGTCTTCAGCATCGCGGTCAGCGCGTCGATCCGGCGGCTTTGCGCGGCGGCCGTCTCCCGCGCGGTTGCCAGCGCGCGCTCCAGCGGCGCGTAGCCGGGCTGCAACGCCTGCGCGCGTGCGCTCGCCAGCTCGTCCAGTTCCCCGACCGTGTCGCCATAGGCGGAGCGGAGCGCGTCGAGTTCGGCGATCGCGGTCTGCGCCGCGATCCAGCGGTCGCTGCCGACGGCCGCGCCACGTGCCGCCGTCGCCAGGGTCGCGGCGCGTTCCGCCGCCCGGTCGAAATCGCGCGCTGCCGCCCCCGCCGTCGCCCGCAGCGCGGCCAGCCGGGTGTCGAGCGCCGGGTCGGCCACGGCCGGGGGCGGGGGCGGAGGCGCCGGTTCCTCGAACCCCAGCTTCTCCACCGGTCGCGGCGCCAGCGACGGATAGACGGTCGGATCGGCGGCACAGGCGGTGGCGAGCGTCAGCAGGACGAGCGGGAAAAGCGGGCGGATCATGTTTTTTGCCTAGAGGGCCGAAAAAAATGACGCAATGCACTTGCACGCCTCCGATTCGCCGGCTAACAGCGCCGCTCCACAACGCGCCCGTAGCTCAGCTGGATAGAGCATCAGACTACGAATCTGAGGGTCGGACGTTCGAATCGTTCCGGGCGCGCCATTGTGGAACACCAACCCCCGCCAGCCAAGTGCTGGCGGGGGTTTGTTTTTGGTGGTTTGTTTCGACATCTGGCGTTCGTTCGCGCGACGTCTTCGGTGAGGCGCTTGGCGTGCTCCCAACATTATGCCCTTTCCCTGTCGAAGCGCGCGTTCGCGTCGGGGGCATGTGGTTTGCTGTCCGTCAGGATAGCAGCGAGCAGCGCCGGTCGGCGCCGCGCGGGATCGTCTACCCGCGTGATGGCGCCAGGCGGGACAGGCGGCATCCGTCATCGCGGAGCCCTGGCCGGTCGCGTGCCGATGATCGGCGGCTGTCGAGCGGCGTGGTTTTGGCTCTCGGGACCCGGCGGTGCGGAGCGCCTCCTCTCATCGCCGATGCCGGGGCGCCGTCAAACGTCTAGGCGGGGACGTCGAACCTCCGAACGGTCATCTGCGGAGCAAGGTCGGCCAGCAGTTGTCCGACGGTCGTGACGCTCCCGCGCGCCAGAACGGCAATCGCGGACTGGTCGCTACCGTCGTCCAGCAGGACGAGGTCGTGCCCGCTTTCCGCCAGCGCGGTGGAATCGCACGCGTCCGTCGACCCTGGAAGCCGTTGTTCGACGAGCTGGAGGATGATGTCGTCGACGGTTTCCTCTTTCCCGTCGACCAGCGCGATCCAGCCCTCGTCGCGCATCATGTCGAGGAAGGCCTCCATGCGCGTCGATTCCGTCGCATCCTGCTGATCGACGAAAAACGCCTCGCGAAGCCGTCGTCGGGCGAGCGCGACCGGAACATCGGACAACAGGTGGTAGAGGTCGGCGAACTGCCGCTGCCAAAGCGGTACTCGCGGGCTTTGCGCCACCGGCGACGCTCCGGGCAGAGCCTGCCCGGCCCAGGCCATCAGCGCAGAGAGATACTTTTCCTGCCGTCCGGTCAGGTGCGCGGTCTCCCGTCGCCCTTCGAGATGGTGCAGCGACAGGCTGGGCTCACCGTCCGGCGGGATGTGGAGGCGGAACCGCGCATGGAGCAGCGCCGCCCCCGATACGTCGGAACGCAGCCCCATCTTCAGGTCCAGTACCGCGCGGTCGCCCCGGCGCACGCATTGGACGAAGCGGTCCTTGTCGCGCACGTTCAGCGACTTGCCGGCGGGGCAATGACGGACGAGCGCCAGGACGCGGTCCGCATAGCGGCTGGCCAGTTGGGAATTGCCGTCGGTCATCCCTGTATCCCGGAGATGAAGGTGCGGTTACTTCGGCGGCACGATCGCACGGACGTCGTCGGCCACGTCGCGGCTTGCGTCCGTGGCCAGCCCCGATGCGCGACGCGCGAGATCGAGGAACTTCGCCTCCGACACCGCGGCGTAATTGCAGCCGACGAACAGGCTTGTGGCGGGCGGTGGCGGGGATGTCTTCGCGCCGAGCGCCTTGGCCAGCAACGCGGCGGTGGTGTTGCCGGTCGGCGCGAACGCGCCCAGCATCGGGCCGTCGTCGGGATCGATGAAGCGATAATATTGCTCGGTGACCGTGATCGGGGCGCGTTTCATCGACTGCGCCGCGACGAACGCCTCCGCGACCTTGCGCGGCCAGAGCGTCACGATCCAGTCGTTCAGGAAGTAGACGCGATCGACCCGCTGCCCCAGCAGCAGGACCGGCATGGCGAGCTTGTATCCCGCGACGCCCAGCATCCCCTTCGTCGCGGGGTCGTCCGGCATCTCCTGCATCCAGGCTGGCGATCCGGGATCGCGGAATAGCGCGTCGGCGAAGGCCCAGAGCGCGTCGCGCGACCGGCAGGACAGCGCATCGCCGAGCATCTCCGGGGTCAACGGGGCGGTGGCGGCGGGCTCCGCCTGCGAGGCGGCGGATTGTCCCAGGGCAGGGGCCGGCATGGCGAGCGCCAGGGCGAGGGGCAGGATGACGGACATGCTGCGGATCATGTCGCGATCCTGCCAGCACGCGGCGGCCGGGGCAACGGCGGGCTGACCTTGACCCACGGGCACGTCGCCGCCACGCATGGGATGCATGAGGCTTCCGTTATCCCTGCTGCTCGCCTTCGTCCTCTCGCTGGCGGGCACGGCCATCGCGAATGCGATCGAGCCCGGCGTCTTCGGTTCGTGTTTCGAGGGGGGATGCGGATATGCCGCGCTGCTCGTCGCGCTGTTGGGCACAGTGGTGCTCGCGCCGTTCGTGTGGCTGGCGTTGCGCCGCGCGGGACCGCTCAGCCGGTTGCTGCTCGGCTTCATGCTGTTCGCGCTGACCGGCCATTTCGTCGTGACGTTCGCGCTTTGGCTGGCCGGGCTGGTGGTGCTGGCCTATGCGATGCTGCGCGTGCGCCGGCGCGCGCGGGCCGAGGACAGTCCCGCCCGTGCGATGTTCATCGTCCCGCGCGTCCGGACGTGACGGCAGCGTCGGCCGTCCCTCGTGGAGACGGCCGAGCGGCGATGATCGTGCCGGTCAGACGTCCGTCGCGCGCCGCGCGCGCAACCCCATCGTGCCGGCCAGCGCCAGGATATTGTCGGTATCCGAGCGGCGGACGATGATGACGTGCAGGTTGTCATCGATATCATTGTCCCACGCCAGCAGTTCCCATGACGGGGACCGGGCGTCCAGCTCGCGGTCGAGCCAGGCGAAATACTCCGCGACCCGGACCTTCTCGTTATCCTCGCGCGTGGGGAACGGCTTCAGCGGCTCTGCGAATTCATGGCTGATCAGTTCGTGAAGCTCGTCGATCTTGTCGCCGATCAGGACATAGTCGATGATCGCGATCTCGACGGTCAGCTGCCTGATCTCCTCGGGATCGAGATGGAGCATCCATTCCTCGGGCTCGTTCAGCGCCGCTTCGAGCTCGATCGATTTCGCCTGCGCGGTTTCCTCATCCAGCGTCCGGCCACTCAGCAACAGGATCAATTCTGCATACATGAGTTGCTCCCTATCGGCTACGATGGTCGTCGGCCGCCCTTTGACGCGCTAAGGGTTCGACGGCAAGCATGCGATCGGACAGCGGCGATCGGGCGGGCGCGGGGACGGGCAGGCGGATCCGGTCTGTATCGACACGGCGGGCGCCCGCGCTCCCGGACGCTACGGCAGACGTTGTCCGGCCGGCGTCAAACCTTGCCCGCCGGCAGTTTCAGCGTCGTCAGGAGCGCGGAGAGATGCGCCCGCGCGTCGCTGCTCGGACCGGGATAGGGGCCTTCGGTCGGCTGGTCGCCGATATACCCCATGTCGGCCTTGCCCTCCGGCAGGCTGTAGAAGCCGAGCACGAACAGGTTGCGCAACCGGTCCATGAAGGCGACCGGCCGCACCATGTCCGCACCGGGCGCCTCGACGGTCAGCGCGTCGAGCAACGCGGCCCGCTGCGCCGGCGTGCCCGTCGCGAAGTCGCCGCCATGCAGCACGCGCGCCTGCGCATCGATCCACGCCAGCCCGGCGAGGATCGTCGCGCGATCGGCCTGCTGCTGCGCGTAGGGGGCGCTGATCCATTCGTCGATGAACGCGCCGACGCCCAGCGTCCCGGCCCCGGGCGAGGCGGCGTCCGCCGGCAGGATCATGTCGCCCAGCATGTCGACGGTCGCGCGCTGGGCCTTGGTCAGCGTCAGCGGCCACGGCACCTTGGGCGCGGTCAGGTCGGGATCGCGGCCATAGCCGGCGGCGGGCGCCATCGGCGCGACGCCGGCGGGCCAGTCGACCACCTTGAACGGTGGCGGCGCACCGAACGCCTTCGGCTCGGCGATCGTGGCGGCGGCGCCGCGATGGGCGAGCGACAGCGCGGTCGCGGTGGCGAGCCATTGCAGCGTCGTGCGGCGGGAAAAGGTCATGCCAGCGCTCCTGACGACAGACGGGTGGCGAGCCGTTCCGACGCGCGCAGCGCCAGGGCGAGGATCGTCAGCGTCGGGTTCTTGTGGGGGCCGGAGGCGAAGGTAGCGCCGTCCATCAGCACGACATTGTCGACGTCCCATGTCCGGCCATAGCCGTCGACGACCGAGGACCTCGGATCCGCGCCCATGCGCGCGGTGCCGAGTTCGTGGATGATCTCGCCGCCCGCGGTCATGATCTTCTCGGGCGGCAGATCGGGATCGAGGATCGTGCCGTTCAGCCGCCGGAACACCGAATGCGCGGCGCGGCGGCCGTGCGCGACCTGATTGACCTCATGCCGCGACCAGCGGAAGGCGAAACGCAGCACCGGGATGCCGAAGCGGTCCTTCACGGTCGGATCGATCTCGCAGAACGTATCCTTGTTCGGGATCATCTCGCCGCGCAGCGTCAGGTTGATCGTCGCGCCCGAGGCATTGCGCACCGCCTGTTTCAGATCCTTCCCCCAGACGCGCGGCAGCACCGCGTCCGACGGGATGCCGAACCGGCCGCCGATCTCGAAATGGTAGCCGCGCGCGAAGTCGAGCTCGCCCCGCTTCTGCTGTTCGTAGAGCCAGAACGGGATGTAGATATGCTGCCCGCCGATCCCGTCCTCGTTGTAGCGCGGGCGCCCCGCCAGTCCGGGGATGAAGGCGCGAAACGACGCGCCGGTCGAGTCGGTCAGGTTGCGCCCCAGCTCGCCGGACGAATTGGCGAGGCCACGGCCCGCTTCGCCGGAGTTGAGCAGCAGGCGCGTCGTCTCTCCGGTGCCCGCCGCCAGCACCACCGCGCGCGCGGTCACCGTGTGGCGCTGCCCGGTCTTGCGATCGACATATTCGACGCCCGCCGCCCGCCCGCGCGCGCCCATCACCACGCGCGACACCATCGCGTCGGTGACGACGCGCAGCTTGCCGGTCGCCTTAGCCATCGGCAGCAGCGAGGTGGTCGTCTGGAACATCGCGCCGATCGTGCAGCCGCGCGTGCAGGGCGTGGCGTTGAAGCAGGCGCTGCGTGGCGCGACCTTGTCGGGCATGTCGCGCGTCAGCACCGCCGTGTGCGCGGCGCGCACCGGGATGCCAAGGCTTTCCGCCGCCGCCGCGATCAACAGCTCGGGAACGCGCGGCTTGGGCGGGGGCATCAGGCAGCCGGCCGGCGAGTCGGGGTGATTCTCCAGCCCGATCGGTCCGCCGTTCACCCCGATCATCCGCTCGACGCGATCATAGAAGGGGGCGACGTCGTCGTAGCCGATCGGCCAGTCGACGCCGAGCCCGTCGCGCGAGAAGGGTTTGAAGTCATAGGCGCCGAAACGCGGGACGTGGCGACCCCAATGGTTGGTGCGCCCGCCCAGCATCCGCGGTCGCCACCAGCGGAAGTCGCTGCCCTCGGTCATCGTGTAGGGCTCGCCCTCGACCTGCCAGCCGCCATCGACGGTCGCATCGAAATAGCCGAACGGCTTGTCCGACGTGCCCGTGCCACGCAGCGGCGCGTCGCTTTCGGGCGCGAACATGTTGACCTCGGCCTGCGGATCATAGTCGCGGCCGGCCTCCAGGATCAGGCAGCGCACGCCCGCCCTGGTCAGCGTATAGGCGGCCATGCCGCCCGCCGCGCCGGATCCGACGATGATGACGTCGACGGCGGCGTCCGCGCCGTTCGTGGCGGTCGCGGTCATGCCGCCGCGCCCTCGTCGCACGACCGCCCGCCCGGCACCCGCCGACGCGCGGTCGGACGCTTCGTGCGGGGCGCGGTCGCGCCGGCGCACCTTTCGCGGGGCCGCAACATGCGCCCCGCACGGACGGTATACCGCATCACCACTCTCCTGCCATCGTCGCGCCCGCCAAACCGGCTCTGGCGGAGAGGCTTAAAGGCTCCCGGCCTCTTTACAAGGAATTGACGCGCGACGGCCCGTCAAACCGGATTTGCCCGCCGACGAGCGGGGTAGGGCCGGGCATGGTCGGGGCGGGTTCACCTCGCCCTGCCAATCGCGGTTGGCCACCATATCATGGCCGATGAATTCGCGCCCGTGACGGGTCGCAGCGGTTCGGGTGATTTCAATCGCGGTTTACGATTGATTGTTCGTCGCTATGACAAAGAAGCGAGCGACAGCGGGGACGTGGGGCGGGGGCCGCACGGATGGCGCGTAACGGAATGGGGCAGGGGTATGATGCGGGGAACGACAGCGCTGATCGCGGCCGGGATGCTGGTTGCGACCGCAGCGGGCGCGGACGACAAGCATGATTTCGACGCGTGTGACGGACGGGTCCATCCCGGCAAGCAGGCCGACGGCTTGCGCGGTTTCCCCGGAACGACGCCGTGGCAGATGGTGGGCGGCGACATGACCGCCCAGGCGATCGCCGCCTGTACCCGCGCGCTCGCGAGTCCGCGCCTGCTGCCCACGCAGACGCTGCGCAAGGCGCACCTGCTCCGCGCGCGCGCCGCGGCGCACTTGCGCGCGGGCGAGATCGCCCCGGCGCTGGCCGACATCGCAGCGGCCGAGCAGGCGGCGGGTCCGCTGTCCGCCGACCGCTTCTACGCGCGGAGCATGGGGGTCTCGCTCACGTTGCTGCGGGCGATGGCGCAGGCGCGGCAGGGTGATCTGGCGGTCGCCACCACGCTCGCGCGGCAGGCGATGGCGGCGCGGCCCTATGCGTGGGAGGTGCAGCAGGTCGGCAACGCGATCCTGCAACTCGACCCCGGCGCCACCGCCGGCGCGACCGCGGGGTTGCTTCGCCTCGATCCCGGCGCGGCCAGCATGTTACTGATCCGCGAGGCCGCAGCGGGACACTTCGCCAATGTCGTCGCGATGCGCGACGCCGTCGTGGCCGAATGGCCGACCGAGCGCCTGGCACCGATGGCGTTTGTGATGCGCGCGCCCGCCGCGAACCAGTTGCTCGCCGCTTTGGTGATGACGCTCGATACGGCCTATGCCCGCGCCGCGACCGGTGATGTCGCCGGCGCGCGACGCGACCTGGCGGAGGCTCGCGCGCGGGTCGCGGCCGTCATGCCGACCGTGCCCGTCGCGCCGGAGGGGGCGTCGACACCGGCAGCGTCCGTCGATGGCGTCCGGAGCACCATGGAACGCTTCATCGATCAGCGCGCCAGGCAGGTCGATGCACGCATCGCCATTGCCGAGAATCGATCGGCCGACGCGCTGGGCGCGCTCGCGGGCACGCCGTTGCCGCACAATGCCGCCACGGTGGACCTGCTGAAGGCGCTGAAGAAGGCCGTGCCGGCGGACAAGGCGGCGTTGGTGCCCGATCCCGGCCCCTTCGCACCGTCAGCGGACGAAGGCGCCGCCGAAGCGCTCGTCAAGATGGTGCCGGCCGTGCTGATCGCTCCCGAGACGCCGCGGACCGTCGTCGATTACGAACGCGCGCGCCCCAACATCCTGGGTGCGTTGATCGGGGGCGCACTGTCGATGGGCACCAGCCTGCTCGGCGGAATCAGCCGGACCGACGGTTTCCGTTCGACCGCCAACACCGATGGCACCACCACCGTGGAGTTCCTCGGCAACACGCCCTCCTCGACGCTGGTACAGGAAATGACCTTGCTGCGCGCCGCCGAGGTGACGAAGGCGGCGGGCAAGCCGGCGTTCGTGATCGTCAAGCGCAACGATTACGCGCGCCGCCTGGTGCAGACGCGATATGGTGCCGAGATCAGCAGCATCCCGACGGGGTACAAGAGCGAGCTGACCATCCGCACGGTCGATGCGGGGGTCGAGCCCGCTCGCGCGCTGGATGCGGCCGCCATCATCGACGCGCTCGGCCCGCTTTATTACGAGGAGAAGAAGCCGGCCTGATCCGCAGGGCCGGCTTGCTGCTTGCCGCTCGCTGGTCGGTCGGGGTGCGGCGCGCCATCGCGCTTCGCTGGCGGGGCAAGCACCGCGCGGGAGGGCGACGTCAGCGCGCGGTGGCGCGCGTCGCCTTCTCCTCGGCGGTCAGCACCAGTTCGGCGGCCAGCAGGGCGCCGTCCTGATCCTGTGCGACCGAGGTCCGCTCGACGATGTCGGCGATGAACTGCGGCCCGAACGGCAACGGCACCTTGGAGCAGTCGAGATAGCGCGTGCCCTTGCGATCGGCGACGAACAGGTGGTTGCCGCCCGGCCGCCCGGCGATATCGACGTACTTGCGCAGCTCGATATACCCCTCGGTGCCGAGGATGAAGAGCCGCCCGTCACCCCAGGTCGGCAGGCCGTCGGGCGTGAACCAGTCGACGCGGACATAGCCCGTGCCGCCGTCGCCGTGCAGCATCATGTCGCCGAAATCCTCGAACGTCGGGTGGTCGGGATGGGCGAAATTGCCGGTCTGCGCCGCCATGACCTGCGCGCGCTTGCTGCCGGTCAGGTAGAGGAACTGATCGGCCTGATGGCTGCCGACATCGGTCAGGATGCCGCCGTTGCGCGCCGGATCCCAGAACCAGTCGGGGCGGTTGGGGGCGGACAGGCGATGCGGGGCGAGGTTGATCGTCTGGATCACGCGCCCGATCGCGCCGTCGTGCACCAATTGCCCGGCCATCACCGCCGCGGGCACCTCCAGCCGTTCGGAATACATGATCCCGTACTTGCGCCCGGTCTCCCTGATCGCGCGCCGCACGTCGGCCAGTTGCTGCAGGGTCGTGACCGCCGCCTTGTCGCTGAGATAATCCTTGCCCGCCCGCATCACGCGGATGCCCAGCGGCGCGCGCAGGCTGGGGATCGCGGCGCTGCACACCAGCTTGATGGCGCGATCGTCGAGGATCTCGTCCTCGCTTCGCGCCAGTTTCGCCGCCGGATACCGCTTCCGGAAGGTGGCGACCTGTCTCGCGTCGGCCGAATAGAAGCTGGTCAGCACCCCGCCGCCACGGATCATCGCGTCGGTGATGCCGTAGATGTGGTTGTGGTCCATCCCGATCACCGCGAACGGGACGCGATACCTGGCGTCCGGCGCCGGCTTGGCGACCGCGCTTTCGGTCGGCGCGTCGCCGCGCGTCGCGGATTGCGCGAGCGCTTCGCCGGCGAGGCCCGCCAGCCCGGCGGTCAGTCCCAGACCAAGAATCGCACGACGGTCGGTGTCGGTCACGGCTCGCTTCCCTTTCAGATCGTCACCAGCGACGTCGGCCAGGCCAGTGCCTGTCCGCCATCCATCGCCTGTTCGCCCAGCAGCGAGGCGACGCTGGCTTGATAGGCCTGTCGCAGCAGTCCGGGCAGCGGCTTTCCGGTCCGCACCGCCTCGCCAAACCCCTCGAACTGCAGCATCGTCTCGTCATATTCGCCCCAGCCGAGCGATTCGCCGGGCGTGGTCACGGGCAGTTCGGGGAACCATGTCGCGCCGCCGATCGGGATCGTGCGCTTGTGCCCCCGCTGCACGTCGGCCTGCATCCGCTCCAGCGCCAGCGCGCGGGGCGGCACCTCCTGATAGATGCGCCCCAGTTCGGGTTCGATCGTCCCCTTGCTGCCCTGGATCTGCTCCTCGCAGCCATAACGGGCATTGTTCAGCAGCGAGGTATAGATCAGCTTCCGCCCGCCGGCATATTCGTAGATCAGCGCGACATGGTCGTAGACCTCGCGACCGTCCTTCCAGTAACAGATGCTGCCCGAGCCCATGACGCGCGTCGGCACAGCGTCGAGGAACCAGTTGCCGACCTGCAACTGGTGCGTGGCCAGTTCCGTCATCAACCCGGCCGAGCTTTCGCGATACAGTCGCCAGTTGATGCGGCGATCGGTGCTGTCGGCGGGCACCTTGCGCCGCCAGCTGTTGTTGCGGTGCCAGCTGGCGCGGATCTGCGTGATGGTGCCGATCTCGCCCGCCTTCACGCGCCTGAGGGCGTTCAGATAGGTCGGGTGGAACATCCGCTGGTGCCCGATCTGCAAGATCTTGCCGCGCTCCTGCGACGCCGTCACCATCGCCCCGCAATCCGCGATCGTGCGCGCCATCGCCTTCTCGCACCACACGTGCAGTCCGGCGTCGAACGCGTCCAGCGTGTGGCGGGCATGCATGTCGAGCGGCGTCGCGATCACCACCGCATCCAGCCCGCGCGCATCCAGCATCGCGCGGTGATCGGCGAATTCCGGCGTGCCCGCCGGCACCCATTGCCGTGCCTTGCCGAGGTTGGGCGCATAGCTGTCGCAGATCGCGGCCACGGTGCAGTTGCGGGTCTTGGCGATGTTCTGGATCAGCGCCCGGCCGCGATCGCCGGTGCCGATCACGCCCAGCCGCACCCGGCCCGCCCCGGCGGTCTGCGCGCCCGCCGCCAGCGCCACCCACGGCGTGGCGCCGGCCATCACGCTGCCGGCGGTGGCCAGCAACGCCCGGTCGAGAAACGCGCGCCGCGACAGGTCGAAGGTCTTGTCCGTCATTCCGTCACCATCCCGTCGCAAGCGTCATGCGCCAGTTCGAATATCATGCGCCGCCCGTTCGCCTGCAGGCACCGCGCCTGCCGGTCATCCGCGATGATGAGCGCGGTGCTGAGCATTTCCGCCACGGCGCCGCGGCGGTCCACGGCCACGGCCGTCCGCGGCGCGCGGATCGCAACGCCGTCCATGGGGCGCACCGTCGCCGCCCGGCCCGGCGCCAGCGCGCCCGCGCCCAGCGTCGAGGATACCGACAGCGCCTCGTCGACCAGATCGACCTCCGCCAGCGTGCGATCCGCCGAACGCGGATCGGGTATCGCGAACGACCACGCGCCGCCCAGCGGATGTTCGCCCACGACCGATATCGAGCTTTCGCCCGCCGACAGCAGCGCACAGGTCACGCCGGCGTCTCGCAACGCCGCCGCCGCACGGTCCAGCGCATAGCCCTTGCCGAACCCGCCGAAGTCGAGCGCGACCGGCCGGTCGCTCGCCACCGTCGCGGCGCGTGCGTCGATGTGCAGCGCCTGCCAGCCGGCATCGGCCCGGCCGACCTGCGCGGCGGGATCGAACAGCCCGTCGGTCATCGCGCGTCCCGCCGCGATCCGCAACAGTGCGTCGAGCAGAAGGGGATCGTTGATCCGCGCCGTCCCGCCATTTCGCAGCACCTCGTTCAGCGCCGTCGCGGGTGAGGGACGGTGGATCGTCAGTGCATCGTCGACCGCCTCGATCGCGCGCCGCGCCCGCGCCAGCGCGTCGGCATCGCCGGGGCCGAAGCGGTGCAGTTCGACCCGTGTGCCCATCGCCAGGAAGCGTTCGATCCCGCTCGCTTCCCGCACCGGCGCCGCATCGCGCATCAGGGCAGCCGATCGGGTCAGGCGCGAACCTCCCAGCCGGGCTGATAGGCGACCGACCAGAGCTTCATCGCCTCCGCGCTGGCGGGCTTGCCGGTCGCCGGATCGACGGTCAGCACGCTGCCGGTGCGATAGGCCATGTTGCCCAGATGGCAGAGCGTCGTGCTGATATGCCCCTCCGCGATCGGGGAGGCCAGCGCCGACGCCTGTCCACGGATCACGTCGACGAAGTTGCGCGCGTGATAGACGTCCAGCACGCCCTCACCGACGGTGCCGGTCGTCTCCGATGTCGCCGCCGCCTTGACCTGCCGGACCGGCTTGCCCGCGAGATCGTACAGCTCGAACCCGTTGCGGTCGACCACCGCCGATCCCTTCGTGCCGAGCAACAACACCCCGCGTCCGCGCCCGTAGGTCAGCTGCCCGTTGCAGCTCTGCCCGTTCCAGCGGATCGCGCGATCATCGTCATAGATCAGGTCGAGCGCGAGCGAATCGTACATCTCCCAATCGTCGCCCTTGTAGAAATGGCGCGCGCCGCGTGCGGACACCGTCCTGGGATAGGTCAGCCCCATCAGCCAGCGCGCGACATCGAGTTCGTGCATCGCGTTGTTGCAGATCTCCCCGGTGCCGTACTTCCAGAACCAGTGCCAGTTATAGTGGACCAGGTTGGAGCGATACGGGCCGCGTGGGCGCGGGCCCTGCCACAAATCCCAGTCGAGGTTGGGCGGGGGCGCGATCTCGGTACCATTGCCGATCGACTTGCGGTTGTTGGCATACCAGGCCTGCGCCTCGTACACGTCGCCGAGTTCGCCGGCGCGGATCAGCGCCGCGAGCTGTTGCGTCTCGGGGCTCGATCGTTGTTGATTGCCGACCTGCAACTGCCGTCGGGTGCGCCGCTGCGCGGCGATCAGCGCCTCGCCCTCGGCCGGTGCGATGCCGATCGGCTTTTCGAGATAGCAATGCCGCCCGGCGTCCATCGCGTCGATCGCCAGCTTGGCATGCCAGTGATCGGGCGTCGCGACCGTCACGATATCGACCGCCTTGCCGTCGAGCAGGCGGCGGTAGTCGCGCTCGATCTTCACCGCCGGATGGCCCCGCGCCGCGAACTCGCCCGCGCGCTTGGCGAGCACGTCCGAATCGACATCGACCATGTGCGTGATCGCGACGTTCGGCTGTTTGGCGAACGCACTCAGATGCGCCTGTCCGCGACCATTCACCCCGACCACCGCGACGCGCAGCCGGTCGTTGGCGCCCTTGATCTGCGCATAGCTGCGCGCGCTGATCGCGACGCCCAGCGCCGCGCCCGCGCCGGTCATCATCGTGCGACGGTCGATCATCGATGCCTCCCCCTTAGAATTCACGGATCTTGATCGAGCGGAAATCGACGTGGTTGCCATGATCCTGAAGCAGGATCGGCCCACGCTCCCGCTCCCCGAAGTTGGGGAATCGCGCATATTTGCTCTGCGCGACCAGCGCCCGGAACGCCGGCGACCCGCGTTCGTACTCGACCACCTTGAAGCCGTTGAGCCAGTGTTGGACATGGCGGCCGCGCGAGACGATCACCGCGCGGTTCCATTCGCCGGGCGGGTTGATGCGCTTGCCCGGGCTTTCGGGATCGGACAGGTTGCGCGCCGCGATCAGGTCGTACAGCGAACCGAGCGTCCGGTTGCCGTCGCGCCCGCGCTTCGCATCGGGATGGCGCGCGTCGTCGAGAAGCTGATACTCCAGCCCGATCGCGGAACCAGCACCCTTCGACAGCGCCGGATCGACGAAATATTTGATCCCGCTGTTCGCGCCCTCGGTCAGCCGGAAATCGACCGACAGTTCGAAGTCCCGGTAATCGCGGGTCGTGACGATATCGCCGCCGTTGGCGGATTCTGCGCCATCGGATCCTTCGACCGTCAGCAGGCCATCGGCCATCGTCCAGCCCTTCGCGGGGAAGCGCGTTCCCTTCGCGCTGGTCCAGCCGGCGTTGGTGCGGCCGTCCCACAGCAGCTTCCAGCCCGCCCGCCGTTCGGCATCCGACAGCCGGTTCGATAGCCAACCCTGCTGCGCGATGCCGGTCGCGGGCATGGCGAAGCGCGCCGGGCGGTCGGTGATGATACGTACGCTGCGGAACCGCGCCTCGGGGTGACGCGCGGCGTCGGCGTCGGGGATCGCATGGACCTGAAAGGCGATGAAGCCGCGCGCGTCCATGTCGTCGACGATATCGGCCGCCGGTACGCCGTTGATCCAGGTGCGAAGCCGGTTGCCGATCGCCTCGACGCGATAGTGATTCCAGTCGCCCGAGCGGAAGGCGCGCCGCGCGGCCTCGTTGCGGCCGAGCGTGTAGAGCCACTGCCGCCGCTGCTCGTCGTACAGGCCGCCGCTCCACGCCCGCTTGCTCGGATCGATCTCCGCCTGATAGCCGAAGACGACGCCGTTGCGATAATCGGGCCGGCTCTGACCGCGGATCATCACGCCGGAATTGAGCACGGGATCGGTCTTCGCGTCGAATTCGATGATGAAGTCGCCGACCTGCGCATCCGACACCAGCCAGCTGTTCGCCTTGCCCGGTTCCGCGCGCCCGACCAGTTCGCCATCGACCACCTCATAGGTCGCGTTCCCGCCGACCTTGTGCCACCCGGCGAGCCCGTCGCGCGGCGTCACGTCACGCCAGGGAATCTGTCGCGCGCTGACCTGCGGCGCGGGTGACGCGCCGATCGCGACCGGCACGGCCGCCGCCAATGCCCATACCGCCAGATTTCGCTTCGCCATCAAGCGCCTCGCCCCGATTACTGTCGTTTTTATGTCAGTGCTTCTGCACCTCTCCGGGGTCGGAGCCTAAGTCGCGGCCGGACCAGTTGCAATAGAGATGTCAGACATTTCTTGGCGGGTCGCGGTTCGGCCAGCGCCACGGCGATCATCACGAAAAGCGCGTCTGGTAAATGGAAAGAAGTGGCGGACGGCGGAGGGTGAGATTGCGACTCGATGACACGCCATTTTGCGAGGGACCGTTTGCCGGCGCGTGCCGCCGTTGCCACGATGGACTGACAATGCTACCTGACCACAAGGCCGAAACGCGCATCTCCCGATCGTCAACAGGCGAGGGGATCACACGGCGCGGCGGTCGTCAGGGAGAGGAATGTTGACCGACAAGCGCCGCTGCACGCATCAACTCTACGTCTCGATCAGCTTGGCGAGCCTCGCCGCGGCGCTGCCCCTGGAGGCGCAGACGCGCGCGCCCGACACCCCCGCGCAGGCGCCATCGGCCGCCGCCACCGTCGCCGACCCTGACGCAGCGGACGATATCGTCGTCACCGGCTTTCGCGCCGCGCTGACCAGTGCGCTGAACCAGAAGCGCAATGAAACGGCGGCGGTCGACAGCATCGTCGCGGAAGATATCGGCAAGTTCCCGGATTCGAACCTCGCCGAATCGATGCAGCGGATCCCCGGCGTGGCGCTGTCGCGCGGTGACGGCGGCGAGGGGCGCAACATTTCGGTCCGCGGGCTGGGCGCGCAGTTCACGCGCGTGCGCATCAACGGCATGGAGGGCGTGTCGCAGGTCAGCGGCACCGACATTCGCGGCGGCGTCGCGACCGGTCGATCGTTCGATTTCGTGACGTTCCCGACCGAGATCTTCTCGGCGCTGTCGGTGCGCAAGACGCTATCGGCCGATGTCGAGGAAGGCTCGCTGGGCGCGACCGTCGACCTGCGCGCGCCGCGCCCGTTCGACCAGAAGAGCGACAAGGATTTCGTCTTCTCCGGCACCGCGCGCGGCATCTACAACGACATCCGCAAACAGGTCGATCCGCGCCTGTCGGCGCTGGTGTCGAAGAAGTTCGGCGACACGTTCGGCATCCTGGGCAGCATTGCCTATTCGCGTCGCCATATCGACGAATATGCCTATTCGGCGGTCGATGTAATCCCGACGACGGTATATGGTCTGGCACAGCCGTCCGGAACCGCGAACGCGGGCGTCATCTTCCCGTTTTGCACGCCCGTCGGCTACACGTATCGCGGTGTGGCGGTGAACAGTCCGGTGCCCGGCTATCGCCAGCCCAACGGCACCCCGATCGGCGCCGACGCCAACAATTGCAGCACCAACAACCCGCGTACCGGCACCGCGTCGGCTTATGACTATATCATGAGCCGCACCGGGGTGAACGGCCGTCCGGGCGGCGGCGTCTATCTCCCGCGCCTGCCGCGTCCGGTGAAGAGCAGCCAGGACCAGCAGCGGCTGGCCGGGTCGCTGACCTTGCAGTGGAAGCCGGACGACCGGACCGACATTTCGCTCGACGGGCTATATTCGCGTTTCAAGGTCAATCGGCTCGATACGATGTTCGACGCGCGCTCGTTCGGGCGCGCGATCTCGAACAACGGGCAGCCGCTGACGTCGGTGCGCGAGATCGAGGTCGACGACAACGGATCGCTCATCCACGGGCTGTTCGACGGCGTCGACCTGCGTTCCGAAATGCAGGACGAGCGGTTCACGTCCGAATTCAAGCAGGCCAACCTCAACATCGATCATCGCTTCTCGGACACGGTGCGGCTGTACGGGCTCGTGGGCATCAACCGCTCGACACTCGATGTAAACCGATTGCAGGTCGCGATCGACTCGAACGACACGCGCAACTGGTCGATCGATTTCCGCGACAATCCCGATATCCCGAAGATCGGCTACGGGATCGACACCACCAATCCCGCGCTGTTCCAATACGGTCCGCCGCTGGCCACCGCCGACCAGCGCGGGCAATTGTCGAACTTCATCCGCCGCAACACCATTACCAGCAAGACCGCCGAGTTGAATGGCGAATGGGAAGCCGCCCCCGGCTTCACATTGCAGGCGGGCGGCCAGTATCGCACCAACGAATATGTCGCGCGCGAGCGGCAATTGGGCACCACCACCCCGCTGGCACTGCCGACCGGCGTGTCGCTGGCCAGCTTCACGACCGTCACCAAGGGCGTCGGCAGCAATCTGGGCGGCCAGTTGCAGGATTTCGTGACGATCGATCCCGGCCGGTTCCGCTCGGCGGTCGGGCTCGATTCCTATGCCTATTGCAGCATCGAATGCGCGCGCGGCACCTATGGCGGGGTCAGCGAGAAATATTCGTCCGGCTATCTGATGGTGAAGTTCAACACCGAGAACACGCTGCCGTTCGCGCTGCGCGGCGATGCCGGTGTCCGCTACGTCCATACACGTCTCGATACCTATGGCCCGATCACGACCGCGGCGCCGGCGGGATCGACCTATTCGTCGCGCTTCGTCATCTCGGAGGTCGGACGTTCCTATGAGGACTGGCTGCCGTCGATGAACCTTGCGCTCGACATCACGCCCGACCTGATCGCCCGCGCCTCCGCCGCACGGGTGATGTCGCGCCCGTCCTACGGCCAGTTGATCCCGGCCGGATCCGCCAACCTGGTGATCCAGACCGCGTCGTTCAGCAATCCGTTCCTCGATCCGATCCGCGCCAACACCTTCGACGCCGCACTGGAATGGTATTTCGCGCCGGGCTCGCTGATCTCGGTCGCGTACTTCTACAAGAATATCGAGACGTACATTCAGACGACCAGCCGGCAGGTCGCATTCCAGGACATCGGCCTGCCGCTCAGCCTGCTGACCGGCACGCAATTGAGCCCGAACGATCTGTTCACGGTCCAGCGCAGCAACAATACCCCGGGTGGCCCGTTGCGCGGGTTCGAGGTCAACCTGCAGCTGCCGTTCCGCTTCCTGCCGGGCGCGCTCAGCAATTTCGGTGCGCTCGCCAATTTCACGCGCGTGCGTTCCGACATCAACTACATCATCTCGCCCACTCTCTCGCGCACCGCGCCCCTGGTCGGCCTGTCGCCCGAAACCGCCAGCGGGACGCTCTACTACGAGGACGACAAGTTCAGCATCCGCTCGACCGTCAATTATCGCGGGTCGTTCCTGACCGCGGTGCCGAGCGGATCGGTCGATGCGGACTCGACGTCGAACGCCAGTTCGATCTTCGTCGACGCCTCGGCCTCCTATGCGCTGACCCACAACATCAAGCTGATCGCGGAGGTCACGAACATCACCAACGAAACCAATCGGCTGACGGTCGATACCGTGCGGCGGGATCCGCTCTACACCGCCTATTTCGGACGCACCTATGCGCTCGCCGTCAACTTCCAGTTCTGACGTGAGCGCCGCTTCGACCGATCCGGCGGCGCGCGCGCGACCCGGCGGCAACGTCCGCTGGGTGATCTGCGCATTGCTGTTCTTCGCGACGACGATCAACTATATCGACCGGCAGGTGATCGGCATCCTGAAGCCGACGCTACAGGCCGATCTGGGCTGGTCGGAAGTCGATTACGGGATGATCGTCTTCTGGTTTCAGGCCGCTTACGCGATCGGATTGCTGGCGTGCGGCCCGATCATCGACCGCGTCGGGTCGAAGCTCGGCTATGCCGCCGCGATCACCGTGTGGAGCCTGGCGGCGATGGTCCACGCGCTGGTGCGTAGCCCGGGCGGCTTCGCGATGGCGCGGTTCGCGCTGGGTCTGGGAGAGGCGGCGAACTTCCCCGCCGCGATCAAGTCGGTGGCCGAGTGGTTTCCGAAGAAGGAACGCGCGCTGGCGGCGGGCATCCTGAATGCCGGAGCGAACGTCGGCGCGATCGCGACGCCGATCGTCGTGCCGATGATCGCGCTGAATTACGGCTGGCGAGCCGCCTTCCTGATTACCGGCCTGCTCGGCTTCGTGTGGCTGGCCGCGTGGCTCGCCTTCTATCGCGCGCCGGCCAGCCATCCGCGCGTGAGCCCGCAGGAACTGGCGTATATCACCGCCGATCAGGACAATGACGCGGGCGCCGCACCGATCGCCTGGACGCAGTTGTTCCGCCGACGTGCCACCTGGGCGTTCGTCGTCGCCAAGTTCCTAACCGACCCCGTGTGGTACCTCTTCCTCTTCTGGCTGCCGGACTTCTTCGCCAAGCGCCACGGCCTGGACCTGAAGACCTTCGGTCCGCCGTTGATCGCGGTCTATCTGCTCGCCGATGTGGGCAGCATCGGCGGTGGCTGGCTGTCCTCGGCGCTCATCAAGCGCGGCTTCAGCGTCAATGCCGGTCGCAAGCTGGCGCTGCTCGCCTCGGCGGTGCTGGTGACGCCGATCGTGTTCGCCAGCAGCGTGTCGAGCCTGTCGGCCGCGGTCGCGATCATCGGCCTGGCCGCCGCGGCACACCAGGGCTGGTCGTCGAACCTCTACACGATGGTCTCGGATACGTTCCCGCGCACCTCGATCGCCTCGGTCATGGGGATCGGCGGCGCGGCGGGCGCGGTCGGCGGCATGATCATGGCGCGCTATGTCGGACAGGTGCTGGAGACGGTCGGCAGCTATGTGCCGGTATTCCTCTGGGCAGGAAGCGCGTATCTGGTCGCGCTGCTGCTGGTCCACCTGCTCGTTCCGCGGCTGGAGACATCGGCGACCACCGGCTGAGCGCAGGATGCGGTCGCGCCGGCGATATCGTTCGGCCGCGTCCCGTTCCCACGCAGCACCGGCCGCTCGATGCCGTGCCATGACGCCATCGCGAACACGGCGGTGATCGGTACCGCCAGCACGATCAAGGGCCCGACCCCGATCCCCGGCAGCGTGGCGACGATCGTCTGCGTGACCGGCCATCCATAAAGATACAGACCGTAGCTGTAATCGCCCGTGCCGGCGATCCATCGCCCCGGCCGCGTGGATCCGGTGGCCACGGTCAGCGCTCCGTAAGCGATGACCACCCGCGTGATCTCTCCATGCAGCGGCAGGTCGCGCGCGAGCCAGGCAACGCCCAGCAAGGCGGCGAAGAACGTCAAACGCGCCGGCACCCGCTCGCGATACGTGTAGAAGGCGATCCCGGCGAGGAAGCTCGGCGCGACATGCGGCAACCGCCCGCCCGTCCCGGTGACGCGCAGCAGCACCAGCGCCGCCATCGCGGCGAGAACGAACCATGCGCAACGATCGCGCCGCAGCCATCCGGCGCGACCGGCCGCATACAGGAAGGTGTAACACAGCACCTCCTGCGGCAGGGACCACAAGGAGCCGTTGACCGTCGCCACATGCGGATTGGCGACGAATACGCCGGGCAGCGTCTTTGCCGAGGTATCGAGCACCGCATTCCGCGCAAGGAAATCCCACGTGGCGGGATCGCTCCAATATTCGGCCGGAGCAAGCGTGGTGACGGTCGTGCCGAAGCCGACGGTGACGATCAGCAGCGCGAGCAGATGCGCAGGCAGGATGCGGCGCGCGCGCGACGCCGCGAAGTGCACGAAGTCGGGGCGCCGCTCGAAGCTCCCCGCGATCAGGAAGCCCGACATGGCGAAGAACACGATGACCGCGCAGCCGCCCGGCGTCCATCCGCTGCGATAGAAGGGCTCGGCATCGGCATTCCCGGCACCAAGCGGGAAGGCGTGCGACACGATCACCGCCAGCGCGGCGGCGGTGCGCAGGAGGTGAAAGTCGTTCGCGGTCTGCCCGATCGTCCCCGCCAGCGTGCGTGCCATGTCGCTGTCATGCGCGCACAAACTTGCGATTGCGTTGATGCCGATCCGTGAGTCCGCGACCGCGTCAGTGCCACAGGCCGCTGGGTTCCGGGTCGAGGTCGAATTGCTCCTCGATCGACCACGCCTCGTCGCAGAGGCGTTCGGCGCGCATGACATGCAGATCCTGCTCGTCGCCCGGCGGCAACGTCGCGGCGATCGTTCTCTCCCGATCCTTTTCTGCATAAAGGCTTCGGGCCCGGGCCTCGGCAGCGCTTCGGTTCAACGACATCGACGTTCTCCCAGTCACGCCGGATCAACGCCTTTGCCGGCCGGATCGTGGCGAACAATCGTTCTGACGCACATCAACGACCGGTCCGCGCGGATGAGAGGGGGCACCTCGAGCCCCACGGCGCACGATCGGCGGGCGGACCCCGGGTGATTGTCTTTATCCTCGCCCCGCGCCCCCGATTTGCCCGGAGACGTCAGACCGACCGACGCCCGGTGAACAATTGCACGAGACCGACGATGACCGCGATCACCAGCAGGATGTGGATCAGGCCGCCCGCCACGTGGAGCGAGAAGCCGAGCAGCCAGAGCACGAGCAGAATGACGGCGATTGTCCAGAGCATGGCGGCTTCCTCACTGGGTCCGCCCCTCGCAGACCATCAGCCAAAAAAATCCCGGGTGGGTGGAAACGTTCCGTTACAAATGCCCTGACCTGGGTTGCCGCCGACCTGAGGCGCGGCAGCTTGTGAGGGATGCGTCGCTGCCCGACGAGGTTGTCGTGATCGTCGCAATTCTCGTCGGTGATGGCCGATCTGCATCGCGCCGAGGGCGATATTCAGGAAGCTCGCGGCCCGCCCCTCGATCCCGGCGAAGCACCCCACACATTTTACCTGCATCAGTTACATGTAATGAAAACGCCTTAAATTGGTTCTATCGGGCCGGTGCGGCGCAGGCCGCTCATAATCATAGTTCCGGGGAAGACCATGTACTCGCATCATCCGCTGCCGGGCGTCCGGCGGCGTCGGTTCCGTTCGTCCATCGTCCAGCGGCTGCTGGCTGGTTCGGTGCTCGCGCTCGCCGCGCCTGCCGTCGCGCAGGAGCAGGCGCCCGATGCCGATGCGACCGCCGCCGATATCGCGGGGCAGACGACCAGCGAGGTGCTGACCGGGGATATCGTCGTCAACGGGCGCCGTGACCGCAGCGCGCTGGCGCAGGAGCGCGAGGCGCCGGGCGTGGTCGATATCGTGACCACGGGCGATGTCGCGATCAATTCGCAGACCAACGTCACCGACCTGGCGCGTCGCCTGCCCGGCATATCGGTCGCGCGCGACCAGGGTCGCAACCAGAGCGCGACCGGTGAGACGCAGTTCGCCACGATTCGCGGGTTCGATACCGGATTCAACGCCTACACGCTGGATGGCGTGCGGTTGCCGCAGACGTCGGGCGGCGGCCGGGCGATCTCGTTGAACCTGTTCTCGCCGTTCGCGATCGGCGGGCTGGTGGCCGACAAGACCCCGGGGGCGTCGCGCGATGCCGATGCGATCGCCGGGATCATCGATCTGCGTACCCCGACCGCGTTCGATTTCAGCACCAACTTCACGCGCGGTCGCGTGCTGGCACAGGGGGCGGGCCTCGCGCTCGATCGCGGCCAGGAAGCGTGGGGCGGTGCGATGGGGATCGACGCCGCGCGCCGGTTCGGTGCGGATCGCCAGTTCGGCGTCTATATCGCGGGGTATTACGAGGAGCGCGCGAACGCCGCGGAATCGACCGCCGTGCAGAACGATTACAAGACGACGCGCGTCAACGTCGGCACCGCGCGCGCCAACGGTGACGCGCTGTCGGCGGACGGCGTGCAGTGGAATTTCTACAACAACAAGATCAAGCGCTACGGCGCCAGCGGGTCGCTGGACATGCGCACCGATCCGATCGACCTGTATGCCCGCGTCAACTACGCGACCTATCTGAACACCAACACGATGAATCAGACCGGTCTGCGCAACGAGCTGAACAACGGTCAGGTCAACCCCAATCCGTCGCAGGTGCACAATGGCGGGCGCACCACGGCCTATAACGCCGCCGGCGTCTACACGCCGATCGGTGTCAATCCGGCCAGCTATTTCCGTACCGAGGACGTCGAGCAGGAATTGTTCTCGGCGCAGGTCGGCGGCAAGGCGCATTGGAACGGCTTCACCGCCGCGCTGGAGGGCGCGTATGCGGACGGCCGGTTCGACCAGCCGAGCCGGATCGAGGCGGCGTTCCGCGGCATTTCCTATGGCAATGCCGCGCAGACCGGCCTGGCGACCGAGGCGTGGAGCGTCGATCTGTCGAATCCGGTGTCGCCGCGCCCGGTGATTTCGCAGGGTGCGCAGAATTATGTCGCGTCCCTCGATCGCCCGACGCAGCTCTATGTCCAGCAGGGCTACGACTATCTGTCGGAAAAGAAGAAGACGCTGCGCGCCAGCATCGGGCATGACGGCGACGGGTGGCTGCGCCGCGTCGAGATCGGCGGCCTGTACGAGGATTCGGATCGCACCGGACGCACGCTGACGCCCGACGCCACACGCTACCGCTTCCGCACCGCGCTTCAGGCGGGCACGATGACAGGGCCGTCGATCAACGAATATCTGGGCTACGTCCTGAAGGACTTCCTCGATTACTATCCGGTCCGCCCGATCAAGGTGCTGTCACGCGCGCAGCTCGACAGTCAGGCGCGGTTGCTGGTGCCGTCGGTTACGGTGTCGCAGGCGACGATCAACCAGGGGCTGCTGGAGGGCAGCGAGCAGCGCAAGGCGGCCTATGCGACCGCGACGCTGGCCATGGGGACGATCGAGCTGGTGCCGGGTATACGTTACGAGGACAACAGCTACGACGCGCGCTTCTGGCAGGTCGACGGCACCAATGCGCGGTTCGTCAACGCCGGGCGCCGTTACGACCATGTCGATCCCAGCCTGCTGGCGGCGTGGCGGCCGAATTCCCGGTTGGTGGTGCGCGGCGCGGTACGCTCCAGCTACGCGCGTCCCGCGTTCAACCAGCTGGCGGGACCGACCGTGATCTCGCGCGACGCCGCCAGCAACGCGATCCTGTCGATCACCGAGCCCAATCCCGACCTGAAGCCGGTCGAGGCGTGGAGTTATGACCTGGGCGTCGAATATTACGGCGGCACCGGGCGCTATGCGCAGGTCGCGGTCTATCACAAGGACCTGTCGAACATCCTGGTGCCGACCGGCACGCGTTCCATCGGCGAGACGGTCGATGGCATCGTCCGCATCCGCCCCGCCAACGGGCGCGGCGGCAAGGCGACCGGCATCGAGGCATCGGGGCGCTTCACGCTGGGCGACATGGTGGCGTCGCCGCTGCTCAGCGGGGTCGGCGTGGGCGGCAACATCACCTGGCAGAAGACCGAGGCGACGTATCAGATCGCGGCCAACGACATCCGCACCTCGCGGCTGCCGCAGGCCCCGAACCTGATCTACAACGCCGAGCTGTTCTATGCCGCCGGGCCTATGCGCGCGAACCTGTGGTACAATTACACCGGCAGTGTGCTGGCGACGGTGCAGGACAGCCAGCCCGACATCTATGTCCAGCCGCTGAAGGAGCTGAACTTCGGCGTGGCGGTCGCGATCACCGACCATCTGGAGGTCGGGGCATCGGCGCGCAACCTGCTGAATCAGGCGGCGTACTGGACTACCGTGGGGTCGTCGGACCGCTATATCGCGCCCGATCGCAACGGCGGCTTCATGAAGACCGGCCGCGTGTTCCAGCTCAGCCTGACCATGACGCGGTAAGGCCCGACGTCATCGCGGGGAGCGTCGCGGAGCGATCCGGCCCGGATCGCGAAGCCCGGACCGCTGTGCGGCGCGCCCCAGAACGACAAAAATTGGAGAGACGAATGACGCTGCCGCGCTTCCTGCTCGCACTGGCGCTGGTGTTCACGCCCGGCGTCGCGAACGCCGGGCCGACCGTCGAACGGGTGGTGATGGTGATGCGCCACGGCGTGCGTGCGCCGATCGACGGGGAGGTGCCCGCCGGTACGCTGACCGCCGCGCCGTGGCCGCGCTGGCCGGTCGCGGCGGAGCAGATCACGCCGCACGGCGCGCGCGCGATGGCGATTCGCGGACGCGCCGACCGCGCGTGGCTGGCGGCGCTCGGCGTGATGCCGGCACAGGGCTGTCCGCTGAGCGGCAGCGTGCGAATATGGACCAACGTCAGCCAGCGGACGATCGACAGCGGCGAAGGCTTCGTCGCCGGCTTCGCGCCCGGTTGCGGCATCGCGGTCGGGCATCGCGCGGCGGGCGAGGTCGATCCGCTGTTCGAGGCGTTGCGCGCGCATACCACCGACTTCCGCGCCGCCGACGCGATCGCCTCGATCGCGCGCTTCACCGGCGGCATGGACCGGCTGGTGACGCGCCATGCACCGGAGTTGCGGTTGCTCGACCGGATATTGGCGTGCGTACGGCCGACGTGCAGCCCCGGAGAACCCGCCGGGTTGCGCGCCAGCGACGACGGGCTCGGTATCGAGCTGACCGGCCCGATCCGCCGCACGTCGGGGATCGCGCAGGTGCTGTTGCTGGAGGCGGCGGAGGGCATGTCGCGCCCGGGCTGGGGCCGCGCGACCCCGAAGGTGCTGGAGCGGGTGGGACGGTTGCATGCCGCGCTGTTCGACGTCTTCACGCGCTCGCCCTATATGGCGGCGCATCAGGCCGGTCCGCTCGGGCGGCGCGTCATCGCGGCGCTGACCGCATCGGATCGCGTGGCGCTCGACCTGCTGGTGGGGCACGACACCAACGTCACGGCGCTGTCGGCGGCGCTGGGTGTCGACCTGGTGTCGCCGGGCTATGCGAAGAACGACACCGCGCCGGCAGGGGCGCTGGTGATGGAGGTGCTGCGCGACGCGCGCGGCGCGCGGTTCGTGCGGCTGTCCTACCGGACCCAGACGCCCGCCGAGCTGGGGCGGCTGGGCGGCAAGGTCACGACGACCGCGATGACGGTGCCGGGCTGCGCGCGCCTTTGCCCGATCACGCGCTTCACGCACTTGCTGGCCGGGCGGCTCGCCCCGGCCAGCTGAGGAACGCGGTTCGCTGCGCGCCGACGAGCGCGGCGGGACGATGGAATCTATACGCCAGCACTATGCACTTTCCCGGTTTCGATCTCGAATTGCTACGTCCGGCGCGCCTAATCGCGCATCCCTGAAGGCGCTGCCACGCGGCACCGCGCCGCGCGAGGGATGCGAAGATGAGGTGTGCAAGAGCGGTCGCCATCGTGGCGCTGCTGACGTTTCCGATGGCTGCGCAGGCGCAGTCGACGGTGGTGGACGAGGCGCGACCCGCCGACGAGCCGACAGCGCCGCCCGTGGTCACGGTGAGTGGTTCCGCGACCATTGCCTCCGACTATCGCTTTCGCGGCGTGTCCCAGTCCGACCGGCACATGGCGGTGCAGGGCGGCGTGACGATCGCCCACGACAGCGGTCTGTACGCGGGACTATGGGGATCGAACCTGGCCGGCTGGGGCACGTTCGGCGGCGCGAACATGGAACTCGACCTGATCGGCGGTTACAGGATGCCGGTCGCGGGCGGAACGCTCGATGTCGGGCTGACCTGGTATATGTATCCGGGCGGCGCCGATCGTACCGACTTCGCCGAACCCTATGCGAAGCTCAGCGGGACGGCCGGGCCCGCGACGCTGACCGCCGGTGTCGCCTATGCGCCGCGTCAGCAGGCGCTCGGGCGCTGGTATCGCACCGGAGCCGATGCCGTCGCCGGCGTCTATACGGCGCCGGGCGCGAAGGGGGACAACCTCTATATCTGGGGTGACGGTGCGCTCGCCATCACCGGCACGCCGATCACGGCGAGGGCGCATGTCGGGCATAGCCGGGGCCAGAACGGGCTGGGGCCGAACGCCACTGCGCTGTCGCCGACCGGACGCTATTGGGACTGGTCGCTCGGCGCCGATACGACGTGGCGGAACCTGACTTTGGGCATCAGCTACGTCGATACCGACATTTCGGACCGCGACGCGGCGTATCTCCGTCCCAGCTTCAGCAAGGGCCAGGACGGCACCGGCACCATCGCCGGCAGCACCGTCCTCGTCGCGCTCACCGCGGCATTCTGAGGAGGGAAGGGTGGCAGACCTGCTCTGGATCGCGATCGTCCTCGGCCTTTTCGCGCTGACGCTGGCCTATGCCCGTCTGTGCGACCGCGCGTGAGGGAGGATCGGCGATGACGTTCGACCTGTGGCTCGCCGCGCTGACCGCGCTGGGGCTTCTCATCTATCTGGTGGCGGCGCTGATCCGCCCCGAACGCTTCTGAAGGGAGCGCAAGCGATGACATTTCAGGGCTGGTTCCTGATCCTCCTGTTCGTCGGCATCCTCCTGGCGCTGACCAGGCCGGTCGGGCTGTGGCTGCACGCGCTATACGAGGGGCGGAGGACGCCGCTGCACGTCGTGTTCGGCCCCGTCGAGCGCGGCTTCTACAGATTGTCCGGTATCGATCCGGCGGCCGAGCAGGGCTGGCGCCGCTACGCGGTGCACATGCTGTCGTTCAACGTCGCGCTGCTGATGCTGACCTATGCGATCCTGCGCCTGCAGGGTGTGCTGCCGGGCAATCCGCAGGGGCTGGCGAGGCTGTCCCCCGACCTCGCCTTCAACACCGCGGTCAGCTTCACGAGCAACACCAACTGGCAGAGCTATGGCGGCGAGAGCACCATGTCGAACCTCAGCCAGATGCTGGGGCTGACGATCCACAACTTCCTGTCGGCGGCGACGGGCATCGCGCTCGCCTTCGCGCTGTTCCGGGGCTTCGCGCGGCGCAGCGCGGCGACGATCGGCAATTTCTGGGCCGATATGACGCGGATCACGCTGTATCTGCTGCTGCCGATCTGCATCGCCTACACGCTGTTCCTGATCGCGAGCGGCGTTCCGCAGACGATGGCCGGCGTGGTCGACGTCTCGACGCTGGAAGGCGCGCGCCAGTCGATCCTGCTGGGGCCGGTCGCCAGCCAGGAGGCGATCAAGATGCTGGGCACCAACGGTGGAGGCTTCTTCAACGCCAACAGCGCGCACCCGTTCGAGAATCCGACCGCGCTGACCAACCTCGTTCAAATGCTGTCGATTTTCCTGATCGGCTTCGGCCTGACGTGGACGTTCGGCAAGGCGGTCGGCAACACGCGGCAGGGCTGGGCGATCCTGTCGGCGATGGTGATCCTGTTCCTGGCCGGCGTCGCGGTCACCTATGCGCAGGAAGCGGCAGGCAATCCGATCCTGCACCAGATCGGCGTCGCGGGCGGCAACATGGAGGGCAAGGAGGTGCGCTTCGGCGTCGCCGCCAGCGCGCTGTTCTCGGTCGTGACCACCGCCGCGTCGTGCGGGGCGGTCAACGGGATGCTCGACAGCTTCACGCCGCTGGGCGGCATGATCCCGCTGTTCAACATGCAATTGGGCGAGGTGGTGATCGGCGGCGTGGGCGCCGGCATCTACGGCTTCCTGCTGTTCGCGATCCTGGCGGTGTTCGTCGCCGGGCTGATGGTCGGGCGAACCCCCGAATATGTGGGCAAAAAGATCGAGGCGCGCGAGGTGAAGCTGGCGGTGCTGGCGATCGCGGTGCTGCCGCTGGTCATCCTGGGTTTCAGCGCGCTGTCGTCGGTCGTGCCGCCGGGACTGGCGGGGCCGCTGAACAAGGGACCGCACGGATTCTCCGAAATCCTGTATGCCTTCACTAGCGCGGTCGGGAACAACGGGTCCGCTTTTGCGGGGCTCTCAGCGAATACGCCTTATTATAACGGGCTGCTCGGTGTGGCGATGTGGTTCGGCCGTTTCTTCGTCATCGTGCCGATGCTGGCGATCGCCGGAAGCCTGGCGGCCAAGACGTACACGCCCGAAAGCGCGGGGTCGTTCCCGACGACCGGCGCGCTCTGGGTCGGCCTGCTGGTCGGGATCATCCTGATCCTCGGCGGCCTGACCTTCCTGCCGAGCCTCGCGCTCGGTCCGATCGCCGATCATCTCGCGATGATCCGCGGCCAGCTGTTCTGACCTGGGGGCCCATGATGGCACAATCCCGATCCAAGAGCCTGTTCACGGCCGACCTCGTCGTGCCCGCGATCAGGGAGTCGTTCCTGAAGCTCCATCCCGGGGAGCTGATCCGCAACCCCGTCATGTTCGTCACCGCCGTCGTGGCGATGCTGGTGACGGTCCTGCTCGTCGTCGGGCAGGACGATCTGGGCATCGCGTTCAAGGCGCAGCTGGCGCTGTGGCTCTGGCTGACGGTGCTGTTCGGCACCTTCGCCGAGGCGCTGGCCGAAGGGCGCGGCAAGGCGCAGGCGGCGAGCCTGCGCGCGACCAAGGCCGAACTGGTCGCCAAGCGGCTGAAGGGCGACGGCCGCCAGTTCGACGAGGTGCCCGCCAGCCAGCTGCGCGTCGGCGACCTCGTGCTGGTCGAGACCGGCGACCTGATCCCGTCGGACGGCGATGTCGTCGCGGGCGTCGCCAGCGTCAACGAGGCCGCGATCACCGGCGAGAGCGCGCCGGTGATCCGCGAGGCGGGCGGCGACCGTTCCGCCGTCACCGCCGGCACCCGCGTCATCTCCGACGAGATCCGCGTGAAGGTGACGGTCGAGCCCGGCAAGGGCTTCCTCGACCGGATGATCGCGCTGGTGGAGGGCGCGGAGCGGCAGAAGACGCCGAACGAGGTGGCGCTGACCATCCTGCTGGTCGGGCTGACGATCATCTTCCTGATCGCGGTCGGCACCATTCCGGGGTTCGCGGCCTATGCCGGCGGCGGCATCCCAATTGTGATCCTCGCCGCGCTGCTGATCACGCTGATCCCGACGACGATCGCCGCGCTGCTGTCCGCGATCGGGATCGCGGGCATGGACCGGCTGGTCCGCTTCAACGTGCTGGCCAAGTCGGGCCGCGCGGTGGAGGCGGCGGGCGACGTCGACGTGCTGCTGCTCGACAAGACCGGCACGATCACGATCGGCGACCGGCAGGCGAGCGAGTTCCGCGCGGTCGGGGGCGCCGGCGACGCCGAGCTGGCGGAAGCGGCGCTGCTGGCGAGCCTTGCCGACGAGACGCCGGAGGGCCGTTCGATCGTCGTGCTGGCCCGCGACAGGTTCGACCTGCGCCGGGCGATGCCGGACGGGGCCGAGGTCATCCCGTTCACCGCGCAGACCCGCGTGTCCGGGCTGCGTTTCGGAGCGACGCTGATCCAGAAGGGCGCGGTCGATTCGATCCTGCGCGCCAACGAGGGGGCGGGATCGACCGCCGCCGCGACCGAGCTGCGCCGCATCACCGACGAGATCGCGCGCGCGGGCGGCACGCCGCTGGCGGTGGCGAAGGACGGCCGGCTGCTCGGCGCGATCTTCCTGAAGGACGTGGTAAAGGCCAACATCCGCGAACGCTTCGGCGCGTTGCGCACGATGGGGATCCGCACGGTGATGATCACCGGCGACAACCCGCTGACCGCCGCCGCCATCGCCGCCGAGGCCGGGGTCGACGACTTCCTGGCGCAGGCGACGCCCGAGGACAAGCTGGCGCTGATCCGCAAGGAACAGATCGGTGGCAAGCTGGTCGCGATGTGCGGTGACGGCACCAACGACGCGCCCGCGCTGGCCCAGGCCGATGTCGGCGTGGCGATGAACACCGGCACGCAGGCGGCGCGCGAGGCGGGCAACATGGTCGACCTGGACAGCGACCCGACCAAGCTGATCGAGGTAGTCGGGCTGGGCAAGCAATTGCTGATGACGCGCGGCGCGCTGACGACCTTCTCCGTCGCCAACGACGTGGCGAAATATTTCGCGATCATCCCGGCGATGTTCGTCGCGCTCTATCCCGGGCTCGGCATCCTCAACGTCATGGGACTGGCGACGCCGCAATCGGCGATCCTGAGCGCGATCATCTTCAACGCGCTCATCATTCCGCTGCTCGTGCCCCTGGCGCTGAAGGGGGTCGCCTATCGCCCCATGGCCGCGGGCCCGCTGCTGGCCCGCAACCTCGCCATCTACGGGCTCGGCGGCCTCGTCGCGCCGTTCGTCGGTATCAAGCTCATCGACCTGGTGGTCGGCGGCCTCGGCCTCGCATAAAGGACACTATCCATGGGCAAGGACTTCACCTCCGCGCTACGGCCGGCGATCGTCATGACGATCCTGTTCGCGGCGCTCCTCGGCATCGCCTATCCGCTGGCAATGACCGGCGCCGGTCAGGCGCTCTTCCCCGCGCAGGCGAACGGCAGTCTGGTGCGCGACGCCGACGGGCGGGTGATCGGATCGACGGTCGTCGGACAGGCGTTCACGGCCGACCGCTATTTCCAGACGCGTCCTTCGGCAGCCGGCAAGGGCTATGACGGGCTCGCCTCGTCCGGATCGAACCTCGGCCCCACCAGCCGCGCGCTGGTCGATCGCGTCACGGCCGATGTCGCGCGGCGGCGGGGCGAGGGCGTGACCGGCGCGATCCCGGCCGATCTGGTCACCGCCAGCGGCTCGGGGCTCGATCCCGACCTGTCACCCGCCGCCGCGCTGGCGCAGGCGGCCCGGATCGCGCGCGTGCGCGGCATCGCCCCCGATCGCGTGCGCGCGCTGGTGGACGCGACGACCGAGACATCGCTGCTCGGCGCGGCGCACGTCAACGTGCTGACGCTGAACCGCGCGCTGGACGCGCTGCCGCGCTGATGGGGGAGGGGGCGCGTCCCGATCCCGACGCGCTGCTGCGCGCCGCCGCGCAGGAGGGGCGGGGGCGGCTGAAGATCTTCCTGGGCGCGGCGCCGGGCGTCGGCAAGACCTATGAGATGCTGTCCGAAGGCGCGGCGCGGCGGCGCGACGGTGTCGATGTCGTCATCGGCGTGGTCGAGACGCACGGGCGGGCCGACACGGAGGCGCTGATCCGGGGGCATGAGGTCATCGACCGCCGCGCCGTGCGCTATGAGGGGCGCACGCTGCACGAGATGGATCTCGACGCGATCCTGGTCCGCGCGCCCCGGCTGGTGCTGGTCGACGAACTGGCCCACACCAACGCGCCGGGCAGCCGGCATCCGAAACGCCATCAGGATGTCGAGGAATTGCTGGCGGCCGGGATCGACGTCTATTCGACGGTCAACATCCAGCACGTCGAGAGCCTGAACGACGTGGTGGCCAGCTTCACCCGCGTCCGCGTGCGCGAGACGGTGCCCGACGCCATTCTGGAAGCGGCCGAGATCGAGGTCGTGGACATTCCGCCCGACGAACTGATCGAACGGCTGAAGGCGGGCAAGGTCTATCTGCCCGCCGAGGCGACCCGCGCGCTGGGGCATTTCTTCTCCAAGTCCAACCTTTCGGCGCTCCGCGAACTGGCCCTGCGCCGCGCCGCGCAGGCGGTGGACGCGCGGATGCTGGAGGATGTGCGGGCGCTGGGGCTGGGCGGCACCTGGGCCGGCGGCGACCGTATCGTGGTGGCGATCAGCGAGCAGCCGGGGTGCGACACGCTGGTCCGCGCGGCCAAGCGGGTTGCCGACGGCCTGCGCGGTCCCTGGACGGCGGTGTTCGTCGAGACGCCGCGCGCCGCCGGATTCACCGACGCCCAGCACGCCCGCATCGCCGCGACGATGACGCTGGCGACGCAATTGGGCGGCGCCGTCGCGACCGTGCCCGCCGCCAGCGTGGTCGACGGCCTCCAGTCCGTGCTGACCGACCTGCGCGCGACGCAGCTGGTGCTGGGCAAGTCGCGACGATCGCGCTGGTTCGAGCTGCGGCACGGGTCCGTCGTCGACACGCTGGTGCGCGACACGCCCGACGTCACGGTCCATGTGCTGCCGATGCCCAGCGACGCCAGCGGGCGCGCGCCGCCCCGCCGGCCCGCGCCGCATCGCGGCACGCCCGCGCATTATGCGATCACGACCGCGATGGTGGCGGGGATCACCGCGATCGCCAGCGCGCTGTTCCAGATCCTGGACCTGGGCAATGTCGCCTTGCTGTACCTGTTGCCGGTCATGGCGGCGGCGAGCCTGTACGGCCTGCGGCCCGGCCTGTACGCCGGTATCGCCTCCAGCCTTGCCTACAACTTCTTTTTCCTGCCGCCGACCGGCACGCTGACGATCCGCAATCCGGAGAATGTCGTCTCGGTGCTGGTGCTGCTGGGGATCGCGGTCGCGACCAGCCAGCTGACCGCCCGCGTGCGCGCGCAGGCCGATCTGGCCGCCGCCAGCGCGCGCACCAACGCGACGCTGGCCGGCTTCCTGCGCCAGATCGCCGGCGTGAACGATGTCGACATGGCCGCGCGGATGATCTGCGACGACGTGCGACGGCTGCTGGACGTGCAGGTCGTGCTGCTGGGGCGCGGACATGGCGCCGATCTGGCGATGCTGGCGGCCAGCGATCCGGGCTATCGGCTGGACACGATGGACCATGCCGCCGCGAGCTGGGCGTTCGATTCCGGCACCCCGGCGGGCAGGGGATCGGGCACGCTGGCCGCTTCCGAATGGCTGTTCCAGCCGATGAAGGCCGGCGGCCGGGTGGTCGGCGTGCTGGGCGTCGCCAGCGACCGGACCGGCAGCCCGGTGCGCCCGGACCAGCTGCCGCTGCTCGGCAGCCTGATCGACCAGTCGGCGCTGGTGCTGGAGCGGCTGCGCCTGCAGGACGAGATGCGCGACGTCGATGCCGTGCGTACCCGCGACCGGCTGCGCGCCGCGCTCCTGTCCTCGGTGAGCCACGACCTGCGCACGCCGCTGACCGCCGTGCTGGCCGGGGCGGCGCAATTGCGGCATGGCGCCACGCCCGAGGTGATCGCGACGATCGAAAGCGAGGCGCAGCGGCTGAATCGTTTCGTCGCCAACCTCCTCGACATGGCGCGCGTCGAGGCCGGCGCGCTGAAGCTCCACGTCGAGGCGACCGACCTGAGCGATGCCGTCGCCGGCGCGGCGCATGACGCGCGCCGCGCGCTGGAGGGGCATGAGGTGCGGCTGGACGTGCCGCCCGACCTGCCACTGGTGCGCGCCGACCCGCAACTGCTCCACCATTGTCTGCTGAACCTGCTCGACAATGCCGGGCGCTATGGCGATCCGGGCACCGCGATCGTGATCGAAGGGCGGCATCGCTTCGGCGAATTGCGGCTGGCGGTGCTCGACCACGGCCCCGGGCTGCCGCCCGGACGCGAGGGCGAGGTGTTCGAGACGTTCCGCCGGCTGGAGGGCTCCGACCGCTCGATCGGCGGCACCGGGCTGGGCCTCGCCATCGTCAAGGCGTTCGCGGAGGCGATGGGGATGACCGTCGAGGCCGGCAACCGCGCGGACGGCCGGGGCGCCGTCTTCGCACTGGTCTTTCCGGCCGCGCTGATCGTTCGCGATCTTCCGACCGAAGGTGGATGACGCCATGCCTGCCAAGATCCTCGTCGTGGATGACGATGCCGCGATCCGCCGCCTGCTGCGCAACACGCTGCTGCGCGCGGATCATGCCGTCGTCGAGGCGCCGGATGCGAAGGCGGCGCTGCAGCAGGCGGGGGCCGAGCGTCCCGACGCGATCCTGCTGGACCTGGGCCTTCCCGATCGCGACGGGCTGAGCATCATTCCGCTGCTGCGCAAGCAGGGCGATGCCGCGATCCTCGTCGTGTCGGCGCGCGACGCGGTGGACGAGAAGGTCGCCGCGCTGGACCTGGGCGCGGACGACTTCGTCACCAAGCCGTTCGACACCGACGAACTGCTGGCCCGGCTGCGCGTCGCCTTGCGGCATCGCGGGCGGGCGGACCAGGAACCGGCGATCATCCGGCGCGGCGACCTGACCATCGACCTGGCGCGGCCGATGATCCGGCGCGGCGCGGAGGAGATCCACCTGACCCGCAAGGAGCGGGAAGTGCTGGGTGTGCTGGCGCGGCATCTCGGCCGCGTGGTGACGCATCAGCGGCTGCTGACCGCCTGCTGGGGCGGGGACGAGGAGCCGCGGATCGAATATCTGCGCATCGTGATCCGCAACCTGCGCCAGAAGCTGGAATCGCCCGGCCCGGTGGGCAGCGTCATCGCGAACGAACTGGGGGTCGGGTACCGGCTGCGCGCCGAACCGTGACGCGCGCCCGGCGCGCGCGGGTCAGAGCCAGCCGGTCGCGCGCCGGATCGCGCCGTCGACGGGCACGTCATGCAAACGGCGATAGCGCGCCTCGACGAGGCTGAAGAGCCCGAACGCCAGCAGGCCCGCGCCGACGATCACGTCGAACGGGCTGGTCAGCCACGCGAGCACGCGCGCCATGCCGCCGGCCTGGCTCGCCTGCTCCTCGATCCCGGCGCGGGCGAGCAGGTAGCCGCTGATGAGGAACACCAGCCCGCGCGCCGCATAGCCCGCCCGGCCGCTCCATTGCACCCATGACCGGTGCGCGATCGATGGGTCGAGGTAGCGGAGGAACGAGCCCTTGAGAGCCTTCGCGAGCTGAACCGCGCCGAGCACGGCCAGCACCGCCGCGCCGGCCAGCACCAGCGCCCATCCGCCCGGCAGCCGCATCGCCGTCTGCGCGCCCTCGCGCGTGCCGTCGCCGGACAGCGCCGCGCCGCGCATCAACTGGACGGCCTGCGACGCCAGCAGGAGATGGATGGCGCCGCTGACACCCGCGCCGAGACGCTCCATCACGCCCTTGCGATCGGTGCCGTGCCGCTCGATGTCGAGGACGGCGTCCGCCAGCCGCCAGATGCCATAGGCCACGAGCCCGGCCGCGATCACGCCCAGCAGCACCTGGCCGCCGCCCCGGCCGAGATACGCGATCGCGCCGCTCGGATCCTCCGCCCGGCCGGTGCGAAGGATGAGCATGGCGATGACCATATAGAGCAGGCCGCGCGTGGCGAACCCCACCCGGGTCAAGGTCGTCAGGCGCGCGCTGGCGTTCATGTGCTTCTCCCTAAGCCCGGTAAAACAAGGGCTAAGCGATCCCGTTCCAGCGACGCAACGGTTTGTGGAGGGGAGCAACGCCCGCGCCGGGCGTCAGGCGTCAGGCGTCAGGCGTCAGGCGTCAGGCGTCGTCCACGTCCAGTTCGCGCAGGTCGCGGCCACGCGTCTCGCGCCCGAACCGCGCCACCAGCAGCAGCGACAGCGCGGTGGGCGCCATCACCAGCAGCGCGGCGCGGCCCATCGACACGGTCACGCCGACGATCGTCACCGCCTGCGCCAGCAGGCCGCCCGCCTTCGTACAGGCCGCGACCCAGCCGGTCGCGCGGGCGCGGACGCGCAGCGGAAAGCTCTCCGCCGCATAGGGCAGCACGATCGCGATGATCCCGTTGCTGCCGACGATCAGCAGCGCGACCGGCAGCACCGGGCTGCCGCCCCCCGCCACTTCCAGCCGCAGAACCAGCAGCAGCCCCGCCAGCGTCAGCGCGATCATCGTCACCAGCGCCCATTTCGTGCTCCAGCGGCTGTAGAGCAACGCTGCGACGAAGACGGTCGGGAAGGCGATCAGCGCACTTTCGGCGAGCAGCCGGCTCGACACGCCGACCGAATAGCCGCGGGCGACCAGATCGGCGGGCAGCCAGAGCAGCAGGCCGAAGTTGATGAGGCCCCAGGACAGCGCGCAGGCGCTGAGCGCGGCCAGCTTTCCGTACAACCGGACGCCGGTCAGCGCGTGCGCGTTCCCCGTGGCGACGCGCGTCGGCGCGATGCGGCGGGCGGTGGCGCCGAACCGGCGCATCACCGCCTCCGCCTCCGCGACGCGGCCGCGCGCCAGCAGGAACTTGGCGGATTCGGGGATCAAGGCGCCCAGCAGCACCAGCGTCAGGCCGGTCGGCAGATTGGCGAGCCAAAGGATCCGCCACCCGAAGATCGGCTGAAGCACGGCGGAGACGCCGCTGGCCGCGAAATAGCCGCCGACCGCGCCCAGCCCGCCGACCAGCACCAGGCTCCACCCGCGATGGCGGTTGGGCATCATCTCGGCGAGCAGCGCGTAGGTGACCGGCAGCATCCCGCCCGCCGCCGCGCCCATCATGAAGCACATCGCGATATTCCAGGCCAGACTGGGCATCGCGCCGCAGATCGAGGTGCCGACGAACATCACCGCCGACAGCAGGATCGACGCCTTGCGGCCATAGATGTCGGCGATCCAGCCCCACAGCACCGATCCCGTGACCGTGCCGGCCAGCGCGAAGAACGGCACCAGCGAGACGGTCTTCTTCGGCACGCCATATTCGGCGATCATGCCGGGTACGGTGAAGCCGAGCGACGCCGGCTTCATCACATCGATGACCAGCGCGATCACCAGCACAGCCATCAGCCCCCAATGCCCGACGCCGAGCGGCGCATCCTCCGGCGCGGCGACGACGAGATCGGCGGCGGCCAGCCGCTGCGCGCGCAGGTCGCGCGGCAACAGCCCGTAGGCGGCGACCAGCGTCCCGGCCACGATCAGCCCCATGCCGGCGATCATCCCGGCATCCATCGGCATTCCGGCGAGGCGATAGTGCATCGTGCGCGCCATCGCGAACATCGGCAGGTGGGCGACGACCCCCGCCGTCACCGCCACGCAGCCGAGGACGAAGGCCCATAACGCCTGGCGATCCGACAGCGTGCTGCTCATACCCATGGCGCTTGCGCTACCGTGCGCGGCGGCGAAGGCAACTCCCTTTCACCAGATCGCCGCGAACGGCATCCGGGGTCGCCGCCCCGGCGTTCGCCGGGATGACGCCGGTTTCCGGTGGTGTGGATGAGAACAAGGGGATGGCCTGCGCGGCATCATGGACACCGGAACCCGTCCGGGGTGGCGAATGTTCGCGCCACGCTCCGGCCCCTTGCAGCGGTTTCGCCCGGTTCCGGGAAGCACCGTTCCGTGCGAGCCATGATATGTAGGCCGGCGGTACGGTGGATGCCGGAACGGGTCCGGCATGACGGGAGACGAGGGATCGACGCGGCGCGCGATGCGCTGGTGCGGGGCGCAGCAGACAGGAGCGACGCCCATGACCCTCATCGACCCGACCGATCCGCCCGTCGACGATGATCGCGATCACCCACCGGCCGAACTGCCCGACGATCAGGCGGAGGAGCTGGGCGACTTCGCCTGAGCGGCGAGCGCGTCGCGTACCAGCGCGACATGGTCGTGCCGGCAGATCAGCAGGTCGGGCATGTAGGTATCGGCCTGATTATAGACGAGCGGCGATCCGTCGATACGACTGGCGTGCAACCCGTGCGCCAGCGCGACGGCGGCGGGGGCGCAGCTGTCCCACTCATACTGCCCACCGGAATGCAGATAGATGTCGGCGTCGCCCAGGATGATGCTCATCGCCTTGGCGCCAGCGCTGCCCATCGGCACGAGTTCCGCCCCGATCGCCGTCGCCACCGCCACCGCCTCCGGCGCGGGTCGGGTACGGCTGACGACCATGCGCAACGTCGCCGGAGCAGGGGGCAGCGGCACGGGCGTGTCGCTGCGCAGCACGATGCCGCCGCGCGCATCGGGCAAGGCGACCGCGCCCGTCACAGGCACGCCGCCGATCGCCAGGCCGACATGCACCGCCCAGTCGGCGCGGCACTCGCCATATTCGCGGGTGCCGTCGACCGGATCGACGATCCACACCCGCTCATGCGAGAGCCGCGCCTGATCGTCGCATTCCTCCTCCGACAACACGGCATCGGCCGGGCGTTGTTCGCGCAGCGCCCGGACCAGGAACTGGTTGGCGACCGCATCGCCCGCGCCGCCCAGTGTCGCGCGGCCCAGCATCATGCTGTCGCGCACCGTGCGCAGCAGCCGTCCGGCGGTGTCGGCGAGCTGTGCGGCCAGCTCCGCGTCGGTCATCGCCGCTCGCCGAGCAACAGGTCGACGATCCGCTCCGCCGCCTGTTCGGGCGAGACGGCGGTGGTGTCGATCCGCACCTCGGGCCGTTCGGGGCGTTCATAGGGGCTGTCGATGCCGGTGAAATTCTTGAGCAGCCCGGCGCGCGCCTTCTTGTAGAGACCCTTCACGTCGCGGCGCTCGGCCTCCTCGAACGGCGTGTCGACGAACACCTCGACGAACTCGCCCTGCGGCAGCATCGCGCGCACCATCTCGCGCTCGGCGCGGAACGGGCTGATGAAGGCGGTCAGCACGATCAGCCCGGCATCGGTCATCAGCTTCGCCACCTCGCCGACGCGGCGGATGTTCTCGATCCGGTCGGCCTCGGTAAAGCCCAGGTCCTTGTTCAGCCCGTGGCGGACGTTGTCGCCGTCGAGCAGGAAAGTGTGCCGCCCCAACGCGTGCAGCTTCTTCTCGACCAGATTGGCGATCGTCGACTTGCCCGAGCCGGACAGGCCCGTGAACCAGAGCACCGCCGGCTTCTGCTCCTTCAGCGCGGCATGCGCCTCGCGCCCGACATCGACCGCCTGCCAGTGGACGTTCTGCGCGCGGCGCAGGCTGAAATGCAGCATTCCCGCCGCCACCGTGGCGTTGGTCAGCTTGTCGATCAGGATGAAGCCGCCGAGCGTGCGATTGTCGTCATAGGGCTCGAACACGATCGGCCGGTCGGTGGTCAGTTCCGCGACGCCGATCGCATTGAGATCGAGCGTCTTGGCGGCGAGCTGTTCGAGCGTGTTGACGTTGACGACGTACTTGGGCTGCTGGACCGTGACCGAGACGGTCTGCGTCGCCAGTTTCAGCCAATAGCCGCGACCGACGCGCAGCGCGTCGTCGGCCAGCCATACCAGCGTCGCCTCGAACTGGTCGGCGGCCTGCGGCGGGCGATCGGCGGTGGCGATCACGTCGCCGCGCGAACAGTCGATCTCGTCGGCGAAGCAGAGCGTCACCGACTGGCCGGCGACCGCCCGGTCCAGATCGCCGTCGAGCGTCACGATCCGGGTGATGGTGGAGGTCTTGCCCGACGGCAGCACGCGCACCGCATCGCCGACCGCGACGCGCCCGGTCGCGATCAGGCCGGAGAAGCCGCGAAAGTCGAGGTGCGGGCGGTTGACCCATTGCACCGGCATCCGGAACGGCTTGTCAGCATCGACCGACGACAGCACCTCGACGGTTTCCAGATGCTCGACCAGTGTCGGCCCGGCGTACCACGGCATGTTCGGCGAGCGCGTGGTGATATTGTCGCCCTTGAAGCCCGAGATCGGCAGCGCGGTGAACGTCTCGATCCCGATCGACCGCGCGAAGGCGGTGTAATCCGCCACGATCGCGTCGAACGTCCCCTGATCGTAATCGACCAGATCCATCTTGTTGACCGCCAGCACGATGTTGCGGATGCCGATCAGGTGGCAGAGGTAGCTGTGCCGCCGCGTCTGCGTCAGCACGCCCTTGCGCGCGTCGATCAGGATCACCGCCAGGTCGGCGGTCGAGGCGCCCGTGACCATGTTGCGCGTATATTGTTCGTGGCCGGGGCAGTCGGCGACGATGAACTTGCGCTTCTCGGTATTGAAGAAGCGATAGGCGACGTCGATCGTGATCCCCTGTTCGCGCTCGGCGGCGAGGCCGTCGACCAGCAGCGCGAAGTCGATCTCGCCACCCTGCGTTCCCTGCCGGCGCGAATCGCTTTCCAGCGCGGCGAGCTGATCCTCGAAGATCATCTTCGAATCGTACAGCAGCCGCCCGATCAGCGTCGACTTGCCGTCGTCCACCGATCCGCAGGTGATGAAGCGCAGCATCGTCTTGTGCTGGTGGCTGTCGAGATAGGCGTCGATGTCGCGCGCGACCAGTTCGTCGACGACGTAAGCCGACTGGGGAGCAGGTGCGTCGCTCATCAGAAATACCCCTGCTGCTTCTTCACTTCCATCCCCGCGCCGCCGGCATCCTTGTCGATCGCGCGCCCCTGTCGCTCGCTGGTGGTGGTCAGCAGCGTTTCCTGGATCACCTGCGGCAGCGTGGTCGCGCGGCTTTCGACCGCACCGGTCAGCGGGTAGCAGCCGAGCGTGCGGAAGCGGATCGAGCGCATCACCGGCTGTTCGCCGGGCAGCAGGCGGAAGCGATCGTCATCGACCATCAGCAGCATCCCGTCGCGCTCCACGGTCGGGCGTTCGGCCGCGAAATAGAGCGGGACGATCGGCACGTCGTTCAGGTGGATGTATTGCCAGATATCCAGCTCGGTCCAGTTGGAGATCGGGAAGACGCGGATGCTCTCGCCCTTGTTCTTGCGCGCGTTGTAGAGGTTCCAGAGTTCCGGGCGCTGGTTCTTCGGATCCCAGCCGTGCGAGGCGGTGCGGAAGCTGAAGATGCGCTCCTTGGCGCGGCTCTTCTCCTCGTCGCGGCGCGCGCCGCCGAACGCCGCGTCGAAGCCGTGATGGTCCAGCGCCTGCTTCAGCCCCTCGGTCTTCCACATGTCGGTATGCAGCGCGCCATGGTCGAACGGGTTGATCCCGCGCTCGATCGCCTCCGGGTTGCGGTGGACCAGCAGCGTCATCCCGCTTTCCGCCGCCATCCGGTCGCGCAGGGCGTACATCTCCCGGAACTTCCATGTCGTGTCGACATGCAGCAGCGGGAAGGGCGGGGGGCTGGGATAGAATGCCTTGCGCGCCAGGTGCAGCATCACCGCGCTGTCCTTGCCCACCGAATAGAGCATGACGGGGTTGTCCGCCTCGGCCACCACCTCGCGCATGATATGGATCGCCTCGGCCTCCAGCCGCTGGAGATGGGTGAGCCGTTCGTGATCGATCGTCGGTGACATCCACTAACCTCTATGCCGGGCACGGCGCCCGGTCCGTCATGCGCGTGTCATCCCTTGCGCGGAAATGCCGGCGCGTGGGGCGTGGATTTGGTTGCCGCGCGCCAACGGCAGCTTTTTCATGCGCCACGGCATTGATAGGGAGACGACCGGATGCGGGACAGGAAAGGGTTGCAGATGAAGCGCTTGATGATGGTGGTCGCGGCGGCAGCGGCACTGGTGGGCGCAAGCGGCGCGCCGGCGCAGGACGTGCGCGTCATGACCTTCAACGTGCGCTTCGCCAATCCGGCCGACGGCGCCAACGTCTGGTCCGCGCGCCGCGACGTGTTCGTGCGCACGGTGCGCGAGGCGGATCCGGACCTGATCGGTACGCAGGAACTGCTGAAGACGCAGGGCGACGACGTGGTGCGCGCCCTGCCCGCCTATCGCTGGTTCGGGCGGGACCGCGACGGCGGGCATGACGGCGAGCATATGGGCATCTTCTATCGCAGCGACCGGCTGCGGCTGGTGAAGAGCGGCGATTTCTGGCTGTCCGAGACGCCCGACGTGCCGGGCCGGATGAGCTGGGGCGCGAACCTGCCGCGGATGGTGACATGGGGCGTGTTCGAGACGATCGGCGGCACGGGCCGGACGCCGTTCCGCTTCCTGATGGCCGACACGCATTTCGCGCATCGCGGCGCGGAGGATGTCGAGGCGCGCAACCGCTCCGCCGCGCTGATCGCAGAGCGTTTGCCCGGCATCGCGAAGGGGTTGCCGATCGTGCTGACCGGCGACCTGAACACGACGCCGGACAGCGCGGCGATCGGCCGGCTGACCGCGTTCCTGACCGACGCCTCGGCACTGGCGCGGACGAAGGAGGCCCCGACCGGCACCTTCCACGATTTCACCGGGACGCCCGAGCCGGGGAAGTGGATCGACTATATCATGGTCCGGGGCTTTCGCCCCGTGTCGGCGACGGTGCTGACCACGCATGACGGCGCGCGCTATCCCTCGGACCATTTCCCGATCGTGGCGGTGCTGAAGGCCGATCGCGCTCAGCGCCGGTAACGGATGATGCAGGTGTCGTAAGGCGCCAGCGTCATCCCCGCGCCCGTCGCCCCCGAGGCGCAGGTGGCGGTGCCGAACGTCGGTGCCTTGCCGGTCCAGCCGGTCGGTCGCGCCGTCGCGGCCGCCGCGCCGGTATTGGCCATCACCAGCGCGCCGCTGCCGTCCCTGTTCTCGCGCGCGAAGGCGAAGACGGCGCCGCTGCCGCTGTCCAGCGGCACATAGGCGCCGTCGCGGAACGCCGGGTCGGTCTTCCTGAGCGCGATCAGCCGGCGATACCAGTTGAGCAGCGACGCCGGATCGCGCGCCTCCGCCTCGGCATTGGCGACCGTGTAGCGCGCGTTGACCGGCAGCCACGGCGTGCCGGTGGTGAAGCCGGCGTGCGGCGCGGCGCTCCATTGCATCGGGGTGCGCGCGCGATCGCGCTCGTCGGTGCGCGGGCGGTTGGGGCCGAGCGGCACCTTGGCCAGCGTCGCCTTGTCCATGTCGCCCATCCCGATCTCTTCCCCGTAATAAAGGAGCGCGGTGCCCGGGTTGAGCAGGGTCAGCGCGGCGGTCATCTTGCCGATCAGCGCGTCGTGCCGCCCGTCGCCGAACTCGCTATACTGGCGCGACTGGTCGTGGTTGCTGAAGAATTCGACCGGGGTGAGACCGTCGAGCTGCGTCGCCGCCTCGTCATACCGCCGCTTGAAGGTGGCGGCGTCGAGCTTGTCGATGTTGCCGACCAGGAAGTTCATCGGCAGGTGGATCTCGTCCTTGTTCTTCCCGTACACCGCGCGAAGCTGCTGGATGTTGCGGGTCGAGGATTCGCCCAGCAGCACCGGATCGCCGGGGTAGGCGTCGACGATCCTGCGCATCTCGCGCAGCACCTGATTGGTGCCGGGAAGCTGCGAATTATAGGGCTTCAGCCAGACCGGATCGCCGCCCTTCGGATCGGGATCCTGCGGCCAGTTCGGATCCTCGAACAGATACGGCGTCGCATCGAGGCGGAAGCCCGCCGCGCCGTGATCCAGCCAGAAGCGCACGACGTCGAACATCGCCTTCCTCAGGCCCGGGTTCGACCAGTTGAGATCGGGCTGCTGGGGCAGGAAGATATGGTAATACCATTGCTTGCGGGTCGTATCCCACGTCCATGCCGGCCCGCCGAAGATCGATTGCCAGTTGGTGGGCGGGGTGTCGGGCGTACCGTCGCGCCACATGTACCAGTCCGCCTTGGGATTGGTGCGCGAACTGCGCGATTCCTTGAACCACGGATGTTCCGCCGAACTGTGGTTGACGACCAGATCGACCATCACGCGGATACCGCGCTTCCTGGCCTCCGCGACCAGCGTGTCCCAGTCGGCCATCGTGCCATATTGCGGATCGACGGCGGTATAGTCGGATACGTCATAACCGAAGTCGGCGTTGGGCGAGCGGAAGAACGGCGTCACCCAGATCGCATCCACGCCCAGCGACTTCAGATAATCGAGTCGTGCCGTGATGCCGCGCAGGTCGCCCACGCCATCGCCGTTCGTGTCCTGAAAACTGCGCGGGTAAATTTCATAGATGACGGCGTGTTTCCACCATGCAACCTTATCGGCCCTGACAGCAGCAGGTGCCTGTGCACTGACGCAATTTGGCAACAGTGCTACCACTGATAGCGCTATCGCCGATGATAATCGCAACAAGCTCTTTCGCATGGACTGCATCCTCTCTAGGCGGCGCCGGGCCATCTCGTTCAAATAGGAACGATAACGGCAAATTTGACGATTGCAAACGATTGCGTAGATCGTTATCTGATTCGCATTACTTGACGCTACGGCAATAACGCCGGGCCCGTCACTGGGAGGGGATTTTTCCGCGATGACCACGACACGTCACCTGCTCGCTTGCTCGACCGCCGCCTTCGCGCTGTTCGCAAGCGGCGCGGCGCTCGCGCAGACCAATGTCGTCCCCGAACCCGCGCCCGCCACCGATCCCGCCGTCGCGCCCTCGGTCGACCAGGATGCGTCGGCGCCGCAGGACATCATCGTGACCGGCCTGCGCGCCAGCCTGGAGCGCGCGCAGGCGATCAAGAAGAACAGCACCTCGGTCGTCGAGGCGGTTTCCGCCGAGGATATCGGCAAGCTGCCGCAGTCGAGCGTCGCCGACTCGCTGGGTCGCCTCGCCGGTCTGGCGGGCGAGCGCCGCTCGGGCCGGATCAGCGGCATTTCGGTGCGCGGCTTCCGCGAGGACTTCGTCGGCACCACGCTCAACGGCCGCGAACTGATCGGCATCGGCGACAATCGCGGCGTCGAATATGACCTGTATCCCGCCGAGATCGTCGGCAGCGCGGTCGTCTACAAGACGCCCGACGCCGGGCTGACCGCGATGGGCGTCGGCGGCACCGTCGACATCCGCACCGTCCGTCCGCTGGAGCGCAAGCGCGCGCTGATCGTCAACGGCAGCGTCGAGCAGAACGGCCAGCCGTCGCGCAACCCCGATTTCAGCAACCGCGGCTATCGCGTCGCGCTGTCGTTCAGCGACAAGTTCGCCAACGACACGATCGGCGTCGCGCTGACCGCCGCGACCACCTCGTCGCCGGTGCAGAACCAGTTCTCCAGCGTCTGGGGCTATGACGACGGCGCGATCACGTCCGGCCCGAACGCGGGCAAGGACGTGGTGTCGGGGTACGAGGCGGCGGCGCGCTCGCGCGTGCTGAAGCGCAACACGATCGCGGGCGTGCTGCAATGGCGCCCCGACGAGAAGTTCACCGCCACCGCCGATGCGCTGTACATCGACTTCTCCGACAAGGGCATTTCGCGCGGCTTCATCGAGCAGTTGCCGGTCGCCTCGAACGGCAGCGGCGTGCTGGGATCGAGCGGCAACCTCGTCACGTCGGCGCGCACCACCGGCTATAATTCGGTGCTGCGCAGCGATCCGCTCGACAAGCAGGGCAAATTGTTCGTCGTCGGCGGCAATTTCGATTATGCCGCCACCTCCAACCTCGACCTGACGCTCGACGTCTCGCATTCCGAGAGCAGCAAGAACGATACGCGTGGCGAGAGCTATTCGGGGCTGGGCCGTGCGGGCCTGAAGTCGCAGGGGCCGAACACGATCCGTCAGTGGAACTACACCGACCGCGGGCTTATGTTCTCGAATAACAGCCAGTCGTTCGACAATTACGGCGTGGTGAAGCTGGCCGGGCCGCAATCGTGGGGCGGCAGCCTGGCGCCGATCACCGAACTGGACACGCCCGCCGCGCGCGCGGCCGGGATCGGGTTCGCGCAGGCGCAGGACGGCTTCGTCAACTCCGCACTGTTCGACGAATTCCTGAACGCGGCACGGCTGCAGGCGAACTATCGCTTCGACGACAGCGTGCTGAAGTCGATCAGCGTCGCGCTGCGCTATTCCGATCACAAGAAGTCGAAGACCAATCAGGGCTTCTTCCTGACCGCGCAGACCTATCCGTCGGACGGTCCGATCCCCGAGAACGCGCGGCGCGGCGTCGCCGATCTCGGCTGGGCGGGGCTGGGCAATGTCGTCGCCTATGACGCGCTGGGCCTGATCAACAGCGACTTCTATCGCCGCTGGGACGCGGGCGCGCTGGAGCCGGATCGTCTGGGCGACACCTATGCGATCCGCGAGAAGGTGTGGCAGCCGTCGATCAAGGCCGACTTCGAGGTCACGACCGATGCGGTGCGCATGTTCGGTAACGTCGGCGTGCAGGCGCTGATCACCGACCAACGCGGCACCGGCTTCACCTCGCTGGTCGGCCCGAACCTGCGCGTGCAGGCGACGCCGATCGCGGATGGCGCCAAATATACCCGCGTGCTGCCGAGCATGAACCTGAACTTCGACCTGGGGAACGGCCATACGGTGCGTTTCGCCGCGTCGAAGGTGGTCAGCCGCCCGCGCATCGACTTCCTGAATCCGGGGTCGTCGGTGAAGTTCCGCAACAACGTGGCGGAAGTGACCAGCACCGATCCGGCGCGTGGGCCGTGGCTGTCCACCGGCGGCAACGCACGCCTGCGGCCGTATGAGGCCAACCAGCTCGACCTGTCCTACGAATTCTATTTCGCCCCGGACGGGTTCGTGTCGGCCTCGGGCTTCTACAAGAAGCTGGTGAACTGGAATATCCAGAGCAGCACGATCCGCGATTATCGCCAGTTCTACATCCCCGGTTATCACCAGGCGGTCAGCAGCGACGGGCAGACGGTCTATACGCCCGCCACGTTCCTGGGCGTCGACACCACCTATCGCGGCGGCCTGCGCGGCGAGGTGAAGGGTATCGAGCTTCAGGGCTCGTTCCCGTTGCGCATCCTGACCGGTGCGCTCGACGGCTTCGGCCTGACCGGCGCGGCGGCGCTGACCGACGGCGGGCTGGACAATGGTCAGGACATCCCCGGCCTGTCGGCGCGGGTGTTCCAGGGAACCGCCTATTTCGAGAAGTACGGCTTCTCGGCGCGCGTGTCGGCCAACAGCCGCTCGAAGTGGGTGTCGGAAGATCGCGGCGGCAGCAACACGATCGCCCCGCTCAACCGCAGCGGCCAGACGCTGGTCGATGCGCAGATCGGTTATGACTTCGCGGGCACCGACATCCGTTACCTCAAGGGACTGCGCGTGTCGTTGCAGGCGATGAACCTGACCAACGCGCGCGATACCTATTCGGACTCGGAGACGGGGCTGTTCCTGCGCAACGAACAGTTCGGTCGCAACTTCATGCTGAACCTGACCTACGCGATCTTCTGATCGCGTCGGTCGGACAATCCCCGACGCTGCCACCCCGGCGGACGCCGGGGTCCAGCTGGGAAAGCTGTCGTTGTGACGCGTCGCGCTTCGCCACATCAGTCTCCCAACTGGACCCCGGCGTCCGCCGGGGTGGTCGTGTTTGGGGTTGGTGACTAAGATGACGAACGAACCGGGGAGCCACCACATGCCAGCAGCGATCGAACGCGTCGTCATCGTCGGCGGCGGGACCGCGGGATGGATGGCGGCGGCGCTGATCGCGCGGGTGCTGGGCGATCAGGTCCGCACGACGCTGGTCGAATCCGAGGAGATCGGGATCATCGGCGTCGGCGAGGCGACGATCCCGCCGATCCAGCACGTCAACGCGACATTGGGCATCGACGAGGCGGAGTTCCTGCGCGAGACCAGGGCGACGATCAAGCTGGCGATCCGCTTCGAGAACTGGGGCGCGATCGGCGACTCCTATTACCACACGTTCGGCGCGGCGGGACGCAACATCGCCTTCTGCCCGTTCCATCACTTCTGGCATCGTGCGCAGGACCGCGATTACTGGGACTATGACCTGAACGCGCTGTGCGCGCGCGACGGCAAGTTCGCGAAGCTGCGCAGCGACGATCCCACCTTTGCGCTGCCCTACGCGTATCATTTCGACAGCTCGCTCTACGGCCGGTTCCTGCGCCGCTACAGCGAGGCGCGGGGCGTCACCCGCGTCGAGGGGATGGTCAGTGCCGTCGAGCGCCACAGCGAGCGCGGCGACATCACGGCACTGGTCCTGCGCGACGGACGGCGGGTCGCGGGCGACCTGTTCATTGACTGCTCGGGCGCGCGCGGATTGCTGATCCAGCAGCAGCTGAACGTCGGTTTCGAGGATTGGGGGCACTGGCTGCCCTGCGATCGCGCGATGGCGGTGCCGTCCGAACGCTTCGCGCAGACCGCACCCTACACGCGTTCGATCGCGCACGGCGCGGGGTGGCAATGGCGCATTCCGCTCCAGCATCGCAACGGCAACGGGCTGGTCTACAGCAGCCGCCATCTGAGCGACGAGGCGGCGGCGACGCTGCTGCTCGGCAACCTCGACGGGCGCGCGCTGGATGAACCGCGCATCATCCCGTTCCGTACCGGGCGCGCGCGGCGGCAATGGGATCGCAACGTCGTCGCGGTCGGGCTGTCGAGCGGGTTTCTGGAGCCGCTGGAATCGACCAGCATCTATCTGATCCAGTCGGCGATCGTCCGCCTGCTCCACCTGTTCCCGCAGGGCGGTATCGCGCCGGCGCTGGTGCGCGAGTACAATCGCCAGTCGCAGCTGGAGTATGAGACGGTCCGCGACTTCATCATCCTGCACTATCACGCCACGCGTCGCGACGATTCCGCCTTCTGGCGCGATCTGCGCGCGATGCCGGTGCCCGACCGGCTGGCCGCCAAGCTGGAGCTGTTCCGCGCGAGCGGGGTGCTGAACCAGGATCCGCTCGACATCTTCATGGAGCCGTCGTGGGTGCAGGTGCTGCTGGGGCAGGGGGTGGTGCCCGCCGCGCATCATCCGCTGGCCGATGGCGTCGGCGCCGACGAACTGGCCGCGCAGCTGCGCGATCTGGCGGCGGCGAAGCGTGCGCCGGTCGAACAGATGCCGCTCCACGACGACTTCCTGCGCGCGTGCGGCGGGATGGCGGCGTGACGCCACCGCGCGTCGTCATTCTGGGGGGCGGCAGCGCGGGGTGGATCACCGCGCATCTGATGCGCCACGCGTGGCCCGATGCGGCGATCACGCTGGTCGAGGCGCCCGACATCGCGACGATCGGCGTCGGAGAGGGCTCCACCCCGACGCTCAAGCGCTTCTTCGAGGTGATCGGCATCGCCGAGGCGGAGTGGATGCCGCGCTGCCACGCGACCTACAAGGCGGGGATCCGTTTCGACGGGTGGAGTCCGGCCGCGCCATGGCCGTCGTACCGCCATCCGTTCATCACGCAGGTCGACGTGCACACGCGCGAGGCGTTCGTCCTCAACTGCCGGAACCGGCGGTTGGGGCATGACGTGCCGGTCCACCCCGACGCCTTCCTGCTGGGCGCGAGGCTGTCGGCGGAGGGCAAGGCGCCGATCGCCCCGCCGCATTTCCCGTTCCGTATGGAATATGGCTATCACTTCGATGCCGCGCTACTGGGCGCGTTCCTGCGCGACGTCGCGGTGGCGCGCGGCGTCGTGCACCGTGCGGCACGCGTCGAGCAGGTCACGCGGCACGCGAATGGCGATGTCGCCGCCCTCGTCACCGACGCGGGCGAGGCGATCGCGGCCGAGCTGTTCGTCGATTGCAGCGGCTTTGCCGGGCGGCTGATCGAACAGGTGCTGGACGTGCCGTTCCACGGTTTCGGCGACCATCTGTTCAACGACGCCGCGGTGGTCGCGCCGACGCCGCCGGTCGCGGCGCCCGCGACCGAGACGGTGGCGACCGCGCTGTCGAACGGCTGGTGCTGGTCGATCCCGCTCCAGCACCGGGTCGGCAACGGCTATGTCTATGCCAGCGCCTTCCAGTCGGCCGAGGCCGCCGAAACCGAGCTGCGCGCGCGGCTGGGCCTGGTCGATGCGGATGAGGTGCGCCACCTGCGCTTCCGCGTCGGGCGGCGGGCGCGGCATTGGGAGCGCAATGTCGTCGCGGTCGGGCTGTCGCAGGGATTCATCGAGCCGCTGGAGGCGACCGCGCTGCATCTGGTGCTGAACACGGTCGAGCAGTTCATCGGCCATTACGCGCGGGGCAAGGGCACCGCGAAAGACAGGGGCGCCTTCAACGAGACGATCAATGCCCGGATCGAGGGGGTCCGCGACTATATCGTCGCGCACTACAAGCTGACCACGCGCACCGACAGCGATTACTGGCGTGCCAATGCCGCTAACGTCGCGCTGCCCGACCCGTTGCTCGACATCCTCGACACCTGGTTCCGGCGTGGCGATCTGGCGGAGGCGTTGCGGCGGCAGGGGAATGCGTCGCACTTCGGCGAGCTGTCATGGCACTGCCTGCTCGCCGGCTATGGCGCTTTCCCGCCGGTCAGCGAGGCGCCGCGCGACGACGTGGATTTCCATGCGCAACGGGACGTCGCTGCGTTCCTGGCCGGCTGCGCGCTCAATTATCCTGCGCAACGCGAGGTACTGGCGGCTCAGAGCGCGCGCCCGGCCTGAAGGCGCTCCAGCTCGACCGGATCGTGGGTGCAGGTGACCGTCACCGCGTCGCGCCGGTCGACCGACAGCCGTCGCAGCCGTTGCTGGTTGTCGATCCGCGCGGTGGCATCGACCTCCATCAGCCGCTGATAGGCGCGCAGCCCCGGCGTGCAGCGTCGCCGCGCGCCGCGCATCTCGCCACGGTAGAAATAGGCATCGCCGGCATGGAGCAGCCAGCGGCCGTCCCCCTTGCGGATCGCCACCCCGGCATGGCCCCAGGTATGGCCGGGCAGCGGTACCATCAGGATTTCGGGCGGCAGTCCGACCAGATCGCGCACCGCGTCGAAACCGAACCAGCGTTCCCCCTGCGCGCCATAACCCTGCCAGCGCCGGACCCCGTCTAGCTGCGCGGGCCGCCAGCGGTTGCGCGCGACCACGCCGGCGCGCGGTCCGGTCGCATCGTCATATTCGCGCTGCATCACGTGCACCGCGGCATCGGGAAAATCCTCCAGCCCGCCGGCATGGTCGAAATCGAGGTGGGTCGCGATGATGTGCCGCACGTCGCGGGCCCGGTAGCCCAGCGCCTCGACCTGCCGGATCGCGGTATCGCGCTCGTGCAGGCGGATGTTGAGCATCATTCGCCATGGCACACTGATGCGCGGATCGGGGCGCGCGTGCGGATGCGCCACGTCGCGCAGACCATAGCCGGTGTCGACCAGCACCAGCCCGTGCGCATCGGTTTCGATCAGCAGGCAGTGGCAGACGATCCGGCCCAGCGGTCCCACGCTTCGCCCGTCGAAAAAGGCGCCGCCAAGGGGACAGTCGGTTCCGCAGTTCAGGTGATGGATACGCATGGCCTACCTCCGTTCTCCGGTGTAGCCATCGATCTAAGTTTCTGTAACTACGTTGATTAGTGATCCGAAACCAGCGCGCCGACCTGCTCGCGGGTGACAATGTCGTCCAGCACGTCATCCAGGCTGACCTGCTGCAGCGCCTGCTCCAGCGCGTTACCGACCGGCGCGAGCACCCGTTCGAGCGTTGTCGTCATGTGACGATCGATGCGATTCGCCGCCGCGCCGGCCCGGGCGCGGGGGAAGGGAAACAGGTCGCGATCCTCCACCGCGCGAAAAACGTCGAGCAAGGTAATCGCCCGAGGTTCGCGCGCCAGCAATGCGCCGCCGCGATGACCCAGTTGCGACGTCGTCAGCCCCGCCGCCGCGAGCCGAGAGAAAATAGCGCGTACAAACGCGGGGTTGGTGTTCACGCTGCTGGCGATATCGTCCGATCGCAATGGTGCGCCGCCCTTGTTCGCGACCAGCGCCAGCATGTGCAGCGACAGGACGAAGCGGGTACTGGTCGGCACGATACGGTTCCCAGTTAATGTTCATTTCACACTTACACAATACAACGTGCATTGTACGGGGAAGGATGCAGGCCGGGCAATAAATTTCCCTTCCGATTAGGATGTTTAGCAAGGGAATCTGTAGCCCGTCCCCGCAAGATGGGTTGTGAGTGGCGCGTTCAAACGCTTCGTGATGCGACCTTGGGCGCGACCGCGTCGAAGGGCATCCTCTGATTGGGGTAGTCAAAGAGATGTCGATCACCACGGTGGTCGCGGCAGGTGAGACATGCCTGCCGACGATCGGGGTTCTTGCCGACGAACTGTCGCACGCCTTCGCCAGCAGCGAGGCGATCCGCCTCGACCTGTCCGACGTGACCGCGCCGGACCTGAGCCTGGTGCAGCTGGTGGCGGCGGCGCGGATCGCCGCGCGCGACGGTGGTCATGACTTCGCGCTCGCCGCGCCGGTCGATGCGCGCTTCGGCGCGCTGCTGGTGCGCGCGGGCTTCAACACCGCGTCCGCCGACGACGCACAATTCTGGTTCCATGGAGACGCCGCCCAATGACCGCATCGATCCTCACCGTTGACGACAGTGCGAGCCTGCGGATGGCCATCCGCATCGCCCTGACCGGCGCCGGCTATACCGTGACCGAGGCGGTCGACGGGACGGACGGACTGGCCAAGGCAACCTCGACGCGCTTCGACATGATCGTCACCGATCTGAACATGCCCAACATGGACGGGCTGTCGATGATCCGCGCGCTGCGTGAGCAGCCGTCGCAGGCCGGCATCCCGATCATCTTCCTCAGCACCGAATCGGACGCGGACATGAAGGCGCAGGCCAAGGCGGCGGGCGCGACCGGCTGGCTGGTGAAGCCGTTCCAGCCCGACCAGCTCATCCGCGTCGCGCAGAAGGTACTGGGCAAATGAGCGAGGATCCCACAGCCACATTCCGGGTCGAGGCGGGCGAACTGCTCGACCAGGTGGAGCAGGGATTGCTCGACCTGGGGCACCGGCTCGACGACATGGGTCTGGTCAATGCGGTCTTCCGCGGCCTGCACACGCTGAAGGGCTCGGGCGCGATGTTCGGGTTCGACGCGCTGGCGGGCTTTACCCATCATTGCGAAAGCGCCTTCGACCGCGTCCGCAAGGGGGAGGTGCCCGCCACGCCGGAGCTGGTGTCGGTGATCCTGTCGGCGGGCGACCATATGCGCGCGCTGGTCGACGGCAACCCCTCGCCCGCCGATGGCGACGCGATCCTGGCGCGGCTCGCCGACGCGGTGGAGAAGGCGCGGGGCGGCGGTGCCGCCGATGCGCCCGTACCGGCGGCGAAGGCCGGGACGCCGGGCTGGAAGCTGTTCTTCCGCCTGCCCGTCGACGCGATGGCCAATGGCACCAACCCGCTGATGCTGCTCGATGAGTTGCGCGATCTGGGCGAGTGCGAGGTCGCGGTGCGCACCGACGTGCTGCCGCCGCTCGGGCAATTGATCCCCAACGAATGCCACCTGGGCTGGGACGTGACGCTGCGCGGCGACATCGGCCGCGAGGCGATCGAGGACGTCTTCATCTTCGTCATGGACGACATGACGCTGGAGATGAGCCCGCTGGACGCCGCGCCGGCCGAGACGGCAGCGGAGGCGGCCACCGCGACGAGCGCGCCGGCCCCCGCCGCCGACACGCAGGCGGCGTCGCCGGCACCCGCGGCGGCACCGACGCCGGCCGCCGATCGCCCGGCCGCGACCGCAGCGGCCAACCAGCCGGCGGGCGAGAACGTCCGCGTTCCCGCCGAGCGACTCGACGAATTGATGGACCGCGTCGGCGAACTGGTGATCGCGCAGAGCCGCCTGTCGCAGCTGGCGGGCAACCGTCACGACCTGGTGCTGCGTTCGGTATCCGAGGATATCGAGCGGCTGGCCGGCGAATTGCGCGACACGATGATGGTGTTGCGCATGGTGCCGGTCTCGACGCTGTTCGGCCGCTTCCGTCGCCTGATCCACGATCTGGCGCGCGACACCGGCAAGGCGATTGAGCTGCGCACCGAAGGCGAGACGACCGAGGTCGACAAGACCGTCATCGAGCGGCTGTTCGATCCGCTGGTCCATATCATCCGCAACTCGTGCGATCACGGGCTGGAGAAGCCCGAGGACCGGCTGGCGGCGGGCAAGCCCGCCTCCGGGCTGGTGCGCCTCAGCGCGCATCAGGCGGGTGGCGAGGTGCTGATCACCATTACCGACGACGGGCGCGGGATCGACCGCGAGCGCGTCCGCGCCAAGGGCGAGGCCAACGGCCTGATCGAGCCGGGCGCGCAGATTTCGGACGAGGATCTGCTCGGCCTGATCTTCCATCCCGGCTTCTCGACCGCCGCGCAGGTCACGAACCTGTCCGGGCGCGGCGTCGGCATGGACGTGGTGAAGCGCACGATCGAAAGCCTGCGCGGCTCGATCAGCGTCGCCAGCACGGACGGGCAGGGATCGACGATCACGCTGCGCATCCCGCTGACGCTGGCGATCATCGACGGGCTGCTCGTGCGGGTCGGCGAAAGCCGCTACGTCATCCCGCTGTCGGCGGTCGAGGAATGCCTCGAACTGTCGCTGGAGGACGATCTCCGCTCGCGCGGGCGCAGCCTCATCACGCTGCGCGACCGGCTGGTGCCGTTCCTGCGGCTGCGCGAATTGTTTTCCACCGGCACCCGTCCCGATGCCCATCAGAAGATCGTGGTCGTCGCCACCGGGCGCGAGCGCGTCGGGCTGGTCGTCGATCAGATCATCGGCAACCATCAGACGGTCATCAAGTCGCTGTCCGCTTTCCATCGCGGCGTCAACAGCTTCTCCGGCGCGACGATCCTGGGCGACGGCAACGTCGCGCTGATCCTCGACGTCGGCCAACTGGTCGCGATGGCGCAACCCCGTGAGGAGACGCTTCGTGCCGCGAGCTAACGCCGTCAACGCCGCCGAGAGCGGCGGTCCGAACACGATCGTGTGGGATGAGCGTGGCGAGCTGGAGGTGCTGACCTTCGACATCGGCACCGAGACCTTCGCGCTCGAAGCCACGCTGGTCCGCGAAATCCTGGACCTGCTGCCCGAAACCTATGTGCCGGGTGCGCCGCCGCTGGTCAGCCATGTCGTCAACTTCCGTGGCCGCATCGTGCCCGTCGCCGACCTGCGGCTGGCGTTCGGGATGGAAGCCACCGACGTCACCGCGAACAGTCGGATCGTCGTCATCGAACTGCCGCTGGACGGTGAGCCGACCTTGCTGGGCCTGCGCACCGACCACGTCCACGAGGTCGCGACCTTCTCCGCCGCCAGCAGCGAGGAAGCGCCGATCGTCGGCGTCCGCTGGCAGCGCGAACATGTCCGCCGACTGGTCCGGTGGCGCGACGACCTGGTCGTCCTGCCCGATCTCCATGCCATCTTCGCGCCCGCGTTATCCGGCGCTTCCTCCGCCGCCCGGTCGTAACCGCGGCTCTTCCTCCATAGGATGCCCATAATGCGCGCAACCATCAAACTGAAGCTAGGTGCGACCTTCGCCGCCGTAATCATCCTGCTGATCGCCGTCGCCGGCGTCGGTATTACCAAGATGAGCACGCTGAACACCGCGATCAGCGATGTCATCACCGGTCCGGCGGCGCGGCTCGACCGCGCCGAAACCCTGAGCGAGCGCATCAGCTTCGCGCTGCGCCAGGAAAAGAACATGGCGCTGACCGACGATACGCAGCTCACGCAGGAATTCGATCGCTCGCTGATGAAGACGCGCGCAGACGCCCAGGCGCTGATCGGGGCGGGCCTCGCCGGCGCCACCGATCAGTCGCGGCCGATCTGGACGCAGATCCAGTCGACCTACAACAACTGGGTGCAGATCGACGATCAGATCCGGCAGTTGGCGCTTGCCAACAGGAATGCGGAGGCCGGCCAGCTTTCGATCACCAAATCGCGCCTGACCGCAACCCAGTTGAGCGATGCGGCGAGCCAGCTCGTCAAGATCGCCAAGGCCGACATGGATCAGGCCAACAAGGATACCGACGAACTGTACGGCAACGCCCGGTCGCTGACGATCGCGGTATCGGTCGTCGCGCTGCTGATCGCCATCGCCGGCGCGTTCTGGATCTCGCGGATCGTGTCGATCGGCCTGAAGCGGGCCAGCGACGCCATCGAAGCCGTCGCGATCGGTGATCTGGAGAATGACGTCACCGTCACCAGCAACGACGAGATCAAGGATCTGATCGAAACGGTCAACCGCATGACCGCCAACCTGCGCAAGACCGCGCAGCTGGCCGACACGATCGCCTCGGGCGATCTGACCGTCAATCACCAGCCGCTGTCGGACAAGGACATGCTGGGCCATGCGCTGGTGACGATGGTTGATCGTCTGCGCGGCGTCGTCGGCGATGCCACCCAGGCCGCGCATAATGTCGCGGCGGGCAGCCAGCAGCTGTCGAGCTCGTCGGAGCAGGTGTCGCAGGGCGCGACCGAGCAGGCGGCGGCGGCCGAGGAAGCGTCGGCGTCGATGGAGCAGATGGCGGCGAACATCAAGCAGAACGCCGACAATGCGTCGCAGACCGAGAAGATCGCGCGCCAGTCGTCGCAGTCGGCCGAGCAGAGCGGCGACGCGGTGCAGAAGGCGGTGGTCGCGATGCGGACGATCGCCGAGAAGATCGGCATCGTGCAGGAGATCGCGCGCCAGACCGACCTGCTGGCGCTGAACGCGGCGGTCGAGGCGGCACGCGCCGGCGAACATGGCCGCGGCTTTGCGGTGGTCGCCGCCGAGGTCCGCAAGCTGGCGGAGCGCAGCCAGACGGCGGCGGGCGAGATCAGCGGCATGTCGTCCGACACGGTGCAGGCGGCGCAGCAGGCCGGCGAGATGCTGACGAAGCTGGTGCCGGACATCCGCCGGACCGCCGAACTGGTGTCGGAGATCAGCGCCGCGTGCCGTGAGCAGGACATCGGCGCCAGCCAGATCAACGAGGCGATCCAGCAGCTCGACAAGGTGACGCAGCAGAACGCCGCCGCGTCCGAGCAGATCTCCTCGACGTCCGAGGAACTCGCCAGCCAGGCCGAGGAGCTTCAGGAAAGCATCGCCTACTTCCGCATCGAAAACGGTGGCCGCAAGTCGACCCCGGTGCGCAAGCCCGCGCCGTCGCGCAGCGCGGCCCCCGCGCCCGCCGCGAAGAAGGCGAAGTCCGCACCGAAGCCGAATTCGGTCGCCGACCAGCAGGCGCGGGTGCGCGGCTTCGCGCTCGACCTCACCAATGGCGGCCCGGACGGCGAGGATGCCGAATTCGGTCGCGCGGCCTGAACGAACCCGGAAAGAGCGCGGCGTGCAGGGGGTCGCGCTCTTTCCAGTCCAGTGGAGTAACTTTCATGTCCTTGTTGTCGCAGTTCAGCAAGACGTCGCGCCCCGAATGGGCGGTATCCGCCATCCGCGATCTGGCGCACCAGTTCGCCGACGGCGACCTGACGCATCGTCTCCGCACCGACAACGCCGACGGCGACGCGCGTCAGGTGATGGTCGCGGTCAACGAACTGCTCGACAGGGTGCTGTCGCCGGTCGTGCATCTCCGCGAGGCGATCGATCACATGACCGCCGAACATGATGCCGGCGACATCGATGTGGTCGTGCCCGTCACCGTGTTCCGCGGCGAGCTGGCGCAGCTCGCGACGCGCGTCAACACGCTGGTCGGCGCGCATATCGCGGTCAAGAAGCAGGCGATGGCGTGCGTCCGCCGCTTCGGCGAGGGCGATTTCGAGGCGCCGCTGGACCGGCTGCCCGGCAAGAAGGCGTTCATCAACGACACGATCGAGACGCTGCGCGGCAATCTGAAGGGGCTGATCGCCGAGATGCGACAGATGTCGAGCGAGCACGATCGCGGAGAGATCGACGCCTTCGTGCCGGCGGCGCGCTTCAACGGCGATTTCGCGACGATGGCGCAGGGCATCAACGACATGGTCGCCGGCCATATCGCGGTGAAGAAGAAGGCGATGGCCTGCATCAAGCAGTTCGGCGAGGGGAATTTCGACGCCGCGCTGGAGAGCTTCCCCGGCAAGAAGGCGTTCATCAACGACACGATCGAGGAGTTGCGCGGGAACCTGCGCGAGATCATCGGCGAGATCCAGCGCCTGATCGTCGCCTCGACGCAGGGGCGGCTGAGCGAGCGGGGCGACGCGACGCGCTTCCCCGGCGATTTCGGCGCGCTGGTCGGCGGCATCAACGGGATGCTCGATGCCATCCTGCTGCCGATCGCGGAAGGCAATCGCGTCCTGGCGCAGGTCAGCGATGGCGACCTGACGCAGCGCGTCGATATCACCTGCGAGGGCGATCATGAGCGGATGAAGAAGGCGATCAACGGGCTGGTCGACAATCTGTCGAAGTTCGCCGGCGAGGTCGCGACCGCGTCCGCGCAGGTCGCCAGCGGCAGCCAGCAACTGTCGAGCACCGCCGATCAGATGTCGCAGGGCGCGACCGAGCAGGCGGCGGCGGCCGAGGAAGCGTCGGCGTCGATGGAGCAGATGGCGGCGAACATCAAGCAGAACGCCGACAATGCGTCGCAGACCGAGAAGATCGCGCGCCAGTCGTCGCAGGCGGCCGAGCAGAGCGGCGACGCGGTGCAGAAGGCGGTGGTCGCGATGCGGACGATCGCCGAGAAGATCGGCATCGTGCAGGAGATCGCGCGCCAGACCGACCTGCTGGCGCTGAACGCGGCGGTCGAGGCGGCACGCGCCGGCGAACATGGTCGCGGCTTCGCGGTGGTCGCCGCCGAGGTCCGCAAGCTGGCGGAGCGCAGCCAGACCGCGGCGGGCGAGATCAGCGGCATGTCCTCCGATACCGTTCAGGCCGCGCAGCAGGCCGGCGAGATGCTGACCAGGCTGGTGCCCGACATCCGCCGCACCGCCGAACTGGTGTCGGAGATCAGCGCGGCGTGCCGTGAGCAGGACATCGGCGCCAGCCAGATCAACGAGGCGATCCAGCAGCTCGACAAGGTGACGCAGCAGAACGCCGCCGCCTCCGAGCAGATCTCCTCGACGTCGGAATCGCTCGCCGGAAAGGCGGAGGAACTGGAACAGAATATCGCCTTCTTCCGCGTCGCGGAGCCGGCGCGCGCGTCGAGTGTCCGCAAGCCGGCGATTCCCGCCGCGACGCGTCACGCGGTCATGGCGGCGAAGAAGGGGCGTTCCGCGGCCCGGTCCGGCTCGATCGCCGACCAGCAATCGCGGGTACGCGGCTTCGCGCTCGATATGAACACCGGCGGTCCGGATCACGAAGACGACAACTTCAATCACGCCGCCTGACGGGGTGGGCCGGGTGCGCGAGCGTCCCGGCCGCTTCATTCATCCGGTCGCAACCGTCGTCCCGGCGAAGGCCGGGCCTGGCGCGGCTTCTGCGCCACGCCATGACCGCAACATCCCGGCCTTCGCCGGTAAGGTGCCTGTTTCCAATGAGGTAGACGCATCCCGCGTCGCGCGGTCATGTCGCGACGCGGGCTTCGTCATGTCTTGCGCGATACTTGGAGCCGGACCCGATTTTTCTTTGCGGTCAAAACCAATCTTTCACGTCTTCGCGGTTAACTGAGAATCGTAGGTACGTTTGCGGTCTTCGGCCGCTTCCATTCACCGCATCCACATCCCGGGGGGAATGACATGCGAGCAACTATCAAATTAAAGCTGGCCGGAACGTTCACGATGGTGATCCTTCTGTTGTGCCTGGTGGTCGGTCTCGGCGTGTCACGGATCAGTGCGCTGAACGACATGATCGCCGAGATCGTCAACGGCCCGGCGCAGCGTATCCAGCTGGCGCTGACCGCCGACGCCGATATCGGCCGCGCGATCCGCGCTGAAAAGAACATGATGCTGACCGAGGACGTGACCGCGATGCGGCAGCTCGACTCCCGGTTCATGGAATATGACGGCAAGATCGTCGACGGCCTCAACAAGGGGCTGAAGATCGCTACCGAGCAGGGCCGCCCGGTGTGGACGAAGGCGCTGGAGGAATGGCGCGCCTATCGGAGCATCAGCGACCGTGCGCGCTCGCTGGCCATGCAGAACCGCAACGCCGAGGCCGGACAGATATCGGCGACCGAAGGCCGTGAGATCGCGACCAGGATCAGCGACACGCTGGCCAAGCTGGCCGCCATCACCCAGGGGCAGATGGTCAAGGCGAACGCGGAAGCCGCCGCGCTGTACGCCTCGGCGCGCACGACGATGCTGACCGCCGCGGTCGTCGCACTGCTGATCGCCGCCGCGGGTGCGTTCTGGATCGCGCTGCTGGTGTCGAAGGGGCTGGGCACGATCGCCACGGCCGTCGACGCGATCGCGGAGGGCGACCTGACGCGCGATATCTCGGTGTCCAGCAACGACGAGATCAAGGACCTGGTCGATACCGTCAACGTCATGACCAGCCGCCTGCGCGACACGATCGGGCAGGCCACCCAGGCGGCGCAGAACGTGGCGGCGGGCAGCCAGCAGCTGTCGAGCTCGTCGGAGCAGGTGTCGCAGGGCGCGACCGAGCAGGCGGCGGCGGCCGAGGAAGCGTCGGCGTCGATGGAGCAGATGGCGGCGAACATCAAGCAGAACGCCGACAATGCGTCGCAGACCGAGAAGATCGCGCGCCAGTCGTCGCAGTCGGCCGAGCAGAGCGGCGACGCGGTGCAGAAGGCGGTGGTCGCGATGCGCACGATCGCCGAAAAGATCGGCATCGTGCAGGAGATCGCGCGCCAGACCGACCTGCTGGCGCTGAACGCGGCGGTCGAGGCGGCACGCGCCGGCGAACATGGTCGCGGCTTCGCGGTGGTCGCCGCCGAGGTCCGCAAGCTGGCCGAGCGCAGCCAGACGGCGGCGGGCGAGATCAGCGGCATGTCCTCCGATACCGTCCAGGCCGCGCAGCAGGCCGGCGAGATGCTGACGAAGCTGGTGCCGGACATCCGCCGGACCGCCGAACTGGTGTCGGAGATCAGCGCGGCGTGCCGTGAACAGGACATCGGCGCCAGCCAGATCAACGAGGCGATCCAGCAGCTCGACAAGGTGACGCAGCAGAACGCCGCCGCCTCCGAGCAGATCTCCTCGACCTCCGAGGAACTCGCCAGCCAGGCCGAGGAGCTTCAGGAAAGCATCGCCTACTTCCGCATCGAGAACGGTGGCCGCAAGTCGACCCCGGTGCGCAAGCCCGCTCCGTCGCGCGGCGCGGCTCCGACAAAGAAGGCACGACCGGCCGCGCCGCGCGCTGGCAGCGTTGCCGATCAACAGGCTCGGGTGCGTGGCTTCGCCCTCGATCTGACCAATGGTGGCCCTGACGGCGAAGACGCCGAGTTTGGACGTGCAGCATGATCGCGATCGGACAAGACCTGCAGGTGGTCGTTTTTGGACTGGGTGAGGAGGAATTCGCGCTCCCGGTCGGTGAAGTACGCGAAATCCTCGATCATCGGCCGGCGTTCCGGATGCCCGACGCGCCCCGCTGGCTGCTCGGCCTGACCGACGTGCGCGGCACGTCGGTGCCGATGGTGGACCTGCGTGCGCGGCTGGGCCTGGAAGGGGCCGATACCACGCTGTCGACCCGCGTGCTGGTCGTCGAGGTGCCGATCGATGGCGGTGAGCCGCTGGTGCTGGGGCTGGTCGTCGACCGTGTGCTCGACGTCAGCAGCTTCGGCGCCGACGCGATCGAGGCGTCGCCGGACATCGGCGGACGCTGGCGCTCGGAACATCTCCACGCGATCCTGCGGCGCGGCAGCGGCTTCATCGCGCTGCTCGACCTGCGGCGTATCTTCGCCGATGGCGAGGCGATGCTGATCGGGCGCATGCCACCGGCCGCTGCCGCGTGAGCGCGCCGGCCCGCGCCCCGGGTGGCGAGGATGTGCTCGCACGCCGCGATTTCGATCGTATCGCACGCTACATCTACGACGAGGCGGGCATCCGCCTGCCGCCGGCGAAGATGACGATGATCGAGGGCCGGCTGCGGCGGCGCGTGCGCGCGACCCGGCGCGCCAGCCTCAACGATTATTGCGCATGGCTGTTCGACGCGAACCACCTGGTGGACGAGAAGGAGCATCTGCTCAACGCGGTCACGACCAACAAGACCGACTTCTTCCGGGAGCCGAAGCACTTCGACTATCTCGAGGACACGGCGCTGCCGATGCTGCGGGATGAAGGGTACAAGCGGCTGCGGGTGTGGAGCGCCGCCTGTTCGACCGGCGCGGAGCCCTATACGCTGGCGATGGTGCTCGACAATTTCGCGCGCGAGCGCGGGGGCCCGGATTTCGGTATCCTGGCGACCGACCTGGATACCGAGGTGCTGGCGACCGCGCGGCGCGGCGTCTATGCGTCGGCGATGGTGGAGCCGGTGCCGGCGAAGCTGCGCAGCCGCTACGTCCTGCGATCGCGCGACCGCCAGCGCGACGATGTGCGGATCGTACCCGAATTGCGCAGCGCCGTCGGCTTCGCGCGGATGAACCTGATGGACGAAAGCTATCCGGTCGGCGATCCGATGGACATCATCTTCTGCCGTAACGTGCTGATCTATTTCGACAAGCCGACGCAGCAGGCGGTCGTGCGGCGGCTGGCGAACTGTCTGCGCCCCGGTGGCCTGATGTTCCTGGGACATTCGGAATCGATCGCCGGATTCGACCTTCCCCTCACGGCGGTGGCGAACACCGTCTTCAAGCGGACGTGACCCCTATGAAGAAGATCCGCGTTCTGGTGATCGACGACAGCGCCAGCGTGCGCCAGGCGATGACCTCGATCCTCTCCGCCGACCCCGAGATCGACGTCATCGCGGCCGCCGCGGATCCGTTCGCCGCCGCGCGCTACATGCAGTCCGAGGTGCCCGACGTCATCACGCTCGACGTCGAGATGCCGCGCATGGACGGCATCACCTTCCTGCGCCGGCTGATGGCGCAATGCCCGGTGCCGGTGGTGATGTGCTCCTCGCTGGTCGAGGAAGGGTCCGACACGCTGCTCCAGGCGCTGGAGGCCGGTGCGGTGGACGTGATCCTGAAGCCGCGCGTCGGCGTCGCCGATCACCTGGCCGAGGCGCATCTGATGATTCGCGAGACGGTGAAGGGCGCCGCGCGCGCGCGGATCGGCGCGCGCCGGGCGGAGCGGGTTCGTGCGCCGGCCGCCAAGCTGTCCGCCGATGCGGTGCTGCCGCCGCCCAACGGGCGCGCGATGAGCAAGACCACCGAGATGGTGGTGGCGATCGGCGCATCGACCGGCGGGACCGAGGCGCTGCGCGAGGTGCTGGAGGCGCTGCCGGCCAACTCGCCCGGTATCGTGATCGTCCAGCATATGCCCGAAAGCTTCACCCGCGCCTTCGCGCGCCGGCTCGACGGGCTGTGCGAGGTCGACGTGAAGGAGGCCGAGGACGGCGACACGGTGATGCGCGGCCGGGTGCTGATCGCGCCGGGCGGGTTGCGCCACACGATGCTGGAGCGGCAGGGCGCGCGCTATGTCGTGTCGGTCAAGGAAGGGCCGCTGGTGTCGCGCCACCGGCCGTCGGTGGACGTGCTGTTCCGCTCCGCCGCGCGCAACGCCGGGTCGAACGCGGTCGGGATCATCATGACCGGCATGGGCGACGACGGCGCGCGCGGGCTGCTGGAGATGAAGCAGGCCGGCGCGCGCACGTTCGCGCAGGATGAGGAAACGTCGATCGTCTTCGGGATGCCGAAGGAAGCGATCGCACGCGGCGCCGCCGACAAGGTGGTGCCGCTGGGCCGGATCGCGCGCGAGCTGTTGCAGGCGACGGCGCGCTGACGGGAAAGGATTGGGGATGCTGTTGACCACCATCGATCTGTCGAACGCCGCCCCGTTGCCGCTGGGGGCCGTGGCGGACGATCTCGACTCGCTGATCGGCAATCTGGAGGAAAGGTTCCGCTCGATCGGTGAGACGCTCGCCTCCACGATCGACACGGTCGACCGTATGGCGACGGGGCTGGACGACGTGCAGCGCGCGCTGTCGCCGGAAGTGGCCGGCGCGGCGGTGGACAAGCTGCGCCAGGCCGCGCAACGGCTGGGGACGCTGCCGGAGATGCGCCGCGCGCGCGCCGGTCAGATCTGCACGCTGACCACGCGCACGCGCGAGCTGCGCGAGTTGCTGTCGGACGTCGGCGAGCTGCTGCGCACGCTCAGCATCTATGGCATGAACATCAAGATCGCCTCGTCGGGCGAAATGTCGTTCGTGCAGTTCGCGACCGGCATGGAGGGCAAGCTCGACAGCGGGCGCCGCGAACTGAAGCAGTTCGCGCAGGAGCTGGACAGCTTCGGCACCGTCGTGCGCGACGTGAAACAGGCCGACGACCTGCTGGCCGACGAATGCAGCAAGGTGCCGCCGACCGTGACGGACGAGCTGTCGGGCAATGCCGACGTGCTGGAACGCCACCTGACCGCGACGGCGCGGATGGCGCGCGATGTCCGCGCGATCATGCAGCAGGTGCAGGGCGAGGTCGCGCGCATCCTGGGCGCGATCCAGGTCGGCGACAGCGTGCGCCAGCGCGTCGAACATTGCATCGCGATCCTGCGTGCCGCCGCGCCGCTGGGCGGCGAGGCGCCTCCGCCGGGCGCGGCCGCGCATCTCGCCCGGCTGGCGGCCGCGCAGATGCAGGGGATCGCGGACGAGTTTCGCCGCGAGATGCGCGCGCTGGTCGACTCGCTCGCCCGGCTCGGACCGCTCGCAGAGGAGCTGATGGCGATCATCGCCGCGCAGGCGAGCGGCGAGGAAAGCCAGGCGCTGACGCAGCTTCAGCGCGGCATCGCCGACATCGGCCATGTCACCGGGCGGTTGAGCGAGGCCGACCGGCAGCTGGAAGCGCTGACCGCCTTCGTCGCCAATACCATCTCCGACCTGACGCGCGGACTGGGCCGAATCCAGCGCATCGCCCTCGACGTGCAGGACATTTCGACGAACACGCGGCTGCTCTGCCGCCGCCACGGCATCATCGGGCGCGCGGTCGCGGTGATCGCGACCGAGGTCAACCCGTGCGCGGGGCGGCTGACGCAGCTGAGCACGGACATCGAACGCGTGGTGCAGTCGCTGGGCAGCGTGGACCTGCGACCGGGCGGTGGCGCGGGGGGCTCGACGGGTGCGCTCGACGATGCGCTGGAGGTGGTGCGCAACGCCTGCGAAACGTCCGATCAGGCGGTGTCGAGCGGCGGCGACGAAGCGCGGCGGATCATCTCCGTCCTGCAGCACGACGTCGGCGAGCTTCAGCGCGCGCACGGCTTCGCCGACACGCTGGAGATCGGCTCGACGGTGCTCCTGCGGCAGGCGGGCGACGAGCCGCTGACGCCCGACGACGAGGAGGCGCTCCACGTGCTGCTGCCATGGGCGGCACGCCTCTATACGATGGCGTCCGAGCGCGACATCCACGCCGGGTTCCTGCTGCCGGGAATGGACGCGCCGGTCACCGCGCCGCCGCCGGCGTTCGACGATGACGACGACGGGCTGTTCTGACCGCCCGTCGTCCGTCGCCTAACCGCAGGCGAGCCTGACGATCGTCCCACCGCCGTCTGTTTCGACGTTCAGCCGATCGGGGCGGAAGTCCATCGTCAGCGCCGCGCCGGTGACGTAGCGGCGGACGGTGCGCGCACCGCTGCGCCGCTGCGCCTCGGCGATCGCGGTCGCGGCCGGCTGCCCGATCAGCGGCTGCGCGGAATTGGCGTCACACTGCACGCCCGGCGCGGCGGCGGGCAGGGCCGGGGGAACCGGCGTCGCGGGGCGCGACGACGGCGCGCAGCCGGCCAGCACCGCCGCCAGCGACAGCAGCGCCGCGCGCCTCACGCCGCCGCCTCGGTCCGCGTCATCGTCAGCCGGCCGTTCAGCACCGCGAACGCCATCCTTCCCTCGACCAGATCGAGCGCGTCGCGCCCGAACTGGTCGAAACGCCAGCCCTGCAGGATCTGCAACCCGTCGCGCTGCCCGGCGGCGAGCAATTCCAGCTCGTCACCGCGCGCCAGCAGGCGCGGCGCCACGTCGATGTCGCGCGCGCGGATCTTGAGCAGCAGCTTGAGCAGGTCGGCGACCAGCGCCCCCTCCTTGCCCAGCCCCGGCTTGCGATCCTCGCGCGGCGGCATTTCATCCTCGGGCAGGGGGCGTGCACCCTCGATCGCCGCCATCAGGCGCGCGCCGATATCGTTGCCCGCCCATGTCTGCGACAGGCCGCGCACCTTGGCGAGGTCGGCCTGCTTGCGCGGCGCATGGCCCGCGAGATCGGCGATCGTCTCGTCCTTGACGATCCGCCCGCGCGGCAGGTCCTTGGCCTGCGCCTCCAGCTCGCGCCACTTCGCGATCGCCTTCAGCCGCCCCAGCACCTCGGGCTTGCGGCTCGACACGCGGACGCGCTTCCACGCGACATCGGGGTCGTTGGCGTAATTGGCGGGGTCGGCCAGACGCTCCATCTCCTGATCCAGCCACGCGCCGCGCCCGGTCTTGCGCAGCCGCTCCAGCATCTTCGGGAAGATCTTCGACAGGTGCGTCACGTCGCCGATCGCATATTCGATCTGCCGCGCATCCAGCGGCCGGCGCGCCCAGTCGGTGAAGCGCGCGCCCTTGTCGATCTGCACGCCCAGCCAGCTGTCGACCAGGTTCGAGTAACCGATCTGCTCGCCCTGACCCAGCGCCATCGCCGCCACCTGCGTATCGAACAGCGGGTGCGGCGTGCGACCGGTCAGATTGTAGATGATCTCGATATCCTGCCCGCCGGCGTGGACGACCTTCAGCACGTCGTCATTATCGGTCAGCAGGGTCAGGAGCGGGGTCAGGTCGATCCCAGGCGCCATCGGATCGATCGCGGCCGCCTCCTCGGTGTCGGCGATCTGGATCAGGCAGAGCTCGGGGTAATAGGTGCTCTCGCGCATGAACTCCGTGTCGACGGTGACGAACGGGGCTTGCGAGAGGCGCGCGCAGAGATTGGCGAGCGTGGCGCTGTCGGTGATGAGCGGATGAACGTGCATAAGCCGCCGTCCATAGCCCGGCGTACGCGCCTTGACAAAGAGGGGATGAAAAGGGGAGGGCGCTGGGCAACGACAACTTCGTCACCCCAGCGAAAGCCGGGGTCTTTCTCCGCGGGCGCGCGCTTGCGGCACGAGATCCCGGCCTTCGCCGGGATGACGCTATCAGAGATAATCGATGCACGCCTATCGCACCCACACCTGCGCCGCGCTCTCCGCCGAACAGGCCGGGGACACCGTTCGCCTGTCCGGCTGGGTGCATCGCAAGCGCGACCATGGCGGCGTACTGTTCGTCGACCTGCGCGACCATTACGGCATCACGCAGATCGTCGCCGACAGCGACTCGCCCGCGTTGGCGGTGCTGGACAGCGTGCGCGTCGAGTCGGTCGTCACGATCGACGGTAACGTGAAGCGCCGCTCGGAAGGCACGGTGAACCCCAACCTCGCGACCGGCGAGATCGAAGTCTATGCGCGCGCGGCGACCGTCCTGTCGGCGGCGGAGGAGCTGCCGATGCCGGTGGCGGGCGAGCAGGAATATCCGGAGGATATCCGCCTGCGCTATCGCTTCCTCGACCTGCGCCGCGAGACGCTGCACGCGAACATCGTGCGCCGGACCAAGGTGATTTCCGACATGCGCCGCCGCATGGAGGATGCGGGATTCACCGAATATTCGACCCCGATCCTGACCGCCTCGTCGCCGGAGGGCGCCCGCGACTTCCTGGTGCCCAGCCGCATCCATCCGGGCAAGTTCTACGCGCTCCCGCAGGCGCCGCAGCAGTACAAGCAGCTGCTGATGGTCGCGGGCTTCGACCGCTATTTCCAGATCGCGCCGTGCTTCCGCGACGAGGATCCGCGCGCCGACCGCCTGCCGGGCGAATTCTACCAGCTCGACCTGGAGATGAGCTTCGTCACGCAGGAAGAGGTGTGGGAAACGATGGAGCCGGTGATCGGCGGCATCTTCGAGAAGTTCGCCGACGGCCGCACCGTCACCCCGACCGGCCAGTTCCCGCGCATCCCCTATGACGAGGCGATGCTGAAGTACGGCAGCGACAAGCCCGACCTGCGCAACCCGCTCATCATCACCGACGTGTCGTCGCATTTCACGACCTCGGGCTTCGGCCTGTTCGAGCGGATCGTCGGTTCGGGCGGGGTCGTCCGCGCCATCCCGGCGCCGGGGACGGCGGAGAAAAGCCGCAAGTTCTTCGACGAGATGAACGACTGGGCGCGCAGCGAGGGTCATGCCGGGCTCGGCTATGTCACCCGCAAGGGTGGCGAGTTCGGCGGGCCGATCGCCAAGAATCATGGCGCCGAGGGCATGGAGGCGCTCTATGCCGCGCTGGGCCTCGGCCCGGACGACGGGCTGTTCTTCGCGGCGGGCAAGCCGGAACAGGCCGCCAAGCTCGCCGGTCTGGCGCGCAACCGCGTCGCCGATCAGCTCGGGCTGGTCGAACAGGGCGCGTTCCGGCTGTGCTGGATCGTGGACTTCCCGTTCTACGAATATGACGAGGACGAGAAGAAGGTCGAGTTCGCGCACAACCCCTTCTCGATGCCGCAGGGCGGGATGGACGCGCTGACCAACCAGGACGCGCTGACGATCAAGGCGTATCAATACGATCTGGTCTGCAACGGCTACGAGATCGCGTCGGGCTCGATCCGCAACCAGCACCCGGACCTGATGGTCAAGGCGTTCGAGCTGGTCGGCCTGTCGAAGGCGGATGTCGAGGAGCGCTTCGGCGGCCTCTATCGCGCCTTCCAGTACGGTGCGCCGCCGCACGGCGGGATGGCGGCGGGCGTCGACCGTATCGTCATGCTGTTGTGCGACGCGCAGAACCTGCGTGAAATCTCGCTGTTCCCGATGAACCAGCGCGCTGAGGACCTGCTGATGGGGGCACCCGCGCCGGCATCGATGAAGCAGCTCCGCGAACTGAGCGTGCGCGTGACGGCGGAGGCCCCGAAGAAGGACGCCGCCGCCACGGTCAGCCCGCACGCGGGGTAAGCGCCTCGTCATTCCCGCGCAGGCGGGAATCCAGACGCACAGGTTCTCGCTCGTGTCGCGACGTCAGAGGTTCTGGATTCCCGCCTCCGCGGGAATGATGGCGCGTGGGGAAGGGTGTCCCCTACCGCCGTCGCCCCTGCGCAGGCAGGGGCCCATGTCTGCTGCGTCGCGTGAGACGGCACGGACACATTCATGGCCCGTGTGTCCGCACCGTTTCCGAACGACGAAACAGCAATAGGCCCCTGCCTCCGCAGGGGCGACGTCGCGTTGTCGACCGAACACAAAAGGCCGCCCCGCTCCCCGACGGAGCGAGGCGGCCCTGTCACATCACGGGGCCTGGCGCTTACGCGGCTTCGAAATGCCCGTCTTCCTGCAGCACGTTCAGCTTGCCGTCCTTGATCGCGAAGACCGCGCCGTGGAGCTTGAGCGAGCCGTCCTTCAACCGCTCCTGCACGAACGGGAAGGTCTTCAGGTTCTCGATCGACACCTTCACGCCTTCCTGTTCCAGCGCGGTCTGGCCCTCGTCGCCCTGGCCGTGTTCATGGACGACCTTCTCGCGCGCGCCATCGAGCAGCTTGATCCACTCCGCGACGAAGCCGCCCTCGCCGGGCTTGGCTTCCTTCAGCGCGCCCGACAGCGACGCCTTCACGCCGCCGCACTGGCCGTGACCGAGGACGAGGATTTCCTCGACCTTCAGCACCGTGACCGCGAACTCCAGCGCCGCCGACACGCCGTGCAGACCGCCCGACGGATCGAAGGGCGGGACCAGGTTGGCGACGTTGCGCACCACGAACACCTCGCCGGGCGCGGTGCCGAAGATCGTGGCCGGATCGACGCGGCTGTCGGAGCAGGCGATGACCATCACCGCCGGGGTCTGCCCCTCGGCCAGCTTGCTCCAGCTCTCGCGCTCATCGATCCAGTCGGTCCCGCGGAACCGGTAATAGCCCTCGATGAGGTCGTGGAACTTTCTCATGCTGTAACAGCCCTTCGTTGTTTCGGATGGAAGTAAACGCTATCTGCGAGCCCATGAACGACATGACCCCGCTCCCGGCTCCCGCGCGTCAACGCAAGCCCGACTGGATTCGGGTGAAGGCTCCGACCAGCGAAGGCTTCGCCGCGACCCGTGCGCTGATGCGCTCGAAAAGCCTGACCACCGTCTGCGAGGAGGCGGCCTGCCCGAATATCGGCGAGTGCTGGACCAAGAAGCACGCGACCGTGATGATCCTGGGCGACACGTGCACGCGCGCCTGCGCCTTCTGCAACGTGAAGACCGGCATGCCGCGCGCCGTCGACCCGATGGAGCCGCAGAACGTCGCCGACGCGGCGGCGCAGATGGGTCTGGCTCATATCGTCGTCACCTCGGTCGATCGCGACGACCTGCCCGATGGCGGTGCGAAGCAGTTCGTGAAGGTTATCGAGGCCATACGTCGCACCAACCCCCAAACCACCATCGAGATCCTGACACCGGATTTCCGGAACAAGCATGAGGCGGCGGTCGAGGCAATCGTCGCGGCGCGGCCAGACGTATATAATCACAATCTGGAAACAGTGCCCAGGTTGTACCCGACCATCCGCCCCGGCGCGCGCTACTACGCGTCGCTGCGATTGCTCGAAAGCGTCAAGAAACTCGACCCGTCGATCTTCACCAAGTCCGGCATCATGTTGGGATTGGGCGAGGAACGACTGGAGGTCCATCAGGTGATGGACGACATGCGCTCGGCCGACATCGATTTCCTGACGATGGGGCAATATCTGCAGCCGACTCCGCGCCATGCGAAGGTCGCCGACTTCGTCACCCCGGCCGCGTTCGACGCCTTCGCGGCGATCGGGCGGGCGAAGGGCTTTCTGCTGGTCGCCTCGTCGCCGCTGACGCGCTCGAGCTATCACGCGGGCGACGATTTCGCGAAGATGAAGGCGGCGCGCGACGCGAAGCTGGCCAGCGTCCGGAATGCCTAAGCATAGCGAGACCCGGCGGCTTCCCTACACGCCGGAGCAGATGTTCGACCTGGTCGCGGACGTGCGGCGCTACCCGGAATTTCTGCCGTGGGTCAGTGCGATGCGTGTCCGGAAGGACGGCGCCGACGAAACGCTGGCCGACATGATCGTCGGGTTCAAGGGGCTGCGCGAAACCTTCACCTCGAAGGTCACGAAGCAGCGCCCGGACACGATCCGCGTCGAATATATCGAGGGGCCGCTGAAGTATCTCAACAACGACTGGCGGTTTCGCGCGGACCCCGACGGCGGCTGCCTGGTCGATTTCTCGGTCGACTTTGCGTTCAAGAACCGGATGTTCGAGATGCTGGCGGGGCAGGTGTTCGGCGTCGCGCTGCGCCGGATGATCGGCGCGTTCGAGGAGCGCGCGGCGGTTCTCTACGGTGCCTCGGGCAGCAGCAGTTCCAGCGCACACAGCGCCGCCTGAAGCCGGACGCCGCCGCGTCCCAGATCACCGAAGAAGCGTTTGTCGGCGACCACGTCGGCCGGGTCGCCGCCGCGCTCGGCACGCGCGAACACCACCGTGCCGACCGGCTTCTTATCGGTCCCGCCGCCCGGCCCCGCGACGCCGGTGATCGCCACCGCGACATCGGCGTCGGACTTGGCCAGCGCGCCCTGTGCCATGCTCCACGCCACCGCGATCGACACCGCGCCGAATGTGTCGAGCACGTCGCCGCTGACGCTCAGCAATTGCTGCTTGGCGGTGTTGGAATAGGTGACGAACCCCGCCTCCAGCACCTCGGACGATCCGGGGATTTCCGTCAGCGCAGCGGACACCAGCCCGCCGGTGCAACTTTCCGCCACCGCGATCCGGCGTCCGATCGCGCGATTCGCCTCGATCACCCGGCGCGCGGCGTCGACCAGTTCGACAGGCAGGGTCAGCTCGCTCATTGCGCTGCCCCCGCCGCGCAGACCGGCAGGTCGGGGATCGTGCTGCGTTTCCCCTTCGCCTTCTCGGCCTTCAGATATTGCAGTGTCGCCACGACGATCCCGGCGGTGTTGCGCGCCGGCAGCGGCTCCAGCAGCGTGACCAGCCGGTCGAGCGTCGGGCAGTCGGACGGCTGGATACGCCCGGTGATCTGCGGTGCGAGGATCGAGGTGAGCATCGGACGCGCATAGTCGCTGAGCAGCAGCAGTTCCACCGCCGGATCGCTCAGCTTCGCGATCGCGGTGCGGGCGGAGGGCCATGCCCGCTCGGCCTCGCGATCATATTTGTCGAGGAACGCGCCGCTGGTCCGCCGCAGCAGGCTGGAGGCGGGCAGCGCGGCGCAGACGCGCCCGGCGTCGCGGATGATCTCCGGCATCGTGACCAGCGCGATCGCCTCCGCCTCGGTGCCCGACAGGCACGGCGTCTGTGCGGCCGCGGGCGGGGCGGCCAGCAACGCGGCGGCGCCGAGGGCGAGCAGCGGCCTCATGCCCACCCACCCGTCACCCCGGCATAGGCCGGGGTCCACCCTTCCGCACCTTCAGCGGCACCGGCGCTTGCGGCACGGTGGATCCCGGCCTTCGCCGGGATGACGGAAAGAAGGTTACGTTTGGTCCGCATCATACCAGCGCCGCCCCCGGCAACGTCACGGTCGCCACCGCCTGCGCGGCGATCCCTTCGCCACGGCCCGTGAATCCCAGTCGCTCGGTCGTCGTCGCCTTCACGCTGACCCGATCGGTCGAGAGGCCGAGAAGTTCCGCGATCCGCGCCTGCATCGCCGCGCGATGCGGCCCGATCTTTGGCGCCTCGCACATCAGGGTCAGGTCGACGAAGGTGATCCGCCCGCCGCGCGCCTCGACCAGCGCGCGGGCATGCGACAGGAACTGCCCCGATTCGGCACCGCGCCATTGCGGGTCGCTGGGCGGGAAATGCGTGCCGATATCGCCGGCCGCGATCGTGCCGAGTACGGCATCGGTGATCGCATGGAGCGCGACATCGGCGTCGCTATGCCCCGACAGCCCCTGATGATGCGGGATCAGCACGCCGCCCAGCCACAATTCCTCGCCATCCTCCAGCCGGTGGACGTCGAACCCGCTCGCCGAACGCGTCTCGACGCCCAGCCGCGCCTCGGCGGCGGCAAAGTCCGCCGGGAACGTGATCTTGTCGAGCATCGTATCGCCTTCCACCATCGCCACCGGGATGCCGAGTGCGCGGACCATCTGCGCATCGTCGGTCGCCGAGCCGGTCCAGGCCGCATGCGCCTTCATGAGTGTCTCGTACCGGAACGCCTGCGGCGTCTGCACGCGCCGCAACGCATCGCGCTCCACCGTCGCACCGTCGGTCGCGACCAGCGTGTCGGCGATCGGCAATACCGGGATCGCGCCGTCCGCTTCGTCGAGCGCGGCCAGCAGCCGGTCGATCACCGCCGCGCGCAGAAACGGGCGCGCGGCATCATGGACGAGGACGCGTGTCGCCCCGACCAGCGCGGCAAGCCCCGCCGCCACGCTGTCGCGCCGCTCCGCTCCGCCGATCACATGCTCCGCGCCGGGCACCGCGTCCTGCAACAACGCTTCCTGCCCCGCGCCGATCGCGACCAGTACGCGGTCGATCGCGGGGTGTCGCGACAGCGCGTCATGGCTCCACGCCAGCATCGCGCGGCCACCGAGGGGGGCGAACTGCTTGGGCAGCGCGCTCCCGCTGCGGGTGCCGGTGCCGGCGGCGACGATCAGGGCAACCGTGGTCATGGGGGCGCCCTAGCCGCTCGCGCGACGCCCGTCACCCCGCGCGGAGGGCGGGGTAGCAGGCGGCATTGCTTCCCCCAGATCGTCGCCCCGGCGGAGCCCGGGGTCCAGTTGGGGGCCGCTTCCGCATTCCACGAGTCGCTCGCCACTGGACCCCGGCCTCCGCCGGGGTGACGAGAAATAAGGGATGACGGCCGGCCCCTCCGCCGCCCAACCTTGCCCGAATCGTCCCCATCGCCTACCTGCCCATTTTTCAGGCAGCTTCCGAAACCCCTTATGCTCCGACCCATTCAGATCGGTGACGTCCGCATCGACGAACCCGTCGTGCTCGCGCCGATGACCGGTGTGACCGATCAGCCGTTCCGCACGCTCGTCCGCCGCTTCGGCTCGGGGCTGAACGTCACCGAGATGATCGCCAGCCAGGCCGCGATCCGCGAGACGCGCCAGTCGATCCAGAAGGCCGCCTGGCACCTTTCCGAAGAGCCGGTGTCGATGCAGCTCGTCGGCTGCACCCCCTATGAGATGGCGGAGGCGGCGAAGCTGGCGCGCGACAAGGGCGCGGCGATCATCGACATCAACATGGGCTGCCCGGTCCGCAAGGTGACGAACGGCGACGCCGGGTCGGCACTGATGCGCGACCTGAACCTGGCGACGCAGTTGATCGAGGCGATCGTGAAGGCGGTCGACGCGCCGGTGACGCTGAAGATGCGGATGGGCTGGTGCCACGACAGCCTGAACGCGCCCGAACTGGCGCGCATCGCCGAGGATCTGGGCGTGAAGATGGTGACGGTCCACGGCCGCACCCGCAACCAGATGTACAAGGGGAGCGCCAACTGGCGCTTCATCCGCTCGGTCAAGGACGCGGTGTCGATCCCGGTGATCGCCAATGGCGACATCTGTTCGATCGAGGATGCCGAGGCGGCGCTGGCGCAATCGGGCGCGGACGGGATCATGATCGGGCGCGGCGCTTATGGGCGCCCGTGGTTGCTGGCGCAGGTGATGCACTGGTTCCGCACCGGGGAGCGGATGCCCGATCCGACGCTGGCGGAGCAATACGACCTCATCGCCGAACATTATGACGCGATGCTCTCGCATTACGGCACCTTCACCGGCGTCAACATGGCGCGCAAACATATCGGCTGGTATACCAAGGGGCTGAACGGATCGGCCGAGTTCCGCAACCGCGTCAACCAGGAGCCCGACGCCGATCGCGTGAAGGCGATGCTCGCCGACTTCTATGCGCCGGAGCGGCTGGGGCAGGCGGCGTGATGCTGTCGCAGCGCGGCCCCGACGCGGCGGAGCTGCTCGCCGCGCTGCCGGTCGCCTTGCTGGTCGTCGATGCCGAGGATCGCATCGCGCGCGTCAATGCCGAGTGCGAGACGCTGCTCAACCTGTCCGAACGCGCGATGGTGGGCCAGCCGCTCGGCGCGGTCCTGTCCTTTCCCGACGCCGGATCGCGGCGGGACGGCCATGCCTTCGCGATCTTCGACGCCGATGTTCAGACGCTGCGCGGCGTGAAGCTGCGCGTCGATCTGATTGAGGCGGCGGTGGTCGATCATCCCGGCTGGCGGACGATCACGCTCCACAACGCGGCGGCGTCGCGGCGGCTGGGCGTGTCGGCGGATCGCGCGGCGGCGGCGCGCTCGGCGGTCGGCGCGGCGGCGATGCTGGCGCATGAGATCAAGAACCCGCTGTCCAGCATCCGTGGCGCGGCGCAGCTGATCGCGGACGGCGCGGATGCGGACGAACTGACGCGGCTGATGATCGCCGAGGTCGATCGCGTCGCCGCGCTGATCGACCATATGGAGGATTTCACCGACACGCGCCCGCGCGAGGTTGCGCCGATGAACATCTATCCGCTGCTGGCGCATGCGCGCGGCGTGGCGCTGGCCGGCTTCGCGCGCGGAATCGCGATCGAGGAACGCTATGATCCGTCGCTGCCGCAGGCGCTGGGCAACAGCGATTCGCTGCTCCAGGTGATCCTCAACCTGCTGAAGAACGCCGCCGCCGCGCTGGGTGAGCGCGGCGAGCGCACGATCACGCTGGCCACCGCCTATCGCCACGGCGTGACGGTCGCGGCGGGCCGGGGGCGCGGGCGCACGCCGCTGCCGATCGAGATCTGCGTGATCGATACCGGGCCGGGGGCGCCGGCTGACATCGCCGACCATCTATTCGACCCGTTCGTGTCCAGCCGGCCGGAGGGCAAGGGGCTCGGTCTCGCGCTGGTCGACAAGCTGGTGCGCGACATGGGCGGGATCGTGCAATATTCGCGCGAGGGCATGCCGCACCAGACCGTCTTCCGCATCCTCCTGCCACGGGCGAAAGCATGACCGGCGCGGGGAGCGCGGTCGGGCGCGTGCTGCTGGTCGATGACGACGATGCGATCCGCACCGTCGTCGCCCATGCGCTGCGCCGTGCCGGGCATGAAGTGCGGACCGCCGCCAGCCTGTCGGAGCTGGAGCGCGAGCTGCGCAGCCATCCGCCCGACGTGCTGCTGACCGATGTGGTGCTGCCCGACGGCGACGGGATCGACCATGCCGGCGCCGTGCTGTCCGCGCGGCCCGACCTGCCGGTGATCGTGCTGTCGGCGCGCAACACGCTGACCACCGCCGTCCGCGCGACCGAGGCCGGCGCCTACGACTATCTGCCCAAGCCCTTCGACCTCGATACGCTGACCCGCACCGTCGCGGCGGCGCTGGCCCGGCGCGGCGGCGTAGCGGCGGGGGAAGCGGCGGACCATGATCCGTCGCTGCCGCTGATCGGGCGCTCGCCCGCGATGCAGGACGTGTACCGGGTGATCGCGCGGGTCGTCTCCAATGACCTGACCGTGCTGGTGTCGGGCGAATCGGGCACCGGCAAGGAGCTGGTCGCGCGCGCGATCCACGACCTGGGTGCGCGCCGCGCGGCGCCCTTCGTACCGATCAACATGGCCGCGATCCCGCGCGACCTGATCGAGGCGGAGTTGTTCGGACATGAACGCGGCGCCTTCACCGGCGCGGCGCAGCGCAGCGCGGGACGGTTCGAGCAGGCGGCGGGCGGCACGCTGTTCCTCGACGAGATCGGCGACATGCCGATCGAGGCGCAGACGCGGCTGTTGCGCGTGCTGCAATCGGGCGAATTCACCACCGTCGGCGGCGCGCGCACGATCCGCGCCGATGTCCGCATCGTCGCGGCCACCAACCGCGACCTGCAACAGGCGGTCGCCGCCGGGCAGTTCCGGGAGGATCTCTACTACCGCCTCAACGTCGTCCCCGTCTCGCTGCCGGCGTTGCGCGAGCGGCGCGGCGATGTCGCGGAGCTGGCGCGCCACTTTCTCGACCGCGCGGCGGCGGAGGGGTTGCCGCGCAAGACGCTGGACGCCGCGGCGGTCGCGGTGCTGGAGGCGCACGACTGGCCCGGCAACGTCCGCGAGCTGGAGAACGTCATGCGCCGCCTCGCGGCCCTGTCGCGCGACGACCGGATCGGCGCGGCGGAGGTCGGCGCGACGATCGGCGCGGCGCCGGCGGCCGAGGCCGCGCCCGATCCGGGCATCGAGGCGGCGGTGCGCGCGATGATCGAGCGGCTGGCACGGCAGGAGCCGCGCGCGCTCGACGACGGATCGCTCTACGCCCGGATCATCGGCGAGGTGGAGCGTCCGCTGATCGAGGCGATGCTGGCGCGCCATGGCGGCAACCAGCTCCGCGCCGCACGCGCGATCGGCCTGAACCGCAATACGCTCCGCAAGCGGCTGGACGTTCTGGGTATCGACGTGGGCGCGCGCGGGGGCGACACCGACAACTGACCTCCGCCGCTTTGCAAGGAAGGCGGGATTCGCGCCATCGTGACCCGCATATGACACGTCACGGCGAAATATGTGTTCTCTGTGCAACACCGATGTTGTACCGGGAGTGCGATGTACGCAGGCGTGACGGCCTCCTCTTCTGCTTCGCCGCCGCCCGCGCGGCGGGTCGGCGTGACCCCGGCGGTCGAACTGATGGTGCTGGCCACCGCGGTCGGTGTCGCGATCGCCAGCTACTTCACGCTGCGGGGCGAGGGCGATCCGGGTCGGCTGCTCGCGCCGCCGCTGGTCGCTTTCCTGCTCGTCGCCAATCTCGTCACCGGCATCGCGCTGATGATGCTGCTCGGCCGCCGCATCGCGCTCAGCCGCGCCGCGCGCTCGCCGGTCGGGGCGGGCGGGCGGCTGCACGTCCGGCTGGTGCTGCTCTTCTCGCTGGTGGCGGCGGTGCCGGCGCTGCTGGTGACGATCTTCGCCTCGCTGCTGTTCCAGTATGGCGTGCAATTCTGGTATTCGGACCGCGCGCGCGGCATGTTCGAGAACGCCGCCTCGATCGCGCAGGAAAGCTATAATAAGGAACAGGACCGGATCGCCAACGAGACGGTCACGATGGCCGGCGACCTCGCCAGCTATCTGCGCGACAATGCGATCGACAGCAAACGCTTCACCGAGGGGCTGTTCTACCAGCTCTATCTGCGCAACCTGTCGGAGGCGCTGGTGGTACAGCGCGGCGCGGACGGCGAGCTGCGCACGCTGGCGCTGGTCAATCCCTATGACCGCCCGCTCGACCGGGTGGTGACGACGGACATGACCCAGCGGCTCGACAAGGGCGAGCGCGCGGTGGTGATCCCCAGCCGCGACCGCGTCGGCGCGCTGACCACGCTCGACTATCAGCCGCATACCTATCTCTATTCCGCGCGCGTCTTCGACCAGCAACTGGAGGCGCAGATCAATCGCGGCGGGGCGGTGCTGGCCGATTACCGGCAACTGATCGCGCGCGCGCGGGCACTGCAACTGCGCTTCAACGCGGCGTTGCTGATCGTCTCGTTGCTGATCGTCGGGGTCGCGGTGTGGATCGCGCTGACCGTCGCGGATCGCCTCGTCCGCCCGGTCGGCGAGCTGGTCGATGCCGCGCGCCGTGTCGAGGGCGGCGACTTCTCCGCGCGCGTGCCCGAGACGCTGGAGCGCGACGAGATCGGCACGCTGTCCAACGCCTTCAACAGCATGACCGCGCGGCTGGTGGCGCAGAACAGCGCGCTCGACAATCGTCGCGCGCTGATCGAGGCGGTGATGTCGGGCGTGTCGGCGGGGGTCATCTCGATCGGTGCGGAGGATCGCACGATCCGCCTCATCAACAGCTCGGCCCAGCAATTGATGGGACTGGCCGAGCCGCCGGTCGGGCGCGCGCTCCACGATGTCGCCCCCGAACTCGACGCGCTCCTCGACCAGCCGGGGCGCGAGGCGACGGTGCAGATCGCGGTACAGGGCGAGATGCGCACCTTCGCCGTCCGCATCGCGCGCGACGGCAGCGGTCCGATCATCACCTTCGACGATATCACCCAGCAGCTCACCGATCAGCGCCGCGCCGCCTGGGCCGATGTCGCGCGCCGCATCGCGCACGAGATCAAGAACCCGCTCACCCCGATCCAGCTCGCCGCCGAACGGCTCCAGCGCCGCTACGGCAGCAAGATCGACCCCGCCGACACCACGTTCGCTCGGCTGACCGACACGATCGTGCGGCAGGTCGGCGACCTGCGGCGGATGGTCGACGAATTCTCGTCCTTCGCGCGGATGCCCAAGCCGGTGTTCCGCGAGGAATCGCTGGTCGATATCGCACGCCAGACGATGTTCCTGCACGAGGTCGCGCACCCTGGAATCCGCTTCGCGCTCGACCATGACGATCCCGCGCCGTCGCTGGTCTGTGACCGTCGCCAACTGGGGCAGGCGCTGACCAATATCGTCAAGAACGCGGTCGAGGCGGTCGAGGAAGCCGACGCGAGCGAGGGCAGCATCACGATGACGCTGTCCGAAAGCGACGGCCGTGTGACGATCGCGGTCGCCGACACGGGCATCGGCCTTCCGCTGGAACGCGACCGGATCGTCGAGCCGTACATGACCACCCGCGCGCGCGGCACGGGCCTCGGCCTCGCCATCGTGAAGAAAATCGTCGAGGAACATTTCGGCACGATGACCTTTGCCGACCGGCCCGGTGGCGGCACGATCGTCACGCTCTCGTTCGACACCGCGCCGCTGGCGGCCCTCGCCAGCGATGACCATTCGCCCTCCCAGGACGACGATCGCACGATCGCCGCCCTGACCAGAAACCGGATCTAGACCCATGGCGATCGACATCCTCGTCGTCGACGACGAACGCGACATCCGCGAACTCGTGGCCGGCGTCCTCGAAGACGAGGGCTATGACACGCGCATGGCCGGCGACAGCGACGCGGCGCTGGAGGCGATCGCGACGCGCCGCCCCAGCCTCGTCCTGCTTGACGTGTGGCTGCAGGGCTCGCGGCTCGACGGGCTCGACCTGCTGGAGGAGATCAAGCGCCGCGATCCGTCGATCCCGGTACTGGTCATCTCCGGCCACGGCACGCTCGACACCGCCGTCGCCGCGATCCGCAAGGGCGCCGCCGACTTCATCGAGAAGCCGTTCCAGGCCGAACGCCTGCTCCTGATGGTCGAGCGCGCGACCGAGACCGAGCGGCTGCGCGCCGAGGTCGCCAGCTTGCGCGCCGCCACCGGGCGCGGCACCGACCTGACCGGCAGTTCGACCGCGATCAACGCCGTCCGCGCGACCCTGAAGCGGGTGGCCGCGACCGGCAGCCGCGTGCTCATCATGGGTCCGGCGGGGGTGGGCAAGGAGGTCGCCGCACGGCTGCTCCACGGCTGGAGCCAGCGCGCACACGCCAATTTCGTGATCGCCAGCACCGCGGGCATGAATCCGGAGCGGATCGAGGAGGAATTGTTCGGGGTCGAGGACGGCGGCGATCTCGTCCGCACCGGCCTGCTCGAACAGGCGCATGGCGGGACATTGTTCCTCGACGAAATCGCCGACATGCCGTCGGCGACGCAGGCGCGGATCCTGCGCGTGCTGACCGACCAGAGCTTCACCCGCGTCGGCGGCACCCGCGTCGTGAAGGTCGACGTGCGCGTCGTCTCCGCCACCGCGCGCGACCTCGCGATGGAGATCGCCGAGGGCCGCTTCCGCGAGGATCTCTATTACCGCCTCAACGTCGTTCCCGTGACGATCCCGCCGCTCGCCGAACGCCGCGAGGATATCCCGGCGCTGGTCGAGCATTTCGTCGCGCATTACGCCGCCGAGCGCCGCGTGCCACCGCCCGAAATTGCGACCGACGCGCTGGTCGCCCTCCAATCCTACGAATGGCCCGGCAATGTCCGTGAGTTGCGCAACGTCGTGGAGCGCACCATCATCCTCGCGCCGGGCGACCGGATCGGCCGCATCGACCTCGACCTGCTTCCGGCCGAGGTACTGGGCACGCAGGACGCCGGAACCGGTGCCAGCGCGATCATGGGCGCGCCGCTCCGCGAGGCGCGCGAGACGTTCGAGCGCGAATATCTCCGCGTGCAGATCCGCCGCTTCTCCGGCAACATCTCGCGCACCGCCAGCTTCATCGGCATGGAGCGCTCCGCGCTCCACCGCAAACTCAAGCTGCTCGGCATCACCGAAACCCGCGACGAATAGCCCTCCCCCGTCGCCCCGGCGAAGGCCGGGACCCGGTTGGGAAGGCCGACCTGACGACACGCGGCGCACGTCGCAAAGCGCCCGTCACCGGACTCCATGCGTGGCTGGGGGGGCGTATATATGCCGCCCTACGTCATTCCCGCGAAGGCGGGAATCCAGAACCTCTGACGTCTCGGCCCCTGCGAAGACCTGCGTGTCTGGATTCCCGCCTCCGCGGGAATGACGTAGGGGGGGCAGGAATGACGTAGGGGGCCGGAATGACGGGAGCCGGGGAATCCGCTGTCCTACACGCCCCCGGCCGATGTATCCCGCCGCCAATGCCCACCCGCGCCCGATCCATCCCACAAAGCCACACCCGACCAAACAATTCCCGCATCGCTCCGCTTCCACCCCGGACGTAGTGTGAACTTTGTGAACTTCCGCGCCGCAACACCCGCGCATCTGGACGATCGCCCGCCCGCCCCCTATTTTGCCAACGTTGCCCCAACGGCGACGAACCGACGCCGCGAACGGCGCTCCAAGCGGGGAACCTCCCGCCAAGAACAAAGGAATGAACACCTCATGGCCGACAAGCAGACCTCGCTCCAGGACCTGTTCCTCAACGCGCTGCGCAAGTCGAAGACGCCCGTCACCATGTTCCTCGTCAAGGGGGTCAAGCTTCAGGGCATCGTCACCTGGTTCGACAATTTCTCGGTGCTGCTCCGCCGCGACGGTCAGTCGCAGCTGATCTACAAGCACGCGATCTCGACGATCATGCCCGCCGGCCCGATCGACGTCGCCGGGATCGTCGGGCAGATGACCGAGAACACCCGCAAGCAGCCGCTGTTGCAGGACATCTTCCTGTCCGCCGTCCGCAAGTCCGAGGATCCGGTGACGATGTTCCTCGTCAACGGCGTGATGCTGCAGGGCGCGATCGCGGGCTTCGACCTGTTCTGCATGCTGCTCCAGCGCGACGGCATGGCGCAGCTCGTCTATAAGCACGCGGTGTCGACGATCCAGCCGTCGCGGCCGCTGAACCTGTCCGACGGCTCGGGCGACGACGAAGACGACGACGACGGAGAGGATTGAGATCGCTTTGGTGAGCACCGGTTTCGAGCGTGACCGCGACGACGACGTGACGCGCGGCGCGCGCGCGATCGTCGTCTATCCTGACCTCGGCGGATCGAGCCGCGATGCCGATGCACGGCTGGAGGAGACGGCGGGGCTGGCGGAGGCGATCGGCGTCGTCGTCGTCGATCGCGTGGCGCTCCGCGTCCGCACCCCGCGCGCGGCGACCCTGATCGGCTCGGGCCAGATCGAGGAACTCGCCACCCGCGCGCGGATGGAGGAGGCGGCGCTGATCGTCGTCGACGGCAGCCTGACCCCGATCCAGCAGCGCAATCTCGAAACCGCTCTGGAGGCCAAGGTCATCGACCGCACGGGCCTGATCCTCGAAATCTTCGGCGAGCGCGCCGCGACCGCCGAGGGGCGGTTGCAGGTCGAACTGGCGCACCTCGATTACCAGTCGGGGCGGCTGGTGCGCAGCTGGACCCACCTCGAACGCCAGCGCGGCGGCTTCGGCTTCCTCGGCGGCCCCGGCGAGACGCAGATCGAGGCCGATCGCCGCCTGATCCGCGACCGCATGGCGCGGCTGCGGCGCGAACTCGATCAGGTCACGCGCACGCGCGGCCTCCACCGCGAGCGGCGGCAACGCGCGCCGTGGCCGGTCGTCGCGCTGGTCGGCTATACCAATGCGGGCAAGTCGACGCTGTTCAACCGGCTGACCGGCGCGCACGTGATGGCCGAGGATCTGCTGTTCGCGACCCTCGACCCGACGTTGCGGCAGGTGTCGTTGCCGGGCGTCGACAAGGCGATCCTGTCCGACACCGTGGGCTTCGTTTCCGAACTGCCGACGCAGCTGGTCGCGGCGTTCAAGGCGACGCTGGAGGAGGTCGTCTCCGCCGACGTGCTGATCCACGTCCGCGATGTCGCCCATCCCGACAGCGCCGCGCAAAAGGCCGATGTCGAGGCGGTACTGGCCGAGGTCGGCGTCGCCGAGGGCACGCCGGTGATCGAGGCGTGGAACAAGCTCGACCTGCTCGACGGAGAAGCGCGCGACGACCTGCTGGTCGAGGCGCAGCGCCGCGCCGATGTCGTCGCGCTGTCGGCGTTGACCGGGGAGGGGGTGGAGACACTCGTCCGCCACATCGGCGACCTGCTGACGCAGGGCCATGTCCGATATACGCTGACGCTCGACGCAGCCGATGGTGCGGCGGCGGCGTGGCTCCACGCACATGGCGAGGTGCTGGACAGCGAGGTGGAGGACGATCGTATCGTCTACGAGGTCCGCATGTCCCCCGCCGACCACGAACGCTTCCTGACCCGGGGAGCGTAGCCCGTCGCCCCTGCGCAGGCGGGGGCCCATGTCTGTCTAGTCTCGCAGAAGAAACCGGACACACGAGCGGACTGTGTGTCGGGACTTCATCGACCCTGGACATCGACGGGCTCCTGCCTGCTCAGGGGCGACGGTGTGGGCGACGGCTATTCCCCCGCCTTCACCGCCACCCACAACGCCTCCTTCTCTTCCAGCGGCAGTTCGGCGAACGCCTCCCCGGCCGCCGCCTCCATCCCACGGAACCGGCGCTCGAACTTGGCATTGGCTGCCCGAAGCGCCGCCTCCGGATCGACCCCCTGATGCCGCGCCCAGTTGACCACGGCGAACAGCAGGTCGCCGATCTCCTCGGCCACATGCTCGGGCGTCTCGGCCGCCTCGACCTCCGCCAGTTCCTCATCGATCTTGGCCCGCGACCCGCCGGCGTCCGGCCAGTCGAATCCGACCCGCCCGGCGCGCTTCTGCAGCTTTTCCGCCCGCAGCAACGCCGGCAACCCCCGCGCCACGCCGTCCAGCGTGCTGCTCTCGCCCTTGGCGGCGCGCTCGGCGGCCTTCACTTCTTCCCAGAGGTGATGGCCACCCTCGGCCGTGTCGCCGAAGATATGCGGGTGGCGGCGTTCCATCTTGTCGCTGATCGCCGTTACGACATCGTCGAAGGCGAACGCGCCCGCCTCCTCGGCGATGCGGCTGTGGAACACGACTTGCAGCAGCAGATCGCCCAGTTCGTCCTTCAGTTCCGACAGGTCGCCGCGCTCGATCGCATCGGCGACCTCATAGGCTTCCTCGATCGTATAGGGAGCGATGGACGCGAACGTCTGCGCCCGGTCCCATTCGCACCCGTCCGGCCCGCGCAGCCGCGCCATGATATCGATCAGCCGTTCGATCATTCGTCCCTCACTCCCCGGTCGCGAAAAGACGCCGTGGCCCAAGGTCGAAGCGGGATCAACGAAGAAAGGGAAATGGTGCCCAAGGGCGGGATCGAACCACCGACACTGCGATTTTCAGTCGCATGCTCTACCAACTGAGCTACTTGGGCGCACCGCCGATCAGCGGTGAGGCGCGTCCCCTAATCGGTGTCGGAGCGGCTGTCCAGCGATTCTGTGTCGACGAATGGTCCGGGGATGCGATATCCTTCGCCCAGCCAGCGCAGCAGGTCGCGATCCTTGCAGCCACGGCTGCAAAACGGCGTGTGGGCGGGCGCGGTGGGGGCGGCGCAGATCGGGCAGCGGGGTACGGTCATCGGTCGAATATGGGGGCGCGGCCGGCGCGACGCACCAGCGCCTCGATCCAGTCGCCGCGCGATTCGATGTGGTCGCGCACGGCATCGGGCAGGCGAAAGCGATTCGGCGCGGTCGGCGGGGTGCGCTCGATCAAACGCAGCGCGGCGCGAGCGGCGGCGCCGACGGGATCGTCGCGAACACGCTCGGGCAGCGAGGCACGGGGGCGGGGGCGGACGATCTGGAGAAAGCCGAAGCCGTTGACCGCCGTCCGCTCGAACGGGGCGGGCAGCGCGGCGTCGAGCGCCGCCGCCACCTCCTGGCGCAGCGCCTTGCCGGTCACGCTCGGAAAGTCGACACCGATCGAGCCGCCAATGCCATGGCGGCGGATCGCCAACGCCACGGCGGTCGCGGCGCGAATCGCGAGTTGCTCGATCGCACCCTCGCCGTCGACGTCGAACAGCGTCATTGCAGGGGTGGGGGACAGGCGCAGCGCGCCACCCGGAAAGGCGATCTCGCCGGTACGCGCTTCTTCCAGCACCTCGGACCAGCCCGCCGCCTCCAGCGCATCGGCTTCGTGAGCGCGCAGGATGCGGACCGGGTGAGGGGAGGCGGTAATGCGCGCCAGCAGGTCGAGGCCGGTGGTCGGCGCGGCGTCGCTGGCCCGGCCCCGCGCCCGCTTCGCGCGGCCGGGCTCGGGGATCGCCTCACGCACCACCTCGACCGTCAGCGTCGCGCCGAGCGTCACGCCGGCCGGTGCGCGGTCGAGCAGCACCTCGCGTCCGTCGTCCAGCGTGGCGACCGTCCGCTCGGTCAGCCGAGCGCGGGCGACCGTGCCGACGCGCAGCGTGTCCGGGAGTTCGATGCGCGCGGCAAGGATGGCGTCGTCGGCGACCAGCGCGGCACGCGCCTCGCCGATCCCGTCTTCGTACAGCCATTCAGCCAAGCGACACGCCCGATGCCGCGAGCAGCGCGCGGGTCTCGAACAGCGGCAAACCGATCACACCGGAGTGGCTGCCGTGAAGGAAGCGGACGAACGCCTCGGCGCGCCCCTGGATCGCATAGCCGCCGGCCTTGCCCAATCCTTCGCCGCACGCGACATAGTCGTCGATCTCGGCGGTGGAGAGCGGTTTGAAGGCGACGATCGTGTCGGCGAGCCGGGTGCGCGCCCGCCCGTCGGTGCCGATCGTGCAGACCGCCGACAGCGCATGGTGCCGCCGCCCGGACAGCGCGCGGAGCAGCTCGCGCTGAATGTCTTCGGTCGTGGCGGGAGGCAGGATCCGGCGTCCAACCGCGATCGTCGTGTCGCCGGCCAGCACGACCTCGTCGTCGCCGCGCGGGACCGCGCGTGCCTTCTGCTCGGCCAGCCGGAGCGCGTAGACGCGCGGCAACTCGCGCGGCAGCGGCGTCTCGTCGATGTCGGGCGACTCGATGCGGTCAGGCGTCGCACCGATCCGCGCAAGCAGGTCGCGGCGACGCGGCGAGGAGGAGGCGAGGACGAGGCGGGTCATGGAAAGCGCCGTCACGCGACGGCGCGCCCGTCGCTCAGGACGGCCCGGGGCCGCCGCGACCCGGCATGAAGCGATACGTGATCCGCCCCTTGGTCAGATCGTAAGGGGTGAGTTCGACCAGCACTTCGTCGCCCACCAGCACGCGAATGCGGTTCTTGCGCATCTTGCCGGCGGTGTGGCCAAGGATTTCGTGGTCGTTCTCGAGCCGGACGCGGAACATGGCGTTGGGCAGCAGTTCCACCACCTGCCCGCGCATCTCGAGGAGTTCTTCTTTCGCCAAACGGTGTCTCTTTCGCGTTGAGTGCGCGCGGCCTTAGCCGGGATGACGGAAAAAGGAAAGGCGCGCGCCTAACGGCGCCTGACCGGCGCCGTAGCGCCATCCACATAAGCGCCGCCGTGTCGCGGCGCAAGATCAGCGCGGTTCGGCGGCCAGCGCCGGAGCGATCGGCGCGCGCCGCCGGGCATCGCGACGACGGCGCCAGCGCGCGAGCGGACGCTCGACCAGCAGGTACATCGCCCCGGCATAACCGAACGACAACACCGCCCCCAGCAGCTCGCGCAGCAGCGGCTGGTGGATGCCCAGGCCGTGTTCGACCGCCACCGCCATCGGCATGTGCGCGAGATAGAGCGTGTAGGAGACCAACGCGACGAGCCGCAGCGGCGCGCTCGACAACAGGCGTGCGACGAGCCCCGTCGACTGGAGCGCGGCGCTGAAGACGACGAACAGCGCCAGCCCTTGCAGCGAATAGCGCAAGGTTTCGCGGAACAGCCCGGCGCGGATCGCGAGGCAGGCGAGCAGCACCAGCACGGCCCCCGCGACATGCGTCAGCCGCGGCCGCCACGCGTCGCGATCGAGCGCCGGGCTGTTCCACAGCGCGAGGCAGCAGCCGAACAGGATCGAATCGAGCCGCGTGTGCGACCAGTAATAATTGCGGGCATAGTCGCTGAGCAGCGCCGCATTGGCGATGCGGATCGCCAGCACGACGCCGCACGCGATCAGGCACCAGCGTGCCGCGCGCGCGGCCGGCATCCGCACGAACGCCAGCGCGAAGGCGGTGGAGAACAGCAGGTAGAAATGCTCCTCGACATCCAGCGACCATAGCGGCACCGGCACGCCCTGTTCCGGGCCGAACAGATGCGCGTAATTGGTGAGGAACAGCGCGTCGAGCACGACCGACCGCGCACTGACCTGCATCGGCAGCAGCCCGATCGCGCAGGCGGCCAGCGTCAGCGCCATCGTGATGTAAAGCGGCGGGAAGATGCGGATCGTCCGCCGCCAGTAGAAATCGCGCAGATCGATTCGGCCGGTCTCCGCCGCCTCGATCCGGAGCAGCGAGGTAATCAGGAAGCCGCTGAGAAAGAAGAAGATCGTTACGCCGAACCCGCCGGGCACGATCTTCCCCAGCCCGGCATGGGCCAGCATCACGATCAGGATCGCGGCGGCGCGCATCCCGTCCAGCACCGGCAGGTGCGGCATCCGTGTCGTCGCGCTGTCCATTTCAGATCCCCGTTTCCGTCCCGCCAAAGCTTTACAATCGTTAGCCACGTTAGCTCACCGATCCGTAAATGCGGCGCGGCTATTCCGATGGCTCACCGATCCCGGCGGGAAGATGTGTTTCCCACAACCCGGGCGCCACCGGAAGAAGGCGATCACATGCGTCATGGGCAGGAAGCCGCGAATGCGGTACACGTGCGGTTCCCTTATGGTCGCCAGGGGGCGAAGATGACCGGCGTGTCGATGTTGTTGCTGGCCCTTTGCGCGTGCGGCGGCGGAGGGGGCGGCGGCCCGGCCACGACCGCGGCGCCGGTGACGGTCGTTCCGGCGGCGTCCACGCCGGTCCCCACACCGACACCCAGCCCCACGCCGTCGCCCGTGTCGGCGGCGCCCGAGCAGACCGCCGCCCCGACGCCCAGCCCGACGTCCGTCGCGCCGATCTCCGCCGGTCCGGGACCGCTGACGGTCGTGTCGGAGGGCGATTCGATCTCGCTGATGTGGGCCGGCGCGCACACCGGCCTCTATGCGGCGGCGCACCCGTCGGTGACCTATTATGGCAATGCGCGTGGCGGGGCGCGGATCAGCGACACCGGCGGTGGCAACGGACTGGTGCAGCGGCTGCCGACGCTGGTCGGGGAGAAGCCGACCGTGGTGACGTTGCTGATCGGCGCCAACGACCTGGGCGACGGACAATATCCGTCGACGCAGGCGTGGCTGGATGCGCTGTGGAGCTATGTCGCGGCGGTGAAGGCGACGGGCGCAAAGGTGGCGGTGGGCACGATCCTGCCGATCTGCATGCCGTCGATGCCCGACTACGACAACCGTCACAAGACGCGGCGGCCGGTGGTGAACGCGGCGATCCGCGCGGCCGTCGGCACGAAGATCGACGCGGTATACGATCTCGCCGCCGATCCGGTGATGGGCCCGGACGCGGCGGCGTGCGACAAGACGCTCTTCAAGGACGGGCTGCATCCGACCGAGGGCGCGGATGGCGGGCAGGGCCGGATCGCGGCGATCTACACCCGCGTGGTGGACAAACTTCTGGGCTATTGACCTGCCAGCAATGAGTTCAGCTCGCGCGACAGGCTGTCGAAGCGATAGGGCTTGGCCAGAAATCTCCCGTCATCGGGAATGGCGTCGCGGCTTGGGCGGATATCGCCGGAGGTCAGCAGGATCCTGATGCGCGGCCAGCGTTCGTGGACCACTTCCGCGAGCTGCAGGCCGTCCATCGAACCCGGCATCCGGATGTCCGTGAACAGCACCTGCACTTCGCCGGCGGTTTCGAGGATGTTGAGCGCCTCGTCAGCGGAACTCGCTTCCAGCACGCTATAGCCGGCTTCCGCCAGCGCATCGGCACCGATCATCCGGACGAACAATTCGTCTTCGACGATCAATACGGTGCTTCCTGAGGGCTGAGTCATGCTGCCGACATGCATCGATGAGGCAAGGCGAACGGTTCATGCGGCTGCATGTTCCAGTCAGCGAGACTGTTGTTTTTAGGCAATTTTAAATCTCTTTTCCGCGTCGTTGCATGAACGCAAGCGCAGCCAGTCCGAGCCCGCTGCCGATCGCGGTGGCGGTGACGAAGCGATGCCGTCCGGCGCTTTCGTAGAGGCTGACGGATCGGCCGTGCTGGAGCCGAGAATGCTCCCGCCCGTCGCCGAACGGCGCGGCGAGATTGTCGCGGGCGGTGCGCGGCTGCGCCGGATCGTGCAACCACGGCAACAGCCGGTGCCCGAGACGATCGAGCAGACCGGGAAAGTGCTGGGCGGCCAGCACCTGCGCACGTCCGGTCCCGCCGACCGTCACGTCGCGGCGGCGATGCTGCGCGGCGTCCAGGATCGCCTCGGCGACCAGATCGGGCGCATAGACCGGCGGGGGGATCAGCGCCTCGCCCTCCAGATGGTTGGCAGCATGTTCGCCGACCGGTGTGTCGATCCCCGATGGCTTGATGAGCGTTACCGAGATCGGCAGCCGATCACCCTGGATTTCGATCCGCAACGAGTCGACATAGCCCTTCACCGCGTGTTTGCTGGCGGCATAGGCCCCCATGCCCGGCGTCGCGATATCGGACACGATCGATCCGATCGTGATCAGCGCGCCACCTTCGCGTTGCAAATGCTCTACCGCGGTCAGGCAGCCGTGGACCGTGCCCAGATAGTTGGTCCGTATCAGCCGCTCATGCTCGTCCATCGGCGTGTCGACCAGCTTGGCGTAGATCGCGACGCCGGCATTGTTCACCCAGGTATCGATCCGTCCGAACCGCTCGACCGTCTTGGTCGCGGCGCGCTGTACGTCGCGCAGGTCGCCGACGTCGGCGGTCGCGAAATCGGCCTTGCCGCCGGTCGCTTCGATCTCGCGCGCGATCCGCGCCAGCGTCTCGCCATCGCGCGCCACCAGCATCACGCGCGCGCCGCGCCGCGCCGCCATCCGCGCGGTCGCCAGCCCGATCCCGGAACTGGCCCCGGTGATCAGGATCACCTGCTCGGCCAAAGGCTTGAGCATCGGCGTCATCACATTATCCCCCGTGTTGGTGATCGCACATCCAGCCCTTCGACCGTCGCTGCGATAACCCGGTCGGCGCGGTTCGGTTCAGGCGGGATCGCATGGGGCTGATGCGGATCAGGCGATTGCCCGTCCGGCACGTCCGTGCTCAGGTGCGCGCAAGCGGGGAGACGGCGATGCGGATGGCGATGTGGATGACGGGGCTCGGAGCGATCGCCGCGCCGGTGGCGGCGACGGCGCCGGAGATGCGGCAGGTACGATATGACCTGTCCTTCCCGGACGCGGCCCACCATCAGGCGCGGATCGTCGCGACGTGGCGCGGGGTGCCGACCGGCCCGCTCCGCGTCCAGATGGCGCGCTCGTCACCGGGCCGCTACGCGCTGCATGAATTCGCGAAGAACGTCTATGCGGTGACCGCGACCGACGGCACGGGTCGTCCGCTGCCGCTGAGCCGCACGGATCCCTATGGGTGGAGCGTCGCTGGGCACGATGGCACCGTGATCGTGACCTACACGCTGTTCGGCAATCGCGGCGACGGCACCTATGCGCAGATCGATCCGACCCATGCGCACCTGAACCCGCCCGCCGCGCTGATGTGGGCGACGGGTTATGACGCCGCGCCGGTGACGGTGCGGATCGTGCCGCCCGACCGGACATGGACGGTGGCGACGCAACTGCCGCCGGTGCCCGGCGCGGCGGGCACGTACAGCGCGCCCGACCTGCAATATCTGATGGACAGCCCGATCGAGATCGGCGTCCATGACGTGCGCGAGTGGCCGGTGGCGGAGGGCAAGGCCCGCTACACGATCCGGTTGGCGGTCCATCACCCCGGCACGCCGGCGGATGTCGACCTTTTCGCCGCACAGGTTCGCCGCCTGCTGCCGCAACATCGCAAACTGTTCGGCGAGTGGCCGCGCTTCGACCATGGCAGCTACACCTTCCTGGCCGACTATATGCCGCAGGTCAGCGGTGACGGGATGGAGCATCGCAACTCCACCGTCGTCAGCGGCCCGACGCCGCTCGACGGACGGAACGAGGATCAGCTCGGCACCGTGGCGCACGAATTCGTCCACGCCTGGAACGTCGAGCGATTGCGCCCGCGCGAACTGGAGCCTTTCGACTTCAGCCGCGCCAATCCAACGCCGTCCCTGTGGTTCGCTGAGGGCTTCACCTCCTATTACGGCCCGCTGCTGATCCGGCGTGCCGGGCTGTCGGACGACGATGCCTGGACGCGGAACCTGGCGCGGTTGCTCAACACCGTCCTGCTGTCGCCCGCCCGCCGCAACGGATCGCCGCAGGAGATGAGCCTGCGCGCGCCCTTTGCCGATGCGGCGACCGCGAACGATCCCGTCGGGCCGGACATCTACCTGTCCTATTATCCGTATGGCGCCGTGGTCGCGCTGGCGCTGGATCTGTCGATCCGCCAGCGATTCCCGACGCTCTCGCTCGACGACTACATGCGCTACCTCTGGCGGACCCATGGACGGACCGAGCGGCCCTACGCCCCCGACGACCTGCGTCGCGCCCTGGCGGCGGTAACGGGCGACGCGGCGTTCGCCGACGCGTTCTTCGCCGCCTCCGTCGCGGGCAGTACGCTGCCCGACATGGCCCCGCTGCTGGCGCAGGCCGGCCTGGTGCTGCGTCCCGCCGCGCCCGGCCGGGGCTGGATCGGAGCGGGCCGCGTGGTCGCCGATGCGGACGGGGTGTGGCTGGCGTCCGCGCCGGCGCCGGGATCGCCGCTCGACGGCGCCGGCGTCGACAGCGGCGCGCGCATCGTGGCGCTGGGCGGCACGCCGATCACGACGCTCGCACAATGGGACGCGGCGCTGGCGCGCGTCGGTCCGGGGGCGACGGTCGAGGTGCGTTACATCGCGTCCGGCCGCGAACGGGCGAGCGTGATCCGCGCCATTGCCGATCCGCGCCTGACAGTCGAGCGGGTCGAGGCGACCGGCGGCAAGCTGACGGTGCGACAGCGCAGCTTCCGCACGGCATGGCTGGGCGGATAGAAAACGCATTGATTCAAGACAGAATTACCTGTGTCACTCATTGACACAGGCGAAGCGACGCCCAACAATATCGTGATGGCTCAACGGCATTCCCGCAACGTCTCGCTGACCTCCGAACTCGAGTCGTTCATCACCGACAGTCTCTCGACCGGCGACTATGGCAACGCCAGCGAAGTGGTGCGCACTGCGCTGAAGATGCTTCGGGATCGCCCGGCGCGCGAGACGATGCGCGAATGGCCCGCCGCCGGGGGCGAGACCGGGGCGCTGATCCGCGCCCATGACTGGGCGCGCCATCCGCTCGGTGCGATCGACGGGTGGTCGGCGGCGTTGCGCGTCACGGTCGCGAACGTCGTGAACTCGCCGGTGCCCAAGGTGCTGATGTGGGGTCGCGACGGCATCATGCTCTACAATGACGCCTATCGGGAGATCGCGGGCGCGCATCATCCCTTCGCGCTGGGCAAGAGCGCCGCCGTGGTCTTCCCCGAGATCTGGGACTGGAATCGCTCGATCCTGGAACGCGGCTTCGCGGGCGAGGTGGTGAGCTACCGCGATCAGCCGCTGACGCTGATGCGCGACGGGCGGCCGGCGGAATTGTTCTTCGACCTGTTCTACACTCCCGTGTTCGAGGCCGACGGATCGGTGGGGGGCGTGCTCTGCACGGTGCTCGACAATACCGCCCGCCTGACGCTGGAGCGGCGGCTGGCGGCCAGCGAGGCGGAACTGCGCGCCGTCACGGACGCGCTGCCGCTGCTGGTGTCGTTCATCGACCGCGATTACGTCTATCGCTACGCCAACCAGCATTATTACGAATGGTTCGGGATCGAGTTGGCCGATGTGGTCGGGCGTCATACGCGCGATGTGATCGGCGAGGAGAATTTCGCCCGTCGTCGCCCGCTGATGGAGCGTGCGCTGGCGGGCGAGACGATCGTCGAGGACGCGGTCATCCGCCGTAGCGACGGTTCGTGGCGGCGTACCGATATCCGCTATCTGCCGCGTCGCGATGCCGATGGCGCGGTTTCCGGCTTCCAGGTCATCGTCATGGACGTCGAGGAGCGCGTGCTGCGCGAGGAGGCGCTGAACGCCAGCAACGCCCGCTTCCGTGCCGCGATGGAGGCCATGCACGGGGTATTGTGGACCAATGATGCCGAAGGGCGGATGGTCGGCGAACAGATCGGCTGGGCGATGCTCACCGGGCAGACCCCCGAACAATATCAGGGCTATGGCTGGGCCGATGCCGTCCATCCCGACGATGCTGAGGCGTCGGTGGCCGCATGGCGTGAGGCGGTGGAGAGCAAATCGACCTTCATCTTCGAACATCGCGTCCGGCGGCACTGCGGGGCGTGGCGGACCTTCGCGGTGCGCGCGGTGCCGCGCCTCGACGCGCATGGCGAGGTGGCGGAATGGGTCGGCGTCCACACCGACATCACGCACCAACGCGCGGCCGAGGCGGCGCTGCGCGACCATGCCGAACAGCTCGAGCGACAGATACGCCATCGCGAACGTGCCGAGGAGCAGCTCCGCCACCTGAACGAGACGCTGGAGACGCGCGTGATCGCGGAGATCGCGTCGCGGCACGAGGCGGAGCGCAGGCTGGCGCAGGCGCAGAAAATGGAGACGGTCGGCAAGCTGACCGGCGGCGTCGCGCACGATTTCAACAACCTGCTACAGGTCGTCTCCGGCAACCTCCAGTTGTTGCAGAAGGACATCGCGGGCAATGCGCGTGCGGAGGCGCGTGTCGCCAACGCACTGGCAGGCGTCTCGCGCGGGTCGCGGCTCGCGGCGCAATTGCTGGCGTTCGGACGACGGCAGGCGCTGGAGCCGAAGGTCGTCAACGTTACCCGCTTCGTCAGTGGGATGGACGACATGCTGCGCCGCGCGATCGGCGAGGGGATCGAGGTGGAGACGATCTTCGGCGGCGGCCTTTGGAACACCTTCATCGATCCCGGTCAGATCGAGAATGCGCTGCTGAACCTGGCCATCAACGCCCGCGACGCGATGGAGGGGCAGGGCAAGCTGACCATCGAGCTGGTCAACGCGCACCTCGACGACGAATATGCGCGCCGCCATGATGAGGTCACGCCGGGCCAGTATGTGATGCTGGCGGTCACCGATACCGGCTGCGGCATGTCGGACGATGTCGTGGGCAAGGTGTTCGAGCCGTTCTTCTCCACCAAGGCGGAGGGCAAGGGTTCGGGGCTGGGGCTTTCGATGGTCTATGGCTTCGTCAAGCAGTCCGGCGGCCATGTGAACATCTATTCCGAGCCGGGCCATGGCACGACGATCAAGCTATACCTGCCCCGTGCGATGGAGAGCGAGGACGTCGAGGTCGCGGTGGACAACGGCCCGATCACCGGCGGGACCGAGACGGTGCTGGTCGTCGAGGATGATGACGAGGTGCGCGCGACCGTGGTCGAGATGCTCGGCGACCTGGGCTATCGCGTGCTCAAGGCGGTCGATGCGCAGAGCGCGTTGAACGTGGTCGAGAGCGGGATCGCGATCGACCTGCTGTTCACCGACGTCGTGATGCCGGGGACGTTGAAGAGCCCCGAACTGGCGCGCAAGGCGCGCGAGCGGTTGCCCGACATCGCGGTGCTGTTCACGTCGGGCTACACGGAAAACTCGATCGTCCATGGCGGACGGCTTGATGCCGGACTGGAACTGCTGTCCAAGCCCTACTCGCGCGAGGCGCTGGCGCGGAAGATCCGCCATGTGCTCGCCAATCAGGGGCAGCGTCGCGAGCTGCAGGCACCACGGGCCGTCCCGCCGGTCGCGGGACCGGCACCGATGCGGCGCAACGTGCTGCTGGTCGAGGATGATCCCATGATCCGCAGCGCGACGGCCGAAGTGTTGCAGGAGGCGGGCCATGTCGTGGTCGATGCCGCAAGTGCCGAGGAAGCGATGGCCGCGTTGCAGACCGCGCCGATCGACGTGCTGGTGACGGACGTGCATCTGCCCGGATCGTCGGGGCTAGAACTCGCCGCCCGCGCCGCCGAGCTGCGGCCGGGCATCCGGATCGTGGTGGCCAGCGGCGATGTCGGCATGGTGCGCGAGGTGCTGCCCTCGGCGCATCTGCTCGCCAAGCCTTATGGCGCGCGCGACGTGCTGGCGATCCTCCACGACCGCACGGGCGAACGGTCGCTGGCGCACGAAGGCGGGGAGTAAGCCTCTCCGCGCGATCCCGTCAGCCGGTCGGGGGCGTCGCCGATGACGCGCCCGTCGGCGTGACGGTCAGCCGCCGGATCAGGTCGGTTTCCGCGCGGCGGTACGGCGTGCCGTCGCTGCGGAACACTTCGTGGAACCAGATCGTCGGTTCCTCCAGGACATAGGGCTTCTTCCAGCTGTCCCACGGCAGTCGCGTCTGCGTCTTCCCGTTGACGAGCCCCCAGTTCATCATCGCGACATTGTAGCGTTTGCCGATCGGCAGCGAGCCATCGAACGTCGATCCGTTGCCGCGCGCCATATACTCTGTGCACAGGATCGGCCGGTTGTAGGGCAGCAACTGCCTGACGCGGCGTTCGAACGTTTCCGGCCAGCTGTAATCGTGGAACGAGATCACGTCGGACTGGCGCAATTGCAGCGTTTCCATCGCGGTCAGCTTGCCGCCGGCGGGCGTCCAGTCGTCGTGCTGCCAGACGCCCGAGGTGATCGGTTGCGTCGGATCGGCATCGCGTGCCCAGACGAACACCTGCGCCAGCAGCGCGCGGACCAGCGGCTCCTTGCCGTCCTGGCCCCGATACTGGTCGGCGCCATTGTCCGGCTCGTTCCACACGTCCCAGCCGAGGATGCGCCGATCGTCCCGGAACGCGCCGATGACCCCTTGTACATACGCCTTGTAGCGGGGATAGCGCCGCGTGTCGCGCAGCCCCGCCATCCCCGGTCCCTGTACCCAGCCGGAATTGTGGACCCCGGGCACCGGCGGATGCTGCGGCCCAGGTCTCGGGTCCGGATCCCAGCAACTGTCGAACAGCACGAACAGCGGCTTGATGCGATGGCGCGCGGCGATCGTCAGGAATTCGTCGATACGGCGGCGAAAGCCGGCGGGATCCTGCAGCCAGAGCTGATCGTGCAGGAACACGCGCATCGTGTTCATCCCAATTTCCTGCGCCCAGCCCAGTTCGCGGTCGATACGCTGCGGATCCCAGGTCGCCGCCTGCCACATTTCCAGTTGGTTGATCGCGGAGGCGGGCGTGTAGTTCGCGCCCACCAGCCACGGTTGCGCGCGATACCAGTCGTTGGCCTGCGCCTCGGTCCAGCGCGGGCGCGCCGCGGCGGGCAGCGCGGTCATCGCCATGGCCGTCGCCAGCAAGATCAGCCGCTTCGTCATCGCAACCCTCTCCTCTTTATCGCCCCCGCTTATGCGCGTTTTGTGCTTCGGCGCTAAATGATATTATATTTCAGATGCTTGCTGACGATAGAAGGGTGGCAATCTGCGGGCCGTTGCGCCCATGCCGGGCGATGGCCGCCCGCCGGCAGCACGGCAACGCCCCCTGTTCCGATCGGGCGGATCAGGTTCTAGGGGCGCATCCTGCCAGCGGGCCGAACGATCATTTTGCCGGCGCCTTCCGGTAACGGTCGAACCAGGCGATGATCGCCGACGCCTTGGCCGCCGATTGCGACGGGCGCGCGGTGAAGCCGCCGTGGCTGGCGCCCGGCACCTTGACCAGCGCGGTCGGCACGCCGCGAATCTGGAGCGCCGCATAATATTGCTCCGATTCCGATACCGGGGTGCGATAATCCTCGCTCCCGACGACCACCAATGTCGGCGTCTTGACGTTGCCGACCAGGCTGAGCGGCGATCGCTTCCAGTAATCCATGGGATCCTCCCACGGCAGCTTGGTGAACCAGTAGCGCGACGTGAACAGCGTGGCGTCCATCGTCAACGCCTCGCTGGTCCAGTTGATGACCGGCTTCTGCGTCGCGGCGGCCTTGAAACGATCGGTCTTGCCGACGATCCACGCGGTCAGCACGCCGCCGCCCGATCCGCCGGTGACGAACAGATTGTCGGGGTCCGCCGTCCCGTCTGCGATCGCGGCATCGACGGCGGCGATCAGGTCGCCGTAATCATCGGCCGGATATTTCTTGTCGATCAGGTTCGCGAACTCCGCGCCATAGGAGGTCGATCCGCGCGGGTTGGTCCAGAGCACCGCGTAGCCGGCAGCGGCATACAATTGCACGTCGGTTGCGAAGCTGGGGCCATAGGCGCTGTTCGGCCCGCCATGGATCTCCAGGATCAGCGGCACGCGCGCGCCGGCCGGACGCCCCGGCGGCGTCGCCAGCCAGGCGTCGATCGGACGACCGTCCGGTGCGGTGACGGTGATCTTGCGGACCGGGGCGAGCGACTTGGTGGCGGTCATCACCGCGTTGAGCTGCGTCAGGCGTCGCGCCTTCCCGCCGTTCCATACCCACACATCCGCCGGTGCGCCGGCATCGCCCCCGGTATAGGCGATCGTCCCGGCCCGGGAGACGGAGAAGTCGCCGCCCGTGTACGGACGATCCAGCCCACTGCCCTCGACATTGTCGATCAGCGGCGTAACCCGCCCGTCGAGCGCGATCCGCGCGACCTTGCGTTGCCCGTGGTCGTCGTAGCTGGCGTACAGGCTTCGCCCGTCGCTGGCCCACACCGCTTCCTCGATTGCGCGGTCGAGCGGCGCGGTCAGCGAGCGCGGCGTGCCGGCGTTGCGGTCGCCGACGTAGAGCTGGGTATTCTCATAGCTGCGGCGCTTGTCGTCGAAGCCGAGCCAAGCGATCTTCGTGCCGTCCGGTGAGAAGACCGGCTGCGCATCCGGCCCGTCACGCGTCGTGAGTTGCCGCAGAGTCGCGCTGGCGACATCGACCGCCAGCACGTCGGAATTCAGGATCTGCCGGTCCGCGCCGGGCCCACGGATCGCCGCGAACACGATCTCGCGCCCGTCCGGCGTCCACGACAGCGGCCCGCCGTCGTCGAAGTCGCCGAAGGTCAGCTGCCGCGCCGCCCCGCCGTCCGCCGCCACGACGAACAGGTGGTCGCGCCCCGGCTTGACGTAGCCGGGGCCGTCGTTGCGATAGGTGATCCGGTCGATGACCGTCAGTGGCTCGGCCCATTTCGCGCCCTCCGGCTTGGGCGGCGCCTTGCCCAGCGTCGTCGGGTCGCCCGCGACGGTCGCGACATAGGCCAACCGCGTTCCGTCCGGCGACCAGGCCAGCGCCTGCGGATCGCCGGGAAAGCCGGTGACGCGCGCGCTGGCACCGGTCGCCAGCCAGCGGACGAAGAGCTGCGATCCGTTGCCGTCCGCGGCGACATAGGCGACCCGCGTCCCGTCCGGGGACCAGCGCGGGCTGGATCCCTGCGCCGCGAACGGTGACTGGCGGCCCGTCGCCACATCGATCAGCCAGAGCGACGATGCCATGCGATCGGTCATGATGTCGGCGCTGCGGCGGACATAGACGATCGTCCGTCCATCGGGGCTGATCTGCGGATCGGCGGCGATCGACAGGCCGAACAGGTCGCTGCCGGTAAAGGCGCGGGTCGGCGCGTCGGCGGGAGCGGCGTTCGGTTGCTGTTGCGCAAGTGCGGGCGCGGCGGTGGAGGCGAGCAGGGCGACGATCAGGGCAAGACGCACGAAGTGGTTCCTTGGCTGGAGGGCAGGGGGCGAGGTGCGATCAGAGGCTGCCGGGCTTCATCTTCGCGACCACTCCGCGATGCATGACGAAATCGACGTGCTGGAGCCGCGTGACGTCCTGAAGCGGGGAGCCCGCGACCGCGATGATGTCGGCGGTCTTGCCGGGCGCGAGCGTCCCGATATCGTCACGCCCCAGCAGGTCGGCGGCGCCGACGGTGGCGGCGGCGATCGCCTGCGCCGGGGTCAGGCCGTTCTGCACCAGCAGCGCGAACTCGCTGGCATTGTCGCCATGCTTCGACACGCCGGTGTCGGTGCCGAACGCCACCTTCACCCCGGCGGCATAGGCGCGGCGATGATTGGCCGCCATCGCGGCGGCGGCCTGTTCGGCCTTGACGATCGTCGCGGGCGGCAGCGCGCCGCCGCGCGCCTGCGCCAGCGCGGCGACCGGGGCGATCTCGGTCGGAACCAGATACGCGCCCTTCGCCTTGAACAGCCGGATCGTTTCGTCATCCAGGAACGTGCCGTGCTCGATCGAATCGACGCCCGCTTCCAGCGCGGCCTTCGTCCCCTCCGCCGCATGGCTGTGTGCGGCGACCTTCCGGCCCAGCGCGTGCGCGGTATCGATGATCGCGCGCATCTCCTCGGGCGTCATCGCACGGCCGAGGCCACCGCTGACGTTCGACAACACGCCGCCGGTCGCCGCGAACTTGATGACCTTCGCACCCAGCCCGACCTGCGCGCGCACCGCGCGGCGACAATCGTCGGGGCCGTCGCACACGTTCACGTCATGCGCGTGGACCGCATCGGCGAACGTTTCCGCCAGACCGTTGCCGGCATCGCCATGCCCGCCCGTGACCGAGATCATCTCCCCGGCATTGGTGATCGTCGGCCCCTCGACCGTCCCGGCGTCGATCGCGTCGCGCAGCGCACGGATGCCGCGCGGGTCGCCGCCCAGATCGCGCACCGAAGTGAAGCCGGCGTTCAGCGTGGTGCGCGCGTTCGCCACCGCCGTCATCTCGTCGTCGAACCGGTCGCGGTTCAGCGCACCCAGTCGCGCCTTCATCGGATCGCCGCCGATGCCCCAGAGGTGGACGTGCATGTCGACCATTCCCGGCAGCACGAACGCGTCACGCAGGTCGACCAGCGTTGCGCCCGCCTCGGGCGCGACGAAGCCATCGCGCAACTCGGCGACCTTCCCGTCGCGAACGATGATCGTGGTGGGGCCGCGCGGCGTTCTGCCGGGCTGATCGAGCAGGGTGCCCGCCTGGATATAGGTGATCGCGCCCGGCGCGGTCTGCGCCGTCGCGATCGCTGCCGGTGCGATGGCCGCCACCAGCCCGAACAGAAGCCCCTTGATCATCGCTCATCCCCTTTTGCGCGCATGCTTGCCGAGGTTGCGCACCAAGGCAAGCATTTGCACGGGCGACGATCATGCCCCGGGCATCAGGGGGCGAGCCGTCCGTCCTTGAGCGCATCCGCCTCGAACGAGAAGAGAATGTCCGGATTGGCTGGCGGCACCTCGGCGGCGATCGTCGCCGGCGCGATGCGATGGACCAGATGGCGCAGGATCGCGATCCGCGCCGGTTTCTTGCGATCGGCGCGAACGCAATGCCATGGTGCCAGCGGCGTATGCGTGCGGACCAGCATCGTGTCGCGCGCGGCCGAATAGGCGTCCCAGCGATCCTGCGCCACCGCATCCATGTCGGACACCTTGAGTTGCTTGAGCGGATCGGTGCGCCGCGCCTCCAGCCGCTCGGCCTGTTCGTCCTTGCCGATGTCGAGCCACAGCTTGATGAGCCGGATGCCGCTTTCGACCAGCATCCGCTCGAAATCGGGGGCGTCGCGCAGGAACTCGGCCTGCTCCGCTTCGGTCGAAAAGCCCATCACCACCTCGACCCCGGCGCGATTGTACCAGGAGCGGTTGAAGATCACGATCTCGCCCGCCGCCGGCAGATGCGCGACATAGCGCTGGAAATACCATTGCGAGCGTTCGCGGTCCGATGGCTTGGGCAGCGCGACGACGCGCGTATAGCGCACCGACAGATGCTCGACGATCCGCTTGATCGCGCCGTCCTTGCCCGCGCTGTCACGCCCCTCCAGCACGATGACGACGCGCTCGCCCGACGCGGCGGCGGCGCGCTGCGCCTCGACCAGCGCGAGCTGCGCCTGTTCCAGATCGTGTTCGTAATCGTCCTTCGACATGGCCATGCGCCTCCTTTGCCGGGAGAAGAAGCATGGCCCGGCTTTCGTTCCGCCGGATCAGCCCGTTGCGGTGAGCGCGTGGTCGATATCCGCGGCGCTGTGCCGTTCCGCGACGAACGTGCCGGGCGCGCCCGACAGCCGGTTGACGATCCGCCCGCGCTTCACCGCCTCGCGCGCGCCGATCCGCTCCGCCCAGCGCGCCAGATGGGGATACTCCGTGACCGACAGGAAGGTCTGCGCGTCATAGGCGCCGTTCAGCAGCGCGCCATACCATGGCCATACCGCGATATCGGCGATCGAATAGGCATCGCCGGCCAGATAGTCGCGGTTCGCCAGATGCGTGTCGAGCACGTGAAGCTGGCGCTTGGTTTCCAGCGCGTAGCGATCGATCGCATATTGAATCTTGATCGGCGCGTAGAAGTAGAAATGCCCGAACCCGCCGCCGACGAACGGCGCCGATCCCATCTGCCACATCAGCCAGTTGATCGTCTCGACGCGCGCCGGCCCGTCGGCGGGCAGAAACGCGCCGAACTTCTCGGCCAGATACAGCAGGATCGACCCGCTCTCGAACAGCGAGGTGGGCGGGTTGGTCGATCGGTCGACCAGCGCCGGGATCTTGGAATTCGGGTTGACCGCGACGAAGCCGCTGCCGAACTGATCACCCTTGCCGATGTCGATCGCCCAGGCATCATATTCCGCCTCCGCATGACCGGCGGCGATCAGTTCCTCGAGCATGATCGTCACCTTCTGCCCGTTCGGCGTGCCCATCGAATAAAGCTGCAACGGATGTTCGCCGAACTGCAGCGCGCGGTCGTGGGTCGCGCCGGAAACCGGACGGTTGACGCTGGCGAACTTGCCGCCGTTGTCGCGGTTCCACGTCCACACCGCCGGGGGGACGTAGCCCGTCGGCAGATTGTTTGCGCCCTGGTCGTCCGCCATCCGTGTCACTCCTGATCGCATCGTACCGTCGCATGTGGGCGGCCGGGCGGAATGGAAAAGGTCGCGAATTTCTCCGGCGACGGCAAGCTGCGCTTTCAGCCGGCGGTGAAGGTCATTCCGGCGTGCGCGATCAAGCGTTCCCGCAAGCGAACGCCCATCAGCGCGCCCGGCGTCCAGACGCCGCCATCGCCGCGCACGTCGTGCAGCAGGCACAGCGCGCTCTCCGCCAGCATCTTCGACGTACAGCCGTAACCGGGATCGGTGTCGCCGGTCACGACCGCGTCGATCCGCTCGCCGTCCGGCATCAGGCCGGCGAACAAAATGTCGAAATGCCCGGCGGCACGCTCTTCGGCGGACGGGCCTTCGCCCGGCTTCGGTCCCTTGTCGCCGGCGAACGGATTGAGCTTCGCCAGTGCCTCCGCCGCCACCTTGCCCAGATCGCCAAGTCCCGCGACGACCATCTCGTCATAGACCAGATCGCCCCATGGCTGGCCCAACAGGAAGTTGGTGCGGTGGACGTTCTTGGTGTTGATCGGCGCCATGATGAACGGCGCGACCCACGCCTGGAGCGTCGGGTCGTATTCGGGGAGCAGCCCGGCGGGCTGGTGTGGCCCGGCATGACCGGGCGTCAGCGCGAAGGGATCGGTGAGCAGCGCCACCAGCGACGGCTGTCGCGCGGCGGCCGCCAGCGTCGCCTTCAGGCTGGCGGCGGTACCGCCGGAGAAGCCGCCCTTCATTCTCCGCACGCGCGCCTTCACGCGCGGCACCGACGCGCCGAACCGCGCCTTCGCCGCTTCCTGAAGCGTCAGCACGCCCAAGTCGAACGGGATCGAGTCGAACCCGCAGGAGAAGACGATCCGCGCGCCGCTACGCTGCGCCTCGGCATGGTGCGCGTCGATCATCGCGCGCATCCATCCCGGCTCGCCGCAGAGATCGACATAAGCCGTCCCGGTCGCCGCGCAGGCCGCGATCAGCGCGCTGCCGTGCAGCTGATACGGTCCCACCGTGCTGATGATGACCTCCGCTCGCTCGCACATCGATCGCAAGGCGGGCGCATCGTCGCTGTCGGCGGTCACGATCGGCACGTCGGCGTTCAGCGACTCGCGAACCGTCTCCAGCTTGGCTTGCGAACGACCGGCGATTGCCCAGCGGATGTCACGCGCCGCGCCGCCGGAAAGGTACTCGGCCACCAGCTTGCCGGTGAAGCCGCTGGCGCCGAAGACGATGATGTCGAAGTCGCGCGCCATGACGCCTCATCCATTTCCCGGTACGTCAGCGCCGGTCCGCGGCGGTCCGTCGCCCCCGGCGCTGTCGCTGTCCGGGTCTTCACCGTCATGGCCGCCGCCCGCGCCCGATCCGCTGCCGCGCACCTCGCCCGTGACCGGGTCGAAGGAGGCGCGGCGGCCGCTGTCGCCGTGATCGGGCGGCAGCACGGACGGCTTCGGGGCGACGGAGCCGGCCGGCATGTCGGACGCCATGCGGCGCTCGTCGTCGAGCGTGTAGCCCTGGCCGGTCTTGCCGTCGTCCTTGTCGAACGCGGTCCTGCGGCGGTGGTGCGGATCTACGGGGTCGGTCATGGCGGCACAACGCGTGAGGGTGCGCCGCCGATCCCGCGTCAGCGGCGGGTGGCGTCAGGCTGGTTTGCCGCCAGTGCCATCGCCTGTGCGCTGCCCGTCGCCGGTTTTACCTGTGCGGCACGTTCGTGGCGACCCAGCGTGAGATACAGCACGCCGACGATCAGCGCGCAGATCGCCAGCAGGGCGGGCCAGCCGGCGATGCTGTGACGTGCGACGGTACGATGGTCGTGGTTCATGGATCTTGTCTCCGGCATGTCGACGATGCCGGTTCCAATAACCGATGTTGCGGGCGTGTTCCGGGCTGCGCAGTGAGGAATTGTTGCTGTCAGGCGGCGCGCGGATGAGCGTCGTGGTCGGCGAGCGCGGCCTCCGCCTGCGTCAGCGCGCGCGGATCGTCGACGTCCAGCCACCAGGCATCCCCGATATCGATCACCCGTGCGTCGCCTCCGGCGGCAAGTGCCTCGACGCCTGCGGAGATCGAGCCGTTGCCGCCCGCCGCGATCGAGGCGCGGAGTGCATCGTGGAAGCGGCCGTCGACGGCAAAGACGCCCGTGTCGAAACAGTCGTATTCGGGCAGATGCTTGCCGATCGCGACGATCCGGTCGCCATCGGTGCGGACGCGCGTCACGTCGTCGAGGTCGACCAGCGGATTGTCGAGGCGGCGATCGACGCCCAGCGTCAGCGCCGCGTCGGGCGCGGCGGCGACGTGGGCGATCAGCGCCGGCTCGATCAGATGGTCGGCCATCATCAACAGGTGACGATGCGCGCCGATCACCGCCGCGCCGGTCAGCACCGAATGACCGTTGGGCAACGACCAGTCGTCGGTACGCACGCATTGCACCGGCAATCCCAGCGTCGCCGTGGCGAGCGCGAGATGCCGTTCGAGCCGCTCGCCCTCATGGCCGGTGACGACCGTCACCTCGGTCACGCCGCCCTCGCGGGCGGCGCGCAGCACGCGCTCGATCAGCGGCACGCCGTTGACCAGCGTCAACGGCTTCGACGGGGATACCGCGCGCAGCCGGCTGCCATAGCCGGCCGCGACGATCAGCGCGTGCAACGCAGGGTGTCCTTATTCGGCGGCGAGGCGCGCGTCGGCGTGAATGAACTCATTGGTCATCGCGGCCGCGACATCGTCCGTCACCTGCTGCGGCGGGTGCTTGCAGAAGAACGCCGACGGGCCTTCCAGCGCGCCGCCGATGCCACGATCCAGGCCCAGCTTCACGCAACGGATCGCATCGACGACGACGGCCGCCGAATTCGGCGAATCTTCCACCGACAGGCGCAGTTCCAGGTTCATCGGCACGCCGCCGAACAGGTCGCCTTCCAGACGCAGGAAGCACAGCTTGTTGTCGCCCAGCCACGGAATGTAGTCGGACGGACCGACGTGGATGTTCTCGTCCGCCAGCCGCTCGGCGATCACCGCCTGCACCGCCTCGGTCTTCGATTCCTTCTTGCTCGCCAACCGGTTGCGGTCGAGCATGTTCATGAAATCGGTGTTGCCGCCGGTGTTGAGCTGATAGGTGTGATCGATCGTCACGCCGCGCTGCCCGAACAGGTTCGACAGCACGCGGTGGACGATCGTCGCGCCGACCTGCGCCTTCACGTCGTCACCGACGATCGGCAGATTCGCGTCGGCGAACTTCTTTTCCCATTCCGGGCGCGACGCGATGAACACCGGCATGCAGTTGACGACGCCGAGGCCCGCCTCCAGCGCGCATTCCATGTAGAATTCGGTCGCCTCCTGGCTGCCGACCGGCAGGAAGTTGACCAGGATCTCCGCGCCGGAGCGCTTCAGCTCGGCGATGATCTCCGCCTTCTCCGCATCGCGGGTGTCGTTGATCTCGAACCCGCGATCGTTGGCGGCGGTCAGCATGTGCGGCGCGACGCCGTCCAGCTTGGCGCCCATCTTCACGATCGTGCCGGTCTTCGGCACATCGGCGTGGAACACCTTCGTGCAGTTCGGCTTGGCGAAGATGGCTTCACCCAGATCAAGTCCGACCTTGCGCGAGTCGACGTCGAACGCGGCGACGAATTCCAGGTCGCCGACCTTGTAGCCGCCGATGTCCTCATGGATCAGGCCCGCTGCGGTGTTGCTGCCGGCATAGTGATATTTGCCCTGAATTAGGCTGCTTGCGCAGTTGCCGACACCGATAACCGCAACCTTGATCGTCGCCATTCTACCCCACTTGCCGACGGTTAGCCGGCGAAAGACAATACATTGCCGCTTGGTGACAGATACGTGGCATCTGTCAAGCGAAGCGATGCGCTGTATAGGCGCGGCGGGGCAATCTCACGAGGAACGTGTGAACGAATCGGGTCCGACCGTGGCAGGAAAGCCGCGGGAGCTGCAGGGTTTCCTGAACCGCACCATCTACCACCCGCTGGCGCACGTGCTGGCGCGGGCGCTGGTGCCGACGCCGGTCACGCCCAACATGGTGTCGATCGCGGGCGCGGTGATGGTGATGATCACCGCCGTGCTCTATGCCCGCGTCGCGACGCCCTGGGCGATCGCGGTGGGCTTCTTCCTGCACTGCGCCTGGCATGTCGTCGACGGCGCGGACGGCGCGCTGGCGCGAATGTCGGGCCGGGCCTCGCCCTCAGGCGAGATCGTCGACGGGCTGTGCGATTATGCGGGACACGGCGTGCTGTATCTTCTGCTGGCCGGCGCGCTCGACGATCATATCGGCTGGATCGCGTGGCCGATCGCGGTGTTCGCCGGGATAAGCCGTGCGGTGCAGTCGGTGTTCGCGGAAAGCCAGCGGCGCACCTATCAATGGTGGGCGTATAACACGCCATGGCTTCAGAATGCGCGCGCGGAGGGGCGGGGGATCGGTATCGCGCTGTCGAACCTGTATCTGGGTGTCTGGCACGCGCTGTCGCGCCCGACGCAGGTCGTGAACGCGCTGGTCGCCAGCGCCGAGGCGGATCCGCCCGAGCGGCGGCGGATCGCCGACATCGCGCGGCGCACCGGATCGCGCGCGCTGCCGCTGCTCGCCGCGCTGGGGGCCAACCCGCGCACGATCCTGCTGGGGTTGAGCATGATCGCGGGCACGCCCTTGTGGTTCTTCCTGATCGAGATCGTGGTGCTGAACGTCGCGCTGGTGCTCGCGATCATGCAGGCGGCGTATCTGGGAAAGCGGATCGCCGCGCAGATCGCGCACGGCCATCGTTGAGGAACCGCCGGTCCGGCGACGGGTTGGCGGAGCAAATGGGATATATAGAGGAGCAAGCGATGCGACACTTGGCGATGATGGCGGGAATCGGCGCGGCGGCGCTGTCGCTCGCGGCATGTAACGATCAGGACAAGATGGAAACCGGCACGCCCGTCGCGGGTGGGCAGCGCGCGACCGCGATGCTGATGACCGCCACCGGCGCGCCGGTCGGCCGCGCGACCGCGACGGAGGTGGCCGGCGGCGTCCGCTTCACGATCGACGCCACGGGGATGCCGGCGGGCACGCACGGCGCACACGTTCACATGATCGGCCGCTGTGACGCGCCGGACTTCGCGTCGGCCGGCGGACATTGGAACCCGACCCAGAAGAAGCACGGTACGATGAACCCGCAGGGCCCGCACGAAGGCGACCTGCCCAATCTGGTGATCGGCACCGACGGGCGCGGCACGATCGGCGCGACCATCCCGGCGGCGACATGGGCGGCGCTGATGGATGCGGATGGCGCGGCGATGGTGGTCCATGCCAACCCCGACGATCTGATGACCGACCCCAGCGGCAATTCGGGCGGCCGGATCGCCTGCGGCGTGTTCCAGCCCGCCTAGGTCGGTCCGCCCGCCGCCCGGGCGCGCGCCTCGCGCGTGCGCTCGGCGGCGGGGAACTGGCGATAGGCGGCCCAGGCCGCCGCGACCGTCACCGGCACCGTCAGCAGCAGCGACAGGATGCCGGTCGACAGACTGCCGGTCAGCGTCGAGACCCGCCCCGCGAGATAGGGGCCGAGCGCCAGCCCGATCAGCGTGGTCCCGATGAAGAAGGTCGCGGTCGCCGTCCCGCGCATCCGGGGCAGCACCAGATCCTGCGTCGCCGCCGCCGACGATCCCAGCCCCCAGGCCGCGAACACCTGCGCGCAGAAGATGCAGCCATAGAGCAGCGGCGGGTTGGTGGTCGTGAACCCCACGATCAGGAATGGCGCGGGCAGCACCGCGCTGGCCAGCACCGGCACCAGCCGCCCGGCCGGGTTGCGGCGCCGCAGCCGGTCGGCGATCAGCCCGCCGGTGGTGACCCCGATGAACCCCGCCGCCGCGCCGGCGCCGCCGATGAACAGCCCGGCCTCGGCGGGGGCGATCCCGGCGACGCGGATCGCATAGGGCGCGGCCCAGAAGCTGACCGCATAGGCGATGAAGGCGTTGAGACCATATGCGACGACCGTGCAGACGAAGGCGGGCGTCGCGACGATCAGCGCGAAAGTCGCCGGATCGCGCCGCCGCAGCGCGCATGCCCAGGAAAAGATCGCGTAGGCGCCGATGCCCACCGCGCTCCATTGCGGCAGCGGTTCGCCGAGCGCCCGCAACACGCCGACCGCCGCGACCACCGTCGCCAGCCCCGCGACATTCATCGCCAACGCCCGCCGTCCGAAGCGCGCCGCGCCGATCAGGGTCAGCGGCGGCAGGATCGTCACCAGCTCGTCGAGAAAGGCGCGGAACGGCGCGGGATGCGGGGCGGGAGCGGGCAACCCCTCGACCGCGCCGCGTACCGGCTCGCGCAAGGTCGCGATCACGACCGCGAGCAGCAGGCCCGGGACGCCGACCACCATGAACGCCGCTTGCCACCCGACCAGCCCCAGCGGCCCGCCGCCGGGCCAGGCCCGGTTCCAGTTCTGGACGATCAATCCGCCGATGAACAGCGAACATCCGCCGCCGACATACAGGCCGGCGGAATAGATCGACAGCGCGGTCGCGCGCAGCTTCTTCGGAAAATGGTCGGAGATCAGCGAGTAAGCCGATGGCGAGGCGGTCGCCTCGCCGACGCCGACCCCGATCCGCGCCGCCGCCAGCTGCCCGCCGCTGCCCGCCAGTCCCGACAGCGCCGTCATCGCCGACCAAAGCGACAGCCCGGCAGTCATCAGTCGCACCCGGTGCCAATTGTCCGCCAGCCGCCCCAGCGGGATGCCGAACAGCGCATAGAACACGCCGAACGCGGTGCCGTACAGAAAGCCGAGATCCTCGTCGCGCAGGTTCAGGTCGCGCTTGATATCCTCCGCCAGGATCGAAAGGATCTGTCGGTCGACGAAGTTGAGGACATACACCAGGAACAGGATTCCCAGCACGTACCAGGCATAACCGCTCGCGCGGGCGTCATCGCTCTCGGTCATGCATCCTCTCGCTGTTGCGCCAAGCGTATCAGAGTGCGGTGGTAAGGGAAGGGCGGCCGCTGCGCTTTCCGCGTGGGAGACCCGGATCGCGCAATCATGCGGAGAGGGCGCGCGTCATGCCGGAAGTACTTCGGTAAACTTTTGTTGCTAATCGCCTCGCATGGCAGAACCCTCCTTCGCGATCGATGCGGATGCACGCGCGCAATTCCTGAAATTGACGTTGGTCGGCGATTGGGACGCCGCGATCACCGCACGCTTCGCGGCGGAGGTCATGGCAACGCTGCGCGGGATGATGAGTGGCGGTATGGCGCACGGGCAGTTGCGGACCCTGCTCGACATGCGGCGCAAGGGGGTCGTGCCGCAGGTCGTCGCCAATGAATTCGCGCGTATCCTGCACAAGGATTCGCCGTCACGGCGCGTTGCGATCCTCGCCTCGGGCGCGCTGCACCGGCTTCAGGTCAAGCGGCTTATGGATGACCGCTGCGCCTTGTTCGATACCGAGGAGGAGGCGCGCGCCTGGCTCTTCGCTGATTGACTGTCACCCCAGCGGCCAGCGCGCGACCGCTTCGTAGCGCGCGCCTTCCGCACCGAGGTGGCTCTCGTACAGCACGACATGGGCCAGCGCGAAGGGCGGTGTCGACAGCGCGGCGTGATCCGCGAGCCAACGCCCGATCGCGACCGGATCCCCGCCGCCGCGTGCGACGCGCGCCAGCGTGACGTGGGGCAGGTAGCGGCGCGGATCGGGCGCGATCCCGGCCCGGCCGAGCGCTTGGTCAACCTTGCGATGCAGTGCCGTCAGCGTATCGGCGGGTACGATCCGCGCCCATAACGTGTCGGTCCGCCCGCGCTTTTCGAACGATCCGACGCCGTCGACACGCACTTCCGGCATCGGCGCGACGATGCCGGAAAGCGCCGCCGCCACGTCCTCCGCCTGCTGCCGCTCGACCGCGCCGACGAAGCGCAACGTGAGGTGCAACTGCTCGTCGTCCTGCCAGCGTATCCCCGGCATGCCGACGCCGGTCGCGGCGAGCAGCAGGCTCCGGATCGCGGGGGGAGGACGAAGCGCGACGAACAAGCGGTGCATGTGTCCTGTAACGAACCTTTGCTGGTCGGGATGCGGCAGGCGGCTCGCTTGAAAAGCGGACGGTGACGCGCGATATTCGCCCTATCCGACCCCATCGTTCGGATGAAGGAGCAAAGAGACAATGGCCAACTGGTCCGATCCCCGGCCCACCGCTGCCCCGTTCGGCGGGACCGCTTCGGGCACCCGCACCGAGGCGCGCGACGCCGGGCTGCGGTCGTACATGCTGTCCGTCTACAACTACATGGCCTCGGGCGTGCTGTTGACCGGCATCGTCGCGCTCGGCTTCGCCCTGTCGGGCTATGCGCAGGCGGTGTTCGGCACGCCGCTGCGCTGGGTCGTGGCGCTCGCCCCGCTGGCGTTCGTCTTCGCGATGAGCTTCGGGCAGGGCAAGTTCTCGACCTCGACGCTGAAGGCGATGTTCTGGGGCTTCGCGGTCGCGATGGGTCTGTCGCTGTCCTCGATCTTCTTCGTCTATTCGCCGCTCGCCATCGCGCAGGCGTTCGCCGCCACCGCGGCGGGCTTCGCGGCGCTCAGCCTGTACGGCTATACGACGAAGCGGGATCTGTCGGCGTTCGGCACGTTCCTCATCATCGGCCTCGTCGGCCTGATCGTCGCCAGCCTCATCAACCTGTTCGTGAATTCGGGTCCGCTGGGCCTGATGATTTCGCTGGTCGGCGTGCTGCTGTTCGCGGGTCTGACGGCTTATGACACGCAGCGTACCAAGAGCCTGTATTTCCAGGTCGCCGGTTACGGCCCGGAGATGGTCGGCAAGGCGGTCGTGATGTCGGCGCTCAGCCTGTACCTCGACTTCATCAACATGTTCCTGTTCATCCTGCGCCTGTTCGGCGGCAACCGCGACTGACGCTCGCGCATTGGACGAACGACACGGGGCTCGGCGGGCGACCGCCGGGCCCCTTTCTCTTGCGCGAAGGAGCGCGGTGATGCGCCTCTCGATCGAAGCCTTTCTCGACTACGGCTTTCCCGCCCCCGCCGATGTGCTGTTGCAGATCGAGGTTGCCGCGCAGCCCGACCAGCGGCTGGAGGCGCAGTCGTTGATCGTCGAGTCGGATCACCCGATCCGCGCCGTGATTGGCGAGGAGGGGGTGGGGCAACGCTGCTGGGCGCGCGCGGAGCGGCGACTGGTGGTCCGCTACGCCGCTACCGTCACGATCGACCGGCCGCTGCTGCAACTCGATCTGCTGCCGGGGACGCCGGCGGCACTGCTGCCGCCCGCCACCATCCCGTATCTGTTGCCCAGCCGGTACTGCGAATCCGACCGGCTCGACCATTTCGTGCGCCGGACCTTTGCGGGCCTGTCGGGTGGCGCGATGGCGACCGCGTTGGCGGAATGGGTGCACGACAATCTCGATTACGCGCCCGCACCGCCGGGCGGCGGCGCGCTGCATACCTTCGCGGAGCGGCGCGGGGTGTGCCGCGACTATGCGCATCTACTCGTCGCATTGGCGCGCGCCGCCGAAATCCCCGCGCGCTGCGCCTCCGTCTACGCACCGGGCGTCGATCCGCCCGATTTCCACGCCGTGGCGGAGGTGTGGCTCGACGGCAGTTGGCACCTGCTCGACGCGACCGGCATGGCGCGTCCCGATGAGATCGCACGGGTCGGGATCGGTCGGGACGCGACCGACATCGCCTTCATGACGATCTTCGGTACCGCGAACCTCTGGGCGCAGGAGGTGCGGGTCAACCGGCTCACCTAGGAACGCCGCGCGCGATCCGGCGTTGACGTGTAAGCGAACATTGCCGGATCAGGAGAGTGACATGACCGAAGCGAGCCCGATCGACGACCGTGCGCTCGACAGCCTGTCGGTAGCGCCCGACGCGGGCGACGCCGGCGGTGGCAGGGATGCGCGACAGGATGCGGGTCAGGACCGGTCGATTGACAAGCGGCTCAGCAAGCATCCCGACAGCGACGACGCGCGGCTCGACGAGGGGCTGGACGAAACGATGGATGCGTCCGATCCGGTGTCGATCACGCAACCTGGCCGCAGCGAACCGGCACCGTCGTCCGGCTTCGATGCGGCGGAGGAGGCGGAGCGACAGCGCGACGCATGACGTAATCGCGACCGAATTGTTGCCCGTTCTACACCCCGCGTGGCCCTGTCGCTGCGCGGGTTTTCCGTTCGTCGCATCCATGTTGCGGCGCAGCGAGAGACGTGCTGATTTATTTCAGCCGGAAGACAGCGCCGTTAAGCGAGCCGTTAACCACTTTGGCGCATTCTTCCGCTGGTTGGATCTCGTGCGGCGGGGTGTGTGACGATGGGCAGGATGAAGGCGGCCGAAGGTGCGATGACATTGGCCGAAATGAAGGAGTTCGCGACCTTCCCGGCGGCGACGCAGCGGTATATCCGCCGCAGCCTCGACGTCGGGCTGGACCGTGACGACGCGTTGGCGCGCTGGTCGCGCGACGTCGTCGAGGCGGCGAGCATCCGGGCGCAGGCTCAGCATTATCGTCGCCTTCCCGCCATGCGCGCGCAGATCCCGGACGACAGCGGGCTGGACGCCGCGGAGCAGATCCTGGGTCCGCTGATCACGCTGGCGGCGTTCGATCTGGGACAGGGGCGGATAACGTCCTTCTCCGCGTTCCGTTTCCTGTTCGAGCGGCTGGTCGGCGCGAAGGTGCGACCGTGGCTGCCCTCGGCATTCTGCGCGGCGGCGGCGATGCCGCATCTGCATCCGGAATTGCGGCGGCGGCTGCTCCAGTCGATCAGCGAGGCGGCGGCGACTGCGTCCGGCTGGTCCTCGCGTCAGCCGGCCTTCTTTCCGCACTGGGTCGAAAAGGTCGATACGGCGGCGCTGCCGCACTAACCTCAGCGACAGGCGCGCCACCCCATCTTGCCCCGCTCCGCCTGGTCGAGATGGAAGTGGTCGCGATGTGCGGCGTTATAGTCGGGCGACAGGACGGTCGCGAACAACTGGCACGCGCCGTCGCGCACGTCGCGCAGGAAGGCCGCCTTCGCCGCGCCGTCCCGCCCGCCGGCCTTCCAGTCGCGCGCGATGCTGATCCGCCTGCCGTCGGACAGGCGGAAGCCGGCGATATCGATCGCATCGGCGGTGGCATGTTCGCTCCACGCCCCCGCATCGCGGCCATAGAGCCGTCGGCACGCATAGCTGCCGAAATGATCGATCCGCGTCACGCGCGCGCCGAAATGGCGTCGCGCGGCGGGGGCCAGCACATCCCATTCCCAGATCGCCAGCGCCGCCGCCACCGGACAGGCGACGCCTGGCCCGGCCGGGGACAGCGCCACGGCCCGCGCGCCGCCCGCATCCAGTCGCACCGCATCGTCATAGCCGCATTGCCCGTCGTCCCGCGGCGGCAGCGCGGCGAAGCGCACGCCGGCCTGCGACAGGAGCCCGCGACATTTTGCCGAATCGCCGGTCAGCGCGGTCAGCTTCCGTCCGGTGAACAGCCCGATCGGCTGCCCGAGGTCGAGCGAGGTCCAGGGCAGATCCTGCGGCCGGCCGCGCAGACTGCCCCAGGCGAGCAGCAATACAGTGGCCGTCAGCGCCGCCGCGACGCCCCAGGCGACGAGGCGGCGGGCGCGACGCACTATCCGCGCCGCGCGTCCGCGCGTCGTTCCGCCGTCACCGGATAGCCGAGATCGTCCGGAATGCAGAGATACTCCTCCCCGTCGCGCCATTCGGACCATGGCTCCACCAGCCGCTGCGGCGTCGCCCGGGCGTGTGCCGCTGCCGCGTCATAGCTGGCAAACCGGGCAAGTCGCTCGAGGTTGCGCCGGGTCGGAAAGATGATCGATACCCGCCCGGCGTCGGCGGCCTCCAGCACCGATTGCGCCCCACCCCAGAACAGCCGCGTGTTCTCGGTGCCGTCGACCTCCGGCGCGGGCGAATCGATGGGCCAGCGCACCAGGAAGAAGCGCGTGTCGAAGCGACGGACCAGACCATGCGGCGGCCGCCAGCGCGCGAACGGCACCAATACGTCCGGGTCGATCCCCAGCCCTTCCTCGGCGAGGATCGCGGCGAGCGTCAGGCCGCCGGCCAGTGCGGCGCGAATCCGCCGCACGGTGTCGGCATCCGTACCCGGCGTCAGGCCGATCGCCAATCCGGTTTCCTCGATCGTTTCGCGGATCGCGGCGATCCGCGCCGCGGTATCCTCGATATCGCTGCCGCCGAGCGCTTCCGCCAGCAGACGGTCCTGCGCATCGACGCGGCCGCCGGGGAACACCGTCGCACCCGCCGCGAAGGCCATCGCCGTGGCGCGTTCCACGAACAGCAGGTCCGGAGGGCCGGGCGACCGGTCGCGCATGACGACCAGCGTCGCGGCGGGGATCGCATCTGCATCGTTGAGTGCGGGAGAGGGGCGGGTCATGGACACGACCTTACCAGAACGCGCGCGCCGCGCATCGTGCGAAACCGCTGGCTCGCAGGCGGCCCGGTGCCCGATCGCCGGATCGACAACGTGCCCGCGCGCTGTGCGGTCACGCGGCAAGGTCGATAGACCGGCTGATGTTTCTGGAATTCCTGGGGCGGGTGGTGGAGCTGAGGGGAATCGAACCCCTGACCTCTGCAGTGCGATTGCAGCGCTCTCCCATCTGAGCTACAGCCCCGCCCGCCAGGCCCGGCATTGCCGGGAGCGCCGCCCTTAACCGGCTTGCCGGGGCGACGCAACACTCCATCCGCTGCCATCGGTCGATTTTTTGTGGTGGACCGGCCGTGTCTCTGTCGCGGCCAGTGCCCGTTACCCTGCCGCAACGACAGGAACGAAGGCGCCGCCCGTGACTTATCCTGCTTACCGTCGCGACGCGGCAAAGCGGCGCGCGATCGTGTCTGACGCAGGAGAAACCATCATGGGTTACGAACGCTATCCCCGCGGCACCGACCCGCAGGGCGATTATTACGGGCGCAGCGAGACACAGGATTACGGCCGGGATTACGGATCGGGTCGCTACGGCAGCTATTCGAGCGCGCGCGATTACCGATCGGCGGGCGCGCTGGATCGCGATCGCGACGAAGACCGGCGAGGCTATGGCCAGCGCGACGGCTACGGCCAGCGCGAGAGCTACGGGCAACGCGACTTCTACGGGCGCGACCGCGACGACGATCGCGGTGGTTATCGTGCGCAGCGTGACGATCTTTATAGGGACCGCGACGGTGGCCGCCAGGACAATTACGGAGCGCAACGCTACGGCCGGTCGGCTGGCGGGTACGGCGGCCAGTCCTATGGCCAGTCGCGCTACGGCCGGGGCGGCGAGTATCACGGCAGCTACGCCTCCGACGGTCGGCGCTTCAACGACGTCGGCGGACATCGCCATGATGACGACGACGATCGGCGCGCCCATGGTCGGCATCGTGATCGCGGCGCCAGCTACGGCCGCCAGCCGCAAGGCTATGACTATGACGAGCGCGGCTTCCTTGCACGCGCCGGCGACGAGGTGCGGAGCTGGTTCGGGGACGAGGACGCGGAGCGCCGCCGCGAGGCCGACAGCCGCTACGACGAGCGCTACTACGCGCAGCAGGGGCACACCGATCGCGACAGCGACTACCATAGCTGGCGTTCCGGCCAGATCGCGGCGCTCGACCGCGACTATGACGAATACCGCCAGGAAAACCGTTCGCGGTTCGAGAACGAATTCTCTTCCTGGCGGACCAGCCGCCAGAACCAGCGCCAGTCGCTTGGTCAGGTCAAGGAGCATGACGAGGTGGTCGGCTCCGACGGCAGCCACGTCGGCACCGTCGACAAGGTGCGTGGCGACCGCATCCTGCTGACCAAGAACGACGCCGACGCCGGTGGCCAGCACCATTCGATTCCGTCGCGCTGGATCCAGTCGGTGGAGGACAAGAAGGTCACGCTGTCGAAGACCGCCGACGAGGCCAAGCAGCACTGGCGGAACGAAGAGCAGAATCAGGCGATGTTCGGCTATGGCGACCGTGGTGACCAGAGCGGGCAGAACCGCGGCACCTATGGCCAGAGCGGGCTGGGCACGACGACGGGTTCGTCCACGTCCACCGCCACGGGGGGCACGACCGGTGCGACCAGCGGCACCGACAAGGACACCAACCTGAACCGCAGCTTCTCCGGCACCTACTGAGCCGGACAGCCTGTATCGCAGGGAGCCCCGGGCGGCGGCGCCCGGGGTTTTTTTATGCCCGCGTCACACGCGGCGCGTCAGCGGGACTGCTGCCGGGGTTTGATCCGACTGTCCGGATCCGTCGTCCCGGCGACGGTAGGGTTCTCGCGCGTCTTCCGCGGTGCGCCGTGACCGGACGATCCCGGCTTCGCTGCGACTACGTCCGTCCCTAACCGGATGAACCAGCTTCCAGAAGCCACGCGCGCGCGGCGTCCTTGTCGGTGAAGAAGCGAAATTCCGGATGATCCTGATTGGCCCGCGCCGCTTGCGCCCGGGGCAGCGCACGCGTCGTATAGACCGCGACGCGTCCCGACCGGACGGCGGGATTCCGCATCATCCTGATGAAGCCGTCGACGACATCCTGGCTCTGCACCATGGCGAGGGAATGGTCGCACAGGCTGACCGGGGTCCGACCGGTGGCGCGGATGCGCCGCACGGTCCGTTTCAGCACCTCGCTGAACTCCGCCAGTGTCTCCAGCGTCCAAAAGCCGTGCGTCGCGACCTCGAAATAGCCGCGCGGCAGATCGACCGTCACGCTGAACATGCGTTGGTTCTCCATCCCTCGACCGCGTGATGTGTCGCGCCGCGGTTAAGGGATGGTGAAGGAAGCGGAGGCGTCGTGGTCTGGCCGCGCCCGTGCCGTCGTTCAGATCGCGCCGGAGAAGGTGTCGCAGACCGCCGGATCGCCGCCGCTGTCTATCCCGCGCTGCAACCACGCCTTGCGCTGGGCGGAGGTGCCGTGGGTGAAGCTGTCGGGGACGACGCGGCCCTGCGCCTCGCGTTGCAGTGTATCGTCGCCGATCGCCTGCGCGGCAGTCATCCCCTCCTGCACGTCGCCCGGATCCAGCCGGTCGCGGTTCGCCGCCGCCCAGACGCCGGCATAACAATCCGCCTGCAATTCCAGCCGCACCGACAGGGCGTTGCCCTCGGTTTCGCTGGCGCGCTGCTGTGCGCGCCGAACCTGATCGGACGTGCCGAGCAGCTTCTGGATGTGGTGGCCGAATTCGTGGGCGATCACGTAATATTGCGCGAAGTCTCCCTGCGCCTTGTACTTGTTCGCAAGTTCATCGAAGAAGCTGGTGTCGAGATAGATGCCGTTGTCGGTCGGGCAATAGAACGGGCCCATTGCCGACATCGCCGCGCCGCAGCCCGATTGTCCGGAGCCGCTGAAGAACTGCAGCATCGGCGGGCTGAAGCGCTGGTTCTCGCGCGCGAAGATCTTCTCCCACGTATTCTGCGCGTTGCTGAACGCGCGGCAGGTGTCGCGGCGCGCGGGCGTGGCGTCGCAGACCTGCTGCACCGATTCGGTGCGCGGTGCGCCGACCTGCGGCGCGCTGCCGCTGCCACCGCCCAGCATCCCGCCCAGATTGCCCAGCCCGCCGAACACCGCCAGCAGGATCAGCACGACGACGATTCCGCCGCAGCCGAAGCGGCTGCCGATCATCGGCAACAGTCCCAGCAACAGCCCCCCGCCACCGCCGCCCCCGAGTCCGCCGCCGCCGCGTGCCTCGCCGACGTTGATATCGTTGTCATAATCGTCGAGCCGCATCGCGTGTCGCCTCCCCTGGCGCAGATCGTTGCCGATCCGGCATGAATGCTTGCGAACGGTTGCGGGTTGCAAGCGTTCGCGCGCTCGCGGATGGAAGGGGGCGGAGACGGACGAGACGGAGATCGGGAATGTTCCTGAAGGGCAAGAGCGCGATCGTGACGGGGG
>NZ_LDTB01000001.1 GCF_001476895.1 Sphingomonas endophytica | reverse complement strand
GCGCGGGGAGGTGTGCGGCGGCGGTTTGATATCCGGTTCGGGGTGCGACGCCGAGGCGGCGACGGTCGGATACGATTCCGGCACGAACGGCGGGGCGGCGGGTGCGGGAGGGTTCCCGGCCGGAATACATGCGGTCAACAGCATCGACAGGATCACGCTTGCGCGACCCTTCATCGCGCGGGACGCCCGTCCCCCATGCCGGTATCGGGAATGCGGGAGCATGGCGGCGTCGCCCATCGCGCGCCGCCGCTAGACGTCCGCCAGCGCGGTCGCCAGCATCGGCAGCGAATCGTGGTGCGTCATGTCGAGGTGCAGTGGCGTGACCGTGATCCAGCCCTCGACGATCGCGGAGAGATCGCTCTGATCGCCCGCCGGGGGATTGACCCGGCCCAGCGACAGCCAGTGATAGTCGAAGCCGCGCGGGTCGGTGCGCGTGTCGAAGCGGACACGCCCGTAATCGCGCAGGCCCTGCGGCACGACCCGCACCCCCTTGACCGGGCCGACCTCCGGTTCGGGGAAATTGACGTTGACGACCGAGCGTGGCGACCATGGCTGATCGAGCAGCGGACGCAGGACGCGCGCGCCCCATTCCTCGGCCGGCGCGAACGACACGTCCGCGCCGGGTTCGCGCTTGCCGTAACGCTGGCTGAGCGCGATCGAGCGGACACCGGCCAGCGCGCCCTCCATCGCCGCCGACACGGTGCCCGAATACATCACGTCCTCGGCCAGATTGCCGCCGCGATTGACGCCCGACAGGATCAGGTCGGGCGGCGTCTCGCGCATCACCTCGGCCAGCGCGAACATTACCGCATCGGTCGGGGTGCCGGAGACGGCGTAGCGGCGGTCCGCGAACTTGCGCACCCGCAACGGGCGGGTCAGCGTCAGCGCGCGGCCGGTCCCCGATTGCTCCGACGCGGGTGCGCAGATCCAGACGTCGTCGGAGAGTTGCGCCGCGATCCGCTCCAGCACCGCCATGCCGGGGGCATGATAGCCATCGTCGTTGGACAGCAGGATCCGCATCAGCGTGCCCCCAGCGCATCAAGGCCGCCGAGATACGGGCGCAGCACTTCCGGCACGGTGACCGACCCGTCCTCACGCTGGTAATTCTCCAGCACCGCGACCAGGGTCCGCCCGACCGCGAGCCCGGAGCCGTTGAGCGTATGGACGAAGCGCGTCGTCTTCTCGCCCTCGGGACGGTAGCGCGCGTTCATCCGGCGCGCCTGAAAGTCGGTGCAGGTCGAGCAGCTGGAAATCTCGCGATAGCGCTGCTGCCCCGGCAACCAGACCTCGAGATCGTAGGTGCGCGCGGCGGTGAAGCCCATGTCGCCGGTGCACAGCTTCATGCGGCGATAGGCGAGGCCGAGCGCGTCGAGCACGCCCTCCGCGCAACGTGTCATCCGCTCATGCTCGTCCTCGCTTTCCTCGGGCGCGACGATCGACACCATCTCGACCTTCTCGAACTGGTGCTGGCGGATATAGCCGCGCGTGTCGCGGCCCGCCGCGCCCGCCTCGGAGCGGAAGCAGGGCGTAAGGGCGGCGAAGCGAAGCGGCAGGACGTCGTGGCTGAGGATCTTCTCGCGAACGATATTGGTCAGCGAGACTTCCGCGGTCGGGATCAGCCAGCGGCCATCGGTGGTGCGAAACAGATCCTCGGCGAACTTCGGGAGCTGCCCGGTGCCGAACACCGCCTCGTCGCGCACCATCAGCGGAGGAGCGACTTCCTCATAGCCATGCTCGCGCGTCAGCCGGTCGAGCATGAACTGGCCCAGCGCGCGTTGCAGGCGGGCGGCGTCACCGCGAACCAGGGTGAAGCGTGCGCCCGCGATCGCGACGCCGGTCTCGAAATCGAGCCCCAGCGCCGGGCCGATCGCGTCATGTTCGCGCGGCGTGAAGCTGAACGACGGCCAGGTGCCGCGTTCGTGGACCAGCGCATTGTCCTCCTCGTCCGCGCCCTCCGGCACGTCGGCGGCGGGGATGTTGGGGAGCGCGGTGAGCAGCGCGTCGAGCTCGTTGCCGGCCTGCGCCTCTTCGGCTTCCAGCTCGGGCAGGCGCTGCTTGAGGGCCGCGACCTCGGCCATCAGCGCGGCGGCGGTGTCCTCATCCTTCTTCGCCTTGGCCGCGCCGATCGCCTTCGACGCTTCGTTGCGGCGCGCCTGCGCGGTCTGCGCCCCGGTCGCTGCTTCGCGGCGGCGACGGTCGAGCGCGACCAGTGCGTCGGCGGCGGGGGCGACGCCACGCTTCTTCATGGCGGCATCGAAAGCGGCGGGATCGTCGCGGATCAGGCGGATGTCGTGCATGGCCGCGCTATGACCGGCCACCACGCGCGAGGCAACCCGCGCCGCGGCCGCGGCGTTCTCTCCCGGACACGCAACGACAGGAAAGGATGACAAGCATGCAGGTCCCCCACAATTCGGTCGTGCTGGTAGCCGATGGGCGCAAGCTGCTGTTCCTGCGCAACGAAGGTGATGCCGACTATCCGAACCTCCAGGTCGAACATGCCGAGGAACGCGTCAATCCGGCGACGCGCGATCAGGCCACCGACGCGGCGGGCGGCGCCTCCTCGACGCAGAGCGGCGCCGGCGCGCCCGCCGTCGCGCAGGGCGGTTCGAACCATGCGCAGGGCGGAGGCGCGCAATTCGCACCGTCGCGCGGCAGTTTCGAGCAGACCGACTTCCACCAGCTTGAGGAAGACCGCTTCGCCGCCGACGCGGCCGACCTGCTGAAGCGTCGCGCGCTGTCCAACGACTTCGAATCGCTGATCGTGGTCGCGCCGCCGCGCACGCTGGGCGAATTGCGGAAACATTATCATAAAGAGGTCAGCGCGCGGCTGAGCGGCGAGCTGGACAAGGATCTGACGGGGCATCCGATCCCCGACATCGAGAAGGCGCTGTTGTCGGCATGACCTGCCGGTGCCGGCATTCACGGCGATGCCGGCACGCCCGCGTGTTCAGTCTTGCGACAGTCCCGTCGGCATAACCGCCGCCTGTTCGCTTGTGGAGGATCGGTCCGGCGATTATAGGCGCCCCCAACAGGGGCGCGCGAAAGATGCTGGCGACATCCTGAGCGCGGCGGGAGTAGGTCGATGGCGACGGTGATGACGCAGGTCGAAGACGGGGTTGACGACACGCTGGCACCCCCCAGCAGTGAATTGGACGGCTACCGGCCCTCCGCCGACGAACCGTTCATGAACGAGCGGCAGCAGGCGTATTTTCGTCGCAAGCTGCTGGACTGGAAGGATGCGATCCGGCGCGAGTCGCAGGGCACGCTTTCGCAGCTTCAGGTCGATTCGCTGCGCGAGGCCGATCTGAACGACCGCGCCTCCAGCGAGGCGGACTGGTCGCTCGAACTGCGCACCCGCGACCGGCAGCGCAAGCTGATCTCCAAGATCGACGCCGCGCTTCGCCGCATCGACGAGGGCGAATATGGCTATTGCGAAGTGACCGGAGAGCCGATCAGTCTGGGACGATTGGAGGCCCGGCCAATCGCGACCATGACCGTCGAGGCGCAGGAGCGCCACGAACGCGCCGAAAAGGTGTCGCGGGACGATTGAGCCGCCGCTGTTAACGAATTTTCAACCTTTATTACGGTAACGCCTACCATTGAGTTTACGGATAGGCGCGATGGGGCAGTTGAGACACAGCTTGGTCGATCGGCAGACAGCTTCCTCCCGGCGGGACGATCGCGGGCGCGGCGAACTCCACATGTCGGCGCGGATGCGCGCGGACGAGGCGGATGCCGGGTTTCTGGTGCGCGTCCGCAATGTGTCCGCCGGCGGGCTGATGGCCGAATTGCCGCATCCGCTGCCGCCGGACAGCGCGGTCGAGGTGAAACTGACCGGGATCGGATGGGTCGCCGGCCGGGTGGTGTGGCAGACCGAAGGGCGGACGGGGGTCGCGTTCGATCACCCCGTCGACGTGTCACTGGTCAAGGATGCCGGCAGCGGCGAGTAAGCCGCGTGCGGTACAACCCCCTCGCCGGCGTGCGACTGATGCTGCCGGCGATGCTGCCATCGTGGCGCTTCTTCGATGCGGTGACCGCCAGCCCGCGACTGGATTATATGGTCGTGTCGGCGGGAGGCATCGGGTCCGGGCGATGGCGGGAGTTTCGTCCGCGCGTCGCACGGCTGGGCGCCGGCGCGATGGTGCGGCGGCTGTTCTGGAACGCGGAATGGAACGAGACGCTGTTCCTCGTCAGCCTGGCCGAGCGACTGGTCGGCGATCATGGCGCCGCGACCGAAGCGCATAGCCAGCGCGAATTGCTGCTCCGCGTCGCCAGGCACTTGCAGCGGGCGGGGCTTGCCGGGTCCGCAGACGGCTTCCGCATCCGATTGCGCTTCGTTGGTCGTCCGGGGCGGGGGGAGCCCGTGACCGAAGAGGTCGTGTATCGATCCGACCTCCATCCTGTCGGCGGGCCGATCCCTTCGTGACGAGCGATGCCGCGTTGACACTGACCACCGCGATGATGGCGGCGGCGTTCATCCAGCAGAGCCTCGAACATCTCTCGCCGGCTGCTCGGCCGGCGGAACGCCGGCTGTTCGCGCTTCGCCTGTTGCTGTCGGTGCTGCTGTTCGCCGGCAGCATCGGTATCGCCGGACCGGACCCGCGGCTGCTGACCGTCGCGCTGGTCGCCCTTCACCTGCTGATCCTGCCGTTCTTCAACGGTCCGTACAATGGTGGCGCGGATCGCATGAGCCTGTTGCTCCTGCTCTGCGTCACCGCTGCCTGGATCGCGCCGGCAGCACGATGGCGCGACCTCGCTCTCGGTTATCTCGGGATGCAGTTGCTGCTCAGCTATTTCCTGTCCGGCTGGGTCAAGGTGGTGAACGCTGAATGGCGCAACGGAGGCGCGTTGCGCGACGTCTTCCTGTTCTCCGCCTATCCCGCCGGTGAGAACATCCGGCGCTGGGCGGACCGCCCCGGTGTGCTGCGCTGGGCGAGTTGGAGCGTGATCGGGTTGGAGTTGCTGTTCCCGCTGGCGTTCCTGTCGCGGCCGACGCTGATCGCGGCCCTCGCCATCGCGGCACTGTTCCACGCCGCCAATGCGTGCCTGTTCGGGCTCAACCGCTTCTTCTGGATCTGGATCTGTGCGTATCCGTCGATCCTGTGGCTTCAGGGCCGGGTGATCGGCGGCTGACGCGGACACCAGGGAGAGCCGAACGTCGATCGACCCTCAGCTCAGCCGGCGCGCGACCGCGACGAACTCCGCGACGCTGACGGTTTCGGCGCGGCGAGTCGGATCGATGCCCTCGGCCTCCAGCGCCACCATGGCGCCTGGTACGCCGCGGAGGCTTTGGCGCAGCATCTTGCGGCGCTGCCCGAACGCGGCGGCGGTGACGCGCTCCAGCGCCGGCAGCGCCACGCCGTCGGGCGCGGGAAGCGGGGTGATATGCACCACCGCCGACATCACCTTCGGCGGGGGCGTGAAGGCGGAACGATGCACGGGCATCGCGATCCGTGCCGCCGAACGCCACTGCGCCAGTACCGCCAAGCGGCCATAGGCGTCGCCACCGGCCGGCGCGACGATCCGGTCGGCGACCTCACGCTGGAACATCAGCGTCAGCGATCGCCACCACGGCAACCACTCCGCCGACAGCCACCCGATCAGCAACGCGGTGCCGACATTGTAGGGCAGGTTGGAGACGATGTGCGGCGCGCCGTCGAACAGCGCGCGCGCATCGATCTCGGTCGCGTCGCCTTCGATCACGCGCAGCTTGCCCGGATAGGCCGCCTCCAGTTCGGCGAGCGCGGGGATGCAGCGCCGGTCACGTTCGATCGCGGTGACGCGCGCACCCTGCGCCAGCAGCGCGCGGGTCAGGCCGCCGGGGCCGGGCCCGACCTCCAGCACCTCGGCATCGGTCAGGTCGCCGGGAATGCGCGCGATCCGACCCAGCAATTGCGCATCGAACAGGAAGTTCTGTCCCAGCGCCTTCGACGCCGACAGGCCGTGGCGCGCGATCACGTCGCGCAGTGGCGGCAACTCCGGCGTGGTCATGCGGGCAGCGACTGACGCGCGCGGTGAGTGGCGGCCTGATCCGCCATCAGGATGGCGGCGATGGTCGCGCCGGGATGCGCCAGGCGGCGCCCGGCGATACCGAACGCGGTGCCATGGTCCGGCGAGGTGCGGACGATCGGCAGCCCGAGGGTCATGTTGACGCCGTCGTCGAAGAACAGCGTCTTCAGCGGCACCAGCGCCTGATCGTGATACGGGCACATGGCGACGTCATAGTCCGCGCGCGCCCGGCCATGGAACATCGTGTCGGCGGCCAGCGGCCCGCGCGCATCGATGCCCTCGGCCTGAAGCTGCGCGATGGCGGGACGCATCACGTCGATCTCTTCGCGGCCCAGCGCGCCGTTCTCGCCGGCATGCGGGTTCAGTCCCGCGAAGGCGAGCCGTGGCTGTTCGATGCCGAAGTTGCGGGCAAGTCCGCGCGCGGTCACCCGCGCCTTGGCCAGGATGAGCTCGACCGTCAGCAGTGCGGGCACATCGGCCAGCGGCACGTGCGTCGTCATCGGCACGACCCGCAGGCCCGGCCCGGCCAGCATCATCACCGCGTTGGCGCGCGCGATGCCGCAGCGTTCGGCGACGAATTCGGTCTGTCCGGGATAGGTGAAGCCGATCTCGTACAATTGCGCCTTGGACACCGGCCCGGTCACCAGCGCGCTGCCCGCACCCGAGCGCACCAGCCCGGTCGCGAGTTCCAGCGCCCGAACCGCGCATCGCGCGCCGTCCGGATCAGGAGCGCCGGGAACGATCTCGCCGGCATCCTCGACGGTCAGGACCGGCAGCGCGCCGGAAAAGACGTCGGCGACCTCCCGCAGATCGGACACCGCCGCGACCGGCCCGTCCCACACGCGCGCGATCGCCCGCCGGTCACCGACCGCGACGAACGGCGGCAGCGCACGGTCGACACGCGCATCCCAGGCCCTGGCGATCGTCTCAGGACCGATCCCGGCGGGATCGCCCATGGATATCACGATCGGCCCGGTCATCCGCGCTTCCTCAGCGATATTCGATCACCGCGTCGCGCCGCAGGTCGCGCAGCGCCTGTTGCGCACGCAGGTTGACGCGCTGCTGCTCCAGCTGGTTCTGGATCTGCTGCGCGCCAGGCAACTGCCCGCCCGCCGCCTCGTCACGGCCGCACATCACCAGCGTGCGGACGCCCTCGGTCGGCGAACCGAACGGCGGGGTGGCCTGACCGACCTGCAACTTCAGCATGATCGCCTGCAACGGCGGCGGCAGGTCGCGGATGCGGATCGCGTCATTATCGACCACTTCCGCGTTCAGCGACGCGGCGACCTTGGCCACCGATCCGCATCCCTGCAGCTTCTGGATCGCCTCGGCGAAGGCGCTGGTGCGCGCGGTCGCCAGCGCCTGCGTCGTGCCGGCGGGGAACTTGATCGTCAGCTGCTTCAGGCTGAGGCGCGCGTCGCGCGGATCGGCCATCAGCACCTGCCGCTTGTCGACCAGGTACAGGATCGAGAAGCCGCCCGGCGTGGGCACCGGCCCGGCGACCTGACCGACCTGCATCGTCTGCGCCGCCTCGGCCAGCGGCTCGGGCAGCTGCGCGGTGCGCACCCAGCCCAGGTCGCCGCCGACGCCGCGCGTCGACGCTTCGGAGAAGTTGCGCGCGAAATAGGCGAACGGCGCCTGTCCCTTGCCGATTTCGGCGATCAGCTTGCGCGTGTTCTCGAACACCTGCTGCTGACGATCCGGCGTCGCCGCCAGATAGATTTCGTTGAGGTGATACTCCTCGGTCCCCTTCGCCGCCTCAAGCCGGTCGAGGATCGCCTTCACCTCCTCGTCGCCGACGTTGACGAACGGCTCGACCCGCTTGCGCAGGTAGCGGTTCCACGCCAGCTCGCCCTCGATCTGGCGACGCAGCGAGCGTTCCGACGAATTCTGCTCGCGCAGCCACACCGTCAGCTGCGCCGGAGTCTTCTGGAGATTGCGCGCGACCCCGGCATAGGCCTGGTCCAGCTCCCCCTTGGTCACGGTGATGTCCGCGACCTTCGCCTGCTGGATCTGCAACGTCTCGTCGATGAGCTGGCGCAGCACCTGCAAGCGCAGCCGTTCGCGATCCTCGTCGCTCAGCTTCGCGCCGTTCGCGGCGGCGATGAAGTTCACGCGCTGGTCGACGTCGGTCTGGGTGATGACCGACTCGTTGACGATCGCGGTCGCCTTGCGGACGTTGGGGTCGAGCTGGCCGAACAGCTGGAAGGTGGACGGCAGGTTCAGCCCGCTGGCGTCGCGCGCGACGGGCGCCTCCTCCTCCGGTCCGGTCTGCGCCAGCGCGGCACCGGCCGCCCCCAGTGCCAACATGGTGCCCAGCAATCGGCGGGTCAGCACCGCGCGCTTCGTCTTCGTCATCACGTCTGTCTCGAAATCCCGATGGTGCACGCCCGTGGGCACGTGGGCGTGTGTGCCGCGAATGAACTGAACCGGGGCTTAGCGGCCGAGGTTCTTGAAGGAAAGCGTCAACAGATAACTGTTGCCGCTGCGTGCGTCACCGACGTTGCGGTAGTCACGCTTCCAGGTAAGTCCCAGGTCGACACAATCGTCCTGATAGGCGACGCCGACGCGGTGACGGATCGGGCTGAAGCCGTTGGAGGTCGACAGCACATCCTCGCTGCGGTCGGTCAGGTCGACGATCGCCGATCCCCACACCGACCAGAAGCGCGCGAACGCGAGCCGGCCGCCCGCGCGCAGTTCCTCGCGGTCCTGCAGATCCTCCAGCCGGTCGATGTTGCGGTTCAGGCGTAGGTAGCCGATCGTCGCATAGGTCCGGCGCGTGCCGACGGTGGCGTCGATCTCGTTGCGGCGCACCGCCAGATTGCTCTTGTCCAGCCGATACCGGTGCGTGAACGTCACCAGATCGCCGACGCGGATGTTGGTGCGGCCGACGATATCGGAGAAGCGATCCGAGAGGCCGGTGCCGTCCGGCAGGATGCTTTCCCGTGTGTTCAGCCGATAGCTTTGCCCGATATTGGCGGAAATCGAGACGCCGCTGAGATCGAGCGCCCAGTCCGCGCCATAGGTGACGCGGCTGGAGTCCTCCCATCGATCGTAACCGGCGAAGCGATTGAGCGCGAAGAGGTTGGAATCCTCGAGATCGACCGCCCGCGCATCCTCGTTCGGCACCTGGATGTTGCGCGTCCGGGGTGTGGCGACCAGCTGCACGCGCGGGGTGAAACGCTGGAAGCCGCCAAACAGCTCACCGACGAACGGCCAGCGCATATCGGCCGCCAGCGCGCCGATCAGTCGGGTCTGGAAACCCTCGATCCCGCGATAGCTGGCGACGGCGGTCGCCGCCACGTCCTGCGAATTATAGGCGTCGGCGCGTCCGAAGGCGGTCAGCGTGACCTCCTGTCCCAGCACGGTAATCCCGCGCCAGTCCCAGCGAAGGCTGCCGAAGGCGCGTTGCGTATCCTGCCCCTCCTTGCGCGACAGGGCGAGCGAGTTGAGTTGCAGCTGCACCGTCCCGCCCAGCAACGCGTCGGGAACACGGCGACGATAGTCGATCTCGGGCAGCGCCACCGGCTGCATTCCCTGAAGATCGCCGACGCGCAGCGTCTGGACCGCCCAGCCGGCGATCGACAGGTAGCTGTCCGTGTCGATGCGCTCGATCGACAGGTTCGTGCGCAGCCGATCCTCGTTCGAGATGTCGTAGCGACGCAGGAAGGTGCGGTCGGTGACCAGCCGCAGCGAACCCGACATGCTCCAGTTGGGATCGAACTGGAACCGGCCGGCACCGTCCAGATAGCCGCGGAACGCCCGCTCCGACTGGGTGGTGAAGCCGGACGACAGGTCGCCGCTTCGCCGGCTGCTGGTCGCGAAACCCCGGATGGAATAGGCGCCGAGCTCGTTCAGGCCGCTGTAGCGCGCCTCCATCATCGGCAACTCCGACGAAAAGAGGTGCGGCGCGACGACCAGTGACTGATTGGGCCCCAGCGCGAAATTGACCGGCACCACCAGTTCCGCGCCGTTCAGCCGCGTCAGCCCGAACGAGGGCGTCAGCAACCCGGTATCGTTGGTGGCGGATACCGGCGCGCTGAAGCGCGGCAGCGACGGGCTGGTCAGCCCGAACAGGTGAAAGCGCGCGCCCTCGAAATACAGCCGCTGCCGCGCGGGCCGGTACACGACCCGCACCGATGTGATCTTCCACGTCGGTTCGCGCGGGCATCCGTTGGCGTCGGTGACGGGGCAGGGGGAATAGACGGCGCGATCAAGCTGCAGCACGCCGTTCGGCTCGCGCACGCCGCGGACCGCCGCCAGCCGCCCGCCCTGTTCGAGCACGACCAGCAGATCGTCGACGACGCCGTCCTTCAGCGAATCCGTCAGCTCGATCGATTCGCCATACGCGACATCGCCCTCCGGGTTGGTCACCGCGACATTGCCAGTGGCCAGCACGCGCCCGGTCTTGCGGTTCCACGTCACCTTGTCAGCGCGCAGCCGGTCGCCCTCGCGGGTCATCCGCACCTCACCGGTGGCGGTGACGATATCGGCATTATAGTCGTATTCGAGCGTCGCGGCGCTGAACTGCACCTGATCGTTGTCGGCGGGCGCAGCCGGCGTGGCGACCGGAGCGGAAGCGGGCGACGCGGTCGCGCGATCCTGCAACGACTGCGCCGTGGCCGGCGTGGCAAGCGCCAGCCCCAGCGCGCCACCGGCGAGAAGATCGAAACGCATCACGTCGTCGTCATTGCCCCGTTTTCGCGCGACACGCCGGAATAGGCTGTCGCACCGCCCGCGCCTATCGCACCGCCGCGTCCCGCCTGCAACGCTTTGCCATTTGGCGGACCGGTCCCTAGGTAGGCGACATGATGGAAGAGGATTCACGAATGCAGATCGCCTTTGCCGCCACGCGCCCCGCGACGATCGACGTCCTCGCGCTGCCGGTCGAAAAGGACGCGGCGCTTGCCGGCCGTGTCGAGGGCGCCGACGCGCTGCTGACCGCCGCCGGTGCCGGGCAGCGCTTCACGGGAGAGGCGGGAACCGTAGCCGAGGTGTTCGTCCCCGGCGGCGAGGGCGCGCAGCGCGTGCTGCTGCTGGGTGTCGGCACGGGCGACGATGCCGCTTATGAGCGGGCGGGCGGGGCGTTGACGGCGCGCCTGCTGACGTCGGGGGTCGGCGAGGTCGTGGCGGACCTGAGCGGCGTGGACGGGCGGGCGGCCGCGCGGTTCGCGGCGGGCGCGGCGCAGCGCGCGTGGCGCTTCGACGAATATCGCACCAAATTGCCCGAGAAGCAGAAGCCGACGCTGACCCGCGTCACGATCGTCGGCGACGATAGCGGCTGGGCGGATCGCGACGCGGTGACACGCGGGCTGGGACTGGCGCGCACGCTGGCGACGCTGCCGCCGAACATCCTGTACCCGGAGACGTTCGTGGAGCGCGTCCTCGCCGCCGTCGATGGCCTCGGGCTGGAAGCGACGGTGCTGGGAGAGGACGAGCTTCGCGCGCTGGGCATGGGCGCGCTGCTTGGCGTTTCGCAGGGCTCGCGACGCGAGGCGCGCGTGCTCGCCCTCAAGTGGAGCGGCGGTGGTGACGCGCCGCTGACCGCGCTGGTCGGCAAGGGCGTGACCTTCGACACCGGCGGCATTTCGATCAAGCCCGCCGCCGGGATGGAGGACATGAAGTGGGACATGGGCGGCGCGGCGGCGGTGGCCGGCGCGATGCTGTCGCTCGCCACGCGCAAGGCGAAGGCGAACGTGATCGGCGTGATGGGCCTGGTCGAGAACATGCCGGACGGCAACGCCCAGCGCCCGGGCGACGTCGTCACCAGCATGTCGGGCCAGACGATCGAGGTCATCAACACCGACGCCGAGGGGCGGCTGGTGCTGTGCGACTGCATCACCTGGGTCCAGAACACCCACAAGCCGGTGCGCATCCTCGATCTCGCCACGCTGACCGGTGCGATGATCGTCAGCCTGGGGCATGAATATGGCGGCCTGTTCTCCAACGACGATACGCTCGCCGAGCAGATCCTGGCGGCGGGGCGTGCGTCGGGCGACCAATTGTGGCGCTTCCCGCTGGCCGACGCTTACGACAAGCTGATCGACTCGCCCATCGCCGACATGAAGAACGTCGGCCCGCGCGGCGCGGGATCGATCACGGCCGCGCAGTTCCTGAAGCGCTTCGTGGACGAGGGCGTCGCCTGGGCGCATCTCGATATCGCCGGCATGGTCTGGGCCGACAAGGATGGCCCGACCTGGGCGAAGGGCGCGACCGGATATGGCGTGCGCGTCCTGGACCGGTTCGTGGCCGACGTCTGCGAGGGCTGAGGCCGCGTCGATGCAGGTCGATTTCTACCACCTGACGCGAACGCCGCTGGAGCGGGCGCTGCCGCAGATCGCGGCGAAGGTGGTGGCATCGGGCGCCCGGCTGCTGGTCGTCGCCCGCGACGAGGACCGCCGCGTCGCCATCGACCGGCTGTTGTGGAACTATGCGCCCGACAGCTTCCTGCCGCACGGGCAGGCGGGCGGCCCGGACGATACACGACAGCCGGTCCTGATCGCCCCCGACGTGGTGCCCGCCAATGGCGCGCGCCACGTCGCGCTGATCGACGGAGAGTGGCGCCCCGCCGCGCTGACGTTCGAGCGGGCGTTCCATTTCTTCGATGAGGATCATATCCAGGCCGCGCGCGCGGCCTGGAAGGATCTGGCGGGCGGCGAAGGGGTGGAGCGTCGCTACTGGAAACAGAATGATGCCGGCCGCTGGGAGCAGGCCGCCTGACGCCCGGCTTGCATCCGCGCGGCCCCACGCCTAGGGCGGCGCCACTTTTCTCTCTTATCTTCAGGAGCCCGTGACCGTCATGGCCGCGACCCGTACCTTTTCGATCATCAAGCCCGATGCCACCCGCCGCAACCTGACCGGTGCGGTCACCAAGATGCTGGAGGAAGCCGGCCTGCGCGTCGTCGCGTCCAAGCGCATCCACATGACCCGCGAGCAGGCCGAGGGCTTCTACGCCGTCCACAAGGAGCGGCCGTTCTTCAACGACCTGGTCAGCTTCATGATCTCCGGCCCGGTCGTCGTACAGGTGCTGGAAGGCGAGAACGCCATGCAGCGCAACCGCGACATCATGGGCGCGACCAACCCGGCGAACGCCGAGCCGGGCACGATCCGCAAGGAACTGGCCGAGTCGATCGAGGCGAACACCGTTCACGGGTCGGACTCGGACGAGAATGCCGCGATTGAAATCGCCTATTTCTTCAAGCCGGAAGAGATCGTCGGCTGATATGGACTGGCACCTGCGACGTGCGGGCGCGGCGGATGCCGCCGCACTGTCGCTGGTCGCGGGTGCCACGTTCCTGGAGGCGTTTGCGGGCGTCTTCGACGCGGCGGATATCGTCGCGCATGTTTCCCGGCACAGCAGCGCCGAGGCCTTTGGACGCTATCTGGCGGCCGACGCGATCGCCACGCTGGCGGAGGCGGTAAGCGGCAAGGCGCCGCTCGGCTACACGCTGCTGACCGCTCCGGACCTGCCGGTCGCCGTGCAGGCGGGGGACATCGAACTCAAGCGCATCTATGCGCTGCATCCCACGCACGGCAACGGGCTTGGTCCGGCCTTGCTGGCACAGGCGATCGCCGATGCCCGCGCGAGCGGCCACCGCCGGCTGTTGCTGGGCGTGCATGGCGGCAATCGCCGGGCGCGACGCTTCTACGAAAAGCAGGGCTTCGTGATCGCGGGGGCGCGCCGCTTCCTGGTCGGCGCGACATGGCACGACGACCTCATCTATGCACGGGCGCTGTAGCGCGGTCCGCCGTTGCGCCGCTGTAACGCGCGCGCACCGGATGACCGGTACGCGCGCGGCGACGTGGATGCCGGAACGGGTCCGGCATGCCAACGGCCCGCAGGCCCGGTTCAGATCCCCATACGGAAGGTGACGCGGATGTCGCGCCCGGCGAGCGGCGCGAAGTCCTTCAGCACGCTCGACGCGCGGCGTGCCTCGACGTTGAAGACGTTGTTCGCCGCCAGCAGGATGCTACGCCGGTCGCTGCCGCCCCATGGATGGAAGGACAGCGAGGCGTTGACCATCGTATAGCCATCGGTGTCCGTCTCGAACGGCGCGGTGCGGCGCTGCGCGAAAACCTTCTCCACCTCGAGGCGCGCACTGCTGGTATCGCTTTGCGCCTCCAGACCACCGAGCAGGCGCAGCGGCGGGATGCGTGGCACCGGGCCCCGATCGACGACCTCCGCATGGACGTAATCGCCCAGCAGGTCGGCGGTGATCGTGTGCGATCCGATTGTCGCCAGCCGCGCCGAGGCATCCGCCTCGAACCCGTAATAGCGGGCCTTCGCTTGCGCATATCGGAAGCACGGCAGGTCCACCTCGCCGCCGGCCGCCGTCACGCACGCGTCCGGCGCGACCTGCGTCTCGAAGATGTAATTGTCGAACCAGTTGTAATAGGCCGAGGCGTCGAGGCTGAAGATGTCGCTGTGCGCGTGCAGCGTCGCTTCCAGGCCCCAGGACGTTTCGGCGCGGAAGTTCGGGTTGCCCAGCTCATATGCCTGCGTTCCCGCGTGCGGGCCGTTGGCGAACAGTTCCTCCGCCGAGGGCGCGCGCGCGGTACGCGAGGCGTTCAACCCGACGCGGACGCCATCCGCCAGCGTGTAGGCGGCACCGAGCGAACCGGACCAGGTGCCGAAGCTGCGGTCCTGCGCGGTGAACCGCTCCGTACCCTCACGAATGCCGGGCGCCGCGGTCAGCCGCGTGTGCTCGTACCGCAGGCCGCCTTCGGCCTTGAACCGGCCGTTCTCGAACTGTTGCAGCGTGAACAGCCCGGTCTGTTCGGTGTCGTTGCGCGGCAGGAACGCCTCGTCGCCCACGACATCGAAGGCGCGGCTGAAATATTGCACGCCGCTGGCGCCCTGCCACGCGCCGCGGCGCGCCTGCACGAGTTCGGCGCGCGCCTCCAGCCCCTTGTTGTAGAAGGCGGTGCCGACCTCGCCATTCTCTTCGAGTTCGAAGTGGCGGTAGCTGGCGTGAGCCGCGCGCAGCCTGATCGCATCGACCCACGCGCCATGCGGCGTCACCTCCGCGCGCAGATCGTACCGGTCCTGCGCGACATCGAGACGCGGCGCTTCCTGCTCCTGCCCGATCGCGGTCGCATAGCGGACCGGGATGCCATAGAGGCTGTCGTAATGCGAATAGGAGGCGCCGAGCATCCCGCCATCGGTGACGATCGACGCGCCGACGCCGGCGGTCCATGTCTCCGCCGCGCTGTTGGGCAGCTTGCCCCGCAGCGCGGCATTGCCGGCGAAGTCGATCGGTTCGTCGGTGTCCTGCGGCTGGCCGGCCAGTGCGAGCGAGGCGCGTCGCGCCTCCCGCGAGAGGACATGGCCACCGATCCGCAGGTCGTCGGACTTCAGGTACGATCCGTCGACATGCAGCACCAGCGGTCCGACGGCGGTCACATCGGCGGCACCTCCGATGGAGCGCTCGTTGGCGGCGCTGCCATAGGTGCCGATCGCGTCGACGCGGTAGCCGTTCTCGGGCAGGGCACGCGGAATGCGCCGGTCGACGACATTGACGACGCCGCCGACCGCCGAGGAACCGTACAGCAGCGCCGCCGGGCCGCGCAGCACCTCGACCCGTTCGGCAAGCAGCGGATCGATCACCACCGCGTGATCGACCGAGGTATTCGATACGTCGATCGAGCCGATGCCGTCGGTCAGCACGCGGATGCGATCGCCCTGGAAACCGCGCAGGATCGGGCGCGAGGCACTGGGGCCGAACGAGGTCGCGGACACGCCCGGCAGGCGCGCCAGCGTTTCGCCGATCGTCGGGCGCAGTTCGCGGGTCAGGTTCGCGCCGGTCAGCACCGACGTCCCCTGCAACACGTCACTTTCGCTGGTCCGGATCGGCGCGGTGACGATCACGTCGTCGGAGCGGTGCGGATCGGCTTGACGACTTCCGCTACCGTTCTGCGCGGCGGCGGGCAGAGCGAGCGGCGACAGTGCCACCGCGGCGAGCAAAAGCATTTTCATGAGGCGAACTCCCTTTATGCCGCCTCACTACCGCAATGTTACAACATATCAAGTCCGCTATTGCTGGAGCGCCGCATCCCGTTCGACGCCATCAAGGATCTTGCCGCCGGCCATGAACACGACCAGCGTACACGCCACGAACATGATCCAGCCGGCAGTGCCCGGAAATTGGTGCAGATAGGTCATGCCCCGCTCGACCGCCCCGGCCGCCAGCGCATAGATCAGCAGGAACGCCTCGAACTTGGTCTTGACGACGAACAGCCGCGCGATGCGCCTGCCCAGCCCTTGAAGTCTGTCGATCATGCGCGCAGTTCCGCGAGGTCCATCGCCGCCAGCAACGCCTCGCGTGCCTGCGCGATCCGCGTCAGCAGTGCCGGATCGCCGATCGCCTCGGGGCCGATCTGCTCGGGCCAATGGCGCTCCACGACACCTGCGATCATGTCCAGCCGTGCGTCATCGACCAGGAAGCGCGGATCGACGGTCGCGGGATCGCACGCCACGCGCAGTCGCAAGCACGCCGGCCCACCGCCGTTGGCCATCGATTCGCGGACATCGACCACCTCGACGCGGCGGATCGGCCCGTTGCCGGCCAGATGCGCGGTGATCCACGACCAGATACGCGGGTTGGCGCGCGCCTCGCCGGGCACGATCAACGTCGTCTGCCCATCGGGCGGCGTCACCAACTGCGCGTTGAACAGGTACGAACCGATCGCATCGGCCAGGCTGACCTCTGCGGCGGGCACCTCGACGATCTCCACCTCCGGCAGCAGGCGTCGCAGGTCGGCGTGGAAGCCCGCGCGATCCTCGAACGCCTGTTCATGCGCCAGCAGGACGCGCTCGTTCGCGACCGCCACGACATCGTTGTGAAAGGCGCCCGCCGAAATCGCGGCAACCGATTGCTGGACGAACAGGGTCCGCGCCGGATCGAGCCCGTGACCACGCGCGATCGCACGGCTTGCCTCGACATGCTGGCGGGCCGGGAAGGGGCCACCCGACACGCCATAGACGAACACCTCCACCCCGGGCGCGTCGTGGCCCGTGCAGAGCCGCATGTGATTGGCCGCCCCTTCGTCGCCGAACGGCGGAAGGACTGGCGGCTGGACCACGAAGTACCGTTCGTCCGCGAACGCCACGCGCAACTGCGCCAGCGTCGCGCGCCATTCATGGCTGCGGTGCGGCATCGTCACCAGATTGGCGACGGTCAGGTGGCAGCGTCCGTCGGCGGTGTCGGGCGCGGGAGAAACGGTCGCGGCATTGGCCGCCCACATCGCCGATGCCGACAGCGCCTGCGCTTTCAGATGGCCCGGCGCGGCGTCGTAATCGATCGCCAGCCGCCCCAGCCAGTCATGATCGGGGCGCGGATGCGGCAACAGCACGCCCTGTACCAGCCCCAGCGCCAGATTGGCGCGCATCTTCGCGATGCCCTGCAACGCGGCGGCACGCGGTCGCGCGACCTGCCCGGCGTTCGCGGTCGCGGCGAGGTTGCCGGGGCTCAGCCCGGCGTAATTGTGGCTCGGCCCGACGATCCCGTCGAAATTGATCTCGCGTATCATATCCGTCCGATCCAGCTCACCCGGTCGCCAGGCCCGACGCCTAGCGCCGCCGCGCCCTCACGGTCCAGCGTGACGCCGCCATCGGCTGTCCCGATCCGGGCATAGGCGCAGCGGAACGACGCCAGCCGCGCGGTGGCGACCAGTGCCTCGGCCGCGCCGTCCTCGCTGATCGCGACGACCTGCGCTTCCTGCGCCTCGCGGATCGTGCGGATCTGGTCGGTGCGAACGGTCATGGTCGGGCCGCCATCGAAGATGTCGATGTAGTTCTCGAACGCGAATCCCTCGTTCTCCAGCATCCGCATCGCGGCGCGGCCGGAGGGGTGGGGCATCCCGATCGCGGCGCGCGCGCCCTCGGACAGCATCGCGGTATAGATCGGGTGCTTGGGCATCAGATCGGCGATGAACTGATGCCCGTTGACGGCATTGAACTCATCAGCCTGCTGGAACCCCATGCCGAAAAAGCGCCCGGCCAGCCCGTCCCAGAAGGGCGAGCCGCCCGCCTCGTCGATCACGCCGCGCAGCTCCGCCAGCGTCCGGTCGGCAAAGCGCGGGCGATGCTCGCGGATAAACAGATAGCGGCTGCGCGCCAGCAACAGGCCCAGCCCCCCCGCGCGTTCACCGGGATGCAGGAACAGCCCGCCGACCTCGCTGGCGCCCTCCAGATCGGTGGTCAGCGAGAGCATCTCGGCGCGGAACGTCCGCGACAGCTCCCGGCTGTGCTGGGTCAGCGTACCGATGCGATAGCTGTAGAACGGGTGCTTCTGCCCGACATGCGTGAACAGCTGGCACGTCCCGCGCACCTCGCCCGTCCGGACATTTTCCAGCATCAGCACGAACAGTTCGTCGGTCAGCGACGTGTCGTCATGCCCGAACGCCAGCGCGCTGCGCTCCAGCTTGGCGGTCAGCGCGTTGCGATCGGGCGGCAGGTTGGTGAAACCGCCGCCGGTCAGCTTCGCCATCTCGTACAGATGCGCGAGATCGTCGGCATTCGCGGCACGGATCACGAAGGTCATGCCATGGCTCCATCGGCGATGCGGAGGATGGTCAGCGCGGAAAGCGCCGCGCGTTCGGCGAGACTGGCGACGATCAGAAATTCCTCCGCTGAATGAATGGCGCCGCCGCGAACGCCCATGGTATCGACGACCGGCACGCCGCAGGCCGCGATATTGTTGCCGTCGCACACGCCACCGGTGTCGCGCCAGCCGATCGGCTGACCCAGATCGGCACCGGCGGCGCGCACCACCTCGAACAGCCGCGCCGCACCGGCGTCGATCGGCTTGGGAGGACGGTTGAATCCACCATGCACCTCGATGTCCACCTCGTGCGTCGCACGGATGTCGGCGACGGCGGCATCGATCGCGGCGCGCGCGCGTGTAATCTCGCCCGCATCGGCGGGGCGGAAGTTGACACGCAGCACCGCCAGGTCGGGGACGACATTGTTCGGGCCGCCGCCGTCGATCCGGGCGGGATTGACCGCCAGCCGTGGCGATCGCTCGCCGTGCAGCCGCACCGCCAGCGCGCCGGCCGCGACGATCGCGTTGCGGCCCTCCTCGGGGTTGCGCCCGGCGTGCGCCGCGCGGCCGCGCACCACGATCGAGAAATTGCCGGTTCCGCCTCGCGCACCCGCCAGCGTGCCGTCCGGCAGCGCGGGTTCGTAGGTCAGCGCGGCTACCTTGCCGCGCGCCGCCTGCGCCAGCAGGGCGGCGGAGGAGAAGGACCCGGTTTCTTCGTCCGAATTGATGACGACATCATAGCCGATGCGCGGTGCGAGCGCCTCGACCGCCAGCAACGCCTCCAGCATCACCGCCAGCCCGCCCTTCATGTCAGCGACCCCGGGACCGTTCAGGACGCCGGGTTCACGCCATGTCAGCGCCTGAAACGGATGGTCGGCGGGGTAGACGGTATCGAGGTGTCCGGTCAGCAGCAGCCGGAGCGGCGCATCGGGGCGCACCGACAGGTGAAGGTGGCGGCCGTGCGCCAGCGCCGCGACGCGCCCGTCGTCGCCGACCGTCTCAGCCGCTTCGGGCTCGACCAGCCGGATCGTTCCGGGCAGGGCCGCGAAGGCATTGGCGAGCATGTCCGCCATCGCCGCGCATCCCGCCAGGTTGCGCGTCCCGCTGTTGATCGCTGCCCAATGCTCCACCCGCGACAGCATCGCGCCCGCGTCGAGGCGCTCGACCGCCGCGCGTTCGATGACCGTTACTCTCTCCATACACCAGTTCTAACCGGCACCGGTCAGAAGGTATAGACCAGGGACGCCCGGCTGGTGGTGTCGGTGGTCAGCCGACCGTTCGGCGGCTCGCTTTCATATTGCAGCGTGTAGGATAGGCGCGCCGACAGCGGCCCCAGCAGCTTGGCTTCGATCGCCGACACGCTGCGGATCGTACTGTTGTAGCGTTCCCAATACGTTGACGCCTGTTGCGTTACCACCAGCCCGCTGACCAGCGTCCAGTTCAGGTCCATGCTGCCGCGCAGCGCCAGGCTGCCCTGCATCGTCCGATCGGTGAAGTCGGTCTGTCGGAACGCCGGGCCGATCTCCAGATCGAGCGTCAGCGCGTTGCGCCGGATCACGCCGTATCCGGCGCCGACCGACCCCGAATAGCGGCTGAAATAGCCGAGGAACCGATCCGATTCGTACTGGCCGTTGCCGTAGATATAGCCGCGATCGTTGATCTTGTAGTTGGGCTGATATCCGGCCGCGTACCGCTCGCGGCTGGTCACGCCGCCGGTACGCTGTAGATCGGCCTGCGCCGTCAAGCGATGCCGCCAGCGCAAGCCCTCGCGGGTCAGGTCCGCCACCGCCGTCAATCCGGTGACGTCGGAATTGCCGGTCGAGATGAACCCGCCGGCCTCGACCCGACCGCTCCACAGCTCGAACGCGCTGGCGCTTCGGACGCGTTCGTTGCGGGCGCGGGCGCGCGCCTCCTTCCAGTCGGTGGCACGGCGCAGCACCAGATCGCGTGAGCCGGGATCGCCGTTCTTCGAATATTTGACGATCGCGTCGACCCCGCTCTCGTCGTTGGCCTGCATCGCGGCGTCGAGCATGGCGCGGATCTCCGGCGGAATTTCCGGGCCGGGGATCTTGTCGAGCGTCGCGCCCAACGTGCCCAGTTCCGCCGGCGGGACCGTGGGCGGCGGCGCGTCGATCGTGACCGCTTCGACCTCCAGCTCCGGACGGCTCAGCGTGCTGACGCGCCGGCTGCGCCGGACGACACGCGAACGTCGCGCCGCCTGCGCCACCGCCGGTTCGGGCAGCGCGGCGAAGCAGATGGTGCCCAGCAGCGTGACGAGCATTGCGCGCGGCGGATCAGGCGGGCAGATGCGCGGCGAAGGCGGACAGCACGTCGCGATAGAGCTGCGCCTTGAACGGCACGATCAGCCGCGGCAGATCGACGGGATCGGCCCAACGCCACGCGCGGAATTCCGGGTGCGGGGTGTCGATGCGGATGTCGCCGTCCTCACCCTCGAAGCGGAACAGGAACCAGCGCTGGCGCTGTCCCCGATACTTACCCTTCCATACCTTGCCGATCATCTCGGGCGGCAGGTCGTAGAAGAATTCCTTCGGGGCCTCGGCGATCAGCGTCACCTTGTCGGCGGTGACGCCGGTCTCCTCCCGCAATTCGCGGATCGCGGCCGTTCGGGCGTCCTCGCCCGGATCGATGCCGCCCTGGGGCATCTGCCATGCTTCCAGCACGTTATCGATGCGCTGTCCGACGAATACCTTGCCGTCGCGATTTGTCAGCATCACCCCGGCGCAGGGGCGATAGGGCAGCGTGTCTGTCTCGGTCATGGCGGTTCGATAGGCCGGGCGGACGACCGCTTCAACCCGCCGCCGGTTGCTCCGCCGCAAGCACCGCCGACTTCACCGCGCGGAGATAGCCGGCGACGTCCTGCCGGCTCGACGGGATCGCGCGGCGCAGCGTGATGAAGCCGTGGATGTTGCCGACCGCTTCCTGAAATGTCACGGAAACCCCGGCCAGCGCCAGCGCGGCGGCATAGGCGCGTCCCTGATCGCGGATCGGGTCTAGGCTGGCGGTCACGATTACTGCGGGCGGCAGCCCGGCCACCGACGCGACCAGCGGCGAGAAGCGCGCATGGTCGGGATCGGCGGCATAGTGGCGCCCGAACCACGTCATCGCATCGCGGGTCAGCAGGTAACCGTCTGCAAAGGCGTCGAACGATTCATACGGCCGTGAGGCGTCGGTCGCCGGGTAGATCGGCGCCTGCACGATCACCGGCACCGCCGCGGGTGCGTCGCGCAGCGCGGCGGCCGTCACGACCGTCAGATTGCCGCCCGCGCTGTCGCCGCTCAGCACCAGGCCGGTGATCGCGCGTCCCAGTTCGGGGGGGCTGGTCGCCACCCAGCGCGCCGCCGCCTCCGCGTCATCCGGCGCGGCGGGCCACGGTGCCTCGGGCGCGAGGCGATAGTCCACGGAGATGACCGGCAGGTCGAGCTGACGTGCCATCTCCGCCGTGAAGCTGGCGTAGGTGTCGATATCGCCGATCACCCAGCCGCCGCCATGGAAGAACACGACCGCCGGCCCGGCATCGCGCGTTTCGCGCGCGTCGAACAGCCGTGCCGGGATCGCGCCCGCCGGGCCGGGGATCGACAGATCGCGCACCACCGCCAGTTCGCCCGGCGGCGCATCGGTGACGTCGCGCATCGCGCGCATCACCTGCCGCGCCGCCGCCGGCTCCATCTCGTGCGTGCGCGGTCCGGGCAGCTTGTTCAGATAGTCCAGAAATGCGCCCACGTCGGGGCGAACGAAGGGCATGGGAGCAGTCGTCGGCGCGGTCATCGGGTCACTCCTGCCGGGCGCCAGGGTCATGGCGCGCGGTTCGTCAGCGCCTATCTTAGGGCGATGATCCGGGTCGTCCACCATCCTTCCTACGTCACCGAAGCGCCCGCCCGCAGCACCTATCGCTGGGGAAAGAATGGCGCGATCCGCGACCTGCTGCGGGCGCGTGGCGACGCGGTCACGTGGTTCGAGCCGGAGCCGATGCCGCGCGCGTGGCTGGAACATGCGCACGATCCCGATTATGTCGCGCAGGTGCTGACGGCGGCGGTCCCGCCCGAGAAGGAACGCCGGATAGGCTTCCCGATCACCGCCACGGTCGCGCGTCGTGCCGAATTCGTACCTGGCGGCACGTATCTGGCGGCTCGGCTGGCGCTCGACCACGGCTTTGCGGCGAACACGGCCGGGGGCAGCCACCATGCGCTGGCGGATACCGGCGCGGGCTATTGCATCTTCAACGACCTGGCGATCGCCGCGCTGCGGCTGGTGGAGGAGGGAGCGACGCCGCGCGTCCTGATCGTCGATGTCGACGTCCATCAGGGCGATGGCACCGCCGCCCTGACCGCCGGCCATCCCCAGATCGCCACCTATTCGATCCATGCCGAGAAGAACTTTCCGGTCCGCAAGGCGCGCTCGACGCTCGACGTGCCGTTGGCGGACGGCATCGGCGACGAGGAATATTGCACGATCCTGCAGGGCACGCTCGCGCCGTTGATGGCGGAGTGGCAGCCGACGCTGATCCTCTATCAGGGCGGCGTGGATCCGTTTGCCGAGGACCGGCTTGGGCGGCTGGCGCTGAGCGCCGGAGGGCTGGAGCGCCGCGACCGGCTGGTGGCCGACATGGCGATCGCGGCAGGGGTGCCGCTGGCGAGCACGGTCGGCGGCGGTTATGGCGACGACGTGCTGGCGATCGCGGCGCGGCACGTGCGGGTGATCGAAACGCTGGCGGCGGCCTTCGCGGGAACCGGGCCCGGCGATCGTTCGTAGCGCGTTCCGATGACCACCTTGCTCTGGCTCCGGCAGGATCTGCGCCTCCACGACCACCCGGCGCTGACCGCCGCGACGCAGGAGGGGCCGGTGATCCCGGTCTACATCCTCGACGATGACGCCCCGGGGGCGTGGCGGATCGGTGGCGCGCAGCGATGGTGGCTGCATCACAGCCTCGCCGCCCTCGGCCACGCCTATACGAAGAAGCACAGCCGGCTGATCCTGCGGCGTGGCGATGCCGTCGCGACGCTGACCGCGCTGATGGAGGAAACCGGGGCGACCGCCATCCATGCGATCCGCCATTACGAACCATGGTGGCGGAAGGCCGAGGACGCGCTCGGCGAGCGCCTCTGCCTTCACGACGGCAATCACCTCGCGCCGCCGGAGCGTGTGACGACCGGGTCCGGCGGGCAGTTCCGCATCTACTCGGCGTTCTGGAAGGGATTGCAGGCGCATCTGCCGCCCGAAACGCCATTGCCGGTACCGCACACGATTGCGGCGCCGGAGCGCTGGCCGTCATCGGAAAGCCTCACGGACTGGCACCTGCTGCCGACGAAGCCCGATTGGTCGGGCGGATTCGACTGGACACCCGGCGAGGCGGAGGCGCAGCGCAAGATCGCCACGCTCGACCTCGACGGCTATGACGATCGCCGCAACATGCCGTCGCAGGAGGGAACGTCGCGCCTGTCGCCGCACCTGCATTTCGGTGAGGTCTCGCCGCGCGCGGTGTGGCACGCCAGCGGCGCGCACGACGTGACGTTCCGGAAGGAACTGGCGTGGCGTGACTTCACCGATGGCGTGGTGCTGGCGATGCCGGATTATGGGCGGAAGAACGGTCGCGCCGCCTATGACACATTGCCGTGGCGCAGCGGGGCGGCGGCGCGACGCGACCTGCGCGCGTGGCAGCGCGGGCGGACCGGTTATCCAATCGTCGACGCCGGGATGCGGCAATTGTGGCGGACCGGCTGGATGCACAATCGCGTGCGGATGATCACCGCCTCCTTCCTGATCAAGCATTTGCTGATCGACTGGCGCGAGGGGGAGCGCTGGTTCTGGGACTGTCTGATCGATGCCGATTACGGCAACAACGCCGTCAACTGGCAATGGGTGGCGGGGACCGGGGTCGATGCGAACATGTTCGGACGGATCATGGCGCCGCTGTCCCAATCCGAGAAGTTCGACGCGGGCGATTACATCCGGGAGTGGGTGCCGGAACTGGCCGGGCTGTCCGACGACGCGATCCATGATCCCGAGGCGGCGGGTTGCCTTCCCAAGGATTACGCGCCCAAGCTGATCGGGCATCGCGAGGCGCGTGAACGCGCGCTGGCGGCGGGCAGAAAGGTGCGGTAGGCGCGCCCGTCATGGACGCGGCGACTTCGCACTTTCCTTCCCCGACGCGACGCGGGCGGTGGCTGGCGCCGCTGTTCGATCGCATCCTCGACCGGATCGACCGGGGCCTGACGCAGGGCGCGATCGAGGCCTGCCTGCCCGATGGCACGCACCGGCTGATCGGGGGCCATGCCGACGGCCCGGTCGCGATCGTGCGACTGGTGCGCTGGCGCGCGTTGTGGCGGCTGGTGACCGCCGGCTCCGTCGGCTGGTACGAAGGGTGGGAAGCGGGCGACTGGACCAGCCCCGATCCGGTGCCGGTGTTCGACCTGTTCATGCGCAACCGGGCGACGCTGGGCGATGTCGCGCGCGCCAAGCATGGCATGCGGCTGGCGATGCGGGTGGCGCATCGGCTGCGGCGCAATCACCGCGCGGGATCGCGCCGCAACATCGCCGCGCATTACGATCTCGGCAACGACTTCTATCGCGAGTGGCTGGATGCGACGCTGACCTATTCCAGCGCGCTGGACGTCACGGAGGGCGAACCGCTGGAGGTGGCGCAGCAGCGCAAGCTGGACGCGGTGCTGGCGCGGACCGGCGCGGTCGCGGGGCAGACGGTGCTGGAGATCGGGTGCGGCTGGGGCTCGTTCGCGGCCACCGCTGCGGCCGCGGGGGTCAAGGTCCATGCGCTGACGCTGTCGACCGAGCAGCGCGAGCAGGTGCTGGCGCGCGGATTGTCGGGGGTGACGGTCGGGCTGACCGATTATCGCGACGCGACCGGCGCTTACGACGCGGTGGCGAGCATCGAGATGGTCGAGGCGGTCGGGCCGGAATATTGGTCGACCTATCTGGCGACGATCGCGCGCGTGCTGGCGCCGGGTGGTCGCGCGGCGTTGCAACTCATCACGATCGCGGACGATATCTGGCACAAGTACAACGGCAGCGCGGATTTCATTCAGCGCTACGTGTTTCCGGGCGGATCACTGGTGTCGGCGAGCCGGTTTCGTGCGAGCGCGGAGGCGCAAGGTCTGGCGTGGACCGACGAGCGGCGGTTCGGTCTCGATTATGCCGAGACGTTGCTGGAATGGCGTCGGCGGTTCGATCGCGCGGTCGCGGAGGGGCGCCTGCCGGAACGGTTCGATGCGCGGTTCGAACGGCTGTGGCGCTATTATCTGATGTATTGCGAAGGCGGCTTTCGCGGCGGCGGCATCGACGTGATGCAGGTGACGTTGGTGAAGGGATAGGGCAGGTCGCTTCAACCCACCTTCAGCACGTCACCACCGCCTGCGCCGGGGTGAGGGATAGCCGTCCTTACCCCACACGCTCGCGGTGGTTGGCCTCGAAGCCCTCGATGGCCAGCGCCGTGATCCGCTCGGCGACCACCTCGGGCGGCTTCACCGACGCAGGGTCTTCGCCCGGATAAGCGCGGGCGCGCATCTTGGTGCGGGTGGCGCCGGGGTCGAGCACCGCGATGCGTACCTTGCTGACCTCGGCCAGTTCGTCGCCATAGGCTTCGAGCAGCGTCTCGAACGCTGCCTTCGACGCGCCATAGGCGCCCCAATAGGCACGCGGCTGACGCGCCACCGACGAAGTGACGCCGATCACCCGTGCACCGGCCGAGCGGCGCAGCATCGGATCGAAGGACTGGAGCAGCGCCACCTGCGCCGACACGTTGAGCGTCAGCACCTGCGCGAACTCCTTGGCATCGATCGCGGGGACCGCGGCCAACGATCCGAGCATCCCGGCGTTCAGCACCATGATATCCAGCGCCTGCCAGCGTTCGCCGATCGCCGTCGCCAGTCGCGCGATCGAATCGCTCTGCGCCAAGTCCAGCGGTGCGATCGTCGCGGAGCCGCCCGCGTCAAAGATCGCCTGCTCGATCTCCTCCAGCCCCTTTGCGGTGCGCGCGGTCAGCACGACATGCGCCCCCTGCGCCGCCAGCGTGATCGCGGTCGCGGCGCCGATCCCGCGGCTCGCGCCCGTCACCAGCGCGAGTTTGTCGGCAAGAGGCTTGGTCATGAACGTCATCCCGGCCTTGTTCGGGGCACCAGCGGCCCCCGAACATGTTGATCGCCGCTCCTGCGGCACGGTCGATGCCGGGACAGGCCCGGCATGATGGGGCGGAAGGGTCAGTTCACCCGTTCGTCGAGCATCGCCAGCTGGTCGATCGCGCTCGATTCATCATGGTCGGTCAACGTCGTCGGATAGTCGCCGGTGAAGCATGCGTCGCAATATTTCGGGCGACCTTCGGCACGCTGCGCCTCGCCCAGTGCCTTATAGAGTCCGTCGATCGACACGAACGCCAGACTGTCGGCATGGATGAAGTCGGTCATCCCGCCGAGGTCCAGCTTCGCCGCCAGCAGCTTGGCGCGCTCCGGCGTGTCGACGCCATAGAAGCAGCTATGCCGGGTCGGGGGCGACGCGATGCGCATGTGGACTTCCGCCGCGCCCGCCTCGCGCATCATCTGCACGATCTTGAGCGACGTGGTGCCGCGCACGATCGAATCGTCGATCAGGACGATCTTCTTGCCCTGGATCAGCGCGCGATTGGCGTTGTGCTTCAGCTTGACGCCCAGATGGCGAACCTTGTCGCCCGGCTGGATGAAGGTGCGGCCGACATAATGCGAGCGGATGATGCCCAGCTCGAACGGGATGCCCGATTCCTGCGCATAGCCGATCGCGGCCGGGACACCCGAATCGGGAACCGGGATGACCAGATCGGCCTCGACCGGTGCCTCGATCGCGAGCTGTGCGCCGATGTTCTTGCGGACCGAATAGATCGAATGGTCGTCGACGATCGAATCGGGTCGCGAGAAATACACCCATTCGAAGATGCACGGCCGCGCCGCCACCTGATCGAACGGGCGGATCGAGCGAAGCTCGCCGTTCTGGACGATGACCAGCTCGCCCGGCTCCACCGAGCGCTCGAAGGTCGCGCCGACCACGTCGAGCGCCACCGTCTCGCTGGCGAAGATGTACGTGTCACCCAGCTTGCCCATCACCAGCGGGCGGATGCCGAGCGGATCGCGGCACGCGATCATCCCGTCCGGCGTCATCACGATCAGCGCATAGGCGCCCTCGACCTGCTTCAGCGCGTCGATGAACTTGTCGAGCAGGGTGCGATACTGGCTGGTCGCGACGAGGTGGATGATCGTCTCGGTATCGGAGGTCGACTGGAAGATCGACCCGCGCCGCACCAGCTCGCGCCGCAGCCGCATCGCATTGGAGATGTTGCCGTTGTGGGCGATCGCGAAGCCGCCCGACTGCAATTCGGCGTACAGCGGCTGGACGTTGCGCAGCGCGGTCTCGCCGGTCGTCGAATAGCGGACGTGCCCGCAGGCGATGTCGCCGGCCAGCGCGCGGATCACGTCGTCGCGGTCGAAATTGCCGGCGACGTGCCCCATCGCGCGATGGGTGTGGAAATCACGACCGTCGAAGCTGGTGATTCCGGCCGCTTCCTGCCCGCGATGCTGGAGCGCATGGAGGCCGAGTGCCACCAGCGCCGCCGCGCCTTCGGAACCGGAAGCGCCGAAAATGCCGCATTCCTCGTGGAGATGATCGTCGTCGAACGGATGTGTGGTCAGCATAAGCTCAGGGGGCTCGCGTGGTGCGGGGCCGCATATAGCGAGCGTCGCGCAAATGTCATCAAGCCGCGGGACCGATCGGGCAGATCGCGCGTTGTCGGTCGCCGCGCGCTGCTCTACCGCCTGTCAGAATGAGCGATCCGCGAGAAACCGGCACGGCCTTCCTGCCCAAATTCGACTCCGCCGGACTGGTGACGGCGGTCGTCACCGACCGCGCCACCGGCTGCGTGCTGATGGTCGCGCATATGAACGCCGACGCGATCGCCGCGACCCGCGCTAGCGGGGAGGCGACCTTCTTCTCGCGCAGTCGCGGGCGGTTGTGGAAGAAGGGTGAGACCTCCGGCAATGTCCTGCGCGTCGTGGAAATGCGCGTGGATTGCGATCAGGACGCGCTCTGGGTGATCGCGGATCCGGCGGGGCCTGCCTGCCATACCGGGGCACCGAGCTGCTTCTACCGCCGGATCGGCGATGGCGGGCTGGAGCGGATCGATTGAGGCGAATCGCCGGTTTGCTGGCGCTGATCCTCGCGACCGGCTGTTCGCGCCCGACGGCCGAAGCCGGTGAGCCGACCGCCGGACGCGCGCTGGAGGCCGCGGCCCGGCAGGCTGGGATGATGGGCGATTCGCGGGACGCTGCCGGCGTCTATGCCGCTGGCGAGAATCGGCTGTGCGTCGCCCGGCGCGGCCGGCGCTATGATATCGGGGTCAGTGTCGATTATGGGGTGGGGCAGCGGTGTGTCGCGCGGGGCAGCGCCGGCGGACGGGACTCGTTGACCATAGATTTCGGCACGGGCTGTCGCTTCACCGCGCGGCGCGACGGCGATCTGCTCGCCTTCCCCACTCGGGTGCCGGATGGCTGCGCCTCGCTGTGCCAGGGGCGCGCCGCGCTGGACGGACTGATGGTCGAGCGGCTGAGCGAGGCGGCCGGCGAGGCGGCGCGCCTGCGCGGCGCGGACGGCGAACTGCTTTGCGGCGCTTGACGTTCACGTAAAGGGAAGGCATCATCATCGGCATGAGCGCTTCCGCTGCCTATGCCGTCGTCCCGCCCCGCCCGGATCGTGAAAGTTTCACGATTACCGACCTGTCGGCGGAATTCGGCGTCACCCCGCGCGCGCTGCGGTTCTACGAGGACGAAGGGCTGATCGCGCCCGAGCGGCGCGGGATGGTGCGGATCTATTCGCATCGTGACCGCGCGCGGCTGGCGTGGATCCTGCGCGGCAAGCGCGTCGGGTTCAGCCTGTCGGACATCCGCGAGATGATCGACCTCTACGATCTCGGCGACGGCCGCCAGACGCAGCGCGCGGTCGCGATCGCGCGCTGTCGCAGCCGCATTGCCGCGCTGGAACAGCAGAAGCACGACATCGACGCCGCCATCACCGAGCTCGCCGAATTCGTCGACGTGCTCGAAGGTGGCGCTACCAGGAAAGAGTGAGACGATGCCGCAGTATACGCCACCGATCCGCGATACCCGTTTCGTGCTCGAACATGTCGTCGGGCTGGACCGTTACGCCAACGTCGCCGGCTTTGCCGCCGCGACGCCGGATACCGTCGAGGCGGTGCTGGAAGAGGGCGGCCGGTTCGTCGCCGAGGTGCTGTTCCCGCTCAACCAGTCGGGCGATCTGGAAGGCTGCACCCGCCATGACGACGGCAGCGTGACGACGCCCAAAGGCTTCAAGGAAGCCTATGCCAGGTTCGTCGAATCGGGCTGGGGCACGCTGAGCGCGCCGGAAGCGTTCGGCGGGCAGGGGATGCCGCACGTCGTCTCGACCGCGTTCCAGGAATATATGATCTCCGCCAACATGGCGTTCGCCATGTATCCGGGCCTCGCGCACGGTGCGATCGCCGCATTGGTGGTGAAGGGCTCGCCCGAGCAGCAGCAGAAGTATCTGCCGAAGATGGTGTCGGGCGAATGGGGCGGCACCATGAACCTGACCGAGCCGCAGTGCGGCACCGATCTGGGCCTGATCCGCACCCGCGCCGAGCCGCAGGCCGACGGCAGCTACAGGATCACCGGCACCAAGATCTTCATCTCGGCCGGCGAGCACGACCTGACCGACAACATCATCCATCTGGTGCTTGCCAAGACGCCGGGTGCACCGGACAGCTCGAAGGGCATCTCGCTGTTCGTGGTGCCCAAGGTGCTGGTCGAGGACGACGGGTCGCTTGGCGCGCGCAACGCGGTGTCGTGCGGCTCGATCGAGCACAAGATGGGCATCCACGGCAATTCGACCTGCGTCATGAACTATGACGGCGCGACCGGCTGGCTGGTCGGCGAGGAAATGAAGGGGCTGGCCGCGATGTTCATCATGATGAACGCCGCGCGGCTGGGCGTCGGGTTGCAGGGGCTGGGCGTCGCCGAGACCGCGTACCAGAATGCCGTGCAGTATGCGAGGGATCGCCGTCAGGGCCGCGCGCTGACCGGCCCCGCCGAACCGGGTGAAAAGGCCGACAAGCTGTTCGTCCACCCGGACGTGCGCCGGATGCTGATGGACGGCAAGGCTTGGACCGAGGGGCTGCGCGCGCTTTGCCTGTGGGGCGCGCTGCAGGCCGATCTGGAACATAACGCCGATGCGGAGGAGGACCGGCAGCTGGCGGGCGACCTGCTCGGGCTGCTGACCCCGGTCATCAAGGGCGTCGGCACCGATCGCGGCTATCAGATCGCGACCAACGCGCAGCAGGTCTATGGCGGGCATGGTTATATTCGCGAATGGGGCATGGATCAGTATGTCCGCGATGCGCGGATCGCGATGATCTATGAAGGGACCAACGGCGTGCAGGCGATGGACCTTGTCGGGCGCAAGCTGGCGCAGAACGGCGGGCGCGCGGTGCAGGCGTTCGGTCGGCTGGTGATGACCGAGATCGCCGCGGGCAAGGCCAACCCGGCGGTCGCCGATCTTGCGCAGCGGCTGGAAAAGGCAGCGGGCGAGTTGCAGGCTGCGACGATGTGGTTCCTGGCCAATGGCATGAAGGACCCGAACAATGTCGGCGCGGGCGCGGTGCCGTACATGCATCTGGTGGGCACGGTCGCGGTGGGCCTGATGTGGCTGCGCATGGCCACGGCGGCTGCGCGGTTGAAGGGCGAGGGCGCGGGCGATGCGGCGTTCCTCGATGCCAAGCTGGTGACGGCGCGCTATTTCGCCGAGCGGGTGCTGCCGGAGGCCGGGTCGCTGCGCCGTCAGATCGAGGGCGGTGCCGAGGCGATCATGGCACTGCCGCCGGAAATGTTCGCGGCGGCGTGAGCGAAGGGGGAGGGGGCGGCCTGGTTCGTCGCCCTTTCCGTCACTCCCGCGACCGTAGGGCGTCCGGACGCCCTACGGTCGCGGCCGTTGCGGGAATGACGCGCTGGCGCGGTCGCCGCTAGGGTATGGCCGTCGGCGTTGGCGCGACAGCGGGCGCCTCGCGTCGGCGAACGCCGTCGAGGCCATCGGGAAGGCGCAGACCCGGCGGTCCGGCGGTCGACGCGGGCGGCGTCACCGGCACCACCTGACGCTTCATGCACAATCCCGGCCCGGTGCGCGGAAACTCGCGGCAGTTCCACAATTCGCGTTCCAGCCCGACCTCGCGGTCGCGAAAATAGCTGAACGACATCGCGGTCATCTGCTGCGGCGTGGTGCCCGCGCTCTTCGGCACCATGGCCTTGTCGGTCCACCCGAGGAACTTGCAGCGGCTGCGCATCCCGCACGCCACCTTCGCGACGTCGGGATACCGTTCCGGCAGGCCGTCCAGCGCGACCGCGAAACTGTCGGGTTCACCCGCCACCGGCGTGGCGGCGACGATGGGCGCGCCGGTCAGCGGTGCGGCGGCCGCCATCGCCCCGGCGGCTTCGTCCAGCGCGCCAGCCAGCCGGTGCGCGGGCGAGATCGCGGCGAGGTTCGGGATCACCGGCTCGTCGCTCGACACCGCGCGGCGGAAGGCGGGCGGGGTGCCCCACCAGCCGGTCCAGCGGAAGAAGAGATGCGTGTGGACCTCCGCCAGCTTGTCGAGGCTCGCGCTCCAGTACGGCACCACCCAATCGGTGTGATAATGTGTCGCGTAGCCGACCTTCGCGAAGACCTTGCCGTCCAGCGCCTCGGCCGCGATCTTGCGGGCACGTTCCCATGCCGGGTCGGACGGATGGCGGGCGAGCGCGCCGTCGCACGAGAAGGTGAACTGGCAACCGGTGCTGCGCTCCTGTCCCTGAAAGACGACGCCACAAACGGTTTTGGGGAAGGCCGGATGGCGAAGCCGGTTGAGGACCACCTGCGCGACCGCGCGCTGCCCGACCGGGTCGTCGCCCGCCTCATACCATTCCGCCGCAGCCAGACAGTCGGTGGCACGCGCGCGCTGCGCCTCGTCGCCGACGAAGCGGAACGGGCGCGCCGCCGGATTCGGGCCACGCACGAACGGGATGCCGGCGTTGTAGAGGCGGGCATCCTCCGGCGTCAGGTCCTGGAACGCGACCGGCTCGACCTCGGGGATTTCGGTTTGCGCCACCACGCGCCGGGGCTTGGTCACCTTCGCGGCGATGGCGCGCGGCACCGTGGGCGGCCGGGTGACCACCCATGTCGGCACCGCGAGCGCCACCGTCGCGATCCCGGCGAGGATCGCGTTCAACTTGAACGGCGTCAGGTCAGTTCTCCGGTAGGAAGTCCGGCACCGACAGGTAACGCTCGCCGGTATCGTAGTTGAAGCCGAGGACGCGCACGTCGTCGGGCAGGTCGGGCAGCTTCTGCAGGATCGCCGCGAGCGTCGCGCCGGAGGAGATGCCGACCAGGAGCCCTTCCTCGCGTGCCGAGCGCCGCGCCATATCCTTGGCGACCGCCGCATCCACCTCGATCACGCCGTCCAAGGCGCGGGTGTGAAGGTTGGCCGGGATGAAGCCGGCGCCGATGCCCTGGATGGGGTGCGGGCCGGCCTGACCGCCGGAGATTACCGGCGACGCCTGAGGTTCGACCGCGAACACCTTGAGGTTCGGCCATTCCTTCTTCAGCGTCTCGGCGACGCCGGTGATATGGCCACCGGTGCCGACGCCGGTAATGATGACGTCGATCGGCGTGTCGCGGAAGTCGTTGAGGATTTCCTGTGCCGTGGTGCGGACATGCACGTCGATGTTCGCTTCGTTCTCGAACTGCTGCGGCATCCAGGCGCCGGGCGTCTGCTCGACCAGTTCGAGCGCACGCTCGATCGCGCCCTTCATGCCCTTCTCGCGCGGGGTCAGATCGAACTGCGCGCCATAGGCCAGCATCAGCCGGCGGCGTTCCAGGCTCATGCTCTCCGGCATCACCAGCACCAGCTTGTAGCCCTTGACCGCCGCGACCATCGCCAGGCCGATGCCGGTGTTGCCGCTGGTCGGCTCGATGATCGTGCCGCCCGGTTTCAGCGCGCCCGATGCTTCGGCGGCCTCGACCATCGCCAGCGCGATCCGGTCCTTGATCGAGCCGCCGGGATTGGCGCGCTCGGACTTGATCCAGACCTCGGAGCCGGGAAACAGCTTCTGCACGCGGATGTGCGGCGTATTGCCGATCGTCGCCAGGACGTTCTGTGCCTTCATGGCTGCGCTACTCCATGTTGTGGTTGGGTATCGATCATGTCGGGCGGATCAAAGGTCCGCGCACGGCGGAGTTCCGGGAACAGCCGCGCCCAGAGCAGGGTGATGGCGATCGCGCCGACGCCGCCGACGGCGACCGCGCCGACCGGACCGAGCAGCGAGGCCATCAGCCCGCTCTCCGCCTCGCCCAGTTCGTTGGAGGCCGAGATCGTGAGCTGCGACACCGCGCTGACCCGCCCGCGCATCGCATCCGGCGTGTGCAGCTGGATCAGCGAGGTACGGACGTAGACCGACACCATGTCGGCCCCGCCCGCGACGATCAGCGCGATCAGGCTGATCGCGAAATCCGTGGCGACCGGCAGACCCGCGACGGTCAGCCGGGTGATGCCCAGCGCGTCGGTAACGCGCGTCGCGATGCCGAAGGTCAGGATCGCCAGCCCGAAGACGACCACCGAGGTCAGCATCTTGACCCCGACATTGGTCTTCATTGGGCGAAAGGAGAACCAGATCGCCGTGCTTGCCGCCCCGATCCCCATGCCCGCCGCCAGGAACCCAAGCCCGCTTGCCCCGACATGCAGGATATCGCGGGCATAGATCGGCAGCAGCGCCGTGGCCCCGGCCAGCAGCACCGCGAAGAGATCCAGCGTGATCGTGGCCAGCACCAGTCGGTTGCGACGGACATAGGAGAAGCCGTCGAGGATGCGCTGAAGCGGCTTGCGGTCCTTCTGTGCGGGTGGCTGCGGCACCTTGCCGATCAGGAACATCGTCGCCAGCGCCAGCGCCAGCAGCGCGGAAATCACCCCATAGGCGACATCCGGATGGATCGCATACAGCAGTCCGCCGATGCTCGGGCCGGCGATCGTGCCGAACTGCCACGCGATCGAGCTGATCGCGATCGCGGTCGGCAGGCTTTCCTTGGGCACCAGATTGGGGGCGAGCGCCGAATAGGCCGGACCGGAAAACGCCCGTGCGATCCCGATCAGGACGGCGGCGAAGAACAGATGCGGCAGCGTCAGCGCGCCCGCCCAGGTGAACAGCCCCAGCGTCGCGGCGTTGACGACCAGCAACCCGGTCGTGGCGCGAACGATCCAGCGTCGGTCGATACTGTCGGCGACCAGGCCGACGACGGGGGTCAGCAGGAACAGCGGGACGAACTGCACCAGCCCGATCATGCCCAGCATGAACGCCGCCTCGCGTATGTCCATCGTCTGCCGCGCGATGCCGTATACCTGCCAGCCGATGATGATCGCCTGCGCGCTGATCGCGATCGTGCCGGCGAAGCGCGACAGCCAATAGGCCCGGAAATTCCCGATCCGCAGCGGGTGGAGGGGCGGCGGCGTGTCGGTCGGCGCGGTCATCGACGCTGGCCTAAACCGACCCCCAATCCCTTGCAACCCGGTGGGGTTTGCAGTCTGCCCCTAGCCGCGACTATAGGCCGGTACGTCTTCCAAGAAACGAGGTAGTGTCCATCGTGGCAAAAGCGCCAGCACGCACCCCCGCACCGGCGGCCGATCCGCAGAAAACGAATCGCGAGCGTCCCACCGATCCGCGCCCGTATGAGGCGAGCAAGGAGGAACTGCTCAAATTCTACGAGGACATGCTGCTGATCCGCCGCTTCGAGGAGAAGGCGGGGCAGTTGTATGGCCTGGGCCTGATCGGCGGCTTCTGCCACCTGTATATCGGTCAGGAAGCGGTCGCAGTCGGGCTGCAGTCGGCGCTGACCGAGGCGGATTCGGTCATCACCGGCTATCGCGACCATGGTCACATGCTGCTGTGCGGCATCCCGCCCAAGGACGTCATGGCGGAGCTGACGGGCCGCGCCGCCGGCATCTCGAAGGGCAAGGGCGGCTCGATGCACATGTTCAGCGTGGAACATAAGTTCTACGGCGGGCACGGCATCGTCGGCGCGCAGGTCTCGCTCGGCGCCGGGCTGGCGTTCAGCCACAAATACACCAACGACGGCGGCGTCTGCCTCGCCTATTTCGGCGACGGTGCGGCGAATCAGGGCCAGGTGTACGAGAGCTTCAACATGGCCGAGCTCTGGAAGCTGCCGATCATCTTCGTGATCGAGAACAACCAGTACGCCATGGGCACCAGCGTCAACCGCGCCTCGTCCGAGGACCAGCTGTATCGCCGTGGCGAAAGCTTCCGCATCCCGGGGCTGCAGATCGACGGCATGGACGTGCTGGCGGCGCGCGGCGCGGCGGAAGAGGCGCTGGCGTGGGTGCGCGCGGGCAAGGGGCCGATCATCCTCGAAATGAAGACCTATCGCTATCGCGGCCACTCGATGTCCGATCCGGCCAAGTACCGCTCGCGCGACGAGGTGCAGGCGGTGCGCGACAAGTCCGATCCGATCGAGCACGTCAAGAAGCTGCTGACCGAAGGCCACGGCGCCAAGGAAGAGGATTTCAAGGCGATCGAGCAGCGCATCCGCAAGCAGGTGGCGGAGGCCGCCGATTTCGCCGAAAGCACGCCGGAGCCGGATCCGGCCGAACTGTATACCGACGTTCTGGTGGAGAAGTACTGAGATGGCGATCGACATCAAGATGCCGGCGCTTTCGCCCACCATGGAGGAGGGCACGCTCGCCAAGTGGCTCGTCAAGGAAGGCGACACGGTGAAGTCGGGCGACATCATGGCCGAGATCGAGACCGACAAGGCGACGATGGAATTCGAGGCGGTCGACGAAGGCACCGTCGCGAAGATCCTGGTCGCCGAGGGTACGGACGGCGTGAAGGTCGGTACCGTCATCATGCAGCTCGCCGGTGAGGGCGAGGAAGCCGGTGAGGCGACCAAGGACGATTCGCCTGCGGCCCAGGCGGCGGCGGACGAGAAGAAGCCCGACACGGTCGAGGATTCGGCGCACCCCGCGCAGGAAAAGGTCGACACCGGCGCGCGCCAGCTCTTCGACGCGGCCGCCAACAAGGCCGAGGTCACCGACCCGGCGATCCCGGCCGGCACCGAGATGGTGAAGGTCACGGTCCGCGAAGCGTTGCGCGACGCGATGGCCGAGGAAATGCGTGCCGACGAGCGCGTGTTCGTGATGGGCGAGGAAGTCGCGCAATATCAGGGCGCGTACAAGGTCACGCAGGGCTTGCTCGACGAGTTCGGCGACAAGCGCGTCATCGACACGCCGATCACCGAATATGGCTTTGCCGGCATCGGCGCGGGCGCGGCGATGGGCGGGCTGAAGCCTATCGTCGAGTTCATGACGTTCAACTTCGCGATGCAGGCAATCGATCACATCATCAACTCGGCCGCCAAGACCAACTACATGTCGGGCGGCCAGATGCGCTGCCCGATCGTGTTCCGTGGTCCCAACGGCGCGGCGAGCCGCGTCGGCGCGCAGCACTCGCAGAACTACGGTCCGTGGTACGCCAGCGTTCCGGGCCTGATCGTGATCGCGCCCTATGACGCGGCGGATGCCAAGGGGCTGCTGAAGGCGGCAATTCGCTCGGCCGATCCGGTCGTGTTCCTGGAGAACGAGCTGCTGTATGGCCGGTCGTTCGAGGTGCCGAAGCTGGATGATTGGGTGCTTCCGATCGGCAAGGCGCGCATCATGCGCGAGGGCAGCGATGTCACGCTGGTCAGCTATTCGATCGGCGTCGGGCTCGCGCTGGAAGCCGCCGAGACGCTGGCGGGCGAGGGGATCGAGGCGGAGGTCATCGACCTGCGCACGCTGCGCCCGCTCGACAAGCAGACGGTGCTGACGTCCCTCGCCAAGACCAACCGTCTGGTAGTGGTCGAGGAAGGCTGGCCGACCTGTTCGATCGCGTCCGAAATCACCGCGATCGTGATGGAGGAGGGCTTCGACGACCTCGACGCGCCGGTACTGCGCGTCACGAACGAGGACGTGCCGCTGCCTTATGCGGCCAACCTCGAGAAGCTGGCGCTGATCTCCGCCGACAAGATCGTCAAGACGGTCAGGAAGATCGTCTGATGGCGATCGGCCGGGATGGGCTGCGGCTCCCGTCCCGGCCGATCGGGAGCCGCGCGCGCCCCCGGGCGCGGACGTCCACCGTACCCGTCCGCGACGGCGGTTGCGTGGCGTCCACCGCTCATGATGTACCGAACCCCGGGGCGCGCAACGTCTAGCAAGGTGGATCGCATCATGGGCGCAGGCGAGGGGGCGGGATACCACGATCCGGATGGCCGTGCGGAAGAGCGTGCGCTCGCACTCCGCTATGCGCCTGCCGCGGCGCGTGACGGTCTGGCGGCATTGCTGGCGCTCGACGCGCGGTTGGGCGCGATCTTGCGCACCACGCGCGAGCCGCTGATCGGTCAGATGCGATTGACGTGGTGGCACCAGGCGCTGGTCGCCCTCGATCATGCGCCACCGCCGGCCGAGCCGATGTTGCAACGCCTCGCCGATCTTGTCGTGCCCCATGTGGCGGGCGCGCGCCTCGCCATGATGGTCGAAGGGTGGGAGGTGCTGCTCGACCCCGAGCTGGACGGGGCAGCCCTTCAATCGCATGGCGACCTGCGCGGCGGTGCGTTGTTCGGCGCGATGGCCACGCTCTGTAACAGCGCCGTGCCGCAGCTAGCATTGGCCGGACGCGGCTGGGCACTGGCAGATCTCTCCCGGCACGTGCGCGATCCGCGATTGGCCCCGATGGCTCGCCATCTGGCGCAGGACGCGTTGCGTGCGGCGATGATCGATCGCTGGCCCACCCGCGCACGCGCGATCGGTGCGTTGACGCGGATGGCGTGGATGGACATCCAGGATCGTGCACGCCCGCCCGGCCATCCCGCTCGTGCCGCGCGATTGCTATGGCACCGCCTGTCAGGGCGATGAGCACCGCCCGCTTGCGCCGGCGCGTCATCGCGCTAGCGTGATCGATGCAACGGGGGATGGGGCAAGATGTGGCGATATCTGGTCGGCGGCGCGGCGGCGTTGTTGATGGTGGGGGCGGGGTGGCTGATCTTCAACGGTCAGGCGCAGAGCGAGCATGTCCTTCCCCGAACGCCACCGTCCGCCGCAGCGCGGACGGCAGAGACGACGGACGGCGAGGAGCCCGCGCTACCCGAGGCATCCGTGCGCAGCCGTGAACAGAAGCGCTTCGACCGCTATGACAAGGATCGAGATGGACGGATCACGCGCGACGAGTATCTGATTGCGCGACGCAAGGCCTTCGCGAAGCTCGATACCAATAGCGACGGCCGGTTAAGCTTCGACGAATGGGCGATAAAGACCACCAAACGCTTCGCCGAGGCGGATCGTGACCGGTCGGCCGCGATGAGCCCCGAGGAATTCGCCACCACCGCACCGAAGCGCCATGCCAAACCGGCCTGTCGTTGTCCGGCACCGGCTGGGGACGACGGTGCCTGATGTGGCGTCAAGCCACACGCGGCGAACGGACCAACGTGATCGATAGCCGGCGACGGTCATGCACGGTGTCGTTGCACCACCTGACGTGCACGCGACCGCTTCGATCATTCAACTCGCAAACCCGATAATCTACATTATGTAAATGCAGTTATCCCGATATAGAGCAGTACCGCGATACCGGCCCACGCCGCCGCGTAGCGCAGCACCATCATCGGTGCCACACGACGCGCCAACAGCGCGGACACCGGCAAGATCAATACGAGCAGCAACAGCATCGCGCGGAGCGTCGTGTCGCTCACGCCATCAACTCCAGTCCGTCATAGCCGGGCTCGACTCCCTCAGGAAGTTCCTCGCACAAGCTACGGTAATCCATGGATTGATCCATATGGACCAGCGCGGTGCGACGCGGCGCGAACTGCTGGTGCCAGCGGAGCACGGTCGGCAGATCTGGATGCGTCGGATGCGGGCGGCGGCGCAGAGCATCGACGATCCACACGTCCAACCCGTGGTACAGCGGCTCCATCGCCACGGTCATCTCGTGCAGATCGGTCGCGTATCCCACCGCCTTGCCGCCGGCCTCGAAACGCAGGCCGGCCGATGTGATGCCGCCGTGCGGCTGATCGACGACCCGGATCTCGATGGTGCCGATCCGCAAGTGATCGGGCAGATCGTGCAGCGCCACGATCGGCGGATAACCGCCATTCCCCTCGAATACGTACCCGAATTGACGCCGCAGCGCCGCTGCCGTGCGCGGACGTGCATAGCCCGGCACAGGGTGCCCGAGCGCGTGATACACTTGTCGCAGGTCGTCGATGCCGAACACATGGTCGGCATGTTCGTGGGTCCAGACGACCGCGCTGACGCGACCGACCTGCGCCTCCAGCAACTGTTCGCGCATATCGGGACTGGTGTCGACCAGGATGCGCGTGTCCTCATGTTCCACCAGCAGCGATGATCGCAAGCGGCGATTGCGCGGCTCGCTCGGGTCGCAGGCTCCCCAATCGTTGCCGATCCGCGGCACCCCCGACGACGTGCCCGACCCGAGGATGCGGACCTTCACGCCGCGCGCGTCTTGCTGAAGAGCGCATGGAAATTGCGCGCGGTATAATCCTGCAAGTCCAGCACATCTTCGCCGCGCAGTTTGGCCAGGAACGCGGCCGTATCCGCGACGAAGCCGGGTTCGCCGGTCTTGCCCCGGTGCGGCACGGGGGCAAGGAACGGCGCGTCCGTCTCGATCAACAGCCGCTCGCGCGGCAGACGCGCGGCGGTGGCCTGAAGGTCGGTGGCATTGCGGAAGGTCACGATACCGGAAATGGAGATATAAAGACCGAGTTCCAGCGCCTTGTCGGCAAAGGCATCGCTGGCGGTGAAGCAGTGGATGACCCCGGCATAGGCCCCCTGCTCCATTTCCTCGCGCATGATCGCGGCGGTGTCGTCCTCGGCATCACGCGTGTGGACGACGATCGGCACGCCGGCGTCCCGCGCCGCCGCGATATGCGCCCGGAAACTCGTCTGTTGCCGCGTCCGGTCCGAATGGTCGTAGTGATAGTCGAGCCCGCTTTCCCCGATACCGACCACACGTGGATGACGCGCGCGCTCCACCAGCCGCGCGGTGTCGATGTGCGGATGCTGGTCGGCCTCGTGGGGATGGATGCCGACCGTGGCCCAGACGTCCGGCTCGCGCTCGGCGGTCGCCAGCACCGCGTCCCATTCGCTTTCGCGGGTCGCGATATTGAGCATCGCGGTCACGCCACGTGCACGGGCCCGTTCGAGCACCGCCTGCTGTTCCTCCGCCAAGCCCTTGTAATTGAGATGGCAATGGCTATCGGCAAGCATCAGGCGTGCTCCGTCTCGGCGGGCATCTCCAGGCGCGGGAACGCCGGCGCCGGCGTCGCGAGCGCGAACCCCGCCGCGGCCTGCCGCGCATACCAGCCATCGTCATCGATCGCCGCATGGTCGCGTTGTTCCGCCCCCAGCAGGTCGAGGACGCGCCCCGCCCCTTCCGGCACGACCGGCAGGATCGTGATCGCCAGCATCCGGATCGCGCGCACCAGCGTACCCAGCACGGCGTGCATCCGCTCCGGATGGGTCTTGCGGAGCGACCACGGCGCCTGCGCGTCGATATATTGGTTGCAGGCGAAGACGCCACGCATCCACGCCTCGATCCCCTGGCTGAGCATCAGGTCGCCGAACGCCGCCTTGAAGCCCGCGCAGGCCACGACGACCTCCTCGATCAGCTGACCGTCGGCAATGTCGGCGCGTCCGGGCCCCGGCAGTGCACCGCCGAGATTCTTGCCGATGAACGACAGTGTGCGTTGCGCCAGATTGCCGAACGCATTGGCGAGTTCGGCGTTGACGCGGGTCACGATCGCCTCGGCGGCGTAGCTGCCGTCCTGTCCGAAACTGACCTCGCGCAAGAGGAAATATCGCAGCCCGTCGACCCCGAAAGCGCCAGCCAGATCAATGGGATCGACCACGTTGCCGAGACTCTTCGACATCTTCTCGCCGCGATGCAGCAGGAAGCCATGCCCGAACACCGTCTTCGGCAGCGCCACCCCCGCGGACATCAGGAACGCCGGCCAGTAGACCGCGTGGAAACGCACGATATCCTTGCCGATCAGGTGCAGGTCGGCGGGCCAGTGCGGCATCTCGCCCTCCGGGTAGCCGGCACCGGTCAGATAGTTGGTCAGCGCATCGACCCAGACGTACATGACATGGCCGGGGCTGTCGGGGACCGGCACGCCCCAGTCGAAGCTGGTCCGCGACACCGACAGGTCCGACAACCCGCCCTCGACGAAGCGCAGGATCTCGTTCCGGCGCGATTCCGGTCGGATGAATTCCGGGTTGGCGGCGTAGAAATCGAGCAAAGGCTGCTGGTACTTCGACAGGCGGAAGAACCACGTCTCCTCCGCGGTCCAGGTCACCGGCGTCCCCTGCGGCGAGAGCTTCGCGCCCCCTTCCCCGTCGACCAGTTCCTTTTCGTCGTAAAAGGCTTCGTCGCGGACCGAATACCAGCCCTCGTAACGATCGAGATAGAGGTCGCCCGACGCCGCCATCGCGCGCCACAGCGCCTGGCTGGCGGCGTGATGATCCGGATCGGTGGTGCGGATGAAGCGATCATAGCTGATGTTCAGAGCGTCGCACATCGACCGGAAATAGCCCGACATTTCGTCGGCCAGCAGGCGGACCTCGACACCCTTGTCGCGCGCGGTCTGCACCATCTTCAGCCCGTGTTCGTCGGTGCCGGTCTGGAAGCGGACGTCGCGGCCCGCCTGCCGCTGGAACCGGGCGATCGCGTCGGCGGCGATCGCTTCATAGGCGTGGCCGATGTGCGGGCGCCCGTTGGGGTAGCTGATGGCGGTGGTGATATAATAAGGGTCGCGCATGGCGCCCTCCTAACGCGCTCCATCCGGGGACGCCAGCCGCGCAACGATCCCGGCGAGCTCGTACACGGTGCCCTGCGCATCGAGCGACAGGCTGCGCGCGGCGGCGGTGACGCCGCGCGCCTCGTCATAGGCGTCGAGCGCGGCGCGTAAGTCGGAACCCACCCGCAGCGCGGTCATGCGGGCGATGACGGTCGGCACGCGATCGAGAAACGCCTCGTAACGCGCCTGCGCAGCCTTGGGCGACAACGCCTTGGCAAGCGCGGCGCGGCGCGCGAGGCCGGGATCGCCGTCGCGCCCGATCGCCTCCAGCGCGCTGTCGATCGCGGCGAGATCGAGCCCGGCATAGCCGAGCGCGCGGCCCGGCGCGCCATCGCCGCTCCTCACCAATGCGGCGATCTCGTCGGCATCGGCATCGGGCAGCTCGCGCGACAGCACCGCCGCCATGTCGGTATCGTTCAGCGGATCGAAGCGCAGGACCCGGCAGCGCGAGCGGATCGTCGGCAGCAGGCGGCCCGGCGCGTGGCTGACCAGCAGGAAGACCGTGCCCGACGGCGGCTCCTCCAGACTCTTGAGCAGCGCGTTCGACGCGCCCGGGCGTTCGAGATCGTCGGCGGCGTCGATCACGATCACCCGGCGTGGCGACAGCGACGGCATGGTCCCGAGGAACGGCCCGAGGCTGCGGATCTGATCGACGGTGATCGAACGCGCGAACTCGTCCTCCTTGTCCTTCTTCGCCAAGCGTCGGAGGATGCGCAGATCGGGATGCGAGCCGGCCGCCATCAGCGACGCCGCCTGATGCGCGGCCGGGACGTCCAGCCCCGGCGGCAGCGCACCCGGCGTCATCCCCTCCGCCAACAGGCGCAACGCCGCCGCCTGCGCGAAGGTCGCCTTGCCGACGCCCTGCGGCCCGGCGAGCAGCCAGGCGTGATGCATCGCCCCGCCCGCGCTGGCGGCCAGGAAGGCGTCGATCGCGGCCTGCTGACCGCGCAAGGACGTCACGGCAGCCAGTCCTCCAGCATGTCCAGCATCGCCTGTGTCACCTGTTCCGGCGGCTGCGTCGCGTCGATGCGGCGGAAGCGGTCGGCGTCGTGCGCGGCGAACCTGTCAAAGGCGGCCGCGACGGCGGCGTGGAAATCCTCGCCGCGCATCGCGAAGCGATCGGCCGGCGCGCCGTCGCGCTGCGTGGCGCGCGCCGCGCCGACCGCGACGGGCAGGTCGAGCAGGAACGTCCGGTCGGGCAACAACCCGCGCGTCCCGAAGGCGTGGAGCGCCAGGATCGCGGCGTCATCGACGCCGCCCGCTGCGCCCTGATAGGCGCGGGTCGAGTCGATGAAGCGGTCGCAGATCACCCATTGCCCGGCACCGATGGCGGGTCGGATGACCTTTTCGACATGATCGGCGCGCGCGGCGGCGAACAGCAACGCCTCGGTATGCGGGCTCCAGCGTGCCGCCTCGCCCTGCATCAGCAGCGCGCGGATCGCCTCCGCGCCCTCGCTGCCGCCCGGCTCGCGGGTGACGATCGCATGGACGCCGCGTTCCCCCAAAGCGGCGGCGAGCGCGCGCGCCTGCGTCGACTTGCCCGCCCCCTCCCCGCCTTCGAGGCTCAGGAAACGCCCGTCTTTCACGGTCAGCCGAACAGCCCGGTCAGGCCCTGCCACGCGCGGCCAAAGAAGCCGGCCTCGCCGACATCCGCGGCGGCGACCAGCGGCATCCGCTGCTCGGGTAGACCGGGCGACGACACGACCAGATCGGCGATATGCGCGCCCTGCTTGATCGGCGCCTTGATCGGGCCGTCATAGACGATCTTGCCCGACAGTTGCGGCCGGCTGCCCGAGGGGATGGAGACGGTCAGGTCCTTGGGAGCGACGAGCTTCACGGTGCTGTCGCTGCCCATCTGCACCTTCGCGGTGCCGACTTCCTTGCCCGCCTTCACCACCGGCTTGGCCTGCCACGCGCGGAAGCCCCATTCCATGAAGCGAACGGACTCGCTGGCGCGCTGGTTGAAGCTGGTCAGCCCGGCCAGCACCATCACCAGACGGCGGCCGTTCTGCTCCGCCGAGCCGGTGAAGCCGTAACCGGCCTCTTCGGTGTGCCCGGTCTTGAGACCGTCGGCCCCCGCGACGCGGCCCAGCAGCGGATCACGATTGGCCTGGGTGATCGCCTGACCACCGCCCATCGTCTTGCCCCAGGTGAAATCACGGCGCGAATAGAATTGCTTGTAGAGCTTGGGATGCTGCTGGATCGTCGCCGCCGCCAGCGTCGCGAGGTCGCGCGCGGTGACATAGGTGACGCCGCCGTCGGGCCAGCCGTTGGCGGTGCCGAAGTGGCTGTTCTTCAGGCCCAGCTTCGCGGCGTCCTCGTTCATCCGCTCGACGAACGCCTGTTCGGTGCCCGAAATACCCTCGGCCAGCACGATGCAGGCGTCGTTCCCCGACAAGGTGACGATGCCGTAGAGCAGGTTGGCGACCGACACGCGCTCCCCCGACGACAGGAACATCGTCGATCCCGCCTGCGGGCCGTGCCACTTCGCCCACGTCTCGGGCCGCACCTCGAATTCGGTATCCAGCTTCAGGTCGCCGCGCGCGATCATCTGGAACGCGGTATAGACCGTCATCATCTTCGCCATCGACGCCGGCGGCATGCGGCGATCGGCGTCGCGCGCGAACAGCACCGCGCCCGACGACAGATCCTCCATGAACGCCACCGGGGCCGGCGTGTCGAACTGCGGCGCGGCGGCGATGGCGGGCACCGCCAGCGCCACGGCGGCGGCGGGAAGCGCGATGAGGGTCAGCAGCTTGGTCATCAAGGGTTCCGTGTCGAAGCGGGAAGAGGAAGTGCGACGCCAGCCATAGCGAGGCGATACGCCTGCGTCACCCGCCTCTACGGGGCGATCGCATCGGCCAGCAATCCGACCGACAAGGCATAGAAATTGGAGCAATTGTAATCGAGGATCACGCGATAGTTGCCGGTCAGCAGATAGGCGGTCGCATCGGGCCCGTCCGGCTCGATCAGCGTCGCCTGCACATCGTCGGCCAGCGTCCGCCCCTGCGGCGCGATGCCGAGCGCGCGCCACTCGGCCATCGATCGCCAGCCGCTATGCCGCTCGAACACGCGCGGGCAGCGCGGCGAGACGAGCCGGTTGCGCACCTCGGCCCGTGAATAGCCTGCGGGCACTGATACCGCGATGCCCCACGGCTGCCCACGTCGCCAGCCGGCCTGGACGAAATAACTGCCGATCGATGCCAGCGTATCCGCCGCCGAGTTCCAGATGTCGGCGCGCCCGTCGCCGTCCCCGTCGCGGGCGAGCCGCAGATAGATGGACGGCAGGAACTGCGGATTGCCCATCGCGCCCGCCCAGCTGCCGGTCAGTTGCGATCGCGGAATGCCGCGATCGATGATCTTCAGCGCGGCGATGAACTCACCCTCGAACAACGGTCGCCGCCGGCCTTCATAGGCCAGGCTCGCCAGGCTGCGCAGCAGGTCGAAATTGCCGGTGTAGGAGCCGTAATTGGTCTCATGCCCCCAGATCGCGACCATGATCTCGGCCGGCACGCCGGTCTCGCCCGCGATCGCCGCCAGCCGCCCGCGCTGCGCCGCATAGGCGGCCCGCCCACGCGAGATACGCGCGGCATCGACATGCGCGATCCGATAGGGCGCGAAGCGCGGCACCGGCGCATTCGGCCGCGCCTCCGGCTGCTGCTGATCCAGCGCGACGACACGCGGGTTGAAGGTCAGGGTCGGCAGGACGCTATCGACGGTCGCGGGACGAACGCCGGCCGCCAGCGCCCGCCCACGGACCTGTTGCAGATAGGCCGGGAAACCACTGGCGTCCTGCGCGGCGGCGGACACCGGCGCGATCAGGCACGCCACTGCGGCGACGCCGCGCGCGAGAGTTGCGGATCGTGTCATGATGCCGGCGTTCTGGCACAGGCGGCGAGGATGCGGAACCGCCAATCATCGCCCGCCACGCACGCATGAACGCAGCGATGCGTGGGGACTTGAACAGGGCGAAGCCTTGCTGCCATAGGCGGCGTCGCCGACGCGACGCGGAAGAGTGGCCGAGCGGTTTAAGGCACCGGTCTTGAAAACCGGCGACGGTGCAAGCTGTCCGTGGGTTCGAATCCCACCTCTTCCGCCAATTCTCTCCCGCAAAATGACCGCCATCCTAGATCTGCGAATAGGGCGTCGGGCTGAGGATGCGATTGTCGATCCCCGTGGTGATCTCCGGGTCGGTCAGGCCCGGCGTCGCGATCAATTTTTTCCACGCCGGGTCGGAACCGAAGGTGCGCCACGCCCGCTCGCGAGTGGGCATGTCCGGAAAGGTGAGCATATAGGTCAGGCTCGGCAGGCGCACGCCGGTCAGGTCTTGCGCGAAGAAGACCGGGGCAAGGCCGGTGCGTCGGAAGATGTCCAGTTCGCCACCGGTATCGAACATGTCGATCTTGGTCGCGCCCGCCGTTTCGGCATGGCTGTGGTAGGTCCGTAGTTCGAAGATGCGTGCGCTTTGGCCGGGCACTTCCATACGCGGGAGGTGAGGAAATGCCTGCATCAGCTTGATTTCCAGAGAGGCATAAGGCGGATCGGCCGGCGTGGCGCGCAGGAACGAGGCGGCGGCACGCAGATAAGCCGCGTCGCTGGTCAGCCTGCCCGGCATCGCCACGAAGTCGGCGATGGTGGGATGCGGAACGAGGACGTACAGGCTGGGCGCATCCGGGCCGATCGTCACGGTGCATACCCCCACCGGGCCGCTTCCGGCGCGCCGGGCGGCCGGGATGAACGCGTCCCGAAGGTAGGTGTCCAGCCGCTCCCGCATCGGCCCGTTCACAAGCCGATAGGAACGAAGTTCATAGACCTCGCGCTGCGTCGCCCGCGGCTGTGCCGTCACGTCCTCGGTCGTGAGGGCAAGGCCGGCGATCGCGGCCGCCCCCAGTATCGAACGTCGGTCCATCGACATTGGCATCGCTCCCCCTTCAGGCTGTAACGCCGCCAAGGGAGCGCATCTGACCGCTGTCGTCAATCAACGAGATTTGGTTATCGATCGATAACAACTACTTATGAAAGGGCGCGAAACGCCGCGCCGCTTGATGCCCGGCCTTGCCGCGCCCTGCCGAACGACAGCATCGAAAGGGCGGCGCTTCGGCGTTCAGGAGCCGGTGTGCGGATCGGGACGAGGAAAGAAATGCTCGATCACGTCCTGCGCCAATCGTGCGGGGCGCATCGTCGATGCGTCCAGACAGCACCAGCTCGACTTGACCTCGGCCAGCACCTCCTCACCCCGGCGGATCACCGTATCGTAGAACGCCCGTGCGCCATGCACCTTCTCCAGCAGCACGGTCGCGATCACATCGTCCTCCAGGAACGCCGGCTTGCGGTAGGTGATCTCATGCTTCAGCGCGACCCACAGGTGCCGGGCGGCGATCTCGGCCGGGGCCAGGGCGCGCCAATGGTCCAGCACCGCCGCCTGCACCCACTTCAGATAGCTCGCGTTGTTCACGTGACCCATGAAGTCGATGTCGGCCGACTCGATGCCGATGGCGAAGCGATGGGGTACAGCGGTGGACACGCGCCCGTGTATCACATCGTGGAGCGATTGGGCATCCGTTCGCGCACGCACAACACGATCACGCCGCGACGCGGTCCCGCCCCTCCCGCTTCGCGCGGTACAGCATCTGGTCGGCGCGCTCGAAAGCGCCCGCAAGATCCGCGGCATCGCTGCCGGTGGCGGCCAGCCCGACGCTGATGGTACAAAGCGTTTCGTCACGGGCGACGATCCGCAGCGTCTCGGCAATCCGCGCCGCGCGGAGACCGCTACGAACGAACGGCACCAGGGCGGCGAATTCATCGCCACCCAGCCGGATCAGATGGGCGTCGCTCGGCATCGCCGCGGTCGCCTTGGACGCCAGCGACTGCAACACGGCGTCGCCGGCGGCATGGCCATGTCGGTCGTTCAGTTGCTTGAAATTGTCGACGTCGAACACGATCACTTCCATCGGTCCGACGGCGTCCTTGCCGATGCGGTCGAGGCCCGCCCGGTTCCACGCACCGGTGAGCGGATCGCGCAGCGCCTTCTCCCGCAGCTCCGCTTCGGCGCGTTCACCGGGCATCGACAGCAGCGCGACGTTCAGGACGCCCAGCAGCACCTGATCGCTGAGCAACGGGATGAGCGACAGCCAGTCGCGCTGCACCATTCCGGCCATCTCCAGGCCGACCGACACCACATAGGACGGGACATAGGCCATCTGGATCACGCCGACGATGCGCCGGCTGCGGGGAGCCCGTGATCCGGTCGCGCGCAGGAAGACCAGCCCGACCGCCGCCGTCGCCACGCCCAGTACGACGGAATTGGCCATGCGCCCCGCCGCTTCATCGCCAAGCCATAGGGTAACGACGAGGTACGACAGCCCCGACAGGATCGGCGACGCGAGGACGAGCCAGTTCACGGCGCGCCCACCTTCGAACTTTCGGAGGGCCGCCAGCATGTAGCTGTTGTAGGCGCCGACACCGACGCACAGCAGCGTGGAGAAGGCGAGCCCGCGTGCCGGAATGCCGAAGCCGGCCAGCGTCGCGGCATAAGTCAACGCCGCGCCGCCACAGAGCAGGTAGAAGGCGCGCCCGCCCCGCAGCACCCACAGCGCGACGAACAGCACCCCGAACGACAGGCTCGACAGGACGGTGCACAGGTGGACGGTGGCGGAATCGAGCGTCGGCAACATTCATATCCAGGGAGCTATCGTTCTTCCGATAGCGCTCTTTCGTGAAAATATCATGTGTTAACCAGCCGGTAGATGGCATTGCGCCCTCACGCTCCCGGGGCGCGACGCGCTCACGTCTCACCGATGGCGTCGCCGCACTGTCCTCACGCGACGCCCCGGCATCAGAACGCCACCTGCACGCGTCCGATCACCGTCTGCCCACGATCCTCCCCGATCGTGGCCGGCGTGGGATTGGTGACCGCCCAGTCGATCGCGTTCAGTTGCAGCCGAACGAAGTTGTTCAGATACCAGTTGATGCCGAACGTCGCGGCGGTGCCGCGTCCGGCGGTCGGATTGTCGCTGAAGTCGATCGCCTCATACCGCGCTGCCAGTTCGATCGCGCCGCCGCCGCCGGAGGTGAACGGACGCAGCACGCGCGGCCGGCTCCACACGCCGCCGCGCGTCAGGTAAGGCGGCGTCTCACCGGTAACGAACCAGCCGCCCTGCACCGCCCACGCCGACTGCCCGGTCGCGGCGCCCGCCGCATTCTCCAGACGCCGCGCGCCATATTCGCCATACGCCCATACGGACTTGTGGAACGTCCCCAGCTCCACGCCATATCCGTCGCCCTCGCGCGCTTCCCTGAACGTACCGGGCGCGACGCGGAGGTTGTCGTTGAAGAAGCCGCCGATCGCGATGCTGCGCGTCGGCCGGCTCACGTCGCTGGCCAGCCGTTCGTGGAAGGCCCAAGTGCCCAGATGCAGGATCCAGCGCGCGGTCTTCACCGGGTTCCAGTGCGCCCGGGCGCCGATCGTCAGGCCGTCGCCCGCCGTGCCGGGGTTGTTGATGTCGTCTCCGGACACCTGCACGCCGACGTGCCAGCCGTCGCCATACAGCCGCGCCGCCGCGCCCAGCCCGAAGAAGCCGCGTACCGGGATGATCCCCGCACCGACGACGTTGCGCTCCAGGAACGGCACGGAGATCGTGCCGCTCGACCCGTCGAGCCCGCGATCGTTGAGCCGGTTGCCCAGCGCAAACTCCGCCTGTTGTCCCATGACCCGCGTCGTCCAGGCGAGATACGCCGATTTGATCGCGATCTCATTGTCGGCGAAGTCCCCCTCCAGCAGGTAGGACAGATGCTTGCCGACCGAGCCCTCGAACCCGAGGCGCAGCGACCGTGCCTGCGTCGCGGTCAGGTTGCGCGCCGCGACCGTACTGCCGGTCGTCGATCCCCAGTCGAGCAGGATCCGTCCGCGCGGCCGGAACGACAGCCTGCCGTCCCCGCTGGTGAACTCGGGGGTCCCCTTCGACCAGTCGACATGGACATTTTCCTTCTGCGCCTGTTCGATCCGCGCCAGCCGCGCGTCGAGCGACGGCGGGTGCGCGTCGGAGGGAAGCGATTGGCCCAGCGGCGCGGGCGTCCGCTGCGACGGGGTGGCTTGCGCGCTTTGCCGCGCGGCGGATGTCGTCGTCGCGGGCGCGCCCTCCAGCGCGGCGAGCCGTGCCTCCAGCCGCGCGATCTGCGCCTGCTGCGCCTCGACCAGCCGCGAGAGCCGGGCGACGTCCCCGGAGTCTTGCGCCCCGGCCGGCAGCGACGCGCACAGTCCCGCGACGAGCAACGCTCCTCGATACATGACGGCATCCTCTCGGGGAAGCGGGCGCGGCTGCGTGGCCGCCGCCTCGAAACGGAGCCGCCGGACGCCTTCGCGGCGCCCGGCGGCGGATCGGTCAGTCGGCGCGGTGGCGCAGGCGCGCGCCGATCAGCAGCGCCACCAGCGAGAGCACGGCGGCGGCGGCGCACCAGGCGCCGGGGATCGCCTTGTCTCCGGTCGCGCCGATCAGCGCGGTGCTGATCGCCGGCGTGAAGCCGCCGAAGATCGCGGTCGCCAGGCTGTACGCCAGGCTGAACCCGACGGTGCGGACATGCGGCGGGATCACCTCGGTCAGATAGACGATGAACGCGCCGTTATAGGTGGCGTAGATGGCGGCGAGCAGCAGCTCGACCGTCAACAGCCGCCCGAAGCTGGGCGCGGCGACCAGCCAGCTCATCATCGGATAGGCCAGCACCGCGCCCAGCACCGTCGCGGTCATCAGCAGCGGCTTGCGCCCGACGCGGTCCGACAATGCGCCCATCGCCGGCAGCAGGACAAAATTGGTGATGCCGACGCAGGCGGTGACGAACAGCGCCGATCCCGGCGTCAGCGACAGCACCTTGTTGCCATAGGTCGGGGTATAGGCGGTGATCATGTAGAAGAAGACGGTCGTCATCACCGCCATCAGCGTCCCCTGCAACACCACGCCCCAATTGCCGCCGATCGTGCGTATGATCTGGCCCAGGCTGGGGTGATCCTTGCGCTTCAGGAACACCTCCGTCTCCTCCATGTGGCGACGGATGACGAACAGGAACGGGATCATCACGCAGCCGATGATGAACGGAATGCGCCACCCCCACGCCTGCATCGTCACGGGATCGAGGCTGGTCGACACGATCAGCCCGATCAGCGCCGCGAACACCACGGCCGCCTGCTGGCTGGCCGACTGCCACGAGCAGAAGAAGCCCTTGCGGTCGGGCGGTGCGATCTCGTTCAGATAGACCGACACGCCGCCGACCTCGACGCCCGCCGACAGGCCCTGCACCAGCCGTCCGAGCAGGATGATGACCGGCGCGGCGACGCCGATCTGGGCATAGGTCGGGGTGATCGCGATCGCGAGCGTGCCCAGCGCCATCAGGCCCAGCGTCAGCAGCAGCCCCTGCCGCCGCCCGTGCTTGTCGATATACGCGCCCAGCACCAGCGCGCCGACCGGCCGCATCAGGAAGCCGGCGCCGAACGTCATCAGGGTCAGCATCAGCGAGGCGAACTCGCTCCCGGTCGGGAAGAACGCCTTCGCGATGTAGGTGGCGTAATAGCCGAACACCATGAAGTCGAACATCTCCAGGAAGTTGCCGCTGGCGACGATGAAGATCGACTTGAAGGCGGAGCGCTTGCGCTCGGCGGAGATCGGCGCCGCGGCGTCGAAGGATGCGGTGGCAGCGGTCATGGCTCGGCCCTTTGCGATGCGGGTTCCAGTCCGCTGGCGCGGATGATCGGATAGGCTTTGGGGGATGCGAGATACGCGATCAGCGCACGCGCCTCCGCCTGATGCGGCGAATAGGCGACCACCCCGGCGGAGAAGGGCGTGACCTTTTGCAGCGACTCGGGAATGAGGCCGAGGATGCGGATGCCCTTGACCGCCTTCAACTCGCTGAGCTGCTGGAAGCCGATCTCCGCCTTGCCCTCGGCCACGATCCGTCCGACCGGGGTCGCCGGTATCATCGTCCCCTTCGGGCGGACCTGATCGGCGACGCCCAGCCGTTCGAGCATCGTCGACTGGATATAGACGCCCGACGCGCTGTCCGACCATGCGACGGACTTGGCGTTCAGCAGCGTGGACCTCAACGCGTCGGGGGTCGCGATATTCGGCACCGGAGCGCCGGCCTTCACCGCCGCGGCGATCTTCGACAGGCCGAGATCGGTGACGGTGGCGGGCGCGACCAGATCCTGCGCGGCAAGCTTGTCGAGCCCGCTGCGCGCCAGGATCACGACATCGGCGTCCTCATGCCGCGCCAGCCGATGCGGGATCGCCTGCGGCGTCTCGCCCATCGACGGGCCGTGTTCGGTGACGATGCGGATGCCCGTGGCGCGCTGGTAGCGGTCGGCCAGCGCCTCGAACGCGGCGGTGAAGCCGCCCGAGGTGACGACGTGCAGTTCGCGGACCGCGACCGGCGTCGCCTCCCGCGCCTGCGCCGGTGTCACCAGCGAAGCGATGCCGACCAGCAGGCCGAGACCCAGCGCGCGGCGCCGCGTCGATGATCGTGATGGGGGTTTCATGCAAACCTCTCTCTGTCCCGCTCGTCGGCGGTTTTCGCGTCGGCAAAGGCTTGAGCCATCGTGCCTCGCGGTTCACTAGACACCAGGCGGCGGCGTGCGATCAAATGCAATGATCGGGGCGCTTGATGCGCCGGGCGCATGAATACAGTGGGAGGGCGAGGTGCGGGCGTTCCGTCGGTTGTACGTCCAGATGCTGCTCGGCATCCTCGCCGGCACCGCGATCGGCTACGCAGCGCCAGCCTTCGGGCGTGATCTCGGACCGCTGGGTATCGCGTTCGTGAAGGCGATGCGGATGATGGTGCCGCCGGTGCTGTTCTGCACGATCGTCGAAGGGATCGTCCGCCACGGCGCGGCGCGCGATACGGGGACGACGGTACTGCGCAGCCTGATCGTCTTCGTGGCGATCACCGTCGCGGCGCTCATGATCGGGTTGACGGCGGCGCTGCTCCTTCGGCCGGGCGATGGCTTGCCGCTGCCGTCCTATGGCGATGCGGCGGCCGAGCTCGAACGGCAATTGGCGGGGCGGCATGTCACCGGCGCGGGCGATTTCCTGATCCGCATGGTGCCGGAAACGTTGTTCTCCGCGTTCACCGCAGGGGACGTCCTGCCGGTGCTGTTCGTCGCCGGGCTGGTCGGGTTCGGTCTGCTCAGGATCGGGGAGGCGGGCGCGCCCATCGTGCGCGCGATCGAGGCGCTGACCCGCCTTCAGTTCGCCATCTTCGGCTTCCTGATCCGCGCCGCGCCGATCGGTGCCTTCGGGGCCATCGCCTACACGGTCGGCACCTACGGGCTCGGCTTCATCGGCTCGCTCGGCCTGCTCGCCGCGACGCTCGCGCTGGCGTGCGGAGCGCTCATCGCGGCGCTGGTGACGAGCGTGTGGCTGACGACCGGGCTGGGCGCGGGACGACTGTCGCGCACCTTCCGCGAGGAAATCCTGATCGTACTCGGCACCTCCTCCACCGAGGTGGTGCTGCCGCGCCTCATCGTCAAACTGGAAGCGCTGGGCTGCCCGCGCAGCATCGTCGGGCTTACCGTGCCGCTCGGTTACTCGCTCAACCTTGCCGGAACGGCGGTGTACCTGATCGTCGCCACGATGTTCCTTGGTGAAGCGCTCGGCGTCGCGCTGCCGCCGGAGCGGATCGGCGTGTTCCTGCTCGTGATGCTCGTCACGTCGAAGGCGGCCGCCGGTGTGACCGGCAGCGGCTTCTCGGCGCTTCTGCTCACGCTGTCGCTCCTGCCCGACATCCCGGTCGGGGCGGCGGCGCTGCTGATCGCGATCGACCGCTTCCTCTCGGAAATGCGCGCGCTGACCAGCGCCACCGCCAACGTGGCCGCCTCCCTGCTCGTGTCGCGCTGGAGCGGGGCCCGACTGGCGTCAGCGATCGACCCAGGCGGCGGCGAGCAGCGCCATCAGCCGTGACGCGGTCGGCGACAGCGTGGCGGAGGCACGCCGCAGCACGCCGATCGTCCGCACCACCTCCGCCCCGCGCAACGGTCGCCACAACAGGTCGCGCGCGTCCGGCCCCGTACAGGCGAGGCGCGGCAGCACCGATGGCCCCAGCCCCGCCTGAACCAGCGCCAGAGCCGAGGTGAGCCGCGTCACTTCATAGAACCAGCGCAGCTCGATCCCGGCGCGCGTCAACCCCGCGTCCAGCGCGGTGCGATTGCCGCTCCCCATATGCACCGTCACCAACCGCAATCCCGTCAGATCGGTCCATGTCGGGTCGGGCAGCTCGGCCAGCGGATCGTCCCGGCGGCACACCAGGCCATAGGGGTCGTCGGTCAGCGGCTCGAACGACAGGTCGCCGTCCGAGGTCACCGGCAGACTGATCGCGAACTCCGCCTCGCCCGTCCGCACCGCCTCGGCGCATTCGGTGGCCGACAGGTCCAGCACGCGCACGCGCACGTTGCGATACTCGCGTCCGAACCGTTCCAGCACGTCGGGCAGGAACCGCACCGTCGCGCTGGGGATGCTGGCCACCGTCAATCGCCCGGCCTGCCGCTCGCCCAGCGCCATCATCCCCAGCAGCGAACTGTCGATCTCCTCGATCAACCGCCGCAGCAGCGGGACGATCTCCTGTCCGGCCGGGGTTAACCGCACACTGCGTGTCGTGCGCTCCAGCAACGGGGTGCCGATCGTCGCCTCCAGCTTCTGGACGCGGCGGCTCAACGCCGGCTGCGACAGGTTGAGCTGCTTGGCGGCACGCAGGAAGCTCTTGCCCTCGGCGACCGCAATCAGGGCGCGCAGGTCCAAAAGCTCGCAGTTGAGCGGCATCATGCACCGCGCGATAGCAAGGATCGGCGCGAGCGGCGAGCGTTACCGACGTCATCCTCGCCGCGCGGCACGGCACCGGCCTGAGCATCGCGTAGGCTGGCGCTCGGGCGTGCGCGGGGAGTGGGGGCAAATCGGGCAAGGCGTCCCCGCAACCCGGCAGACAGCCGCATCAGCGCGTCGTCCACCCGAAGTGGGAGGCGCCGTCTGCCAACCCCTTTTCGTCGTCCCGGACGTGATCCGGGGTTCGGCAGGCTGCGAACGCTCTCGTTCGAAAGTCGCCTACCGCGATCGCCGCGTCGTGGCGCGCAAGCGACTTCGGTAACGATCGTGGATCAACGACGTCAACGGAACGGCTGAGCGGCGATCGGCCCTGCCGGAAGCCCCTCCCCGCCCGGCGTCGCGTCCTTTTCGATGCCTAATGGGTCAACCCGTGGCGGCTGACCAGCGCGTCGAAGGACTCGTTCGACAACGGCGCCTGGAACACGCAACCCGCCACCAGATCGTCCGCCCAGACGACCACGGCCGCGATCATGCCCAGACCGGGAAGGTTCAGCCAGATCGGCTGGTTGCTGTCCATGCTGGAGAAAGTCAGCAGCCGGCAACCGTGCACCGACAGGTCGACGACCTTGCAAAGCGTACGCGACATCCCGCTCTGCTCCGCAGGCGCATCGAGGGCGACCCGCGCGCGTTTACTGCGGCGGAAAGGGCGAGCAGCAGGGGCATATTCAGCAGCGAACATGGCGGCAATCCTAGGCCGCCATGCCTAACGAAGTCTTACCCCGAACGCAAATCACTTACGCAGGGTAAGGCCACCACCGAAGCGCTTGTTAAAGCGCGCAACCTGACCGCCGGCGTCCAGAACCTGACCGCGACCGCCGGTCCATGCCGGGTGCGCCAGGGGATCGATTTCCAGCGTCATCGTGTCACCTTCCTTGCCCCAGGTGGAGCGAGTCTCGTACACGGTGCCGTCGGTCATCTGCACCTTGATCATGTGATAGTCGGGGTGCGTGTCTTTCTTCATGTCTCATGCTCCTGGAATGGCTGGTTCCGACCAGCCTGAAGAGAAGGCGCGCGCGTACAGGCAACGCGCGCCAAAGTCAAAGCCGCAGTGGCCTCAGCCCGCCTTGGGCGGATCGGCGATCATCGCGGTGAAATTGGCCTCGGCCACGACCTGCCCGTCGATCTTCGCGACCCCGGCGAACTTGCAGACCGACGATCGCTTCTGGACGAATTCGACCTCAAGCGCGAGCAAAACGCCCGGCTCCACCGGCTTGCGGAACTTCGCGCCCTCGATCGCCATGAAATAGACGAGCTTGCCCGATCCCGCGAGCCCCAGGCTCTGGACCGCCAGCACACCCGCCGCCTGCGCCAGCGCCTCGACGATCAGCACGCCCGGCATGATCGGACGGCCCGGGAAATGCCCCTGGAAGAAGCCTTCGTTGATCGTCACGGCCTTGATGGCGCGGATCGACCGGTCGGGAACGATGTCCTCGACGCGATCGACCAGCAGCATCGGATAACGGTGCGGCAGCGCGGCCATCACGCCCGCGATGTCGAGCGGCCCCGAAGAGCCGCCCGTCGCGTCCGTCGACGCCTCGCTCACCGGCCGGTGGGGGCGCGGTTGTTGCTCGCCGCCGGCGCGGCCGGTGCGGCGGCCGGTGCCGCCTCGCCCTGCTGGCCCGGCTGCCAGTTGGCCGGCGGCGTGATGCCGACGGTCGGGACCAGCCGGTCGAGCTCGGCGGTGATAGCCGAGGTCACGTCGGCGGTCGGCTGCGCGAACAGCGCCGCGTTCGGGCGGATCAGCAGGCTGACGTTCTTGGCGCGCACCGCCGCGTTCACCGCGTCGGGCAGCTTCGCGGAGATCTGCTCCAGCGCATAGGCCTGCGCGCGCGAGGCCGGCGCGGTCAGCCGCTGCAGCTCGGCATTGGCCGACTGCTCGCGGGTCTGGATCGCCTGCGCCTGCGTCCGCAGCGACGCCTCGGTCGCGCCCGGAGCGGCAGCGGCCTTCTGATAGGCGGCGACCAACGGCTGCAGCTCGGTGGTGATCGCCTGGCGACGCGCGTTCGCCTGGTCGATCTGCGCCTTGTAGGTGGTCTGGATCTGCGTGCGCGCCGTCGCCCACGCCTTGGAATTGGCGACCGCCGCTTCCGGATCGGCCACCGCGATCCCGGCCACCTGCGCGGTCGCGGTCGCGGCGGTAAAGGTCGCCGGGGCGGCCAGCGCCGCGGCGAGCAGGAGGTGCTTGAACTTGGTCATCAGAACTGAGTCCCTACGTTGAAAGTGATAAGCTTGCGGTCGTCGCCCGGCTGCGAGATCAGCGCCTTGGCAAGATCGATGCGCAGCGGCCCGAACGGCGAGTTCCAGTTGACGCCGATACCCACCGACACGCGCGGCCGCGCCGAATTGCCGAGGAAGCGTTCGTCGAACGGCTGCGATGCGATCTGCGGGCTGTTCGGCACGATGCCGTTACAGCCGCCGTTGCCGGTCGGAATACCGGCGGCGCAGGTCGTGCTCACCGCCAGCCCCGCCGCGTTGACGTACGAATACAGCGGGTTGCCCGCGGTATCCTTCACCGGCAGCGGCAGGACGACGGTATTGCCATTGGCGTCCGTCGTCGTCGGGAACACCGCCGTCGGCAACGGCCGCGTGATATTGAACAGGCTGCCGAACTGCGCATAGATCGAGGGTCGCAGCCCCATCTCGCGCGCGCCCGACCCCAGCGGCAGCTCCAGCTCGAAGCGGCCGAGATAATAAGCGGTGCCGCCCAGCGCGTCGTCGACCAGCTGGTCGCGATCGGTGATCAGGATCTGCTTGCCGCTGCTGTCCGTCGTGAAATAGCGCCGCTGCACGCGCGGGCCCACGCCGCGGATGTCGAAGCCACGGAACTGCGGTTCGCCCAGATAGAAGCGGTCGTTGATGCGGACGCCGTCGATCCCCTCGCCGCGCGATTTCTCCAGCGACTTGATATAGCCGCCCTCGCCGACGAACGAACCGATGAACCCGCCGCCGAGATTGACGAACTTCGAGAAATCCAGCTTCGACCGGATGTACTTCACGTCGCCGCCCAGCCCGGCGAAATCCTGGCTGAACACGAACCGCTGACCGGCGGTCGGACGCAGGCGGCTGTTGAGGCTGTCGTAGATCAGCGAATAGCCGACGGCCGAGGTCAACCGGTTGCCGATCGCGTCGCACAGATAGCGTCCTGCCTTCAACGGGTCGCACTTGCCGTTCGTATAGAAGCTGTTCTGGTCCAGCCCCACTTCGTCATAGGTGAAATTGTATCGGCCCGCGAGCTGCCAATATTCCGTCAGCGGCACGCCCGCGCGCACCAGGAACCCGGTGGACACGTTGCTGTACGTGGTGTTGCGGTTGGTGCCGATGAAGTTGAACGCGTTATAGTCGCGACGGAACACGTCGACGCCCATCGCGATATTCTTGTCGAAGATGTACGGCTCGGTAAAGCTCAGCTGCACCGACTTGGAATAGGTCGAGTAATTCACACCAGCGCTCAGGGTCTGGCCCTTGCCGCGGAAATTGTTCTGCGTGATGTTCGCCTGGATGATGAAACGTTCGAGGCTGGAAAAGCCCGCCGACAGCTGCAATTCACCCGTCGACCGCTCCTCGACATTCGCTTCCAGCAGGACGCGATCGGGCGCGGAGCCCGGGGTCTGCTTGATCTCGAACTTGTCCTGGAAGAACCCCAGGCTGTTGATACGATCCTGCGACCGCTTCACCTGGAAGCTGTTGAACGCATCGCCTTCCGCCAGGCGCACCTCGCGGCGGATCACCTTGTCCTGCGTCTGCGTGTTGCCGCTGATGTCGACGCGCTCGACATAGGTGCGCTGCGCCTGGCCGATGTGGAAGTTGATCGACATGGTCAGCGCGTCCTTGTCGCGCTGATATTCCGGCTGGACCTCGCTGAACGCGTAACCGAACAGCCCGGCGGTCTCGCTCAGATTGTCGATCGTGTCCTCGACCATCTTGGCGTTGTACCAGTCGCCCTTCTTGATCGGCAGACCGGCGGCCAGCTTCTTGCCGTCGAAGTCGCGGATGTCGCTGTCGACGGTCACGTCACCGAATTTGTAGCGGGGCCCCTCCTCCACCACATAGGTGATGATGAAGTCCTTGCGGTCGGGCGTCAGCTCCGCGACCGCCGAGGTGACGCGGAAATCGGCATAGCCCTCGGTCAGGTAGAATTGGCGCAGCTTCTGCTGGTCATAGGCGAGCCGGTCCTGGTCATAGGACGTGCCCGACGACAGGAAGCGATAGAAGCGCGCCTCCTTGGTCGCCATCTGGGCGCGCAGCTTGCCGGCGTCGAACACCTTGTTGCCGATGATGTTGATCTGGCGGACCTTCGACTTCGGCCCCTCGCTGACCTCGAAGATCACGTCGACGCGGTTCTGGTCGAGGCTGACCATCTTCGGCTGCACGGTCGCGGCGAAGCGGCCCTGCCGCCGATACAGCTCGATGATCCGCGCCACGTCGGCGCGCACCGCCGAACGGGTGAAGATCTGACGCGGCTTGAGGCGGACCTCCTTGCCGATCTTGTCTTCCTTCAGCCGCTTGTTGCCCTCGAAGATCACGCGGTTGATGATCGGGTTCTCACGCACGCGGATCACGATGTTACCGGTCGAGGCGCCATCGATCTGCACGTCGGCGAACAGGTCGCTGGCGTACAGGTCCTTGATCGCCTGATCGAGCGTCTCGTTGGTGTACGCGTCACCCTGCCGCAGCTTGGTATAGCTCAGCGCCGTCTCCGGCTCGATCCGCTGCGTGCCCTCGACGCGCAGCGAGGTGATCGTGCGGGTGACCGGCGCCGCCGGGGCGGTCACCGCCGGTGCCGGGGTCGCCGCCGTGGCGGGCGGGGTGGCCGGCCGGGTCTGGGCCGTGGCGGCCAGCGGCACGCCGGCCAGCATCGTGCAGCCCAGCAAGGTCGCCGAGGCGCGCGCCCGCGAAGTCGAAGCGTTCAACACCGTCACTGAAATCCCACCAGAGAGTAAATGCCGTCCGTAACGACCCTGTCGACGACGCAGCCGCCGCCCTGCCTTACCTTGCTCAACCGATCAACCCGGCCAGTTGCCGCCAGAGGCCGAAGTTGCCCAGATCGTTGAAGGTCACGAGCAACATCAGCGCCAGCACCGCCACCAATCCGCCACGATACGCCCATTCCACCGCCTCCGGGGCCACCGGTTTCCGGCGTACGGCCTCGATCGCGTAGAACAACAGATGCCCGCCATCCAGCATCGGCACTGGCAGCAGGTTGATGAACCCGAGATTGATCGACACCAAGGCGATCAGGAAAACGAACGCATCCGCACCCAGCGTGATCTGTTCGCCGGATACCTTGGCGATCGACAGCGGCCCGCCGAGTTCCTTCACCGAACGTCGGCCGGAAATGATCTGCCCGATCGTCTCCACCATCATGCCGACGATATCGCCGGTGCGCTGCACCGCGACGACCGGCGCCTCCAGCACGCCGACCGGCTCGATCACCGGTGCGGCGGGCGCGATCCCCAGCAGGCCGACGCGATAGACGTTGCCGAAACGGTCGCGCTGCTCCTGTGTCCCGATCACCGCCTCGACGGTCGCGGGCGTGCCGCCGCGGACGTAATCGACGCGGACCCGTTCCCCGGCGCGGATCTTCACGAACCGCACCATGTCCTCGAACGTCGTCATCTCGCGTCCGCCCAGCGCCGTCACCCGGTCGCCCGCGCGCAGGCCGGCGGTCGCGGCGGCGGTGCCGGGGATCGCCTGCCCCACCACGCTCGGAGTCCGCGCGTCGCCATAGGCAAGCGCGAAGGCGGCGAGGATCAGGATCGCCAGCACGAAGTTCACGAACGGCCCCGCCGCGACGATGATCGCGCGCTGCCACACCGGCTTGGCCTGGAAGGTCTGCCGCCGCTCCTCGGCGGGCAAGGCCAGCCATTCGGCGGTCGGCTGGCTGGCCGGGTTCATGTCGCCGGCAAAGCGCACATAGCCGCCCAGCGGCAGCCAGGCGATCTTCCACCGCGTGCCGCGCTTGTCGGTCCACCCCGCGATCTCGCGACCGAAGCCGATCGAGAACGCCTCCGCCTTCACCCCGAACCAGCGCCCGGCGAGATAATGGCCCATCTCATGGATGAAGACGAGCGGACCGATCACCAAGGCGAAGGCGAGGACGGTCAGCAGCACTCCCGGGGTTTCGATCAAGCGACGCCATCCTTCACGCGCTCACCCGCCATTCGTCGCGCCTCTCCGTCGACGTCGAGTACCGCGTCGATCGTTTCCGGCGCTGCCGGGTCGTAGCGCTGCAGGGTATCATCCACGATTGCGGCGATTTCAAGAAAGCCGATCGCGCCGGCCAGAAACGCGGCGACCGCCACCTCGTTGGCGGCGTTCATGATCGCCGGACGCGCTCCGCCCGCCTCCGCCGCCGCGCGTGCCAGCGCCAGCGCGCGGAAGCGCTCCGGGTCGGGGGCCTCGAAATCCAGCCGCCCCAGCCGGACCAGATCGAGCGGCTCCATCGGCGTCGCCATGCGGTCCGGCCAGGCCAGGCAATGCGCGATCGGCACGCGCATGTCGCTGGGGCCGAGCTGCGCCAGCATCGATCCGTCGACATAATCGACCAGGCTGTGGATCACCGACTGGCGATGGATGACGATCTCGATCCGTTCCGACGGCACCGGGAACAGCCGCACCGCCTCGATCAGTTCCAGCCCCTTGTTCATCATCGTCGCGCTGTCGACCGAGATCTTGGCGCCCATCGACCAATTGGGATGCGCGACCGCCTGCGCCGGGGTGACGGCGGCCATGTCGTCCAGCGTCCAGTCGCGGAACGGCCCGCCGCTGGCGGTCAGGATGATCCGCCGCACGCGCGCGACGCGCGCCGGATCGAGACATTGGAAGATCGCATTATGCTCGCTGTCGGCGGGCAGCAGCGTCGCGCCCGATGCGCGGGCGGCAGCGGTGATGATATCGCCCGCCGATACCAGCGGCTCCTTGTTGGCCAGCACCACGGTGCCGCCCTGCGCGATCGCCGCCATCGTCGGGCGCAGTCCGGCGCAGCCGACGATCGCGCCCATCGTCCAGTCGGCACCGTTCGCCGCCGCCTCGCACACCGCCTCCGCGCCGCCCGCCGTGGCGATGCCGGTCCCGGCCAGCGCCTCGCGCAGCGCGGGCAGAGAGCGTTCGTCCGCGACGACCGCCAGTTCCGCGCGCGTCCGGATCGCCGCCGCGGCCAGCCCGGCGACATCGCGGTGGGCGGTCAGCGCCCGCACCCGGAACGCATCGGGGGCGCGCTCCACCAGGTCGAGCGTCGACGTGCCGACGGAGCCGGTCGCCCCCAGTATGTTGACGGTCCTCACGCGAACAGACTCGGCAGCGTCACCACCAGCAGCGCGGCGACCGGGGCGACCGGCACCAGTCCGTCGAGCCGGTCGAGCACCCCGCCATGACCGGGCAGGATATTGCCCGAATCCTTCACGCCCGCCCGCCGTTTCAGCCAGCTTTCGTACAGATCACCCATTTGTGCCAGCACCGCCAGCACCGGCGAACACAGCGCGAGGTGCAGCGGCAAACCGGCGGCGTCGTACAGCACCAGCCCCAGCGCGCCCGCCGCGATCATCCCGCCGATCAGCCCGGCCCACGTCTTGTTGGGCGACAGGCGCGGCGCCAGCTTCGGCCCGCCGATCGACCGTCCGGCAAAGAAAGCGCCGATATCGCAAGCCCATACCAGCGCCATCGCCCAAAAGGCGTAAAGCAGCCCATGGTCGTCGTGCCGCCGCAACACGACCAGCGCGAGCACCGGCAGTCCGCAATAGACGACACCCAGCGCCAGTCGCGGCAACCGCGTGACGATCACGACGAAGAACGCCGCGCCGCCGATCAGGCCCAGCGTGAAGAAGTCATGCGGCTCAATGACTAACCACGCCGGCGCCATCGTCGCCAGCGGCACGCTGAGCGCCATTTGCGCCAGCCGCTTGGTCTTTGGTTCGACATGATGGAGATCGGACCATTCCGCCATCATGAATAGCGCGATCACAATGGCTAACAGCCAGAAAGCGATATCGCCGATGATCAATGCCACCGATGCGACGGCGATCATGCCGACGCTCGCGATCATCCGCAATCGCAGGTTCGACGGCGTGCGCAGCTTGGCATCGGGGGTTGGCGGAAAAGGGGTGTCGTCGCTCATGCCTTACGGATCACAACCCGCCGTAGCGGCGCTGCCGCTGCCCGAACGCCTCGACCGCCGCCGCCAGTTCGTCGGCACCGAAGTCGGGCCATAGCGTGTCGACGAACAGCAGTTCGGCATAGGCCGCCTGCCAGAGCAGGAAGTTCGACAGCCGTTGCTCGCCCGACGTCCGGATCATCAGGTCGAGCGGGGGCAGATCACGCGTCGCCAGTTGCGCCTCGATCGCGTCGGCATCGATGCTGGCGGGATCGATCGCGCCCGTCGCGGCGCGCTCGGCCAGCGCGCGTGCCGCCTCGACCAGTTCGGCCTGCGCGCCGTAATTCAGCGCGATCGCCAGGATCGGGCCGCTGTTCCCGGCGGTCCGCGCCAGCGCGTCGTCGATCAGGGCGACGACATCCTCCGGAAATCGCCGGTAATCGCCCAGCACCCGCAACCGGACGTTCTCACGCACCAGTTCGGCCAGATCGTTGCGGATGAAAAGCTTCAACAGCTTCATCAGCCCGCCGATCTCCTCGGCCGGCCGACGCCAGTTCTCCGACGAGAAGGCGTAGAGCGTCAGCGCCTCGATCCCCAACGCGCGCGCGGCGCGCGTCACCGTCCGCACCGCCTCGACGCCCGCGCGATGCCCCATCGCGCGCGGCATGCGGCGCGCGGCAGCCCAGCGCCCGTTGCCGTCCATGATGATCGCCACATGCCGCGGCAGGATCGCCGCGACAGGTTGCGGGATCGCCGCGGTCGCCATCAGATCGTTTCCCGAAGCGAGACCGGCGTCACTTGTTGAGGATTTCCTTTTCCTTCGCCGCGCTTGCCGCATCGATATCGGCGATCGTGGCGTCGGTCAGCTTCTGGACCTCGGTTTCCAGCCGTTTGCGATCGTCCTCGGAGATGACGTTCTTCTTTTCGTCGGTCTTCAGCGCGTCCATCCCGTCGCGGCGGACGTTGCGGACCGCGACCTTCGCCTTTTCCGAATATTGACCCGCCAGCTTGGCGAGTTCCTTGCGGCGCTCCTCGGTCAGGTCCGGAATCGGCAGGCGCAGCGTCTGGCCGTCGTTGATCGGGTTGAGGCCCAGCCCGGCCGAGCGGATCGCCTTCTCGACCGGACCGACATTGCTCTTGTCCCACACCTGCACCGACAGCATGCGCGGCTCCGGTACGGAGACCGTTGCGACCTGGTTGAGCGGCATGTGCGCGCCATAGACCTCGACCGTGACCGGATCGAGCAGCGAGGTCGACGCGCGGCCGGTGCGCAGGCCTGACAGATCCCCCTTCAGCGATTCGACCGCGCCGGCCATGCGACGCTCGAGATCGGCCTTGTCATACGCGGGCATCGGTATTCTCCATCTGCTTCTGCACGACCGTCGAGATGCCATTCCCGCCGAGCACCGCGGCGAAGTTGCCATGCTCGCGGATGTTGAAGACGACGATCGGAATGTTCGAATCACGGCACAGCGCCACGGCACTGGCATCCATGACCTTCAGGTTCTTTGCCAGCACCATATCGTAACTGACTGTCTCGAAACGCTTCGCATTCGGCACCTTCTTCGGGTCGGCATCATAGATGCCATCGACCGACGTACCCTTGAACAGCGCGTCGCAATTCATCTCCGCCGCGCGCAGCGCCGCGCCGCTGTCGGTCGTGAAGAACGGCGACCCGACACCCGCCGCGAAGATGACCACGCGGCCCTTTTCCAGATGGCGCTCGGCGCGCCGGCGGATGAACGGCTCGCACACCGACTGCATCGGGATCGCGGACTGGACGCGCGTATCGACGCCGATCTGTTCCAGCGCGTTCTGCACGGCCAGCGCGTTCATGACGGTGGCCAGCATTCCCATGTAATCGGCGGTGCCGCGCTCGAAGCCCTTGGCGGCGGCGGCCAGCCCGCGGAAGATGTTGCCCCCGCCGACGACGACGCACAGTTCATAACCCTGCGCCTTCACGTCGGCGATCTCCTCGGCCACCCGCGCGGTCACCGCCGGATCGATCGCCAGACCGCCCTCACCCATCAGGACCTCGCCCGACAGCTTGAGCAGGATGCGTTTGTAGCGAGGTTCAGTCACACGAAATCCACTGATCTGGGGAGGCGAAGCGGCGCGGACCCTAGGCGGCGGGTGCGCGGCTGGCAATGGGTTGACACATGCGACACACCGATCAGCCCCACGCCCGAACGCAAACCGCCGCCCCGGCACGATCGGCCGGGGCGGCGGTTCTTCTGGCGTGTCCGTCGCCCGATGAGCGGGCGACCGGCGCGCGGCTCCGATGCGTTACACCGACTGCGGCACGCCCGAGGCGGCGGCGACTTCGGCGGCGAAGTCGGACACTTCCTTCTCGATGCCTTCGCCCAGTTGGAAGCGGACATAGTCCTTCAGCACGATGGTCGCGCCGGCGTCCTTGCCCGCCTTGGCGACGACGTCGCTGATCTTGGTCTTGCCGTCCATGACGAACAGCTGGCTGACCAGCGCATGCTCCTTGCGGTACTTGGCGATCGAGCCTTCGACCATCTTGGCGATGATGTCGGCCGGCTTGCCCGATTCGGCAGCCTTTTCGGTCGCGATCGCGCGCTCGCGCTCGATCTCGGCCTCATCCAGGTCGTTCTCGTTCAGCGCCTTCGGGAAAGCGGCGGCGATATGCATCGCCAGCTGCTTGCCCAGCCCCTGCAGCACCTCGTCCGACGCTTCGGATTCCAGCGCGACCAGCACGCCGATCTTGCCCAGGCCCGGCGCCTGCTGGTTGTGGACATAGGCAACGACCGCGCCCTTCCCGACGCTCAGCTGACGCGCGCGGCGGATCGACTGGTTTTCGCCGATCGTCGCGATATTGTTGGTCAGCGCTTCCTCGACGGTCTTGCCCGACGGCATCGTCTCGCCCTTGATCGCGTCGACGTCACCGCCGGTCGCCAGCGCGATCTGCGTGACGTCGCGCACAAAGCCCTGGAACTGCTCGTTCTTGGCGACGAAATCGGTTTCCGAGTTCACCTCGACGACCGCACCCTTGGTGCCGGCGACGGCGACGCCGACCAGACCCTCGGCGGCGGTACGGCTCGACTTCTTCTGCGCGGCGGCCAGGCCCTTGGTACGCAGCCAGTCCAGCGCCGCGTCGGTGTCGCCGTTCGTCTCGTTCAGCGCCTTCTTGCAGTCCATCATGCCCGCGCCGCTCTTCTCGCGCAGGTCCTTGACCATCGCTGCCGTGATATCGGCCATTTCACTGTCCTCAGCTTTGATTGCGTCGGCGCGCGACGATCGCCTGACCGCCGCGCGCCGAACGGGAAACAGGGAGGCTTCGCGCCTTACGAAGCCTCCATGACATTCGCGCGTCGCTTACGCGGCGGCGGTTTCGCCCTCGGCGGCCAGCGCCTCCTCGGCGGGGGGTTCGCTCATCGCGCCCAGGTCGACGCCGCGGCTCGCCTGCTGCTGCTGGTTGCCACGGGTCGCAGCGATCGCGATCGCCTCGCAATACAGCCGGATGGCGCGCGCCGCGTCGTCGTTCGCCGGCACCGGGAACGCGATGCCGTCCGGCGACACGTTCGAATCCAGGATCGCGACGACCGGGATACCCAGCGTGTTGGCTTCCTTGATCGCCAGCTCTTCCTTGTTGGCGTCGATCACGAACATCACGTCCGGGATGCCGCCCATGTCGCGGATCCCGCCCAGCGACAGCTCCAGCTTGTCGCGCTCGCGGGTCAGCTGCAGGACTTCCTTCTTGGTCAGGCCGGCGGTGTTGCCCGACAGCTGCTCTTCCAGCGCCTTCAGGCGCTTGATCGAGTTGGAGATCGTCTTCCAGTTGGTGAGCATGCCGCCCAGCCAGCGGTGGTTGACGAAATGCTGGCCCGCGCGGCGCGCGGCCTCGGCGACAGGCTCCTGCGCCTGGCGCTTGGTGCCGACGAAGAGCACCTTGCCGCCAGCCGCGACCGACTGGCTGACGAAGTCGAGCGCGCGCGCGAACAGCGGCACGGTCTGCGACAGGTCGATGATGTGAACGCCGTTGCGCTCGCCGAAGATGTAGGGCTTCATCTTCGGGTTCCAGCGGTGGGTCTGGTGGCCGAAGTGCGCGCCGGTTTCAATGAGCTGCTGCATGGTGACGACGGGAGCCGCCATGATCATATTCCTTCCGGTTGAGCCTCTGGGGAGCGAGTGACGCGACCTGAAAGGCGGCGCACCGGTTGCTGATGCTCCCCATGCGGGGTTGAGAGCGCGCGCCTTAGCGAATGTCGCACCACGATGCAATCGGTAAACCCACGCTTGACAGTTGCGAACATAGATGGAACAACACGAAGAACAGAGCGGGAACCATGATTGAGGAAGGTCCGCTCCGTCACTGATTTAGGAACCATGGGGCCGTGCAGGAATTTACAGATGCACGGTTCGCACATGGTGCGAGGAGGCACGCATGATGACGATGATGGCCATTCTGGTATTCGGCGGCGCGATGCTGGCGGTGGGTTACGCACTGGTCGCAACGATCATGCCGCAGGCGGACCGGATCGTCGCCGTGTTGCGCGGACAAGCCGCCGGCCCTCGGTTCGAACCGCTGTCGACGCTGGTGCGCGCCGAACGCCGGATCGCGGTCAGGCGCTGGGCGGCGGGAGCGACGATGGCTCCGTCGTACCGCTTGCGCGAAGCCGCTTGACCCGCGCATAGGCGGCGACGCTGAACGGTAGCGCGAGCAGATAGGCGATACTGGCGGCGGCAGCGGTCTGCCATGGTGCACTGACCGCCGCCGCACCGACCGCGACGACGATCGCAATCGCCTCGAACCGGATATTGGGGCGCAGCTTGAGCGATCCCCAGGAGAAGGTGGCGAGGCTCGACACCATCAACAGCGCGACCAGCACCGTCCATGGCGCGACCAGCCGTGGATCGCGCACCCATGGCGCATCGGTCACGAACCACAGGAACAGTGGCAGCAACGCCAGCGCCGCCCCCGCCGGGGCCGGTACGCCGGTCAGGAACCCGGCCGATTTGTGCGGCTGATCGTCGGCATCGATATGGGCGTTGAATCGCGCCAGTCGCAACGCGCAGAATACCGCCAGCACCAGCGCCGCCATCCAGCCGAAGCGCGGCAGTTCGCGCAACGACCAGAGATACAGGATCAGCGCCGGCGACACGCCGAACGAGATCGCGTCCGACAGCGAGTCGAGCTCGGCGCCGAACCGGCTCTCACCGTGGAGCATGCGCGCGACGCGCCCGTCGAGACCATCGAGCACGCCGGCGACCAGCACCATCACCACCGCCAGCTCGAAATGCCCGGATATCGCGAAGCGGATCCCGGACAGCCCCGAACACAGCGCCAGCGCGGTCACGGCATTGGGTGCGACCGCGCGGAGCGGCAGTCCACCGGGAGGGCGCCGCAGCGGGCGACGGATCGGGGAGCGCATGGTCGGTGCGGCCTTTACTGCGCCACGCCGGTAATGCGTTCCGCGCCGAACCGCGCCAGCACCGTCTCGCCTGCCACCGCGCGCTGGCCCAGCGCCACCTGCGGCGCGTAACCTTCCGGCAGATAGACGTCGACGCGGCTGCCGAACCGGATCAGGCCTACCCGCTGTCCGGCCGCCACGATATCGCCGATCTTGGCGAAGGCGACGATCCGCCGCGCGACCAGCCCGGCGATCTGCGTGAAACCGACGCGGCGGCCATCGAAGCCCTCGACCACGAAATGCTGTCGCTCGTTTTCCTCAGAGGCCTTGTCGAGATCGGCGTTCAGGAACTTGCCGGAGATATAGACGACTTGCCGGATCGTGCCGGCGATCGGCGCGCGGTTGATGTGGACGTCGAATACCGACATGAACACCGACACGCGCACCATCGGCGCCTCGCCCAGATCGCCGATCAGCTCGCGCGGCACGGGCACGCGTTCGATCAGCGTAACCAGCCCGTCGGCGGGCGACACGATCAGGTCGTCGCCGACCGGCGTCGTGCGGATCGGATCGCGGAAGAAGGCCGCGACCCAGACGGTCAGCGCCAGGAACGGCCAGAAGAACACCTTCGACACGATCGTCATCAGCAAGGTGATGCCGAACGCGATCGCAGTGAATTTCTGGCCCTCGGGGTGGACGGCGGGGAAACGCCATTTGACGGTCGTCGTGACGACCGGCGGCTTGTCGAGCGAAGTCATCGCTTCGTCCTATCGACGCGGAGGCGCGGTGACAACGCCGCAGGTTGATCCGCCCGCCCCTTCCCCCTATCGCCGCACCAAACCACCCACTCGAAGGACAAGCGAGCATGGCCAAGATCAAGGTGAAGACGCCCGTCGTGGAGATCGACGGCGACGAGATGACGCGGATCATCTGGGAATGGATTCGCGAGCGCCTGATCAAGCCGTACCTCGACATCGAACTCGATTATTACGACCTGGGCATCCGCCACCGCGACGACACCGAGGACAAGGTGACCGTCGACAGCGCCAAGGCGATCCAGAAGTACGGCGTCGGCGTGAAGTGCGCGACGATCACCCCCGACGAGGCGCGCGTCGAGGAATTCGGCCTGAAGAAGATGTGGAAGTCGCCGAACGGCACGATCCGCAACATCCTGGGCGGCGTGGTCTTCCGCGAACCGATCGTGATGAAGAACGTCCCCCGTCTCATCCCGGGCTGGACGCACCCGATCGTCGTCGGCCGTCACGCGTTCGGCGACCAGTATAAGGCGACCGACTTCAAGGTGCCCGGCAAGGGCAAGCTGACCATGAAGTGGGAAGGCGAGAACGGCGAGACGATCGAGCACGAAGTGTTCGACTTCCCATCGGCGGGCGTCGCGATGGGCATGTACAACCTCGACGATTCGATCCGCGACTTCGCGCGCGCGTCGATGAACTACGGGCTGGGCCGCAACTGGCCGGTGTACCTGTCGACCAAGAACACGATCCTGAAGGCCTATGACGGCCGCTTCAAGGACATCTTCGCCGAGGTGTTCGAGAGCGAGTTCGTCGACCAGTTCAAGGCCGCCGGCATCGTGTACGAGCACCGCCTGATCGACGACATGGTCGCCAGCGCGCTGAAGTGGAACGGCGAGTTCGTCTGGGCGTGCAAGAACTATGACGGCGACGTCCAGTCGGATCAGGTCGCGCAGGGCTTCGGCTCGCTGGGGCTGATGACCTCGGTCCTGATGACCCCGGACGGCAAGACGATCGAGGCCGAGGCGGCGCACGGCACCGTCACCCGCCACTATCGCCAGCACGAGCAGGGCAAGGCGACCTCGACCAACCCGATCGCGTCGATCTTCGCGTGGACCGGCGGCCTGAAGTTCCGCGGCAAGTTCGACGGCACGCCCGACGTGACGCGCTTCGCCGAGACGCTGGAGCAGGTCTGCATCGAGACGGTCGAGAGCGGCGACATGACCAAGGATCTCGCGATCCTGATCGGCCCGGACCAGAAGTGGATGACCACCGAGCAGTTCTTCGAGGCGGTGCGCGTCAACCTCGAAAAGAAGATGGCCAGCTGGGCCTGATGTGACCGCGGGCGGCGCGGGACCTTCCCCACGCCGCCCGCGCCTTATGCAGCGCTGACCCCATCGACGCTGACCCGCGCCTCGCCGTTCAGCACGCCCTGAATGCGCACGCGCTTCTGCACATGATCGACCGGCACGCGCTGCAACTCCAGCAGGTAGCGGCCGCCGGCGTCGCGATGCAGCACGAACGCGCCGCCGTCGCGCACCAGCATCCCCGTCTCATCGATCGCGCTGCCGATATCCGTCATGGGCGCCACATGGTGCCGCGCCACGCGAAGCGCAATCGATCGCCACGAACGGGTGGCGCGTCACCTGCCGTACCGACGCCGGGGCGCATGTCATCCGGTGGCTACAGCGGTTGCTCGGCGTGCCGGGCTTCATCGATGTCGATGGTGACCCCCAGCCACTTGGCAACGGAGCCGTCCTCGTTGTGGAGCGGGAGCGCATGGACGCTCATCCAGCGATAGCGTCCATCGCTTCCTTTCAGACGGTACTCCATATGGAACGGGGTTTTATCCCTCACGGCGGTTCGCCACCGGCCCATGGTCAGCAACCGGTCGTCGGGATGGATCGCGGTAAGCCACCCGAAACCCTTCCAGTCGTCGTAACTCTGCCCGGTGTAGGCTCGCCATATCGGACTATCGACTTCGCCCATGCCATCGGGGGCGGCCTCCCACGTCATTTTTGCGATGCCGAGCAGCAGGAGCTGCGGTCGTGCGCCTTCCGCGTCCCGGCTGGCCGTGTCAGTTGCCGACGCTGGGAGTGCCTTGCGGCCTTTCCGCTCGATCTTCTGTTGCCGCAGGGCTGTATCCGCGCTCGCCAGCAGCGCGTCCATGCTTCCGATGGCGCCCGCGCAACGCCGTGAACCGACGCTGGCACCTATAGTGACCGTCAATCCGTCCACGTGATAAGAGGTGTTCAGCGTCGCGGAAATGCGCGCCGCATATAGCTCGACGTCCTTCTCAGTAACGGCCTCGTGCTGAAAGACGACGAATTCGTCGCCTCCCAGCCGGACGATGACATCGTCCGGCCGACCGCATTGCCGCAGCTTCTCGGCTACCATGCGAAGAAGCCTGTCCCCGATCTGGTGGCCCAGTTGATCGTTGATCGCCTTGAAGTCGTCGAGATCGACATAATGCAAGGCGGTGCCGGCGATCCGGTCGGCGTGGATCCGGTCGTTCAAGGCGTTGGAAAGCGCAAGCCTGTTGCCGACGCCGGTCAGGTGATCCGTCTCGGCCTGACGTTCGAAATCGTGACGTCTGGTGGTCGTCGTGGATTGCGCAACATACCGCTTGTCGATGCTGCGCAAGCCGCCGGCGAGAAGCGCGAGCATCGCCGCGGCTGACACCGCCGTGCTCATCTCGTTCCTCAGAAGAAGAGCGCCCGCCGGCGGAAGCACCGACACCATCAAGCTGGTGAGGAGGATCCTCGGGCGAAGCGCGATCGTCGATGCGGCGCCGGCGGCGTAGCCGACCACCGCGATACTGACCGGCATTTGCCATTCAGTGAGCGGCATGGACAACGCCCGCGCGGCATAAGCGCCGAAGATCGCCGCAAACGTGCAGTAAGTCAGCGCGAATCGTTTTTCGAAGCGGGTGGCATCCTCCAGGGATAGAGCGCCCCCGGCGCACAGCTGCCGGCCGCGTTGCAGCACGATCAGGCGGATCGCGCTCGCCAGCGTGCCCAAGACGACCAGTCCGGTTAGCAGCCCGTCGTGAGCGGCGCGTATAGTGCACAGGCCGATCGCCACGAACATCACGGTCATGATCACCGCCGGCATGCGCGTGTCGCAAAGGCTCATGACAAGCTCGATGTACGTGCCGCTGGGCACATCATGGGAACTGGCTTGGGCAGGTGGTTTCACATCGGCCACCATAGCGGCCGCTGGTAAAGGGTATCCTTTCGATGTCGCTACGGATTCCGACTGTTCCGTTAATACCGCACGCGACGCGCTTCCTGCCACTCACCACGGCCGGTGAGGCGCTCGCGCCCGCCCCGAAAGGAGATGGCCTGTGATGGGTGAGGCTCGCGCGACGCGCTGACGGTAGAAGGTGGTGGGCCCGGCAGGACTCGAACCCGCAACCTAGCCGTTATGAGCGGCCAGCTCTAACCATTGAGCTACAGGCCCCGACACCGGCCCGCCCCGTAGCGCCGCCGGTCACATGCTGGCAAGCCTTGTTCGATGCGTCAGGGCGCCGTCGTCGTTGCGCGATCCGTTTCGTCGCCCTCGACCGCCGGCAGCAGCAGCGTGAACAGTTCCGGCGACATGGCGAAGCGCCCGCCGACCTCCGCCGCCAGGTTGCGCACCAGTCGCAAGGCGAAGCCCACGCCCAGCAACGGCGCGCCATCGCTGACGGTCGCTTCCTCGTCGTCGAGCGCCAGCAGCGTCGCCTCGTCGCGCTCGGCGAACGCGGCCGGCGGGCTGACCGTCAACGCCAGTGTCCCCACCCCCGCGATCAGCCCGGTCGCCAGCCGCTCGCCGGGGCGTGCCGCCGACAGCATCGTCGCCAGCAGCCGCGACACCAGCCGCTCCGCATTATGGGGATCGAGCGCCCACGCTCCCTCGCGCTCGCCCGGCAATACCAGTTGCGCGCCGCGCATCGCCGCCAACGGCGCCAGATCGTCGCCGACCCGTGACAGGAGCTCGCTGGCCGCCACGCTGCCGTCGCGCTGGTGCAGCGCGCCGCCCTCGATCCGCGCCGCCAGGTCGAGATCCTCGATCGCGCCGATCAATCCCGTCACCTGCCGGCGGATATGCGCGGCCCGATCGCGATACTCGGCCGCGACCGGGCCGAGCAGCCCCTGCTCGATCAGCTCGGAGAAGCCCGCGATCGCGTTCGTCGGAGTGCGCAGTTCATGGACCAGCCGCCGCAGCCCCTCGGCACCGATCGCGCGGTCGCGCCCGGCGGAACGAACCGCGTCCTCCTCGGCGCGCGGGCGACGCGCCCGACCGCGCATTCCCGTAAAGGCGCCGGTCGCGTGATCGAACATCGGCACGCCCGCGATGCGCCAGTCGCCGCCGATCGCCGATTCGCCCGGCACCACCAGCCGTGCGCCGGAGAAGGGCGCCCGCTTGCGAAAGGCGCCAGCCGCTATACCGTCGACCGCCGCCCCGGCCGCGCCCCAGCCGATCCCGCGATGGTCGAGCGACAGGCCGATAACCGCGCCGCGCGGCGTAGCGTCGATCCAGCGGATGACACCCGCCGCATCGGCCTCGAACTCGAAGGCGGTCAGTGGCGCGACCGGCGTGTTTGCCGCGACCGCGCGGTCGTGCTGATGTCCTTCGATCCGGCGCACGAGGTCGGCGATCTCGAACCTTTCCGCCGCCCCGGCACGAGATATATCCGGCGCGACCGCCACGGGCGGCTGGTAGCCGAGCAGCAGGTCGTTGCCGCCGAAGCTGGCCAGCGCGCGCTCGATCGACGGTGGAAGGTCGTGCCGCTGGCGCAGTATCGCGCGGCCATGCGGCTGCAACCGCGGCAACAGCGTTTCCCAATCCGCACCGCGCAGGCGCGCGGCGCGCAACGCCGCGGCGGCGACATCGGGCGTATCGTCGGCGAAGAAGGCGACCAGCGCCACCGGCGGATCCATCAACGCCAGCGATCGCGCGCACGTCACGCGCACACCGTCCGGCACCCGCCCGCGCAACAGTGCCAGCCGCCCGATCAGCGGCGGATCGGCGGGCGCCCGCCCCCGGCCGATCAGATCGACGAGCTGGCGAAATGCGGCGCGTGCGCCGAGTGCGGTGGTCGCTTCGGCCGCCAGAACCGTCTTCAGGCTGTCGTCGAACCGCACGTCAAAAGCTCCCGAACCATGGCGACCGCCACCCCGATCCCTCTTAGAAGCGTCGCTGCGGCGGGTATATCGTCCAGTTCGGGGCATCATCCCGTAATGAAGCAGCTTTAAACAATTGCGTTTCAGCGCAACTTTCCTATAGCCCCTCCGCAGGAAGCTATCGCGAAGATACGCGATCGCGGAAAATGTGAGGTGTCATGACCCTGGATCGGATCGACCGCGAAATCCTGGCGCTGTTGCAGGAAGACGGTCGAATGACCAATGTCGATCTAGCGGAGCGCGTCGGGCTGACCGCGCCGCCGTGTCTCCGCCGCGTGCGGGCGCTGGAACAGGCGGGCGTGATCCGCGGCTATCACGCCGAATGCGACGCCGCCAAGCTGGGCTTTCCGATCACCGTCTTCGCGATGGTCAGCCTGCGCAGCCAGGCGGAGGCCGATCTCGCGGCGTTCGAGGCACATGTCGCCGCGATCCCCGAGGTGCGCGAATGCCATATGCTGAACGGGGAGATCGACTTCATCCTGAAGATCGTCGCCGCCGATCTGGAAAGCTTCCAGCGTATTCTGACGACCAAACTGACCTCGGCCCCGAACGTCACCAGCGTGAAGTCGTCGCTGACGATTCGCACGTTCAAGGCGCAGACCGGCGTCCCGATCAACTGACCGACATAAAAAAGGGCGCCCAGCCGGGGCGCCCTTTCCGTCTCTCCAAGCGATAGCCGGTCAGCCCACCGGCGGATGGTCGATGAGATCGATCCACCAGCCCGCGATGTCGGCGCGCGGCGAGCCGGTTACCGCCTGGAACGCGGTCTTCGCGGCGGCCTTGTCGCCCGAATTGTAGAGCGCGATGCCCAGGCGGGTATTGACGGTGTTGGCATCCACCCCGCCCTTTTCCAGCGCGGCGCGATACAGCGTGATCGCCTTGGCATACTCTCCCGAGCCCAGATAGGCGTCGGCGGTGCTGGCGGCCAGCTTGCCGTCCGCCGCCTTCAGCGCGCGCGCCTCGACCGATGCCATCGATCCTTCGTTGGAGATCGACTTGTTGGCCGCCGCCAGCAGGCTGCCCGCATCCGGGCTGTTCGCCGGGATCTTGCCCGCCGCCTTGCCCTCGGTCAGAACCGCCTTCGATTCCCACGGCAGGCCCTGATCGAAGGTCCACTGCGCATAGATTTCATAGTCATACTGATCGGCCAGCGCCTTGCCGGCGCGCAGCAGACGATACAGATCGACCTTCTGCGCCTTGTCCAGCGGCACCATCGACTGCGGCTGGATGCCCCAGAACACCAGCATGTCGCGCCAGTTCTTCGCGGTCGGATAGGCGGTCAGGTAGCGGCGCATCCACGCCCGTGCCTCGGCGGTGTTCTTCGCGCTGTTGTTGCGCGCGATCGCGTAGCGGAAGATATCCTCCGACGGCTTCTGCCCGGCGGCCATCTGCGCATCGACCAGCTTGGCCAGCGCGGCCGAGCCGCCCGCGATGTCACCCGAGTCCATCTTCAGCTTGACCAGCTGGAGCGGCAGGTTGGGATCGGCATAGCCCAGCTGCTGCGCCTGTTCGAAGAAGCGCATCGCCCCGGCCGGATCCTTGGCGTTTGCCGCGATCACGCCGCGCTGATAGGTGTAGCGCGCCTTGTCGGCCTGCGGGGTGCGCGGGCTGGCGATCAGCGCGTCGAGCGGCGCGACCAGGGCGGCGTTGTTCGCGCCCTCGGGGCGGATCACCTCCAGGTTCAGGCGCAGCGCGGCGGCGATATACTTTTCGTCGTCGGTCTTCGCGGCGGCCTCGACGGCGGCGACCAGCGGGGTCGCGGTCGCGACATCCTTGGCGGCCAGCGCGGTCTGCGCCTGCGCGGCGGGACCACGTACCTCATTGCTCAGCTTGAGCTGATCGCCCTTCTGCTCTTCCTTCTTCGCCGCCACGGCGGGCTGCGTCAGCGCGACCGTCGCGCCTCCGGCAAGAAGTACGGCCATCACGGCGTTCGAAAGAGTCTTCATCGACACGTCTCTCCAGATTTCGCGGGCTAACGCTCGGCGTTGGCTCTAGTGCCAGCGGCACGGCTGTTCAAGGAAACAGAGGTGTCATTGCGTTACTGCCGGTGAACCCTGATTGAACGCCTTGATTGAACCTGAGCCGCCGCCCCGGTACGGACGCGCGCATGATCGCCGTTCTCTCCCCGGCCAAGACGCTGGACCTCGACACGCCGCCGCCCTTCCCGCCCACGCCCGCGCGCTTCGCCGCCGAAGCCGCCACGCTGGCGAAGGCCGCGTCGCACCTGTCGCAAAAGCGGCTGTCGGAGCTGATGAAGATTTCGCCCGCGCTGGCGAAGCTCAACGCCGATCGCTTTCGCGATTTCGACACGGCGGAGGAACGCCCGGCGCTCTACACCTTTGCCGGCGACGTCTACAGCGGACTGGATGCCGCGACGCTCGACGAACCGGCGGTGCGGTTCGCGCAGGATCACCTGCGCCTGCTGTCCGGCCTGTACGGCCTGCTCCGACCGCTCGACGGCATGCGCCCCTACCGGCTGGAGATGGGCACGCGCTGGGCACCGCGACGTGACCGGCTGACCGACTGGTGGGGTACGCGCATCGCCGACGCGCTGGCGGAGGATGTAAGCGCGGAGGGATCGGGCGTGGTGCTGAACCTCGCCAGCAACGAATATTGGGACGCGGTGTCGGGCAAGCTGCCCGGTGCCGTGCGCGTCGTCGCGGTCGACTTCCGCGAGGCCGACGGCCGCTTCGTCAGCTTCCACGCGAAGAAGGCGCGCGGCATGATGGCGCGCTATCTGGTCGAGCATCACATCGCCGAGCTTGAGGGCATGAAAGCGTTCGACACCGCCGGTTACCGCTTCGATGCCGACGCCAGCGACGACGCGCGCTGGTCCTTCCGGCGCGTCGCCTGATGCGCGCGGTCGTCATTGGCGCGCGCGGCGGGATCGGCGCAGCACTGGTCGAGGCGCTGGCGGAGGAAGGGAATGACGTCGTCGCGCTCACCCGCGCCGAGCTCGACCTGACCGACGAAGCCACCATCGCGACGACGGCGGCAAAGGTCGCGACGGCGGAGACGGTCGTGGTCGCGACCGGGCTGCTCCACGATGCCGAACACGGCCCGGAAAAGGCGCTGCGCGACCTGGATCCGGTCTGGCTGGCACGGCAATATGCGATCAACGCGATCGGCCCGGCGCTGGTCGCCAAGCATTTCCTGCCGATCCTGCCGCGCACCGGCCGCTCGGTGTTCGCGGCGCTGTCGGCGCGGGTCGGCAGCATCTCCGACAACCGGCTCGGCGGCTGGTACGGCTATCGCGCCAGCAAGGCCGCGCTGAACCAGTTGATCCGCACGCTGGCGGTCGAGGACAAGCGCCGCAACGATCGCGGCATCGTCGTCGCGCTCCACCCCGGCACGGTCGACACGAAGCTGTCGAAGCCGTTCCAGCAGAGCGGCCGCGACCTGTTCCAGCCGGGGCGCGCCGCCGTGCAGTTGCTCGATGTGCTCGACGGACTGAAGCCAACCGACAGCGGCAGGCTGTTCGCCTGGGACGGCGCGGAGATCGCGCCCTGAGCCGTCACATGCGTGACTTTGCCGCCCACGCGGCCTAGACACACATCTGAAACGAATCCGTACAACAGAAAGAATCCAACGTTGGCCGACGACACCGTCCTCGCCGATCCTTCCGCTATCGCCCCCATCTCCATCGTCGAGGAGATGAAGACCAGCTACCTCGACTATGCGATGAGCGTCATCGTGGCGCGCGCGCTGCCCGACGTGCGCGACGGGTTGAAGCCGGTGCATCGCCGCATCCTGTTCTCCGCCAACGAAAGCGGGTTCCTCTACAATCGCCCGTATCGCAAGTCGGCGCGCATCGTCGGCGACGTGATCGGTAAATATCACCCGCACGGCGACAGCTCGATCTACGAAGCGTTGGCGCGCATGACCCAGGATTGGGCGATGCGCGTGCCGCTGATCGACGGTCAGGGCAACTTCGGCTCGATGGACCCCGATCCCCCTGCCGCGATGCGCTATACCGAGGCGCGGCTGGCGAAGGTCGCCAATTTCCTGCTCGACGATCTCGACAAGGATACGGTCGACTTCCAGCCCAACTATGACGGCTCGGAACGCGAGCCGCAGGTGCTGCCGGCGCGCTTCCCGAACCTGCTGGTCAATGGCGCGGGCGGCATCGCGGTCGGCATGGCGACCAACATCCCGCCGCACAACCTCGGCGAGGTCGTCGATGCGTGTCTGGCGTATCTCGATAACGGTGCCATCACCACCGAAGAGCTGATGGAGATCGTGCCGGGGCCGGATTTCCCGACCGGCGCGATCATCCTCGGCCGCGCGGGCGCGCGCTCCGCTTACGAAACCGGGCGCGGCTCGGTGATCGTGCGCAGCCGCCACAAGATCGAGACCGGGCGCGGCGATCGCACCTCGATCGTCCTCACCGAAATTCCGTTCCAGCAGGGCAAGAACGCGCTGGTCGAGAAGATCGCCGAGGCGGCGAAGGACAAGCGCATCGAGGGCGTCAGCGACATTCGCGACGAATCGAACCGCGAAGGCGTCCGCATCGTCATCGACCTGAAGCGCGATGCCACCCCGGAAGTGGTGCTGAACCAGCTGTGGCGGCACACCCCCGCGCAGGGGTCGTTCCCGGCGAACATGCTGGCGATCCGTGGCGGTCGCCCGGAACTGCTCAACCTGCGCGACATCATCAGCGCGTTCGTGCAGTTCCGCGAGCAGGTCATCACCCGCCGCTCCAAGTTCGAGCTGAACAAGGCCCGCGAACGCGCGCACATCTTGCTGGGTCTGGTGATCGCGGTCACCAACCTCGACGAAGTGGTGCGGATCATCCGTGGCTCGTCCAGCCCGGCGGAGGCACGCGCCAAGCTACTGGCGCGCGAATGGCCGATCGCCGAGATCGCGCCGTATCTGCGGCTGGTCGAGGCGCTGGAAACCGATGTCGCTGGCGACAGCTATCGCCTGACCGAGGTGCAGGTCCGCGCGATCCTGGACCTCAGGCTCCATCGCTTGACCGCTTTGGGCCGCGACGAGATCGGCGACGAACTCAAGACGCTGGCCGATTCGATCGCCGAATTGCTGGCGATCCTGTCCGACCGCGCGAAGCTCTATGCGGTGATGCGCGAGGAATTCCGCGACGTCCGCGAGCAGTTCGCGACCCCGCGCCGCACCGAGATCGCCGCCGCCGCCGATGGCATCGATGACGAGGATCTCATCGAGCGCGAGGACATGGTCGTCACGGTCACGATGGCCGGCTACATCAAGCGCACCCCGCTCGACGCCTTCCGCGCTCAGGCGCGCGGCGGCAAGGGGCGCGCGGGGATGGCGACCAAGGACGAGGACGTCGTCACCAAGCTGTTCGTCACCTCGACGCACACGCCGGTGCTGTTCTTCTCCACGCTGGGCCGCGTCTATCGCATGAAGGTCTGGCGCCTGCCGGAGGGTGGCCCCGCCACGCGCGGCCGTCCGATGATCAACCTGCTGCCGCTGGAACAGGGCGAGACGATCTCGACCGTCCTGCCGCTGCCAGAGGACGAGGCCGACTGGGGCAAGCTGCACGTCATGTTCGCGACCGCCAAGGGGTCGGTGCGCCGCAACTCGATGGACGCGTTCACCAACGTGCCGTCGAACGGCAAGATCGCGATGAAGTTCGAGGGCGAGGATGCCGACGATCGTCTGATCGGCGTCGCCTTGCTTGACGAGGGCGACGACGTGCTGCTGGCGACGCGCAGCGGCAAGGCGATCCGCTTCGCCGCCGACGAGGTGCGCGAGTTCCAGAGCCGCAACTCGACCGGCGTGCGCGGTATCTCGCTGAAGGGCGACGATACCGTCATCTCGCTCTCGGTGCTGCACCGCGTCGGCGTGCGCGATCAGGAGGAGCGCGACGAATATCTCCGCAACGCGCCGTGGAAGGATCGCGAGGGCGACCTGACCATGCCGCTCGACCGATTCGAGGAATTGCGCGCCAAGGAGCAGTTCATCCTGACGGTCTGCGCCAACGGCTATGGCAAGATCAGCTCGGCCTATGAATATCGCCGCACCGGGCGCGGTGGTCAGGGCATCACCAACATCGACAATATCGGGCGCAACGGCCCCGTCGTCGCGAGCTTCCCGTCGACCAAGGCGGAGCAGCTGATGCTGGTCACCGATCAGGCGAAGATGATCCGCATGCCGCTCGGCAGCTTGCGCGTCATCGGGCGTGGCTCGGCGGGCGTGCGACTGTTCAACGTGGCGAAGGACGAACATGTCGTCTCCGCCGCGCGCATCGACGAGGAACCCGAGCCCGAGGATGCCGCCGAGGCGTTGGTCGCCGAGGAACTGGTCGGCGATCAGGCAGTTGCCCCGGAAGATGGCGCGACGATCGGCGACGATGCCGCCGCCGGCCCGGAGGATGGTGAATGACCGACACGCCGCTGACCGCCTATAAGGTGCTGACCGCCGAGCAGATGGCGGCGCTGGAGCAGGACGGGCGGTTCGGCGGCGCTGCGATCGACGTGGCGGATGGCTACATCCATCTGTCCACGGCGGTGCAACTGACCGAGACGGTCGACAAGCATTTCGCCGGGCAGAGCGATCTGCATGTCGCGGCGGTCGATCTGGCCGCGCATGGCGACAAGGTGAAGTGGGAGGAGTCGCGCGGCGGGCAACTCTTCCCGCATCTGTACGACGAGATGCTGCTGGAGACGGTCGTCGCCTATGGCCCCTTGCAGCGCGACGACGACGGTAAGGTCAAGCTGCCGGTCGCGGGCTGAGGCGCACCCGCAACCGTCGAATTTTCGACCCGCCACAATCGTCACCCCAGCGGAAGCTGGGGTCTCTGGCGATCGGAGCGCTTCATAACAACGAGATCCCAGCTTTCGCTGGGATGACAATACTTGGGCCACCGTCGCCCCTGCGAAGGCAGGGGCCCATGTCTGCGTCGTCCTGACCTGACGTGGACACATAAGCGTCGTCGTCGGTAACCGCCACTTCGCCCAAAATCGACAGAGATAGGCCCCTGCCTCCGCAGGGGCGACGGCTCACCCGTAGTACCGCCCCCTCACCCCGCGAACGGCACGAACAAATCCACCACCTCGCGCCCATCCCCCACCGCGCGCAACAACAGCGTCCGGTGGCAATGGCACGGCTCCCGCTCATAACACAGCAGCGCACTCGGCATCTCATCCGCCAGCGCCAGCATCTGCGCCGCCTGTCCCTGCGCCTCGGGCAGTTCCAGCTGCCCGTCATACACCTCGGTCAGCGTCGCGACGTCGCCCTTCTTCGCCGCATCCCGCCCGCGCTTGGGCGTCCCCAGCGCCTTGAGGTGGACGTAGCCGATCCCCGCTTCGGCCAGCGACGCCGCCAGCGGCGACTTCGAAAACCCCGGCCGCCGCGACAGCGGCAGCGCGCGCACGTCGATCACCCGCCGCACGCCCGCTTCCTGCAAGGTCGCGACGAACCCGGCCATGGTCGCGCCCTCATATCCGATGGTATAGATCGTCATGGCCGACGAGGTGGCCACGCCCACCTGACAAGACAAGCCGCAGCCGCTATCCGCGCGGCATGACGCATGACATTCATATCGTGGGCGGCGGCCTCGCCGGATCGGAAGCCGCGTGGCAGCTCGCCGAGGCGGGGTTCAAGGTCCGCCTGTCCGAGATGCGCGGTTCGGGCGATACCACGCCCGCGCACCACACCGACGATCTCGCCGAGCTGGTCTGCTCCAATTCCTTCCGCAGCGACGATCCCGAAAGCAACGCCGTCGGCCTGCTCCATCAGGAGATGCGCGCGCTCGGCTCGCTGATCCTGCGCGAAGGCGACCGGCACCGCGTCCCCGCCGGATCGGCACTTGCGGTCGACCGCGACGGCTTCTCGGCCAGCGTCACCGCCGCCATTGCCGCGCATCCCAACATCACCGTCGTGCGCGAGCGGGTCGACACGCTGCCCGACACACCCGCGATCGTCGCGACCGGCCCGCTGACCGCGCCGTCGCTGTCGGACAGCATCGCCGCCGAGACCGGCCGCGACTCGCTCGCCTTCTTCGACGCCATCGCGCCGATCGTCCACCGCGACTCGATCGACATGGACGTGGCGTGGTTCCAGAGCCGCTGGAACAAGGGAACAGCGGGCCGTCTGCCCCCCGGGCAGACTGAAGACAGCCGGGGGCTGTCTTCACCCGATGTTGGCTCCGACTACATCAATTGCCCGCTCGACAAGGAGCAGTATCTCGCCTTCATCGACGCGATCCTGGCGGGCGAGAAGACCGAATATCGCGAGTGGGAAAATGTGCCCTATTTCGAGGGCTGTATGCCGATCGAGGTGATGGCGGAACGTGGGATCGACACGCCGCGCTTCGGCCCGATGAAGGGCGTCGGTCTCGACGATCCGCGCACCGGACGCTGGCCCTATGCGTGCGTGCAGTTGCGGCAGGATAATGCGCTCGGCACGCTCTGGAACATCGTCGGTTTCCAGACCAAGCTGAAGCATGCCGAGCAGGTGCGCATCTTCCGCACCATTCCGGGGCTGGAGAAGGCCGAGTTCGCACGGCTGGGCGGCCTGCACCGCAACACCTTCCTGCGCTCGCCGGAGCTGCTGGACGCGACGTTGCGGCTCCGTTCGCGCCCAAACGTCCGCTTCGCCGGGCAGATCACCGGGTGCGAGGGCTATATCGAGAGCGCGGCGATCGGGCTGCTCGCCGGGCGTTTCGCGGCGGCGGAGCTGCGTGGCGCGACGCTGACCCCGCCGCCGGTCGAGACGGCGCTGGGGGCGCTGCTGTCGCACATCACCGGCGGCGCGGAGGCGGACAGCTATCAGCCGATGAACGTCAACTTCGGGCTCTTCCCGCCGATCCCCGGCCGCACCAAGAAGGCCGACCGCAAGAAGATGTACACCGACCGCGCCCGCATCGCGCTGGCGGAATGGCTGGCGGCCTGACACCATCCCGTCATTGCGAGCGCAGCGAAGCAATCCGGGGCGTCTAGGTCAGTGACTGGACTGCTTCGCCACGCTCGCAATGACGATCACACCGGCAACGCGGTCGTATATTTCGTCATCGACAGCGCGAAGTGCGACGACGCCCCCGCCACCGACGGGTGCCCGAGCATCACCTGCATCAGGAAGTGATTGTAATCGCTGACGTCCGCCACGACGATCCGCAGCAGATAGTCCCATTCCCCCGACATCGAGAAGCTCTCGACGATCTCCGGCCGCCCGTCGACGAAGCGCTCGAAATCCTGCCGCGCCTCGATCGCGTGGCTGCGCATCCGCACGTTGCACAGCACGTTGACCCCGCGCCCGACCGCGACCGGATCGACCAGCCGCACCGTGCCCGTCAGCACGCCCGCCGCCTCCAGCGCCTTCACCCGCCGCCAGCACGACGCGGGGGACGCGCCGACCGATTGCGCGAGGTCGGCGTTGCTGAGCGTTCCATCGGCTTGCAACGCTGAGACGATACGGCGATCGATCGGGTCGAGGTGAACGGCCTGTTTCATGATGCCTGCCATAGTGATAAACATTCTTCACCGACAGGGCAAAAGCCCGCGAATCTGATAAGCGCCGCTCACGCACATCTGCCATCGTCCTCGCATGGCAGACGCAGCACTCACCCGCCCTCCGGAGGCCGCCGCCGACTGGACGATCCCGCAGGGGTGGGACGCGTACACGCCAGAGGACCATGCCACCTGGGACACGCTGTTCGCGCGGCAGGTGGAGATGCTGCCGGGTCGGGTCACGCCGGAATTCATGGCGGGACTCGACGTCCTCCGCCTCTCCAGACCCGGCATCCCCGATTTCGAGGAATTGTCCGACCGGCTGATGAAGGCGACCGGATGGCAGGTCGTGGCGGTCCCCGGCCTCGTCCCCGACGACGTGTTCTTCGATCACCTCGCCAACCGCCGCTTCGTCTCGGGCAACTTCATCCGCCGACCCGACCAGCTCGATTACCTGCAGGAGCCGGACGTCTTCCACGACGTCTTCGGGCATGTCCCGCTGCTCGCGCATCCGGTCTTCGCCGATTACATGCAGGCCTATGGTCAGGGCGGGCAGCGCGCCGCGGCGATGGGGGCGATCGACCGGCTTTCGCGGCTTTACTGGTACACGGTCGAGTTCGGGCTGGTCCGTTCCGGCGATGACCTTGCGCTGTTCGGCGCCGGCATCGTGTCGTCGCGTTCCGAATCGATCTTCGCGCTCGATGATCCGTCGCCCAACCGGATCGGCTTCGACCTCCGCCGCGTGATGCGCACCCGCTACCGGATCGACGATTTCCAGCAGAGCTACTTCGTCATCGACAGTTTCGACGACCTGCTCGACCAGACGCTCAACACCAATTTCGCGCCCCTTTATGCCGAGCTGGAAGGCCAGCCGGATCACGACCCGGAGACGATCCTGCCCGACGACCGCGTCTTCACACGTGGCACGCAAGCGCACGCGCGCGGCTGAACCCCATCACCTGAAAGGCCAAGACCATGACCGACCCCACCAACCCGCTGGGCCTCGCCGGTTTCGAGTTCTGCGAGTTCACCTCGCCCGACCCCGACACGCTGGCGGGACAGTTCGAGCAAATGGGCTTCGTCGCATCGCATCGTCACCCGACGAAGCAGGTGACCCGCTACGTGCAGGGCCGCATCAACCTGTTGCTGAATCGCGAGCCGACCGGCCAGGCCGCCGACTTCCGTGCGCTCCACGGCCCGTCGGCGAGCGGCATGGCGTTCCGCGTCGCCGACCCGAAGGCGGCCTATGACCATGCGCTCGCCGAGGGCGCGACCGCCGTCGACGCCGCAACGGGCACGCTGGGCGACGGCAGCTATCCGATCGAGGGGATCGGCGGCAGCTACCTCTATCTCGTGAAGGCGGGCGCGGACCTGTACGCCGACTGGGAGGAAGTCCCCGGCTGGCGCGAGGCGGCGGAGGAGAACAACGTCGGCCTCGATATCCTCGACCATTTGACCCACAATGTCCGCCGCGGCGAGATGCGGACCTGGTCGAGCTTCTACGGCCGGCTGTTCGGATTCGAGGAACAGAAGTTTTTCGATATCAAGGGCAAGGCGACCGGCCTGTTCAGCCAGGCGATGATCGCCCCCGACATGGCGATCCGCATCCCGCTGAACGAGAGCAAGGACGAAACCTCGCAGATCGAGGAGTTCATCCGCGAATATAACGGCGAGGGTATCCAGCACCTCGCGCTGACCACCGACGACATCTACGAGACGGTCGAGAAACTGCGCACACGCGGCGTGCGGTTGCAGGACACGATCGAGACCTATTACGAACTGGTCGACAAGCGCGTGCCCGGCCACGGTGAGGATCTGGAGCGGCTGAAGAAGAACCGCATCCTGATCGACGGCAACGTCGGCGACGAAGGTATCCTGCTCCAGATCTTTACCGAGAACATGGTCGGGCCGATCTTCTTCGAGATCATCCAGCGCAAGGGCAATCAGGGCTTCGGAAACGGCAATTTTCAGGCGTTGTTCGAGAGCATCGAACTGGATCAGATCCGGCGCGGCGTGGTGAAGGTGGACGCCTAAGCGTCCACCAAACGCGCGCAGGCATCTGCGCGCCCGCGCCCGGCCGGCACGGCAAGCCGGGGCATAGGCCCCGGCTTTGCCGGGTCCGACGCCCCGGCGGGTTGAAGCCTCCCGACACGTCGACAAGACAGCCGGTTGCAACAGGAGAGAGAACCGTGACCGACGCCTCCCGCTACCTCCCCGGCTTCGGCAACCACGTCTCGACCGAGGCGGTGCCGGGCGCGTTGCCGATCGGCCGCAACTCTCCGCAGAAGGTGCCGTTCGGCCTCTATGCCGAACAACTCTCCGGCACCGCCTTCACCGCGCCCCGGCACGAAAATCGGCGCACCTGGCTCTACCGCCTGCGCCCGACCGCGCAGCACCCCGCCTTCACGCCGTACCACGGCGCACCGCATCTCCAATCCGCCCCCTTCGACACGCCCCCGTCCCCCAATCGCCTGCGCTGGGACCCGCTCCCGTGGCCCGACACGCCGACCGACTGGGTCGACGGTCTCATCACCTATGGCGGCACAGGCAGCGTCGCCGACCAGACCGGCGTCGGCATCCACCTCTACGCCGCGACCGCCGACATGGATCGCGCCTTCTTCTCCGCGGACGGCGAACTGCTGATCGTGCCGCAGGAGGGCGCGCTGGCGATCGACACCGAGATGGGCCGGCTCGACGTCGCCCCGCTCCAGATCGCGGTGATCCCGCGCGGTGTGCGATTCCGCGTCACACTCCGCGGGGGACGCGCGCGAGGGTACGTCTGCGAAAACTATGGTGCGGCGTTTCGGCTTCCCGATCTCGGGCCGATCGGCGCGAACGGGCTCGCCAATCCGCGCGATTTCGAGGTGCCGGTGGCGTGGTTCGAGGATCGCGACCGCCCCTGCACCGTCGTCCAGAAATTCCAGGGTGGCCTGTGGCAGACGACGCTCGACCATTCGCCGTTCGACGTGGTCGCATGGCATGGCAACCTTGCCCCCTATCGCTATGATCTGACACGCTTCAACACGATCAACACCGTGTCGTACGATCATCCCGATCCGTCGATCTTCACCGTCCTGACCAGCCCGAGCGACACGCCCGGCACCGCCAATTGCGATGTCGTGATCTTCCCGCCGCGCTGGATGGTGGCGGAGGGGACGTTCCGCCCGCCGTGGTTCCATCGCAACGTCATGAGCGAGTTCATGGGTCTGATCGCCGGCGCCTATGATGCCAAGGAAGGCGGCGGCTTCGTGCCCGGCGGCGCCAGCCTCCACAACCAGATGAACGGCCATGGCCCGGATCAGGCCAGCTATGAGAAGGCCGTCGGAAGTGACTTGAAACCGGTCAGAATTGACGGAACGATGGCCTTCATGTTCGAGACCCGGCATGTCGTGCGCACCACCCGATGGGCGACGACCTCGCCGACATCGCAGCTCGATTACGATGCGGTATGGGGCGGCTTTCCCAAAGCGACACTCCCCGAATGAGCCACGAGGCTGGCAAAACCCGCCGACCCTGCTAGCGTGCCGGCCATGCAGTTTCTGAAGATCCTGTTCTGGTGCCTGCTCGCCTTCGTCGCCGCCGTGTTCACCTTCGGCAACTGGACCAACGTGTCGATCAAGCTGTTCGGCGGCCTGGTCGCCGAGGTGAACCTGCCGCTGCTTCTGCTGGCCACCTTTCTCCTCGGTTTCCTGCCGACGCTGGTCTACCAGCGCTGGGCCCGCTTCCGCCTGCGCCAGCGACTGACCGCGGCCGAGCGCGCGATGGAGAGCGCGCTCGCGGCGGCGCGCGGGCCGGAACCCGTCACCCCGATCACCCCGACCGACCCGGTCACTCCCCCTGTCCCGACCGGAGCGGCATGATGGGCAATCGTATCTTCGTCGCGATCGACACGCCCGATCTGGAACGCGCGCGCCTGCTGGCGCAGCGCGTCCGCCACCATGTCGGCGGGATCAAGCTGGGACTGGAATTCTTCTGCGCGCATGGCCCGGCCGGCGTGCGCGCCATGGAGGAGATCGGCCTGCCGGTCTTCCTCGACCTGAAGCTGCACGACATCCCCAACACCGTGGCGAAGGCGGTGCAGTCGCTCGCCCCGCTCGCCCCCGCCGTGCTGACCGTGCACGCCAGTGGCGGTCGCGCGATGCTGGAAGATGCGAAGGCCGCCGCCCACCCATCGACCAAGGTGGTCGCGGTCACGATGCTGACCAGTCTCGATGACGGCGATCTCGCCGCGACCGGCGTGTCGGGCAGCGCGCACGACCATGTGTTGCGCCTGTCGGATCTGGCGCGGGAGGCCGGTCTGGACGGGATCGTCTGCTCGGGTGCGGAGGTGAAGTCCGCGCATCAGGCATGGCCGAAGGGGTACTTCGTCGTTCCCGGCGTCCGCCTGGCGGACGGCGCGGTCGGCGACCAGAAGCGCGTCGTCACCCCGCGCGCCGCGATCGACGCGGGTGCGTCGATGCTGGTGATCGGCCGCCCGATCACCCAGGCCGAAGACCCCGACGCCGCCGCGCGCGCGATCGTCGCCACTTTGTAGGCGCTATTCGTCATTGCGAGCGTAGCGAAGCAATCCAGGGCGTCCTGATCCGGCGCTGGATTGCTTCACCCGGCCTGCGCCGGGGTCGCAATGACGGCCGTTCGATCACGAACGGCTTGGCTCCTCGTCATGATACGCTAAGGCCGCGCCATGCCCGTCACCGCCAAGATCTGCGGCCTGTCCACCGCCGCGACGCTCGATGCCGCCATCGCCGGAGGCGCGAGCCATGTCGGCTTCGTCATCTTCCCGCCCTCGCCCCGGCACCTTGGCCTCGATCGACTCGCCGGGCTGGCCGCGCGCGTGCCGGATCATGTCCGCAAGGTCGGCGTGTTCGTCGATCCCGACGACGACCTCCTGATGGCCTCGGTGGCGGCCGGCGGACTCGATGTCGTCCAGCTTCACAAGACCACGCCCGGACGCGTCGCGCATTGTCGCGGCCTCTCGCGCGCGCAGGCATGGGCGGCGATCGCGGTGAAGACGCGCGCCGATCTCGACGGCGCGCCGGGCTTCGTCGGCGCGGCCGACCGCCTGCTCTACGATGCCAAGACGCCCGAAGGCGCGGCGCTGCCGGGCGGAATGGGCGTGCGGTTCGACTGGGAGGTGCTGCGCGGCTTCCGCCATCCGCTCCCCTGGGCCTTGTCCGGCGGTCTCGACGTCGCCAACGTGGCGGAGGCGATCGCACGGACCGGCGCGCCGCTGGTCGATGTATCGTCGGGCGTGGAGAGCGCGCCGGGCGTCAAGGACATGGACAAGATCGCCGCCTTCCTGCAACGGGTTTCCGCATCATGAACGCACCCAATTCCTTCCGGGCCTATCCCGACGAGCGCGGTCATTTCGGCCCTTATGGCGGCCGCTATGTCGCCGAGACGCTGATGCCGCTGATCCTCGACCTGGAGCGTGAATATCGCGCCGCCAAGGAGGATCCGGCCTTTGCCGCGCAGTTCGACGACCTGCTCGAACATTATGTCGGCCGCCCCTCGCCGCTCTATTATGCGGAGCGGCTGACCGAGACGCTGCGCGATGGCGCGCCGGCGGGAATGGGCGCGCAGGTCTGGTTCAAGCGCGACGAGTTGAACCACACCGGCGCGCACAAGATCAACAATTGCATCGGGCAGATCCTGCTCGCGATCCGCATGGGCAAGACGCGGATCATCGCGGAGACGGGCGCGGGGCAGCATGGTGTCGCGACCGCGACCGTCTGCGCGCGCTTCGGCCTGCCCTGCGTGATCTACATGGGCGCCAAGGACGTCGAGCGGCAGCAGCCGAACGTGTTCCGCATGAAGCTCCTCGGCGCCGAGGTGCGGGCGGTGGAAAGCGGCGCGCGAACGCTGAAGGATGCGATGAACGAGGCGTTGCGCGACTGGGTCGCCAACGTCCACGACACCTTCTACATCATCGGCACCGCCGCCGGCCCGCACCCCTACCCGGAGCTGGTGCGCGATTTCCAGAGCGTGATCGGGCGTGAGGCGCGTGCGCAATTGCTCGACCGCACCGGGCGGCTGCCCGACCTGCTGGTCGCCGCGATCGGCGGCGGATCGAACGCGATCGGGCTGTTCCACCCGTTCCTCGACGATCGCGACGTGAAGATGCTGGGCGTCGAGGCGGCAGGCGAAGGGCTGGAGGCGAAACATGCCGCCAGCCTCGCCGGCGGTTTCCCCGGCGTGCTCCACGGCAACAAGACCTATCTGTTGCAGGACGACGACGGGCAGATCGCCGAGGCGCATTCCATCTCGGCCGGGCTCGACTATCCCGGAATCGGGCCGGAACATGCGTGGCTGAAGGACAGCGGCCGCGTCGATTACACCGCCGTCACCGATCGCGAGGCGCTCGACGCCTTCCAGCTGCTGTGTCGGGTGGAGGGGATCATCCCCGCGCTCGAACCCTCGCACGCCATCGCCGCGGTCGCCCGCAAGGCCAAGGAAATGCAGAGCGATTCGATCATCCTCGCCAATCTGTGCGGTCGCGGCGACAAGGATATCTTCACCGTCGCCGAAGCGTTGGGAGTGCAGATTTGACCCGCCTGTCCGACGCCTTCATCGCCGATCGCCCGGCGCTGGTCTGCTTCGTCACGGCCGGCGATCCGTCGGTCGCCGCCACCCCCGCGATCCTCGACGCGCTGGTCGAGGGCGGTGCGGACGTGATCGAGTTGGGAATGCCCTTCACCGATCCGATGGCGGACGGCCCGGCGATCCAGGCGGCCAACATCCGCGCGCTCGAAGGCGGCGTAACGACGGCCGATATCCTGCGGATCGCAAAGGATTTTCGTGCGCGCCATCCACTCACGCCGCTCGTCCTGATGGGCTATGCCAATCCGATGCTGCGGCGCGGGCCGGAATGGTTCGCCGATGCGCTGCGCGACGCGGGGGTCGATGGCGTGATCTGCGTCGACGTGCCGCCCGAGGAGGACGATGCGCTCGGACCGGCGTTGCGCAACGCCGGCATCGATCTGATCCGGCTGGCTACCCCGACGACGGTGGGTACGCGGCTGGGGACGGTGCTGAACGGCGCGGGCGGGTTCGTCTATTACGTGTCGGTCGCCGGGATCACCGGCAAGCAACAGGCGCAGCAATCCTCGATCGAGGAAGCCGTGGCGCGGCTGAAGGGCGCGACCGACCTGCCGGTCGTGGTCGGCTTCGGCGTGCGCACCCCGGATCAGGCGCGCGCGATCGGGCGGGTCGCGGACGGCGTGGTCGTCGGCTCGGCGATCGTCGAGATCGTCGCCGATCATGGCACCGCCGCCGCGGCCCCGGTCGCGGCCTACGTACAATCGCTGTCGGCGGCGCTCGCCGACGCTCGAAAGGTTTCGGCATGAGCTGGCTCAGCAACGTCCGCAACGCGCTGTCGGGGATCGTTCCCGGTGCCGCGAAGGCACAGACCCCCGATCATCTCTGGCACAAGTGCAAGGGGTGCGGAACGATGGTCTTCACCAAGGAACTGGCCGAGAACCTCTACGTCTGCCCGACCTGCGATCATCACGAGCGGATCGGTCCGTCGGAGCGGTTCGCGCAGCTGCTCGACGACGACAGCGTCGATGTGCTCCCCGCCCCGCGATCCAGCGAGGATCCGCTGAAGTTCCGCGATTCGAAGCGGTATGCGGATCGCCTGAAGGCGGCGCGCACCAGCACCGGGGAACAGGACGCGTTCGTCAACGCGCGGGGCACGATCGCCGGGCAGCGCGTCGTCATCGGCGTCCAGGACTTCGCCTTCATGGGCGGCTCGATGGGCCAGGCGGTCGGAGAGGCGTTCATCCAGGGCGTGGAAACCGCGATCAAGGATCGCGCGCCGTTCATCGTCTTCACCGCCTCGGGCGGCGCGCGGATGCAGGAAGGCATCCTCAGCCTGATGCAGATGCCGCGCAGCACCGTGGCGATCCAGATGCTCCATGACGCCGGGCTGCCCTATATCGTCGTGCTGACCGATCCGACCTCCGGTGGCGTGATGGCCGCCTACGCGATGCTGGGCGACGTGCATATCGCCGAGCCGAAGGCGACGTTGGCCTTCACCGGGCGGCGGGTGATCGAGAACACGATTCGCGAGAAGCTGCCCGACGATTTCCAGACCAGCGAATATTATCTGGAACATGGGCTGATCGACATGGTCGTGCACCGCCGTGAACTGCGCGAGCGGCTGGCGACCGTGATCGGCTACCTCTGCGCCGAGCGCAAGGCGGCCTGACCGGCACGCTGGCGGGCTGGCAGGACCGTCATGGCCGATCACGCCGTTTCCGCCGATGCGGCGGTGCAAGCGCAGCTCGACCGACTGTGGCGGCTGTCGCCCGGTGCCGACGTGCTGGGGCTGGAGCGGATCACGCGGCTGCTGGCGCGGCTGGGTGATCCGCACCGCCGCCTGCCGCCGGTGTTCCATGTCGCGGGCACCAATGGCAAGGGATCGACCTGCGCCTATCTTCGCGCGGCGCTCGAAGCGGCGGGATATCGCGTCCACGCCTATACCAGCCCGCACCTCGTCCGCTTCAACGAGCGTATACGCCTCGCCGGGCGGTTGATCGCGGACGACGCGCTGGCCCCGTTGCTGGCCGAGGTTCTCGACGCGGGCGGGGATGTCGGCGCGAGTTTCTTCGAGATCACGACCGCCGCCGCCTTCCTCGCCTTTTCCCGCGTGCCGGCGGAGGCCTGCGTGATCGAAGTCGGTCTGGGCGGGCGGCTCGATGCGACGAACGTCCTGCCGGCGCCGGCGGTATGCGGCATCGCCGCGCTGGGGATCGATCACCAGGCGTTCCTGGGCGACACCCTGGAGGCGATCGCAGGCGAGAAGGCCGGCATCGCCAAGGCCGGCGTGCCGCTGGTCACGATGCGCTATCCCGATGCGATCGCCGCGGTCATCGCCGGAACGGCGCGTCGGGCCGGTGCGCCGCTCATGGTCGAGGAGATCGCGTGGCGCTACCATGTCGATCGCGACCGTGACCTGATCCGGTACGCCGATGCCGCTGGCCCGCTCGACCTGCCGCTGCCGTCGCTTCCCGGCGCGCATCAGGCCGCCAATCTCGCTCTCGCCACCGCGATGCTCCGGCACCAGCGGCAGGTGCCGGTCTCCGACGCCGCGATCGCCACGGCGGCGCGCGGCGCGCGCTGGCCGGCGCGCTTGCAGCGGCTAGGCGATGGCCCGCTGACCGCGCTGGTGCCGGGCGCGTCGATCTGGCTGGACGGCGGGCACAACGCGTCCGCCGGCGCGGCGATCGGCGCGGCGCTCGACCGGATTGTGCCGGCGGACGGTGATCGGCCGCTGGCGGTAATCCTGGGGATGCTGGCGAACAAGGACGTGGCCGGGGTGCTCGCTCCGATCGCGTCGCGGGTCGGACGGTTGATCGCCCTGCCGGTCCCGGGACACGATCATCACCATCCCGACGATCTCGCAAGGATCGCGGCGACGCTGGGTATTTCCACTGCCCTCCCGGCGGATTCGGTCCGATCGGCGCTGACGATGCTGGCCAGAGCACCGGGTTCGTCACGCACGATATTGATCGCGGGATCGCTCTATCTCGCCGGTGAGGTGCTGAAGGCGAACGACGAACTGCCGGAATGACGGAAATATGCGATTGACTTGCAATAGCGGACAGGCGACCTTGCGGGTGTAAGAGGAGTCGCCTGCTCATGACCCAGCTTCCCGCTGCCGCCACGACCATCACCGTTCTTCCGCACGCTTTGCCCGAATGCCCGAGCGCGCGCGTCCTGTTGTTCGCCATGCGGCGAATGGGAGCGAACGGCCTTTCCGACGCGCGGGCGGCGCATGCGATGTTTACGATGTTCGGAGAGGCGTTCCGTCGGCCGTTGACGTTGATGCGTGGGCTGATGGCGGACATGGCGGCCCATGCCGCCGCCGCGATCTCGATCGCGCCATGTTGCTGCGCGCGCATGACCGCGTCGGAGCAGGTGCTGCTCGCGATCCTCGCGCGGGTCGAGATCCGACCCGACAGCGCGCGCCTGCTGATGCAGGATCTGCTGGGCCAGCGCCATGTCGATGGCGTCCTCGCCAGCGCGGCGGCGGTCGCCACCGCCTTCGCCGACGAGGGGCGGCCGGTCGTCCTCTAACCGCTCGCCCCGTCCCGCGCATCGCCGGGCCCCTCGGTTCCGGCGCTGCCCACCGAGCGATCGACGAGGCCGGAGCGGCTCATCCACCAGAACAACGCGATACCCGGCAGTGCGACGACCACCGTCAGCAGATAAAAGTTCACGAACCCGACGCGCTCGACGATCGCACCCGCCGTCGTGCCGGTCACGACCCGCCCGACCACGCTCGCCGCCGCAGAAATCAGCGCATATTGCGCGGCGGTGAAGCGCAGGTCGCACAATGCCGAGAAATAGGCGACGACCGTCACGCCACCAATTCCGGAGGCGATGTTCTCGAACATCATCGCGCCGGCCAGCCCTTCGTTGCTATGCCCGGCCGCCGCCAGCAGAGCGAAGCTGGCGTTCGACAACGCCATCAGGATCAGGCTGATCAGCACCGATCGTTTCAGTCCCAGCCGGGCATAGAGCGCCCCCCCGATGAAGATGCCGATCAGATAGGCCCAGAAGCCGACGCCGACATCATAGAGCGCGATCTCATCATTGCTGAACTTCAGATCGTCGAGCAGCAGCCGCAACACCAGCTGGCCCAGCGTGTCGCCGATCTTGTGGATCAGGATGAACGCCAGCACGACGACGGCGCCGGGCCGCGCGAAGAATTGCACGAACGGGCGCCAGATCGCCGCGACCGCCGCCGACAGGCCGGCGCGCTGCTGCGGCTCGCGGTGGCGGCGCGGCTCTCCGATGATCAACCCGGCGAGGATCGCGGGGAGCGCGAGCGCGGCGGTGGAGAGATACGCGGCCTCCCACCCGTATCGCGCCGCGACGACCAGCGCGAGCGACGCCGCCCCCGCCGAGCCGATCCGCCAGCCATATTGGCTCATGCCCGATCCGACGCCCAGTTGACGCGGTTCCAGGATCTCGATCCGATACGCGTCGATCACCACATCGAACGTCGATCCGGCGATCCCCACCAGTACGGCGGCTGTGGCGGTCGCCGCGATGCTGGCACGCGGATCGGCAAGCGCGAGGTTGGCGACCGCCGCGATCACCAACAGTCCCGCGAAGATCAGCCACGACACGCGCTGCCCCAGCCGTCCGATCACGGGCAGCCGTACGCCGTCGACCACCCAGGCCCACAGAAACTTGATGTTGTAGACGAGGAACGCGAGGCTGAAGGCAGTGACGGTTTTCTTGTCGATGCCGTCCTGCGCCAATCGCGTCGTCAGCGTCGCGGCGATCATCGCATAGGGGAAGCCCGATGAGACACCGAGCGCGAAGGCCGCCAGCGGGCCTCGCTCAAGATACGGACGCACGCCGTCCACCCATGTCCTTCCATCCGCCCGCGCCGCCATCAATCCTCCGCCTCTCAAAAGCTTCTGGCGGACTTAGCGTGAAAATGGCGCGGCGTAAGCCTGTACGATCCGGCGATCAGCCGGCGGCGGCGCCGAAGAGCCGCAATCCCCCCGGCAACTTCGGCGGCATCTTGCCTTCGACCGTCGTTTCGATAGCCCCGATCGCGTCCAGCAGCGCTCGCTGCGTATAAGGTTTGGTCAAGCAACCGATCGCGACATCCTTCGCCTCGGGCGGACATGCGCCCGTTACGAACAACACTGGAATCCCCCGCGCCGAGGCGGCGCGTGCGACATCCAGCCCGGTCCCGTCGGCCAGCCGGACATCCGCCAGCACCAGATCGATCGCCGCACCATTGTCAATCAGATGCACGGCATGCGCGACCCGGTCGACCGTCGCCACCACATCGAAGCCCTGCTCGCTCAGCATGTGCTCGGTGTCGAACGCCACAAGCGGCTCGTCCTCCACCACCAGCAGCTTCTCGATCGTTCGTTCCCGCCGTCCGAACAACATGTACCGTCTCGCTGCTGCCACCCTCGCCTTCCAAACTCGACACCGTGCAATTATTTCCCGCATCTTCGTTCGCGATCCGCTAAGCGCTTCCATATGGCCGACGAACGATCCTCGCACCGCATCGCCAAACTGCTCGCCCGCGCCGGCGTCGCGTCCCGGCGCGAGGTCGAACGCATGATCGTCGAGGGTCGTGTGGCGAAGGACGGCGTGGTGCTCGACACCGCCGCCACCGTCCTGCCCTCGCTCGATGGCGTCACGGTCGACGGAAACCCCGTCGCCGCCGCCGAGCCGACGCGGCTGTTCCTGTTCCACAAGCCGACCGGCGTTCTGACCGCCGAACGCGATCCCGCCGGTCGCGCGACGATCTACGACCGCCTGCCGAAGGATCTTCCGCGGCTGGTGCCGGTCGGGCGGCTCGACCTCAATACCGAGGGGCTGCTGCTGATGACCACCGACGGCGGATTGAAGCGCCAGCTTGAGCTTCCCGTCACGGGGGTGGAGCGCAGCTATCGCGCGCGCGCCTACGGTCAGGTCAGTCAGGAGCAGCTCGAGGAGTTGATCCACGGCGTGGAGATCGACGGCATCCGCTACGGCCCGATCGACGCGAACCTGGAGCGACGGACCGGCGCGAACGTCTGGATCGAGATGACCTTGCGCGAGGGCAAGAACCGTGAGGTGCGTCGCGTTCTGGAGCATCTCGGGCTGCGCGTCAGCCGGTTGATCCGGACCCGTTACGGCCCGTTCGTACTCGGCGATCTGCCGGTCGGGGATATCGGCGAGGTCCGCGTCGCCGACCTCATCGCGTTCCGCCAGACGCTGAAGGCCGCGCCGAAGCTGCGCGAGCCGGTGCAGGATGTCAGCGTCGGCGGCGCTCGGCGCGCCCCGGTACGACGGCCGGCGCCGAACCGCTTGGGGGAGCAACGCGCTGCCCCGCCGACCCGCTCCGCCAAGGCTCAGCCTCGCGTCGCTTCACCGGTTCGGGATCCGGTCCCCGCCAAGACACCACCGGCGCCGGTGGTCGATGTGCCCGCCACGGCGACGCGTCCCGCCCAGATCAAGCGCAAACCCGGCTGGGCCAAACCCAAGCCCAAGGCGACGACCAGGCCGCGGGGGCGTAAGTGAGGATCATCGCCGGAACGTGGCGCGGCCGCCCGCTGGTCGCGCCAAAGGGCGACGCCACCCGCCCGACCGCCGATCGCACGCGTGAGGCATTGTTCTCAATGCTCGCCAGCCGCGTCGGCAGTTTCGAGGGGTTGTCGGTGGCCGACCTGTTCGCCGGCTCTGGCGCTTTGGGTCTTGAGGCGCTGTCGCGTGGCGCGGCATCATGCCTGTTCGTCGAACAGGACAAGGCTGCCCTGGACGCACTCCGCGCCAATATCGCAAAGCTCGGCGCGACCGGGGCCGATGTGCGCGCGGCGTCGGTGCTGGCGCTTGGACCGGCGCGGGCGCCTCTCGACATCGTGATGATGGACCCGCCCTATACCACCGGAGCCGGCGCGGTCGCGGCAGACAAGCTGGCGCGGCTTGGCTGGATCGGTCCTGCCACCTGGGTATCGATCGAAACGGCGAAGGGCGAGGGCGACGCGCCATCCGGCTTCGTGGTGGACGCCGACCGTACCCACGGTCGCGCGCGGTTGATGCTGCTCAGGCGCGCATAGGCTTTCGCATCGCCAGCAACGCCGCCAGACTGAGCAGCGACATCGTCGCGAGATAGCCCCCCACCAACGGCAATCCCCCGCGCCGCGTCAGCGCTTCCGCCGCCACGGGGGTCAGCCCGCCACCGATGATCCCCGCCATGTTGAACGCCAGACTGACCCCCGTGTAGCGCACCCGCGCCGGGAACAGCCCCGGCAACCATGCGCCCAGCGGGCCATAGACGAACCCCATTACGAACAGCGCGAAGGCAAGGCTGGCGAACATCAGCGGCAGCGAACCCGATCCCAGGCCGGGGGCGAGCACGAACCCTGCGACGACCGCGCCCACGCATCCCCATTTCAGGACATGCTGCGGGGAACTGCGGTCCGCCCAAATGCCGGATAGCACGATACCGGCGGCCATGAACAGGATCGCGCCCAACTGCATCGCCAGGACCGTCTCACGATCGATGCCCAGCCGAGTCACCGCATACCCCAGCGTAAAGGCGGTCGCGAGATAATAGACCGCGAAGCAGGCGACGGCCCCGAGCGTTCCGCCGAGCGCGGCGCGCCAGTGATCGCGCAACAGTTCGCCCATCGGCACCTGCGGCGGCGGACCCTCTTCCAGCACGCGGGCGAAGGCGGGTGTCTCGGTGATCTTGAGCCGCACCCAGAGCCCGAGCCCCACCAACACGATCGACAGGACGAACGGAATGCGCCACCCCCACGCCAGGAACTGCGCTGGTGTCATGACCAGCCCCAGCACCAGGAACAGGCCGTTCGCGGCGATGAAGCCGACCGGCGCACCCAGTTGCGGGACCATGCCATAGCGGCCACGCTTGCCCGGTGGTGCATTCTCCACCGCCAGCAACGCAGCACCGCCCCACTCGCCGCCCAGTCCGAAACCCTGTCCGAAGCGCAAGGCGCACAACAGCGCCGGGGCGAGATAGCCGGCCTGCGCATAGGTGGGCAGGAACGCGATGGCCAGGGTCGAGCCGCCCATCAGCAGCAGGCTGGCGACCAATGTCGACTTGCGCCCGATGCGGTCGCCGTAATGGCCGAACGCCCAAGCGCCCACCGGCCGCGCAAAGAACGCCACCGCCAGACTGGCATAGGCCGCCAACAGCTGCGCGGATGGATCCCCAGCCGGGAAGAACAACGGCCCGAACACCAGCGAGGCGGCGGTCGCGTAGATGTAGAAGTCGTAGAATTCGACCGACGTGCCGACCAGGCTGGCCAACAGGATGCGGCGGTGTGACGCGGCGCCGGCCATAATCGTGGAGGATGCGGACATGCGCCCCTTTCCAACCGCGGTACCTCGTTCGTCAACGCCGGAATTTCTGCCACTCAGCCATCAAAGTGTGGTGCACCGACACAAGACAGCAATGTCGCCGCGCTAGACAGGCCGGGTGACGTCGCTCCCCTGGCGGACGTCGCATGACCGGGCAGCCCCCTCGCCCGGCTATTCCCTGAACTATGGGGCAGCCGCGCGGCTGCCCCGTCTTTTCAGCCCAAGCCCGTCGGTCGTCATCAAGCGAGCACGTCCAGCAGCTCGGCCTTCGTCATCCGCGAGTGTCCGACAATGTTGCGCTTCTTCGCCTCGGCATAGAATTGATCGCGGTTGCGATGGTCGCGATGGACCCGGGTCTTGTTCGCCACGTCACCCGGCTGGGCGGAGGATTGCTGCCCTTCCTGGTATCCGTGCGCTTCTTCGCGGTGGTTCGGGCCTAGTCCGCATCCGACAGCGCCGCGCGCGCCGCCTTGGGCAGATCGCGCGGGCCCGCCTCACCGCTGCGCTTGCCGGACTTCGTACCCCACGCCTCCCGGCCCATCGATGGAGCGAGTTATCCTCGTTTCTCGCACCCTTGTAGCCATCGCCGCACCGTGTACCCGGTGACCGCCATCTGCGCCTGGCGCGCCGACCATTGCCCCATCACGCCGCCTTTCGCCCCGACGGTGACCTCATCCTGCACCTTCTCCCAAAGCGCGGGATCGGTCTTGTCGGCGGTTTCGGACATCGGCAGCGCTCCTTCGCGCGCGTCAACGCGCGGCGCGCACAAAACGCCGCTCACCCCACGCTGACGAAGCTGTCCATCACGCGCTTGCGGCCCGCCTGTTCGAAGTCGATTTCCAGCTTGTTGCCCTCGATTTCCGCAATGATGCCATAGCCGAACTTCTGGTGGAACACGCGCTGCCCCGTCGACAGGTCGCTGCGGCCCTTGTTGCCCAGGCTGACCGCCGAACTGCGGCTTTCGACGATCCGTGTCGGTTCGCGGGTGAAGGTACGGCTCGACCATTCGCCGCCGGGCCTCGAACCCAGCGCGCCCGCCGCGCGCTGCCACCCCGGACCACGTCCCGTGCCGCGCGCCACGTCGGCGAACGGGTCGGCGCGTTCGGACCAGTTCGCGCGCCACAGGCTCTCGCCGCCCGACATGCTGGTCTCGCTCTCGATATGGTGTGGTGGCAGTTCACCGACGAAGCGCGACGGGATCGAACTGGTCCACTGGCCATAGATGCGGCGGTTGGCGGCGTGGAGGATCGTCGCGCGTCGCCGCGCGCGCGTGATCGCGACATAGGCGAGCCGGCGCTCCTCCTCCAGCGAGCGCGTGCCGCCTTCGTCCAGCGAACGCTGCGACGGGAATAGCCCTTCCTCCCAACCGGCGAGGAAAACCGTGTCGAACTCCAGTCCCTTGGCGGCGTGGATCGTCATGATCGTCACCTTGGGGTCCTCGCGCGTCGCCTCATTGTCCATGACCAGGCTGACATGCTCGAGGAACGCGCCGAGGCTCTCATATTCCTCCATCGCGCGCACCAGCTCGGTCAGATTCTCCAGCCGTCCCGCCGCTTCGGTCGATTTCTCGGCCTGATACATCGCGGTATAGCCGCTCTCGTCGAGGATCTGCCGCGCCAGTTCCGGGTGCGGTAGGTCGCGCGCCATATCGCGCCAGCGCGCGACATCGCCGACGAACCGGCCAAGTGCCTTGCGCGCCTGCGGGGTCAGTTCATCGGTGTCGAGGATGCGTGCCGCCGCGATCGACAGCGGCACGCCCTCCCCGCGCGCGAGCTGGTGCAGCTTGGCGATCGCCTTGTCGCCGAGACCGCGCTTCGGCGTGTTGACGATCCGCTCGAAAGCCAGATCGTCCGCAGGCTGGTTGACGACGCGCAGGTAAGCCAGCGCATCGCGAATCTCGGCGCGCTCGTAGAAGCGGAAGCCGCCGACGATCCGGTACGGCAGCCCGATCGAGATGAAGCGGTCCTCGAACTCGCGCGTCTGGTGCTGCGCGCGGACAAGGATCGCGACATCGTCGAGGCTCGTCCCGCCGCGCTGCGCCGCCTCGATCTCGTCGGCGACCCGCCTCGCCTCCTCCGGCCCGTCCCAGACGCCCAGCACGCGGACCTTTTCGCCCGCGTCCAGCTCGGTCCACAATTGCTTGCCCAGCCGCCCGCCATTGTTGGCGATCACCCCCGACGCCGCGCCGAGAATGTGCGGGGTGGAGCGATAGTTCTGCTCCAGCCGGATCACCTTGGCACCGGGAAAATCCTTCTCGAACTTCAGGATATTCTCGACCTGCGCGCCACGCCACGAATAGATCGACTGGTCGTCGTCACCGACGCAGCAGATGTTGCGCCGCTCCTGCGCCAGCAAGCGCAGCCAGAGATACTGGACCGAATTCGTGTCCTGATACTCGTCCACCATGATGTAGCGGAAGCGCTGCTGATATTGCTCCAGCACACCGCGATCGCGCTTCAGGATCGTCAGCACATGCAGCAGCAGGTCGCCGAAGTCGCAGGCGTTCACCGCCTTCAACCGCTCCTGATATTGCTGGTACAGCTCGCCGCCGCGCCCGTTGGCATAGCGCTCGCTCTCCCCGGCATCGACGTCGGCGGGGACGAGTCCCTTGTTCTTCCACTCGTCGATCAACCCGGCCAGCGAGCGCGCCGGAAAGCGCTTCTCATCGATATCCGCGGCAACGATCAATTGCTTGAGCAGTCGCAGCTGGTCGTCCGTGTCGAGGATCGTGAAATTGCTCTGCAGCCCGACCAGTTCGGCATGGCGGCGCAGCATCTTCGCGCCGATCGCATGGAACGTCCCCAGCCACGGCATCCCCTCCACCGCGTCACCGACCAGACGGCCGACCCGCTCGCGCATCTCGCGCGCCGCCTTGTTGGTGAAGGTGACGGACAGGATCTCCGACGGATAGGCGCGCCGCGTCCACAACAGATGCGCCAGCCGCGCGGTCAGTGCGGCGGTCTTGCCCGTCCCTGCGCCCGCCAGCACCAACACCGGCCCCTCGGTGGTCAGCACAGCATCGCGCTGCGGGGGATTGAGTCCGGCGAGATACGGCGGATCCTGAACGGCGTCGCGAAGGTCGGTCACGCCGAACAGGTAGGGAACGACGTTCCTCGGGGCAAGCGAAACGGCGATTCGTCACAGTCATCGAATTGTCGCCACCACGTCGCGCCACGGTAAATCAGTCCTCCTACGGCGCGCGCATCGGCAGCCACGTCGCGCCGGAACGCCGCCCGAGCGAAGAGGCGGCGGATGTCGCGACGGCCGATCCACAGCAGGAGCAATCTCGATGACCCGTTTCGATCGTGCCGCGCTCGCGGCTGCGCTCGCGCTTGCCCCGATTTCGACGGCGGCCAGCGCCGAGGCCATGCGCGAACACGTATCCGCCAGCGTTTCGGTACATGATATCGATTTCTCGACATCGGCGGGCCGCAGCGCCTTTCAAGCGCGTGTCCGCCGCGCCGCACGACATACGTGCGGCACCAGCTACGACCTGCGCGGCCGATCCGACATGCTGCGGTGCCGTGGCGAAATGATGAAGGACGGCGAGGTGCGGCTAGCGGCACTGACGCGCGCGCGCGGCACCGAACTCGCCGCGCGTTGATCGCCGCCGCGAGCCGCCGTGTGCGTGCCTGGGCAGCGGCTCGCGGCTCGACGCTGGCGTGGACAACCCGCATCACCACCATGGGTAAGTCGTCGCTTACGCTCCGTCATCAAACTGTCACCGTTCAGGTGGAGAGGCGGGCCATCATGGCTTCCACTGTCCTAGCGACGTCGCCATCGTCCCCGCCCGCGGCCACCCGCGCGTTCGACGATTCCATCCATCCCTACGCGCGCCGCGTCTTCCTCGGGGTGGTGCTCGCTGGCCTCACCTATGCGGGGGTCAGCGTAATGATCGACACGCAACAGGTGGGGGAGACGCTGGAGCTGGGCGTCTTCCTGTTTCTGGGGCTGGCGTTGTTGATCGCGCTCGGTTTCGAGTTCGTGAACGGGTTTCATGATACCGCCAATGCGGTCGCGACGGTCATCTACACCAACGCGCTGCCCGCCAATGTCGCGGTGATCTGGTCCGGCTTCTTCAATTTCCTGGGCGTCATGCTGTCGTCGGGAGCGGTCGCCTATTCGATCATCACCCTGTTGCCGGTCGAACTGATCCTGAACGTCGGTTCGGGAGCGGGCTTCGCGATGATCTTCGCCTTGTTGTTCGCGGCCGTCATCTGGAACCTCGCCACGTGGTATGTCGGCCTGCCGAACAGTTCCAGCCACACGCTGATCGGATCGGTGCTGGGCGTCGGACTGGCCAACCAGATGTTGACGCGCGGCACCGGCGGCACATCCGGAGTCGATTGGAGCCAGGCGAGCAAGGTGTTGACCGGACTGTGGATGGCGCCGCTGATCGGGTTTGGCGCCGCTGCGCTGTTGCTGCTGGTGCTGCGTCATATCGCGCGCAAGCCGACGCTCATGACCCCGCCGGAGGGCGATGCCACGCCGCCGCGCGGCATCCGGGCGCTGCTGATCTTCACCTGCACCGCCGTGTCGTTCAGTCACGGATCCAATGACGGGCAGAAGGGCATGGGGCTCATCATGCTCATCCTCATCGGCTGCGCGCCGACCGCCTATGCGCTGAACCGCACGTTACCGGCCAGCGAAACACCCGCCTTCGTGCGCAGCGTGGCCGACACCGGCGCGACTCTGATCCGTCATGGTGCGCGTCCAGTTGCTCCGGTTCTGGCGCGCGACGTGTTGAAGCAGTCGCTGATGCGACGGCAGGTCCTGAACGGCGCCACCTACGGCGCGGTGATCACGGTATCGCAGGATCTGGCGCAGCGTGTCGCCAGCTATGGCTCGCTGGGCAAGGTACCAGCGAGCGCCGCCTCCAACATCCGCAACGACATGTACCTCGTGCTCGACGCCACGCGGATGATCACCAAGACGCCGGGCAACGGGTTGACCGATCGCGAGAAGACCGTGCTGACCGACTATCAGAAGCGGCTGGAAAGCGGCACGCGCTACATCCCGCTGTGGGTGAAGGTCGCGGTCGCGCTCGCGCTCGGGCTCGGTACGATGGTCGGTTGGAAACGGATCGTGGTCACGGTCGGCGAGCGGATCGGCAAGCAGCACATGACCTATGGCATGGGCGCGTCCGCCGAACTGGTGGCTGCCGGGACGATTCTCGCCGCCGACCGGTTCGCGTTGCCGGTGTCCACCACCCACATCCTGTCGTCGGGGGTCGCCGGCGCATCGGTGGCCAGCGGCTTCGGACTGCAACGCCGCACGCTGCTGCAACTCGCCGCCGCGTGGCTGCTGACGCTGCCCGTGGCGATGTTGCTGTCGGGATTATTGTACTGGATGCTGCTGGCGTTGGTACGCGCGGGCGGCTTCTGACGTGAAAAGGGCGGCCACGCGGGCCGCCCTCATGCCAACATCCGGTGGCGTCGTGACGATCAGATCTCGACCGACAGCAACGTCACACCTTCATACCTTGCGTCGTCGGGTACGAACAACTCGCTCGGCTTGAAGCGACGCGGGGTGATGCGCAGCGAGGTCAGCCCGGCCAGCTTGAACGCGCCGATCTTCGGCTCCTTGGGCGGTTGACCGTCGCGCTCCAGCGTCAGCGCGTCGAGATAGATCTCGCCGTGCTTGGTATAAAGGATGTGCGGGGCGAGCGTCACGCTACCGCGATTGTACATCGCGGCGATCGCCTGTTGCTTGACGATCGCCTCGAAGACGACGGGGACGGTATCGGGGACGGCCGGCGCGGGCCGGGTTTCGGGTTCGGCAGTCATCGCGCGCGCCTTTATCGCCTTCGTTGCATCGCAGCAAGATTTCCGATGAGGATGCGTCGTACTGGCACGGCACACTCCGCCGCCACGGATTACTTCCCCATCAGCTTCTGCGCGAAATAGGTCATCTGCAACGCCTGCAACCGCGCGCCCTGTTCGATATCGACGTCACCCGAGTGGCCGCCCGCCGTATCCTCGTAAAATAGATAGGGCAGCCCATATTCCTTCAACCTCGCGGCGAACTTGCGGGCGTGCTGCGGTCCGACGCGATCATCCTTCGTGGTCGTCCAGATATACGGCTCCGGATAAACGACGCCGCGCCGGATGTTATGATAGGGCGAAATGCCGGCGAGGAAGGCGCGCTCCTCCGGCACCGACACCGATCCATATTCGTCGACCCATGACGCGCCGGCCGCGATCTTTTCGTACCGGAGCATGTCCAGAAGCGGCACCTGGATCGTCACCGCCTTCCACAATTCGGGATGCTGGTTGAACTCGACCCCCATCAACAGGCCCCCGTTCGATCCGCCATAGATCCCCAATCGGGCCGGGCTGGTAAACCGGCGCGCGATCAGATCCTTGGCGACGGCCGCGAAGTCGTCGTAGATTACTTGCCGCCTCGTCTTGCGACCCGCGTCATGCCACGCCGGACCGAACTCCCCGCCGCCGCGGATATTGGCGAGCACGAATGCGCCCCCGCGCTCCAGCCACAGCTTGCCGGTGATCGCCGAATAGCTGGGCAGCATCGGCAGTTCGAACCCGCCATAGGCAGTCATGATCGTTGGGGTCGTCCCGTCGCGCGCGGCCGCGCGGCGGTGGACGATGAAATACGGCACCCTGGTCCCGTCGCTGGAGATCGCCTCGAACTGCTCCGCGACCAGTCCGGCGGGATCGAACTTCGCCGGCAGCGCCTTGATCTGCCTCGGCGGCGCGGCGCTACCGACGTCGAACTGCGCAAGCGTCGTGGGGGTCAGGAAGCCGGTCGTCGTCAGATAGGCGCTGTCGTTGTGCGGCGACGTGCCCACGATCCCGAAGCTGGCATTGTCGGGCAATGCCAGTTGCCGCGTGGTCCAGCCGGTCGCGGTCGGCGTGAGGATGGCAATGCGGCCGCGCACGTTGTCGGTATAGTCGATGATCAGATGGTCACGGGTCTTATCGGTCCCGGCCACCGCCTGTCGCGCGCTCGGCGCGAAGACCAGCGTCGGTGACATGCGGCCCGCTTCGATTTCGGCAAGCGGAACGGACGCGACCGCGCCGGTCGGAATGCCGCCCCAAGGCTCGCTGGTGGTGAACACGATCCGGCCATGCACCATCGCGACGGGCGCGGTGCGCGCCGGCAGATCAAGCGGACGAACGCCTTCCGGCGTCCACAGCAAGCGATCGGCCCCGAAGAACGTCTTCTGGCGCTCGATGAACACCGCACGGTGCCCGTGCCCGTCGGTCAGCACGCTGGCATACGTGCCGAGCTGGTCGTCGGGCGCCCCACGGAACACCTCCGTCGCGGCGGAAAGCGGCTGGCCCCGTGCGACGAGCTTCACCACGAAGGGGTAGCTGGACGTGGTCATCGTCCCGCCGCCCCAGTCGCGGCTGACCAGTAGATGATCCTTGTCGAGCCAGACCGCGCCCTGCTTGGACGTCGGCAGCACGAAGCCGTCGGCGACGAAACGCCCGGCGGCCAGATCGAACTCGCGATACGTGATCGCATCCTCGCCGCCTTCGGACAGGGCGATCAGGCACAGCCGCTCCCCGGGCGACAGGCATGACATGCCCTTGTACACCCACTTGCGACCTTCCACCTTGCTGAGCGCATCGAGGTCGAGCAGTGTCATCCACGCCGGTTGCGGGGCAGCATAATCGGCAGCCGTCGTCCAGCGCAGCAATCCCTGCGGATGATCGGCGTCGCGCCAGAAATTGACGATCCGCCCCATGACCTGCGCGGGCATCGGGATACGATCCTTGGCCGCGGCGATCGCCAGCGCATCGGCATAGAAGCCCTTGTACCGCGGATCACCCTGAAGTCGCGGCAGGGTGCGGGCGTTTTCCTCCGCGACCCAGGACAGCGCCTTGGCCCCGTCCTTGTCCTCCAGCCAGATATATGGGTCGTCGCCCTGCGCCATCGCCGTCGAACCCGTCACCAGTGCCGCCACTCCCACCACCATGCGCGCGATCCGCCGGACCTTCATACTTTCCGCTCCCGCTCGTCGTTCAAGCGCGCGCGCCGATCCACGCCAGCCACAGCCACCCGGCGATCAGCAGCGTGCCCCCGATCGGCGTCACCGCCCCCAGCCAGCGCGGCAGGCCCAGGGCCATCAGATACAGCGTTCCGGCAAAAACCGCGCCGCCCGCGACGAACAACCATGCGGCCCCCCGCGCATCCACGCGCAGCGCGACCAATGCGGCGACCGCATGAACCAGTTGATAATGAGCCCCGGTCTTCAGCCACTCCACCGCCGCGCCCGACGCGCCATGCGCCCCGAATGCGCCCGCCGCGACCGCGATCGCACCCGATAAGGCCGCCAGCATCACAATGACATTCACTCGCGTGCGCCTCCGCCCCATGGATGCTGTTCGGCGACGATCGCGCGCGCGACGCGCAAATCGCCCGTCTCGATCTGTATGCGCAGCCGTTCCTTGTCGCGCGCGCGATACATCTGCTCGGCACGATCGATGTCGCCCGGCGCGATGCCGAGTCCATCCATTGCCAACCGCGCCATGCGGATCGCGGACTCGAGCACCTCGCGCACCACCGCGCGCGCCGGCCCGTTCTTCAGCTTGACGAGCGCGCGACGGTCATAGGCACGAACGTAGATGGTGGCTTGCGGGAAGGCCTCGTGCACAGCCTCCAGCTGGTCCGGCATCAACTGGTCGCCATCCATGCAGAACAGGATCAGTTCCGCCTCCGCCGCCCCGGCCTGCCGCAGCAGGTCCAGCCGCGTGCCGTCGCCGTAATAGACCTTCGATCCGAATTCGGCGGCGATATCGATCATCTCGATATCGGTGTCGATCAGCGTGACGGGAATGTCCTGCGTCATCAGCATCTGGCCGACCGTCTGGCCGAAGCGACCGTAGCCGACGATGATCGCATTCGCCCCGTCCGCCTTCGGCCCGTCCCGATCGGTCTGCGCCGCAATCGGCTGCTCGCGAAACCGCCGCGTGAACATCATCAGGAACGGCGTGGTCGCCATCGACAACGTGATGATCGCCCCGAACAGGCTCGCTGCCTCCGGCGCGATCAGAAACGCGTTCTGCGCCTGCGCCAGCAGCACGAACCCGAACTCGCCGCCCTGGCTGAGCAACAGGCCCAGCGCGAGCGCCTGCCGCCAGCCCATACGGAAGGCGAGGCCGAGCAGCGTGATGATCGTGCCCTTCGCGACGATCAGCGCCACCGCCATCGCCACCACGAACGCGGGCCGCTCCGCGATGGCATGGAGGTTGAGCATCATGCCGACCGCGAGAAAGAAGAGACCGAGCAGGATCGCGCGGAACGGTTCGACATCCGCCTCCAGCTCGTGACGATAAGGGCTGTCGGCCAGCATCACGCCGGCGATGAAGGCGCCCAGAGCGGTCGAAAGACCCAGGAACTCCATCACCGCCGCTGCCGCGATCACGGTGAACAACGCCGCGAAGACGAACATCTCGCGCTCGCCCAGATTGCCGATCAGTCGGAACAACGGCCGCAGCACGAAGCGACCGACCGCGACCAGCCCCACGATCGCCCCGACCGTGTAGAGGCCGAGCACCCAGCCGGACGGCCCCGCCGCGTCGGCCGGATTCCGGCTCATGGCGGCGATGATCGTGATCATCGGGATGATCGACAGATCCTGGAACAGCAGGATCGAAAAGGCACGCTCTCCGAAGGGGGTCCGCAATCGCCCGGAGGATTGCAGCATCGGCAGCACCTGCGCCGTCGATGACAGGGCCAGCGGCATCCCGACCGCCAGTGCCGCGGCGAGCGAGAAATGCGCGGCCAATGCCAATATGCCCGCCAGCGCCGCGCCACACGCGACGACCTGGATCAGGCCCAGCCCGAAGATATCTTCCTTCAGTCGCCACAGCCGCTGCGGGCTCAGCTCCAGCCCGACGATGAACAGCAGCAGCGTGATGCCGAGTTCGGCAAAACCCAGTTTCGTTTCCGCATCGCCGACCAGCCCCAGCAGTTGCGGCCCGACCAGCGCGCCGGCGACCAGAAACCCGAGCGTCGCGCCCAATCCGAGCCGCCGGAACAGCAGGACGAAGAGCAGCCCCGAGCCGAGCAGGATCGTGCCGTCGCGCACCATCGACACGTCGGCGTGCTCCATCAGCCGGCCACCGGCGCGCGCGCCTGTTCGGCGGCGTCGGCGGCCGCCTCGAACGCCAGGCGGATCGACGGGTGGCGCGCGGTCAGCTTCAACCCCGGTGTGAAGATGTCGAGACCCGGCCAGCCGGGCATATCGCCCTCGCCCGCCAGCCAGGCGGTCAACGCGTCGCGCGCGGCGGCGATCTCCTCCGGGGTGCGGCCGACGACATGTCGGGCCATCAGCGTCGAGGACGCCTGCCCGAGCAGACAGGCACGCACCAATGTCCCTACCGCCGCGACCCGTCCGTCGTCGTCGAGATCGACATCCACGGTCACCCGGCTGCCGCAGATCGGCGAGCGGCGCTCCGCCGACCCGGCGGGATCGGACAGCCGCTCCGGATAGGGATTGCCGATCGCGAGCGCGCTGATCTCCGGGGTGTACAGGTCGAGGCTCATGACGTCGGGTCGCTTGTGGAAGAGGTATGGGGTGGTGTGCGCGGGCCGAACACCGGCTGTCCCTTGCGGCGACGATCGACGAAATCCGCCATCGCACTACTGGTCGCCGCCAGCAACGGATAGGTCCGCGCCTGCTTCAGCCAAAGGGGACGGCGCGTGGGCCCGCCGCCGGTAAGATCAAGCGCCAGCACCAGGAAGAGATAGGCAAGACTGGCCAGAATCAATCCTTTGAGCGCACCGAAGCCGAAGCCGAGCGCTCGGTCGATTGGCCCCAGCACCGACGTGCGCGTCCGCGACGCGATCGCGTTGACGATCAGCCGGCTGACGAGATAGGTCACGCCGGTCAGGATCACGAACGCCAGCACGGCAGCGCCGGACACGCTGGCGATCGTTCCCGCCAGAACCTTGGAGAGCGGCAGGTGGAGGATTTTCAGCGCGAAGATCATCGCCACCCAGGCGAACAGCGCCAGTACCTCGCCGACGAAGCCGCGCCGCACACCGCCGATCGCCGTCAGTGCGACCAGCACGAGGACGACGATGTCGAGCGGCTGCAGATCCATCACCGTCCTCCATATGGCGCGATGCGCGACGCGGCTAGTGCAGACGGCCGATCAACCGCGCCCCAACATATGGTCGACGAACTGGCCCAGCGTGCGGAACGCGGACTGTCGCATCGCACCTTTGTCGACCGCCGACGGCAACAATGCCCGCTCGAACCCCAGCTTCGCTGATTCCTTGAGCCGTAACGGCGCATGCGCGACGGGGCGCAACTCGCCCGACAGTGCGATTTCACCGAACGCCACGGCGTCCGCCGGCACCGGCCGTTCGCTGAGCGCCGACACCAGCGCCGCCGCCACCGCCAGATCGGCCGCCGGATCCTGGATCCGATAGCCACCAGCGACATTCAGATAGACCTCGCACGTCGAGAAGCTGAGCCCGCAACGTGCCTCCAGCACCGCCAGGATCATCGCCAGCCGCCCGGAGTCCCAGCCGACCACCGAGCGTCGCGGCGTGGCGCCGCTCGCCACGCGCACGACCAGCGCCTGGATCTCGACCAGCACGGGTCGTGTCCCCTCCAGCGCCGGGAAGACGGTCGCTCCCGTCGCCCCTTCCTCACGCTGGGTCAGGAACAGCGCGGAGGGGTTGGATACCTCGACCAGTCCGTCGCCCGCCATCGCGAATACGCCGATCTCGTCGGTGCCGCCGAAGCGGTTCTTTAGGCTTCGAAGGATGCGATATTGATGGCTGCGCTCGCCCTCGAAACTGAGGACCGTGTCGACCATATGTTCCAGCACGCGTGGGCCGGCGATCGTCCCGTCCTTGGTGACATGCCCGACCAGCACCACCGCCGTCCCTCGCTCCTTCGCGAAGCGGATCAGTTCCTGCGCGGTGGCGCGCACCTGGCTGACGGTACCGGGCGCACCCTCGATCAGATCGGAATGCATCGTCTGGATCGAATCGATCACCAACAGGCGCGGAGGCGTGCCGTTGCCCAGCGTCGTCAGGATGTCGCGAATCGACGTGGCAGCCGCGAGGCGGACCGGCGCATCACCCAACGCCAGTCGCTGCGCACGGAGGCGTACCTGATCGGCGGCTTCCTCACCGGAGACATATGCCACATCGTGGCCTTTTCGCGCCAAGGCGGCGGCCGCCTGCAAGAGGAGGGTCGACTTGCCAATACCCGGATCGCCGCCGATCAGCGTCGCCGACCCCGCGACCAGCCCACCGCCCAGCGCCCGGTCGAGTTCCGCCATCCCGAACGGCAGCCGGTCCGGCAGCGTCGCCTGGGCATCCAGCGCGGTCAGCGCGATCATGCGCCCGCCCCCTTGCAGATTGTGCTTCGCCTGGAATGGCGTGGCGTTGAGCGGCGCCTCTTCCACCAGCGTGTTCCATTCCTGACAGTCCACGCACTGGCCCTGCCAGCGATGACTGACCGATCCGCACGACTGGCAGACAAATCTCTTCTGAACCTTCGCCATGATCGATCCCTAGCGCATCAGGAACGATAGGGGAACATCATTACGATGAACAAGTCGTTCACGCAGGGTGCAGGTGCATCCTGACAGATTCGGAACCCTGATCGGGACCGACCGTTTCGCTCCCGACCTTTCGGTTTCTGCCAACGAGTATAGGAGTTCCTCGTGAAGCACTTCGCCGTTTTCGCACTGGCCTCTGTCGCGCTGATTCCCGGCGCCGCGATCGCTCAGGCACCGGCCCAGGCTCCCGCGACCGCCACTGCGGGTGTGACCGTGTCTGCGGGCGCGACCGTCTATGACACGTCGGGTGGCGTGGTCGGAACGATCGACAGCACCGATGGCACCAATGCGGTCATCAACACCGGCACGGTTAAAGCCGCCGTTCCACTAACCTCGCTCGGCAAGGGCGCTCAGGGGCCGGTCCTGGCCATGACCAAGGCACAGCTCGACGCCGCCGCTGGCCAGCAGCAGGCGCAGGCAAATGCCGAGTTCAAGTCGAAGCTGGTTCCGGGCGCGACCGTGTATGGCACTGGTGGCGCGCAGTTGGGCACGATCAAGTCGGTGGATGCCAGCGGCGTGACGCTCACTACCGCCGATGGTGATGCCGTGCTGCCGGTAACGGGTTTCGGCCCCGGACCGCAGGGTATCCTGCTGGGTATGACGGCCGCACAGCTCAAAGCGGCGATGAGCGCTGCGGGCGGTGCCGCCGGCACTGCTACCAGCGCAGCGGGTGAGGCCGCGGGTGCGGTCGGCTCGACGGTCGGCGACGCCGCGACGGCCGCCACGGGTGCCGTGGGCGCCGCCACCGGCGGGTTGCGCGCCGACGCTGGTGCCTCGGTGAAGGCGAAGGCCAAGCGCGCGCCGCGCTGATCGGCCCTGAATGAAGAGGCGCCGCTCGTGTCATGGGACACGGGCGGCGCTTCCATTATGTCGCTCGCGTATCGTCGTACGCAGTCAGGCCGTTACCTGACGCTCCTCCAGCACCGCGCGAATTGCGGCGACTGCCTCGCCCGCCTTTGCGCCGTCGGGCCCACCGCCTTGTGCCATGTCGGGTCGACCGCCGCCGCCCTGCCCGCCGAGCGCGGTGACCGCACGGCGCAGCAACTCGACCGCGCTGATCGACGCGACCAAATCATCAGTCACGCCGACCGCGACCGAGGCCCGCCCCTCATTGACCGCGACCATCACCGCGACACCGGAGCCGACGCGCTTCTTCGCTTCGTCGACCGCGCCGCGCAGCCCCTTGGCCTCGAAGCCGTCGAGCACCTGGCCAACGAAGCCGATGCCGCCGACGGTCTCCAACCCCGGAGCCGCCCCGCCGTTGCCGCCGCCAAGCGCCAGTGCCTTCTTCGCTTCGGCCAGTTCACGCTCCAGCCGGCGCTTTTCCTCGACCAGCGCCGCCACGCGCGCCGGCACCTCGTCGGGCGAGGTCTTGAGCGACACCGCCGCCTCGCGCAGCTTTTCGTCGCGAGCGTTCAGCCAGGCACGCGCCGCCTCACCGGTCAGCGCCTCGACACGCCGCACGCCGGAGGACACCGCGCTTTCGCCGACGATCTTGAGCAGGCCGATGTCGCCGAGCGCGCGGACGTGGGTGCCTCCACACAGCTCGATCGAATAGATCTTGCCGTCGTCCTCGCTCCCCATCGACACGACACGGACCTCGTCACCGTACTTCTCGCCGAACAGCGCCATCGCACCCATCGCGATCGCATCGTCGGGAGTCATCAGGCGCGTCTCAACGGTCCCGTTTCCGCGAATCTGCGCGTTCACCGCCGCCTCGGCCCCCGCCAGTTCCTCTGGGGTGAGCGCAGCCGAGTGCGATACGTCGAACCGCAACCGCTCCGGCGCAACCAGCGACCCCTTTTGCGCGACATGGGTGCCGACCCGCTGCCGCAGCGCTTCATGCAGCAGATGAGTAGCGGAGTGATTGGCGCGAATCGCGGCGCGGCGCGCGACATCGATCGCCAGCTTCACCGTGTCGCCAACCTTGATCGTCCCTGCGGTCAGCGTGGTATGATGGACCCACAGCTTCCCGAGCTGCTTCGACGTGTCGGCAACATCGCCGCTCAAGCCATTGTCATTGCTGATGAAACCGGCGTCGCCGACCTGCCCGCCGCTCTCACCATAAAACGGCGTCTGGTTGACGACGACATCCACCTTCTCGCCCGCTGCGGCCTGCTCGACGCGTTGTCCGTCCTTGACCAGCGCCAGCACGACGCCCTCTCCGACGTCGCTGGCATAGCCGGTGAATTCGGTTGCGCCGACTTCCTCGGCAAGGTCGAACCACAGTTCGTCCGATGCCTTCGCCCCCGAACCCTTCCAGGCCGCGCGCGCTGCGCGCTTCTGCTCGGCCATCGCCGCATCGAACCCGGCGCGATCGACCTTGAACCCCTGGGCACGCAACGCGTCCTCGGTCAGGTCGTAGGGAAAGCCAAAGGTATCGTAGAGACGGAAAGCCGTGTCGCCCGCCAGCGTGTCGCCGGGCTTCATGCCGATGGTCGCATCGTCGAGCAGCCGCAGGCCCTTGTCGAGCGTTTGGCGGAAGCGGGTTTCCTCCTGCTGCAAGGTCGCCTCGATCAGCGGCTGCGCGCGGATCAGTTCGGGATAGGCCGCGCCCATCTCCGCAACCAGCGCCGGAACCAGCCGGTGCATCAGCGGCTCCTTCGCACCCAGCAGGTGCGCGTGGCGCATCGCGCGGCGCATGATACGCCGCAGGACATAGCCGCGCCCTTCGTTGGCGGGCAGCACGCCGTCGGCGACCAGGAAGCCCGAACAGCGCAGGTGATCGGCGATGACGCGGTGGCTCGCCTGATTGTCGCCAGTCGTATGCGTATGGGTGAGCGCGCCAGAGGCGGCGATCAGCGCCTTGAACGTGTCGGTGTCGTAATTGTCGTGCACGCCCTGCAGGACAGCAGCGATGCGTTCCAGCCCCATGCCCGTGTCGATCGACGGGCGCGGCAGGTCGCCGACGATCGCATCCGCCTCCTGCAGATGCTGCATGAACACGAGATTCCAGATCTCGACGAACCGGTCGCCATCCTCATCCGGGCTGCCCGGAGGACCGCCAGGGATATGCTCGCCATGATCGTAGAAGATTTCCGAGCACGGCCCGCACGGACCGTCCGATCCCATCGCCCAGAAATTGTCCTTTGTCGGGATACGGATGATGCGGTGATCGGGAAGTCCCGCAATCTTCTTCCAGAGGTCAAATGCCTGATCGTCGGTGTGGAAGACGGTGACGGTCAGCTTGTCGGCGGGCAGCCCCCATTCCCTCGTCAGCAATGCCCACGCATTGGTGATCGCCTGTTCCTTGAAGTAATCGCCGAAGCTGAAATTGCCCAGCATCTCGAAGAACGTATGATGGCGCGCCGTGTAGCCGACATTGTCGAGATCATTGTGCTTGCCACCGGCGCGGACGCACTTCTGCGACGAGGTGGCGGTGGAATACGGCCGCGATTCCAACCCGGTGAAGACATTCTTGAAGGGGACCATGCCCGCGTTGACGAACATCAGCGTCGGATCGTTCTGCGGCACCAGCGGTGCCGAGGGCACGATCTGGTGCCCGGTCGAGCCGAAATAGTCGAGAAACGAGCGGCGGATGTCGTTGGTAGCGGTCATGCCGGCTGACTTAATCCGCGAAGTCCGCCCTGCCTAGTCGCTCTGGAAGATCGCTGTGGCAGGAAAGCCACCGCCAGCATCAAAGACGCCGTTGCCTTGTGAATGAAACCTGAATGTGTAAACGCTCTTTAATCAAGCAGGACATGGGGGTTGGGTTAATGAAGGGTCCGTTGTGGACGGCCGCGATCATTGCGGCCTGCATGGCAAACGCCGCGTCCGCGGCAACCATCATCCAGACTGACAGCGAACAGGCCGGATCCCGTGGCTTCCGCGGCTTCGATAGCGCGCTGGGCACGCTGAACAAGGTCTCGCTCGACATTTCGCTGTCGAAATCGCGGGTGTGGGCGATCAACGTTCCGGCCGCCAACGCCGGTATCAAGACCGTGCGCTGGACCGTGGACGGCAACTGGCGACTCGGGTCGAGCATCGCGTCGCTGGACGGGTTGCTGGTCCGGCTCGCCGGGTCCGGCAGCGACACCGTCGACATGACGCGCATTCAGGACGGGCGTGCGCTCGGCTTCTTCGACGTCATCGCGACCGGGGGCGCGTCGCTGTCGCTCGATCCTACGTTGTTCGTGGACACGGCGACGTCGTTCAACGGCTTCGACCTGGGTCATAACGGCGATGTCGGCGACACGAGCTTCTCGTTGCTGCCGTCGTCGAGCCAGCTTCGGCAGTTGAGCGGGTCGTGCTTCGTCACGACCAGCGGCAGTCCATCGTCCCCGGCGGGCGAGGACTTCTGCGGAAGCGCGAGTTATAAACTGACCTTCGACTATACGCCGGCCGGTGCGCCCACCGGGGCGGTGCCGGAGCCGGCGACCTGGGCGATGATGCTCGCCGGTTTCGCGACGACCGGCGCGGCGCTGCGTCGCCGTCGGCGGCGCGCCGCCGCAGCCGCCTAAACCGGGCGGTCGAGCGAGGCCGGCGGCGTGCTGAACCACGCCGGCCCGCCGGCCGTCATATGGAAGCAATCCTCCAGCCGCACTCCGAACTTGCCCGACAGATACAGGCCGGGTTCGTCGGAGAAGCACATGCCGGGTGCCAGCCGCGTCGCCTCACCGTGCACCAGATTGACCGGTTCGTGGCCGTCCATCCCGATGCCGTGTCCGGTACGATGCGACAGCCCCGGCAGGCGATAGCCCGGGCCGTAGCCGAGCCGCTCATAGAAATGGCGCACTGCATCGTCGACGGCGCCCGCCGCGACTCCGACCTGCGCCGTGCGGAACGCCAGCGCCTGTCCACGCCGGACCTGATCCCAGACCCGGCGTTGCTCGGCCGTCGCGGTTCCATGGACCCAGGTGCGCGACACGTCCGACTGATATCCTTCGACGGTGCAGCCGCAGTCCATCAAGACCGTTTGCCCGTCCGCGACGCGCACCACCTCGCGACTGCCGTGCGGCAATGCCGAGGCCGGGCCGATCAGGGCCAGCGCGAACTCGGGCGCGCCGCCCAGCCTTTTTGTCGCGGCATTCATCAGTGCGCCGATCTGCGCGCCGGTCATACCGGTCTCGACGCGCGGATGCGTCCAGCGATAGGCGGCGACCGTCACGTCGGTGGCAAGCCGCATGAGCGCGATCTCGGCGGGTGACTTGATCATGCGACAGCCGCGCACGACGGGGTTGGCACTGACCAGACGTATGCCGGGCAGCGCGTGGGCGAGCCCGTCGAAGGCGAAGAAGCGCGCGCTTTCCTCGATCCCCATCGCGCGCGCCGTCAGCTTGCGATCGCGCAGGAAACCCGCCACCACACGCAACGGATCCGCATCCTCCTGCCACACGCGCACCTCGGCGGGGATTGCCAGCGTCTGGCGTACCGAGGGCTCCTCGAAGAACGGTGTGACGATGCACGCCTCGCCCTCGACCGGCAGGATCGCGGCGGTCAGCCTTTCGCTGCGCCACCATTCGACCCCGGTGAAGTATGTAAGGCTCGCCCCCGGTTCGATCAGCACCGCGCCCATACCGTTGGCCCGCATCAACGCCTGCGCGCGCGCCAGTCGTGCCGCCCGCTCTTCGCGACCGATCGGGACCGCGCGCGTCGTCATGTCCGACAACCCCGCCAGATCGGGCTCGGCCGCGCGGACGATCGTGGTAGCGAGCAACGCGGCCGCCCCGCCGAGAACGAGGCGGCGGGACGGTTGGATGGCGGGAAGGCTCATGGTTTCGGACGTTAGGGCGCTTGACCGCGCCGCCGCAATCCCCTTCACCTCGCGCACGGATGCGTGGAGCGAATGATGGCCAAGCGGCTGACCCTTTACATACTGGCCGGGCTGGTGCTGGGCCTCATCGTCGGGCTGGTGCTCAACAGCTGGCTCGACGACGGCACGCCAGCCGCGCAGGCGCGGCTTACCGAGATCGCAGGCTATTTCTCGATCCTGACGACGATCTTTCTGCGCCTCGTCAAGATGATCATCGCGCCATTGGTGTTCGCGACGCTCGTGTCGGGGATTGCGCAGATGGGCGATACCGCCGCGCTGGGGCGGATCGGCGCGCGCAGTCTGGCATGGTTCATCTCCGCCAGCCTGTTGTCGCTGTCGCTGGGCCTCGTGATGGTCAATGTGCTGAAGCCTGGCGTCGGGATCGGCCTGCCGCTGCCGCCCGCCGGAGAGGCCACGGGTCTGGCGACCGCGGCGTTCAACCTGAAGGATTTCTTCGCGCATATCGTACCCGCCTCGATGGTCGATGCGATGGCGAAGAACGAGATCCTCCAGATCGTCGTGATGTCGGTGTTTGTCGGCGTTGCGATCACGGCGGTCGGCGAAAAGGCGCGGCCGCTGGTCAAGGCGATCGACGCTTTGGTGCACGTCATGTTGCAGGTGACCGATTATGTCATGCGCGTGGCCCCGGTCGCGGTGTTCGCGGCGGTGGCGGGAACGCTGACCGAGCGCGGCCCGGCGGTGATCGGCCAACTCGCTTATTTCATGGGCAGCTTCTACCTGACGCTGCTGACCTTGTGGGTATTGCTGCTCGGCATCGGTTTCCTGTTCATCGGTTCGCGGGTGCGCGAATTGATCCGCTACGTCCGCGAGCCGTTGCTGGTCGCTTTCTCGACCGCCTCGTCGGAGGCGGCCTATCCACGGATGCTGGAGGCGCTCGACCGCTTCGGCGTACCCCCGCGCATCGCCAGCTTCGTGCTGCCGCTAGGGTATTCGTTCAACCTCGACGGGTCGATGATCTACATGACCTTCGCGTCGATCTTCATCGCGCAGGCCTATGGCATCGACATGTCGGTCGGACACATGGTGACGATGCTGCTGGTGCTGATGGTCACGTCGAAGGGGATCGCGGGCGTCCCGCGCGCCAGCCTGGTGGTGATCGCGGCGACGCTGCCGATGTTCAAGCTGCCCGAGGCGGGACTGCTGCTGGTCCTGGCCATCGACCATTTCCTCGACATGGGCCGCACCGCGACCAACGTGATCGGCAATGCGGTGGCGAGCGCGGTGATCGCGAAATGGGAAGGTGGGTTCGATCCGCGCGAATCGCCGGTGGTCGTGGGGGCTACGGCGCCGTCCGGTCATGGGCCGGCGCGCGCGGTGGAGAGTTTCCACGACGTGTGAGGTGCGCTCTGCTCCCGAGCGCTCTGCTCCCGGGATCATTCCTCGCCTTGGGGATGACCGCGTGAACGGAATCGCCTAGTTGCGCGGCGGCTGCCGACGATAGCCGAGCGCCTCCGCGACATGGATACGGCCGACGGTTTCCGCTCCTGCCAGATCGGCGATGGTCCGCGCCACACGCAGGATGCGAGTGTAGCCGCGCGCCGACAGCTTCATCGCCACCGCCGCTTGCGCCAGCAATGCCCGCCCCGAATCATCCGGAGAGGCGAAGCGGTCGAGGGTGTCGCCATCGAGCTCGGCGTTGGTGCGCAAGCCGCTGCCCGCCAGCCGCTCGGCCTGAAGCGCGCGGGCGGCGGCGACGCGGACGGCGACATCGGCGGATCCCTCCGCGGGAGGCGGGAGCGTGAGGTCGATCGCGCTGACCGCCGCCACTTCGACGTGAAGATCGATGCGGTCCAGGAGAGGGCCGGACACTTTCGCCTGATAGTCCACCGCGCATTTCGGCGCACGCGCGCAGGCCAGCGACGCATCGGCGAGATGGCCGCAGCGGCACGGGTTCATCGCCGCAATGAGTTGAACCCGCGCAGGGTAGGATACGTGCGCATTCGCCCGCGCGACGCTCACCGTGCCGCTTTCCAGCGGCTGACGCAGCGAATCGAGGACGGCGCGCTGGAACTCGGGCAATTCGTCGAGGAACAGCACGCCGTGATGCGCGAGGCTGACCTCGCCCGGCTTCACCTTCAGCCCGCCGCCGGTCAGCGCGGCCATGCTGGCGGAATGGTGCGGGCTGCGGAACGGCCGGGTCCGGGTAAGCGTGCCACCGGGCAGCGTCCCGGCGACCGACTGGACCATCGACACCTCCAACGCCTCGCCGGGGTCTAGCGGCGGCAGGATGCCGGGCAGGCACGCCGCCATCAACGACTTGCCCGCTCCAGGGGGGCCTACGAACAACAGATTGTGCGCACCTGCGGCCGCGATCTCGAGCGCGCGCTTGGCCACTTCCTGCCCCTTCACCTGGCGAAGGTCCGGGCCCGTGCGTGTCTCAACGACGTCCCCCGGCTTCGGCAGGGCAAGCAGCCCCTGCCCCTTCAGGTGATTGAGCAATGCCAGCAGATCCGGCGCGGCGACCACCTCGATACTGCCGCTCCACGCCGCCTCGCTCCCTTGCGCGGCGGGACAGATCAGTCCCCTGCCCGTCTCGGCGGCGTGAAGCGCGGCGAGCAGCACGCCCGGTGACGGCGCCAGCCGCCCGTCGAGCCCGAGTTCGCCGACGATCACGTAATCGGCCAGCGTCTCGCCATCGACCACGCCCATCGCTGCCAGCAGCCCGAGCGCGATCGGCAAGTCGAAATGCGAGCCTTCCTTGGGCAGGTCGGCGGGCGACAGGTTCACTGCGATCCGCTTCGGCGGCAGCGACAAGCCCATGCCGGCGATCGCGCCACGCACCCGCTCGCGGCTCTCGCCGACCGCCTTGTCCGCCAGCCCCACGACATTGAACGCAGGGAGACCCGCCATCAGTTGCACCTGCACTTCGACGCTGCGCGCCTCCAGCCCCAGATAGGCTACCGTCGATACGATCGCGACCATGTGTCCCCCGTCCCCGGCGTGCGTCATAGCGGCTTTGGCGCGTGGTGGAACAGCAAGTGGTGACTTGTAACCGCAATACACGTGCGCCACATCGCTCTGCATGACCCGCCGCCACCCCGCGATGCGCGTGACGCAGCTTGCATTGGGAGGGCTGTTGTTGCTTTGCGCGGCAGTGATCGCCCCGCTGCCGGGGCCGGGCGGCGTGTTTCCGTTTGCCGGCGGGATGGTGCTGGTACTGCGCAACTCACGACGCGCGCGCGGCTGGTTCGCGCGTGGCAAGCGGCGCTGGCCGCGGATCGGCCATGCCGCCGATGTCGCCATGCGACGGCGCAGTGCACTCCGGCGGCGCGCACGCGATCGTGCCGGGCGACGTTGACTTCCATGCCGTCCTCCCCTAACGGCGTCCTTCTTTCGGGCCGTCCGCATGGGCGGCCCTTCGACATTCGATTTCGGGACATGAACGATGAAGCGGACCTTTCAGCCGAGCAATCTGGTGCGCGCCCGCCGTCACGGCTTCCGCGCGCGGATGGCCACGGTCGGCGGCCGGGCGGTGATCCGGGCGCGTCGCGCGCGCGGTCGCAAGAAGCTGTCGGCGTAAGCACGACCGGAACCCGCCCTACCGCGACTCGGGTCGCGGTCGGGCGGATGACCAACCGGCCGGATTATCTGGCCGCGAATGCCGGGCGTCGGGCTCCGATGCCCGGCTTCGTGTTGTTGGTGAACCCGCGCGACGATGGCGATCCCGCCATGCGCATTGGTATCACCGTCACGAAGAAGGTCGGCAATGCGGTGGTGCGCAATCGCATCAAGCGCCGCTTTCGTGCCCTGGCGCGCGACATCCTGCCTGATCATGGCTGGCCCGGTGCGGATCACGTCCTGATCGGGCGCGAGGCGGCGCTGACCGCCGATTGGGCGACCTTGCGCGAGCATCTGGCGAAGGCGCTGGCGAAGAGTCGCACCGTCGCACCCGGCGGCAATCGGTCGCGGCCGCGCAAGTGATCGCGCGCGCGCTGATCCTGCTGGCACGTGGCTGGCAACTCGGTCCATCGGTCCTGTTGCCGCCGTCGTGCCGGTTTCAGCCTTCATGTTCCGCCTATGCAATCGAGGCGCTTCGCCGCTATGGCGCGGGCAAGGGAAGCTGGCTGGCGGTGCGCCGGATCGCGCGCTGTCATCCCTGGGGCGGGCACGGCCATGATCCGGTGCCATAAGGAAAAAGTGGGACGCTGGTGAAGGACGAGAGCAAGAACTTCGTGGTGTTCGCGGTGATCGCGGCGCTCATCCTGTTCGGATGGCCGCTGATCCAGAGCCGCTTTTTCCCCACGGCGAACCCGCCCGCGACGAAAATGGTCGATGGCAAGAACAAGCCCGTCGCCAATCCGGCCGCCGACCCGACCGCCGATTCGCCCGCTGCGATCCGCGACCGTCAGGTGGTGCTGGCCGAAAGCCCGCGCGTCCGCATCGACACTCCCGCGCTGAAGGGGTCGATCAACCTGAAAGGCGCGCGGATCGACGATCTGGTGCTGACCCGCTACAATGAAACCGTGGCGAAAAACTCGCCGCCGATCCGCCTGTTCTCACCGGGCGGCACGCAGGACGCCTATTTCGCCGGCTTCGGCTGGCGCGGCGACGGGCTGGCGCCCCCCGCCCCGGACACCGTCTGGGCAAGCTCCGCCCCCATCCTCACTCCGTCGCAGCCGGTGACGCTGACCGCCACCAACGCCCAGGGTCAGAGGTTCACAATCGAGATCGCGATCGACAACGACTATCTGTTCACCGTCAAGCAGACCGTCGCCAACGGCGGGCGCGGCGCGGTGCCGGTCGCGGCATACGGTCTGGTCAATCGCGTCGGTGTGTCGAAGGACCCGGATAGCTGGACGATCCACACCGGCCCGATGTCGGTCAACAACGGCGGCGCCCACTACAACCCGAACTTCTCGGACCTCGACAAGGCGCCGAGCAGCTTCACCACCACCGGCGGCTGGCTGGGCTTCACCGACAAATACTGGCTTGCCGCACTGGTCCCCGATCAGGGCCGTGCGTTCGACGGACAGTTCCGCGCGGGCGCGAACCGGTCCTACCAAGCCGACTTCACCAGCGCGCCGCAGTTGCTGCCGCCAGGCCGTCAGCTCACGCAGACCGCCAAGCTGTTCGCGGGCGCCAAGGAAGTGAAGCTGCTGGACCGCTACACCGATACCGGCGCGGTCGTGAAGCTGGACTATGCGATCGACTGGGGCTGGTTCCGCTTGGTCGAGAAGCCGATCTTCTATTATCTCGACTGGCTGTTCCACCTGATCGGCAATTTCGGTGTCGCGATCATCATCCTGACGTTGACGATCCGGCTCCTCGTCTTTCCGATCGCTCAGCGCCAGTTCGCCAGCATGGCGGCGATGCGCGTGCTCCAGCCGAAGATGAAGGCGATCCAGGAGCGCTACAAGGACGACAAGCAGCGCCAGCAGCAGGAGATCATGGCGCTGTACAAGGCGGAGAAGGTCAATCCGCTCGCGGGCTGCCTGCCGTCGCTCATCCAGATCCCGATCTTCTATGCCCTCTACAAGGCGCTGATGCTGACCATCGAAATGCGGCATCAGCCGTTCATTCTGTGGATCAAGGATCTGTCCGCGCCCGATCCCGCGACGATCCTGAACGCGTTCGGCTACCTGCCCTTCACCCCGCCGCACTTCCTCGCGATCGGCGTCGTGCCGGTGCTGCTGGGCATCTCCATGTTCTACCAGTTCCGCCTGAACCCGACGCAGATGGACCCGGCGCAGCAGCAGGTATTCGCGATTCTGCCGTGGGTGCTGATGTTCGTGATGGCGCCGTTCGCGGTCGGTCTGCAGATCTACTGGATCACCACCAACTGCATCTCGATCCTTCAGCAGAAGTGGCTGTACAGCCGTCACCCGCAGCTCAAGAACGCGCCCGCCAAGTGACCGACGATCCGCAACCGATGTTCGACGAGGACGCGATCGAGGTGGCGCGCAAGCGCTTTGCCGGTCGCGTCGAGTTCCTGAAGTCCGCACCAGCGCTCAACTTCCTGCCGTCTCCGGACGTGCCGGAGGTGGCGTTCGCGGGACGGTCGAATGTCGGCAAGTCCTCGCTGCTGAATGCCCTGGTCGGGCGCAAGGCGCTGGCGCGCACCTCGGTCACGCCGGGGCGCACGCAGGAGCTGAACTTCTTCGACGTCGGCGATCCGCTGGCGTTCCGTCTGGTCGACATGCCCGGCTACGGCTTCGCAAAGGCGCCGAAAGACATCGTCAAGAAGTGGCGTTTCCTGGTCAACGACTACCTGCGCGGACGGCAGGTGCTGAAGCGTGCGCTGGTGTTGATCGACAGCCGTCATGGCATCAAGGACGTCGATCGCGAGATCCTGGAGATGCTCGACCGGGCGGCGGTCAGTTATCGACTCGTAATGACCAAGGCCGACAAGATGAAGGCGACCGATCTGGCGCAGATCGTCGCGGAAACCGGGGCTGAGGCGCGCAAGCGGGCGGCAGCGCATCCGGACATCATCGTGACGTCCAGCGAAGGCGGAATGGGCATCCCCGAGCTGCGCGCGGCGGTGGTCGAGGCGATCGGCTGATCGCCCCGACCCGCTGCCGTCACCAACCCAGCGGGCGGCGGCTTTCCTGGGCGGCGATGATCTGAAGCCGCAGCATTTCCGACCGGCTGAGCGCCGGTGCGTCCTGCCCGAACACGAAGGTCGGCGCGTGGACGAAAGCGGGCGTATGGGCACCCAGGTTCGCGGCGCAGGGTGTCGAGAGCGTCTTGTGCGGCATGGTTCGTATCTCCCACTGACAATCTGGCTGTGACGATCCGTCGGTTACGGAGATAACCTGCGCATGGCTGACACCGGGTGGATGACAGCGGTTAATTTCCCGCTGGGCACATATCGCGCTCGGACGTTGCCCTCCGCCGCGATGCCGCCTAACCCGGCGGCATGAAGCTCATCATCGGCAACAAGGCCTATTCCTCCTGGTCGCTGCGCGGCTGGCTCGCGTGCAAGCAATCCGGGCTGCTGTTCGAGGAAGTGGTCGTCCCGCTGTACGACGCCGAATGGGATCGCCGCCGCGAAGGCGACGAGTTCGCGCCTTCTTCCGGAAAGGTGCCGATCCTGTGGGATGGCGACGCCGTGGTATGGGACAGCCTGGCGATCGTTGAATATCTTGCCGACAAGGTAGGCCGGGCGCGCTTCTGGCCTGAGGACGAGGCCGCGCGTGCGATGGCCCGCTCGATGGCGGCGGAGATGCATTCCAGCTTCTCCGCGCTGCGCCGCAAGCACACGATGAACGTCCGGCAGGTCTACCCGCCGGTCATGCCCGATGCGGATGTTCGCGCCGATCTGGAACGCATCTTCGAGCTATGGGCGCAGGCGCGTGCGCGGTTCGGACACGGCGGCGACTTCCTGTTCGGCGAGTTCGGCGCGGCCGACATGATGTTCGCGCCGGTCTGCACCCGGATCGCCACCTACTCGCTGCCCACGCCGCGCTTCGCGGCCGCGTATGTCCTGGCCGTGCTCCAGCATCCGTTCATGCAGGACTGGATCGCGGGCGCTCAGGAAGAAGAGTGGGTGATCGAGAAATTCGAGCAGCCCGCGGCCTGATGTCAATCCGCGGCATAACCGTCTGCGGGCGACCAGCGCATCGCGATGTCAGGGTAATGGACGCGCGACCGCTCGGGAAGGCTGACGGCGAACAGCACAACGGGCGCGTCGCTGTCATTACGCAGGTGGTGGGCGTTGCCGTCTCCTTTCGGGAACACCGCCACCTCGCCCGCCCGCAGGCGATGCGCACCGGTGTCATCGACCAGCGTCGCCTCGCCGGACAGAACGACGAGAATCTCGTCCTCGCCCTCATGCCAGTGGCGCTGCGACGACCATCCGCCCGGCGGCACCACCACATGCGTCGCAACGAAATCGGTCAACCCGCCCGCAGTGCTCAGATCGCGAACCAGCCGGTTCGAGGCGGCTTTGGCGAACGGCGCCGGATAGTCGCTGCCTTGCGCGACCGAAACGCGTTCGAGATCTAGTTTCGGCATCACGAGTTCCTTTCATGACCGACGTGGTACAACTCGCCAGCGACCTGATCGCCGCGGAAAGCGTCACGCCCGCGCGCGGGCCGGTGTTCGACGTGCTGGAGGCGGCGCTGGTGCCGCTGGGCTTCGAGGTGGAACGTTCGGTCAGCGGCGACGCACCGGACGGACCAGTCGAAAATCTGCTCGCAACGCGCGGCGACTCGGGGGCGCACCTCGCTTTTGCCGGCCATGTCGATGTCGTGCCTCCGGGTGACGGATGGAGCAACGGCGCGTTCGTGCCGGTCGTGCGCGACGGACTGCTCCACGGGCGCGGGGCGGTCGACATGAAGGGAGCGGTGGCGGCGTTCGTCGCTGCGGCCGCGCGCGTGCCCAAGGAGGCGGGGCGGCTCACGTTTATCATCACCGGGGACGAGGAAGGCCCGGCGACCCATGGCACCGTCGCGCTGATCGAGCGCATTGGCGCGCGCGGGCTCACCCCCGACCTGTGCGTCGTTGGAGAACCGACCTCGGTCGCGGCGCTGGGCGACATGGTCAAGATCGGGCGGCGTGGCTCGGTGAACATCTGGATCGAGGTGCCGGGGCGACAGGGGCATGTCGCCTATCCGCATCTCGCCGACAATCCGATTCCACGACTTGTGGCGATGCTGGCCGACCTCGACGCGCTGTCGCTCGATGACGGCAGCGACTGGTTCCAGCCGTCGAATCTGGAGATCACCGACATCTCTGTCGGCAATCCGGCGACCAACGTCATACCGGCCCGGGCGACCGCACGGATCAGCATCCGCTTCAACGACCTGCAAAGCGGCGCGGCTTTGGTCGAGCGGGTCACCGCGATCGTCCATGCGCATGACCGCCACGCGATCGTGACATCGCGTATCTCGGGCGAGGCGTTCCTGACCGAACCCGGCACGCTGTCGGCGTTGGTATCCTCCGCCGTGCTGGAAGTGACTGGGCGGACGCCCGAGTTGTCGACGACCGGCGGCACCTCCGATGCGCGCTTCCTGCGGGCGCTGTGCCCGGTGGTCGAATTCGGCTTGCTCAATGCGACGATGCACAAGGCCGACGAGGCCGTGGCGATCGACGACCTTCACCAGCTGACCGACATCTACACGCGCATCATCCAGCGCGCCCTTTCAGCGGCGCCGGCGTAGGATCACATAGAGCGCGCCGGCCCCGCCATGCCGGGGATGCGCGTTCCGGACCGCCGCGATCGCACCGGAATGTACCGACAGCTTCAACCAGTCGGCGACCGACGCGCGGATCGCACCGCGCGCGTGCGGACGCTGGCTTTCCGGGCGGGGCGGTTTGCCCGTGACCAGCAGGATCACGCGGTCGCCACGCGCCACCGCCTGTCCCAGCCCCATTTCCAGCGCGTGATGCGCAGTGGCAAGCGTATGTCCATGGAGATCGATCGTTCGATCGGGGGCGATTGTCCCGCCAGCCAGCCGCCGGTCCCAGCCGCCGTCCAACGTGTGTCCCGGATCGCGGCGTGCGAAAGCGGGCGGCGGAGTCGTGACACTGGCATAGACCGCACCGGGTGGCGGCACCGGGTGGCGTTCGGGCGCCGGGGCGACGGTCTTGCGCCCCGGCATTGCGCGAACCGTCGCGCGCACGCGCGCCCAAAGCGCCTCCTCCTCAGCGCCGAGGCGTCGACCCGCCACTCACCTGCCCCGTCGCCGCTTGCGCCGCACGCCAGCGATCATAGCTGCCGCGCGGCAGCAACACGAACGCGGTCCCGCGCGCGCTCATCCCGCCCGCGATCGCGCGCGCTTCCTCGCCCGCACCCCAGAAGGTGTCGAAGCGATTGCTGCCCTTGATCGCTCCACCGGTGTCCTGCGCGATCCAGATACCGTTGGCGTCGGTGCGATCCATCGACAGGAACACGGGTGCGCCGAGCGGCACGAACTTCGGGTCCGCCGCGACCGTCGCCCCGCCGCTGACCGGCAGGCCGAGCGCCCCCAGCGGTGCGCCGCTCAATTCGCGGAAGAACACGTAGCTCTTGTTCTCGCGCATGATCGCGCGGCCTTCGTCGGGATGGGCATGCAGCCAGGCGACGATCCCCTGCATCGATGATTGGCCGGGCCCCAGCAGCCCGCGGCTTTTCATCAGCGCGCCGATCCCGGTGTAGTCGCGCCCGTTCTGGCTGTCGTACCCGATGCGCAGTTCCCCGCCTTCATCAAGGCGGACGAACCCCGAACCCTGAACCTGCAAGAAGAACAGCTCGACCGGATCGGCAGCGTAGCCCAGAATGCGCGCGCGCCCGGTCAGCGCCCCTTCCTCGATCGCGGTACGATCGAAGTACGGGACCAACGCCTGCCCTTGCACCCGCCCCCGGATCTTCTTACCGGTCCAGGTCGGCGAGAAGGCGCCCAGATCGACCTCGATCAGATCGGTCGGCCTGGCGTAGATCGGCACATAGCCGGAACGCGGCGCACGCGAACCGGCAATCTCGGGGATGTAATAGCCGGTCGCGAAAGCACGCCCGTCGCCAACCTGCACCGCCTCGAACCAGCGGCGGAAGAATGCGGGGGCATCGCCACGCGGGCTGCGCGCGGCGTCGGCGCACGCCGGCTGCCAGTCGGTGCCAGTGGTCAGACCTGCGGTATCGACACGCCGAATGAGGCTGGGGCAAGAAATACGAAACGCATCGAACGCCGCAGCCGCCTGCTCCGTGTCCAACGGCAATGTCGCCAAGTCAGCGCCGAGCGCAAGCCCCGCCGCCGCGGCATTCGCTGGCGCGACGACCGCCGGCACCGGCACGGCGCGCAAGGGGATCGACGCGACCGGCTGACGCGCGGGACGCTGACTGACCGGCGCCGCGGAAGGGCGCGGTACAATAGTCGCCGGCCGGGACGAAGGCGGCGCGGGCCGGTCGCCCGGACCGACGCAGCCCGCCATCAACAGGGCGCCCGCCGTCGCGAGCGTCGCTCTCATCCGCATTCCGCCCCCCGGTACTTCGCGATCAGGCTTCGTCGGTGTCGGCAAGGATCCAGTTCGGATCGGTGGCGCGTACGGGACGCACGAACGTCCAGACATCATGCGTCTGTACCGCATCGCTCGTCGAACCCGCAATCACATGGCCATCGGCGTCGCGGGTCACGGCCGCGATGTCGGCATCGAACCGCACCGCCACCCGCGCTTCGCCATTGGCGATCACCGCCGAGACGATGCTCGCGCGCTCCACCGTGATGAGCCGATTGTCGAGCACCTGCCCCGCCGCCTGACGCGCTTCGATCGCCTCGGCGAACGCAGCGTGAACATCATCGCTCACCAGATCGCGCAACGCCGCCTCGTCACCGCGCCAGAACGCCTCCAGTATCATCCGGTATGCCGCCTTTGCGCCTTCCAGGAAACGGGCGACGTCGAATTGCGGTTCGGCCGCGATGATGGCGCGCAGGCCGGGCTCGGTCGCACTGTCGAACGGTCGCGCCATCGCTTCCCGCGATTCGGCCGCAGCCTCGATGGTGCGCGGCACCGCCACGTTGCCGATGCGCTCCTCCGCCGGCTTGGGCAGCGGCTGTTCGTGGCCGGAGCGCTTGCCCAGAACCGAGTAGAGCCGCAGGGCCAGGAAACCGGCGACCATGGCGAGCAGGACAACGTAGAACACGGCAACTCCAGTATGCTGGTGTGCGTACATAGGCGCGCGGGCACCGAACATCAAATCGCTAAGGCCCGCATTGTATCCAACGGTTCGCGCTGCTAACCGCCCGACACTTTCACGGTCGCGTGCGGCCGGACGACCTAGGGGATCGACGATGGACGATTTGGGCAACACGGGCAATGAGGCGCTGGCGAACGGCGCGGACAATGCCCCGGCAGCTGGCCTTATCTCGCAATATGTAAAGGATCTGTCGTTCGAGAACCCGAACGCGCCGGCGATCTATCAGGAGCAGCAGCCGCCGGAAATCAACGTGCAGTTCGACATCGGTGCCGCGCAGGTCGCCGATGAAGTGCATGAAGTGACGTTGAAGATCGAGGTTCGCGCCACCACCGGCGGCAAGACCGCCTTCATCGCGGAACTGTCCTATGCCGGGCTGTTCGGGCTGCGCAACGTGCCCGCCGAGCATGTTCAGCCGTTCCTGCTGGGCGAGGGGCCGCGCCTGCTCTTCCCGTTCGCGCGCCGGGTCGTCGCCGATGCGATCCGCGACGGCGGCTTCCCGCCGCTGCTGCTCGAGCCGATCGACTTCAACGCGCTGTTCCTGCAACAGGCCGAGGCGCAGGGCGTGCAGTTCGGCGCGGGCGACATCGGCCACGCGTAAGACCGACGGGCGGGTGAGGATCGGCGAATGAACCTCGCCCGCGCTCTGGGCTCGATCGGCGGGCTGACGCTGGTCAGTCGCGTGCTGGCGCTGGTCCGCGACACGTTGCAGGCGAGCTATGTCGGCGCGAGCTTCGCGTCGGACGCCTTTTTCGTCGCCTTCCGCCTGCCCAACATGTTCCGCGCGCTGTTCGCGGAAGGGGCATTCTCCGCCGCATTCATCCCGCTGTTCAACAAGAAGGTGGCGGAAGGCGGCGGGACGGCGGCGGGGGTCGACTTCGCCGAGCGCGCGCTGGCGCTGCTCTTCCCCGTCCTGCTGCTCATGACCGCGCTGATGCTGGCGGCGGCGTGGCCGCTGACCTGGGCGTTGTCGGGCGGGTTCGAACGCCAGCACCCAAGCGCGGAGCAATTCGCGTTCGCGGTGATGCTGTCGCGCTTCACCATCCCCTATCTGCTGCTGATCTCGCTGGTGTCGCTGCTGGGCGGTATCCTCAATTCGCTACACCGTTTCTGGGTCAACGCCGCCGCCCCCATCCTGCTCAACATCGCGATGGTGGGCGCGCTGATCTTCTTCCACGGCGGCGACCCCTATGCGACCGCGCGCGCGCAGGCGATTTCGGTGACGGTCGGCGGGGCGTTGCAGCTCGCGTGGCTGTGGTGGGCGTGTCGGCGCGCGGGCGTCAGCCTGACGCTGCGCCGCCCGCGCATCGACGACGACGTGAAGCAGATGCTGAAGCTGATCGTCCCCGCCGCGACCGGCGCGGGCGCGGCGCAGATCAACCTCGCCATCTCCACCGCGCTGGCGGGCGGGCTGCTGTCGGCGGGGTCGATTTCGGCGATCTATTATGCCGATCGGCTTAACCAGCTGCCGCTCGGGCTGATCGGCATCGGCCTGGGCACGATCCTGCTCCCGGTCGTCTCGCGCCTGCTGAGCCAGGGCCGCGAGGAGGAGGCGATGGAGACGCAGAATCGCGGGCTGGAACTGGCGCTGTTCCTCACTCTGCCCGCGACCGCCGCGTTCGTCTTCGCCGCCGAACCGATCGTGCGCGGGCTGTTCCAGCATGGCGCGTTCGACGGTGGCGATACGATCCGCGCGGCGCAGGCGCTCGCGGCCTTCTCGCTCGGCCTGCCCAGCTATGTGTTGGTGAAGGTGCTGACTCCGGGCTTCTATGCCCGCGCCGATACGAAGACGCCGGTACGGCTGGCGCTGTATTCGGTCGCGATCAACCTCGTCGGCAATCTGATCCTGATCCCGACGCTGGCGCATTGGAACATCGGCCAGATCGGCCCGCCGCTCGCCACCGCGCTCGCCTCTACCGTCAACGTCGTGTCGCTGTACATCGTCCTATCCCGCCGCGGCCATTTCGCGCTCGACCCGCAGGTGAAGCGCAAGGTGCCGCGCCTTGCGATCGCCGCGCTGCTGATGGGGGCGGCGCTGCTGCTGGTGGCGCCCTTTGTCGATCCATATCTGACCGGCGCCCTCCTGCCGCGCGTCATGGGCCTGATCGTGCTGGTCGGCGCGGGGGTCGCCATCTATGCGCTGGCATGCGTTGTCACCGGGGCCTATCGCCTCGCCGATATCAACTCCCTTCTCCGTCGCAGAGCCTCCACACGATGACCAACATGCGCGTTCTCTCCGGTATCAAGCCGACCGGCGACCTTCACCTCGGCAATTACCTGGGCGCGGTGAAGCAGTGGGTGGCGATGCAGGAGGACATCCAGGCGTCGGGCGGCGAAACCATGTACTTCATCGCCGATCTCCACGGGCTGACCGAGTGGATCGATCCGGCCAGGATGACCGCCAACACAATCGAGATGACCGCGACGCTGATCGCCGCCGGCATCGATCCGGCGCGCTCGATCATCTTCAACCAGGCGCGCGTGCCGGCGCATGCCGAGCTGGCGTGGCTGCTCAACAATGTCGCGCGGGTCGGCTGGCTGAACCGCATGACGCAGTTCAAGGACAAGGCGGGCAAGAACCGCGAGGGCGCGTCGGTCGGGCTATACGACTATCCGGTGCTGATGGCCGCCGACGTGCTGCTCTACAACGCCACGCACGTTCCCGTCGGTGAGGACCAGAAGCAGCATCTGGAACTGACCCGCGACATCGCCACCAAGTTCAACACCGATTACGGCACCGAGCTGTTCACCCTGCCAGAGCCATTGGTCAGCAAGGCCGCGCCGCGCATCATGAGCTTGCGCGATGCGAATGCGAAGATGTCCAAGTCCAACCCGTCCGAGCAATCGCTGGTCAAACTGATCGATTCGGACGAGACGATCGCCGACAAGTTCCGCAAGGCCAAGACCGATCCCGACCTGCTCCCTGCGACCATGGCGGAGTTGGCTGAACGGCCGGAGGCACGCAATCTGCTGACGATCTTCGCGGCGCTGTCCGATCGCGCACCCGATGACGTGCTGGGCGATTATGCGGGCAAGGGCTTCGGCCAGTTCAAGCCCGCCCTCGCCGATCTGGCCGTCGCAAAGTTGGGGCCGATCCGTGACGAGATGGTCCGGCTGCTCAACGACCGCGGTGCGATCGACGCGATCCTCCGCGACGGTGCGGAGCGGGCGGCCGCGCTGGCCGCGCCGACGCTGCACGGCGCGCAGACGGCAATGGGGTTGCTGGTCTGAGCTTTGCAGATTGGCGCGTGACACCAAGACGCGCGCCAATCTTCGGCGAATTTTGCAACGTGCGGTGGCCGCGACCACGCGATTCTGCGCCTTTCGCCACTTGGCATCGGCCTTGCTGATCGCCCCGTAACCAACGGAGCGAGACATGACCGACCACGACATCACCACCGCCCCCGCCCCGCGCGACAATCTGTTCGGCATCTGCGCCGCGCTCGGCGAGGATTTTGGCTTCAACCCGATGTGGTTGCGGATGGCCTTCGCCGTAGCGCTGTTGTTCGACCTGGAGAAGGTGTTGGTGACCTATGCCGCGCTTGGCGTGCTGGTGCTGGTCAGCCGCCTGCTCTTTCCGAACCGGACGGTCGCGATCGAAGCTCCGGCGGCACACGTCGTTCCCGAGATCGACATGCCCGAGTACCGCGAGGCCGCCTGATCCCACCTGTCACAACCCCGGACATGTTTCGGGGTCCATGGTTCCACGCATTCATTCTGCGCGGATCCCGCTCTACCAGGGATGCCGGTACAGGTGCGTGCAACCGGCCTCTCTATCCGCGCTCACGGGGGACAGCGAGCGCTGCGTTCAGGTCAGCCCTCAAGCTGTCCGAGCAGGACGCGTACCGCGCCATCGACATCGCGGTCGCTGTCACGGAGCGCCTCGATCCGTCGCACCGCATGGATCACCGTCGAATGGTCGCGCCCGCCGAACTTGCGCCCGATTTCGGGCAGCGAGCGGGTGGTCAGCCGCTTCGACAGATACATGGCGATCTGGCGCGGGCGTGCCACCGCGCGGGCGCGCCGCGAGGATACCAGATCGAGCGGCTTCAGCTCGAAATGCTCGCACACCAGCTTCTGGATCTGGTCGATCGTCACGCGGCGCTGATGCCCGCGCAGCATGTCGCCCAGCGTCTGCGTCGCGAACGCCAGGTCGATCGGCTGATTGGTGAGCATCGCATAAGCGGTGACGCGGGTCAGTGCGCCTTCCAGTTCGCGAATGCTGTTGGTGATGCGCTCTGCCAGCAGGTCCAGCACATCGGCGGGCACCCGCACCTCGGGCATGTCGGCAACCCGCCGCGCGAGCACCGCGCGGCGCAGGTCGGGCGACGACGGCTTGATGTCCGCAACCAGCCCCGAACCAAGTCGGCCCAGAATGCGCGGCTCGATACCGTCCAGCGCCTGCGGTGCACGGTCGGCGGCGATGACCAGCCTTTTGCCCGCCGCCATGATCTCGTTGACGGTGTGGAAGAATTCCTCCTGCGTCACGTCCTTGCCGGCGATGAACTGCAAATCGTCGATCAGCAGCAGGTCGCAACCGCGCAGCTTGGCCTTGAACGCGAACGTGTCCTTGGCGCGCATCGCGGCGACGAACTCGAACATGAACCGCTCGGCCGACAACAGCATGACGCGCGCCTGCGGGTGCGCCGCCAGAAACTCATGGGCGATGGCGTTCATCAGGTGGGTCTTGCCCTGCCCGGTTCCGCCGTGGAGAAACAGCGGACTGAAGCGCACCGCCCCCGGCGCGGCCAGCGCGCGTGCGGCATTGACCGCCACCATGTTGGACGGATCGACGACGAACCGATCGAAGGTGAGTCGCGGATCGAGCACGGGACGCTCCGCCGACTCTCGCACCGGAGCGGGCTGGGGGGCCAGCGGCGCTGGAGCCGGCGCGGCAACCGATGCGGTGATCGCCGTCGCCGCGGTGGTGACGGCCGGCAGCGCCATCCGCCTCACCGTGTCGATCTCGACGCTGCGCACGCCCGGCAGCACCGCGCGAAACTCGTGCAGCAGCCGATCGGCGTAGTGGCTCTTCACCCAGTTGGTCATGAATGCCGATGGCAGCGTCAGGCGCACATCGGCCAGATCGTCACCATCGACCAGCGCGATCGGCGCCAGCCACTGATCGAACAGGCGCGCGCCGGCGGACCGGCGCAGGTTCGTACGAACCCGGGCCCATGCCCGTGCCAGTTCGCTCGTTCCCACGTCCTGCCCACCCACTTGCGTCACGCACACGTCTCCCGTTACCGCGAACGACGTTGCTCGCGGTCCCCCTGGTTACAAAGTCAAACGTCCCCGTCCGCGGCCACACAGCGCGTCGGCGTCCAGACGGTGTTCTTGTGCCACGCTGCACGAACGGCGGCGCGGTTCGACAGGATTAGGAACAGGTACGTGAGTCGATCAAGCCCGGGATCGGGTACGATTCCGAAATAAAGCGGATTGACTCATCGTCAGCGGCACAAATGCGTCATATTTCTTGCAAGCATCTGTTTTTAGGTCGTTATTTTCAGCCTAGCCCGTTTTTACAGGCCGCGAATCGCGGAGAATCCACGGCTTTCCGGATGGCTCCTTTTTGTTCCAGCCCAGTGGGCGCGCAGACGCAAAAACGCCCGCCGGGAAGTCCCGACGGGCGCGATGTCCGCTCTGCGGAAACGGGTCAGGCCAGCGCGGCGACGCGCTTGGTCAGACGCGAGAACTTGCGCGAGGCGGTGTTCTTGTGGAGCACGCCCTTCGCCACGCCGCGCGCCATTTCCGGCTGCGCCGCCGCCAGCGCGGTTGACGCCGCCGACTTGTCACCCGCTGCCAGCGCGGCCTCGACCTTCTTCACGAAGGTGCGGATGCGACCGATGCGGGCCCCGTTGATCTCGGCCCGACGCTGGTTGCGGCGGATGCGCTTCTTGGCTTGCGGCGTGTTCGCCATGAACGTCCTCTGATAAGTTACGAATCGATGGAAAAGGAGGCGGGGACAGCCCTGCACCCTCGTAAGGCGCGGCCCATACCCCGGCCATGCGCCAGCGTCAACCGCGCTGGCAGGACGGGCACCAGAAGGTCGACCGGCCGCCCTCGGCATAACGCTCGACCGTCCCCCCGCACGCGCAGGCCTCCCCCGCCCGGCCATAGACCGCGAACTGCTTGGAGAAATATCCCAGCTCACCATCGGGCCTGGCATAGTCGCGCAAGCTCGATCCTCCGGCCTCGATCGCCGCCTCCAGCACGACGCGCACCGCCGGCACCAGCCGCTCGAGCGCGACGGACGTCAGCGTACCCGCGGGCGTGTGCGGATCGATCCGCGCGTCATACAGCGCCTCGCAGACATAGATGTTGCCCAGTCCCGCCACGATCCTCTGGTCCAGCAGCGCCAGTTTGATCGACAGCCGCCGTCCGGCCAGCGCGCGGCGGAGATGCTCGGGCGTGAAGTCCAGTCCCAGCGGCTCGGGTCCCAGCGATCGGAACGCGGAGAAATCCGGCACCGTCTCGGTCCGCACCAGATCGACCGATCCGAACCGACGCGGATCGTTGAGCGCCAGCCGCCTCCCCTCACCCGTCTCGATCACGAGATGGTCGTGCGGCAACAGCTCCCCGGGATCGACCCGCCACCGGCCTGACATGCCGAGATGGAAGATCAGCGTGTCACCGCGATCGGTTTCGATCAGTCCGTATTTCGCACGCCGCCCCAGCGCCGTCACCCGCGCACCGCTCAGCCGCTGCCGCATATCGACGGGGAAGGCGCGGCGCAGGCCGTCGCGGCGCGTGGCGACCTCGGTCAGTACCTGTCCTTCCAGTACCGGGCGCAAGCCCCGCACCGTGGTTTCGACCTCTGGCAATTCCGGCATGTCTGCCCTCTAGCCGCTCGCCGACGCGCCCGCTAGAGCGGCGGGCATGAGCGATACCGTCTCCTTCGGCTACGAAGATGTCACCCCCACCGAGAAGACCGCCCGCGTGCGTGGCGTGTTTTCCAACGTGGCCAGCCGCTACGACCTGATGAACGACGCCATGTCCGGCGGCATGCATCGGCTGTGGAAGGACCGGTTCGTCCGTCGCGTGAAGCCGCGCGGGCATGAGCAGATCCTCGACATGGCGGGCGGCACCGGCGACATCGCCTTTCGGCTGGCCGAAAGCGGCGCCGCGGTGACGGTCGCGGACATCAATCCGGAAATGCTGGAAGTCGGGATCGGCCGCGCGCAGCAACGCGGGATCGACGGGCTGGTCTGGACCGAGGCGAACGCCGAAACGCTCACCTTCCCCGATCGATTCTTCGATGCCTATACGATCGCGTTCGGCATTCGGAACGTGACCGACATCCCGAAGGCACTGCACGAGGCGCACCGCGTCCTGCGGCGCGGGGGGCGCTTCTTCTGCCTGGAATTCTCGACCAACGTCTGGCCGGGGTTCGCGGACGTCTATGACGCCTATTCGCATCATCTGGTGCCAAAACTGGGCAAGCTGCTGGCGAACGACGAAGACAGCTATCGCTATCTTATCGAATCGATCCGTCGTTTCCCGGACATGCCGACCTTCGAACGGATGATCGCCGACGCCGGCTTCGTGCAGACGAAGGTCGAGCCGATCATGGGCGGTCTGGTCGCGATCCATAGCGGCTGGAAGATTTGACCTCTCCGCTCGTCCACACCTGGCGGCTCCTGACCTGGGGGCGGACGCTGGCGCGCCACGGTGCGCTGCGCGGGCTGGAGCGCGACCTCAACACCCCGCCGCGTTTGCGGCGGCTGCTGCGGCTCGCGCGGCTGGGCGCGCGCGTACCGGACGTGCCGCGCTATGCCGATGCGTTCGAGGCGCTGGGGCCGGCGGCGATCAAGTTCGGTCAGACGCTGGCCACCCGGCCCGATCTGGTCGGCGAGGAGGCGGCCGCCGACCTCCTGCGGCTTCAGGATGCCGTGCCGCCGGTGCCGTTCGCAACGATCGCACAGACGATGCGGGCCAGCTTCGGCCGGCCGCTGGAAACCTTGTTCGCTTCGATTGACGAGATACCGGTCGGCGCCGCATCGATCGCACAAGTGCACCGCGCCGTCACCACGGACGGGCGGCACGTCGCGGTGAAGGTGCTGCGACCGGGCGTCGAAGAGGATTTCGCGCGCGCGATCGAGACCTATGAATGGGCCGCGGCGCAGATCGAGCCGATGGGCGGCGAGATTGCGCGCCTGCAGCCACGGCTGGTGATCGAGACGTTCAAGCGCTGGACCGCGCGCGAGCTGAACTTCACGCGCGAGGCGGCCTCGGCATCCGAACTTGCCGAGACGATGACGGCGGAGCCGAATTTCGAGGTGCCGGCGGTCGATTGGGCCCGCACGACCGGCAAGGTGCTGACGATCGAATGGATCGACGGCATCAAGCTCTCGAACCGCGCGGCGCTGGTCGAGGCGGGGTACGACCTCCCCGAGCTGGCGCGCGTGCTGGTCCATGCCTTCCTGCGGCAGGCGATCGCGGATGGCTTCTTCCACGCGGACATGCATCAGGGCAATCTGTTCGCCCTGCCCGGGAACCGGGTGGCGGCGATCGATTTCGGCATCATGGGCCGAATCGACCGTCGCGCACGGGCGTGGCTTGCCGAGATTCTCTATGGCCTGATCACCGGGAACTACCGGCGCGTCGCGGAAATCCATTTCGAGGCGCAGTACGTCCCGGCTCATCACAGTGTCGAGGAGTTCGCGACCGCCCTGCGCGCGGTCGGCGAGCCGATGCGCGGGCTGCCGGTCAAGGACATGTCGATCGGGATGATGCTGGACGGCCTGTTCGGGATCACGCGCGATTTTGACATGGTGACCCAGCCGCACCTGCTGCTGCTGCAAAAGACGATGGTGATGGTGGAAGGCGTGGCGACCACGCTCGATCCGGACATCAATCTCTGGGTCACCGCCGCGCCGTTGGTCGAAGACTGGATTCGCACCGAACTGGGGCCTGAAGCGGCGATCGCCGACCGGCTGGTCGCCGACGTGCGGACGCTGGCGCGGCTGCCCGAACTGGTCCGTCGTATCGAGGCGCGCTTCCCCGCGCCGGGCGGCGCCCCGCCGCGCCCGCCGCTACGCGAGATCGAACGCGTTCGCGTCGGCGGCGGCTGGCGCTATGCGCTCGCGGTCGCGGCTGGCGCGCTGGTCGGCGTGGCGGGCATGTTGCTCGCGGGATGGTGAGGGTCTGATGGCATGGACGGCTCCGGCGCCGTGGCTGGCGGTGCCCGGCCGCTGCGCTGGCATCGGCCGCCGGGCCGCGCGGGCGTGGCTCGCCGTACTGGCCATGGCGATGGTCTTCGTCGGCCTGACGGTGCCCGCCGCTAGTTCTCCGCCGGAATTCCTGCACGATGCGATCGTCGCGGCCCTGCGACACGGGGGCGAATTCTACGACAGCACTCGCGACCTCCTCAGAACCGAGCCGGACGCCGATGCGGCCCGGCTTCTGCCGCCGGCGCTGGCCGTGATCGATGCCGCTATGCCCGGCTGGGGGATGCTGGCACTGGTCGCCGCGGTGCTGACGATCCTGATGTGGGCCGGTGGTTTGCGGTTCGGCGCCCTGTTCGCGCGGACATCCGGCGTGGTGATGGTGGTCAGCTTGCTGGCGGCAGCGATCGCCGCGCTCGCCGGCTTGTGGCTGTCCGCCCCACATGCGGCGGCGGCGGCGGCGCTGTCGGCACTGGCGCTCGTCGCGCGCGCGCGGACGCATTGCGTTGCAAGCTGCGCCACGGCGTGCGCCGCCGCGATCATCGATCCCGCCGCGCTGATCACGATCGGAGTCATGGGGGCTCTGGCGTCGGCCGAGCGCGAAGGACGCGAGACGATCGGATGGCTGACCGCCGGCGGCATCGCATCCGTCGTGTTGGCGGTGCATCTCCATGCCCTGTCCGGCGTCGCGATCGCCGCGCCCGATCCCGCCCTTTCCGGCCAGGCCCTGGCAAGGCTGGTCAACGCCGGCCTTCCGGGCCTCTCGCAGATGATCGCCGCGCCGTTGCTGATCCTGTCGGCTTTTGGCTGGGCGACGATCGGTGAGCCGCTGGGTCCGCGCGTCGTCGCGCTGATGCTCGCCGGGGTTGCGCTCGACGGCGTGTGCGGAATGCGCTCCGCGACGCTGGCGGCGGCGTTCGTCGCGCCGGGGATCGCGCTGGCGCCCGGTGCGCTCGCCGATCTGATGCGCGGCGCGCTCGACAGGCGGCGGATCACGGTTACAAGGGTCGTTCGATGAGCCGGATATTGCTGATCGTCGGGGGTGGCATCGCCGCGTACAAGGCGTGCGAGCTGGTGCGTGGCCTTCGTGGCCACGGGCATGACGTGCGATGCGTGCTGACCGATGGCGGCGCGCATTTCGTCACCGCGATGACGCTGGCGGCGCTGAGTGAGAACAAGGTTCACACGACCTTGTGGGACCTGAAGGACGAAGCCGAGATGGGCCATATCAGGCTCAGCCGGGAAGCTGATCTCGTCGTGGTCGCGCCCGCCACCGCTGACCTGATGGCCCGGATGGCGGCCGGCGTTGCGGACGACCTTGCAACCACGCTCCTGCTGGCGACCGACAAGCCGGTGCTCGTGGCGCCGGCGATGAATGTGCGGATGTGGCACCATCCCGCCACGCGGCGCAACGTCGCCCAATTGCGTGCCGACGGGCTCGACGTGATGGAACCTGACGCGGGCGCGATGGCCTGCGGCGAATTCGGTGCCGGCCGCTTTCCCGAACCGGTCGTGATCCTCGAACGGATCGAACGAGCGCTGGGCACGACGGCACGGAAACGACTGTCAGGAAGGCACATTATCGTCACCGCCGGCCCGACCCACGAACCCATCGATCCGGTCCGGTACATCGCCAATCGATCGTCGGGAAAACAGGGATTTGCGATCGCGGGGGCGCTGGCGACGCTGGGCGCGCGGGTGACACTGGTCACTGGCCCGGTCGACTTGGCGACGCCTGCCAATGTCGAGCGATACGATGTTGAGACAGCGCGAGAAATGTCGGAGACAGTCTTCGCAGCCCTGCCGGCGGACGCGGCGGTCATGGTCGCCGCGGTCGCGGACTGGCGGGCGGCGGACATCGCGGTTCAGAAGTTGAAGAAGAACGACGCCGATCCGGCCCCGCTGCGGCTGGAGCGCAACATCGACATCCTCGCCACGCTGGCGCGCGATCCGCGCAGACCGCGGCTCCTGGTCGGCTTCGCCGCCGAGACCGAGCAGGTTGTCGACCACGCCATTGCCAAGCGCCTCCGCAAGGGGGCTGACTGGATCGTCGCGAACGACGTTTCCGGAGATGTGATGGGCGGAGACGCAAATCGCGTGCACCTCATCAGCGATGCTGGTGTGGAAAGTTGGGAATCGCTACCTAAGTCTGAGGTTGCGCAACGACTTGCCGACAGGATCGCCGATGAGCTCTGACCCGATCCGGATCGCCGTCCGGCGGCTGCCGCACGGCCGTGACCTTCCCCTTCCCGCTTACGCCACGCCCGGCGCGGCGGGAATGGACGTGGTCGCGGCGGAGGACGTCACGCTCGCCCCGGGCGCACGCCACGCGGTGGCGACCGGCTTCGCGATGGCGATCCCCTCCGGCTACGAAGTGCAGGTCCGCCCACGCTCCGGGCTCGCGCTCAAATATGGCATCACCTGCCTCAACACGCCGGGCACGATCGACAGTGACTATCGCGGCGAGCTGAAGGTCATCCTGGCCAATCTGGGCGACGCGCCCTTCGCGGTGGTACGGGGGGAGCGGATCGCGCAACTGGTCCCCGCCCCCGTACAGACCGCGACGCTGACGGAGGTCGACGCCCTCGACGATACCGAGCGGGGCGCCGGTGGTTTCGGGTCGACGGGTCGGTGATGCTGCCCCTGTTGATCGTCGCGATGCAGGCGTCGGCCGTCACGCCGCCTGCCGAGTGGCAGACGCTGCCGCGCCTTCCGCTACGGGAGGCGCGCGAACAAGCGCCGCAAATTCCTGATTTCGTGCGTGACGAAGTGCGCGAAGGGCGATGCGTGCTGCGCGACGACATGACCATGCTCGATCTGGCAGTGCTGGTGTCGACGCAGGGACAGGTCCGCCGCATCGTACCTCGTGCGATCGGCTGCCCAACCGTCGAGCAGTTTGCCGCGGGCACCGTGCTGCGCGCGGCAAGGGGCAATATCATCCCGCCGGCCGTGGACACCTGGTTCCGCTGGACCGTGCCGCTTCCCCGGCCATGACGCTCGGTTCCGACGAACTCGCGCGCTACGCGCGGCATATCGTCCTGCCTGAGATCGGCGGCGTCGGGCAGCAGCGGCTGGCCAGGGCGCATGTCCTGGTGATCGGCGCGGGCGGGATCGGATCCCCGGTGATCCAGTATCTAGCGGCGGCCGGTGTCGGACGCTTGACGATCGTCGACGACGACGGCGTGGATCTCAGCAATCTGCAACGCCAGACGCTGTTCGCCACCGGCGACATCGGCCGCGCCAAGGCGCGGGTTGCGGCCGAGGCTGTCGCGCGGTTGAACCCGCATGTCGCCGTCACGGCCCACGTCCTGCGGATCGACGCCGGCAACATCGGAACGATCTTCGCCGCTGACCCGGACGTCGTGATCGACGGATGCGACAATTTCGCGACCCGGCTGACGGTGGCGGATGCCGCGCTCGCGCGGCGCATACCCCTCGTCTCGGCCGCCGTCGGACGGTTCGAGGGACAGATCGGCGTCTACCGGGGATGGGAAGACGGGCGGCCCTGCTATCGTTGCTTCGTCGGCGATGCGCCGCAACGTGAAGGGCTGACCTGCGCCGAGGAAGGCGTGCTGGGGCCGGTGACCGGGATCGTCGGCAGCATGGCGGCGCTGGAAACGATCCGGCAGATCGCTCCCTTCGGCGACGACAGCGCGGGTCGCCTGCTGCTGCTCGACTTCCTGTCGCTGCGGTTCCGCACGTTGATGCTGCCCGCCGATCCGGGATGCCGCGCCTGCGGCACCCCGGTCGTCTGAACGTCAGCCGAGCCGCTTCTCCGCGAAGGCGCGGACTGCCGGACCGATGTCGGCGCGGGCCATCGCCAGCGCGAGATTGGCGGTGACGAATCCGGTCTTGTCGCCGCAGTCATAACGCTCGCCATCGAAGGTGAAGCCGTGAAACGGCTGGTTGCCGATCAGCTTGGCCATCGCGTCGGTCAGCTGGATCTCCCCACCTGCACCGGTCTCCTTGGCGTCGAGGATCTTCATCACCTCCGGCTGCAGGATATAACGGCCGGGGATCATCAGGTTCGACGGCGCGCTGCCCTTGGCGGGCTTTTCCACCAGCGCGGTCACCTCGGTGAGCGCGCCATCGCGCTTGCCCGGCGAGATGATCCCGTATTTGTCGGTTTCATCCGCCCCGACCTCTAGCGCGCCGATCACGTTTCCGCCCACCTTGTTATAGGCGTTCACCATCTGCGCCATGAAATTGGGTGTGCCGACCATCAACTCATCGGGCAGCAGCACCGCGAACGGTTCGTCGCCGACGATCTCACGCGCGCACCAGACCGCATGGCCCAGCCCGAGTGGCTCCTGCTGACGGACATAGACCGGCGAACCCGGCTGCTGACGGATATTCTCGATGAGCGACAGGCTCTTGCCGCGCGCACGCATCGTCGTCTCCAGCTCGAAGGAGACGTCGAAATGATCCTCCAGCGCGCCTTTCCCGCGACCGGTGACGAAGATGATCTGCTCGATCCCCGCCTCCAGTGCCTCTTCGACGGCATATTGAATCAGCGGCTTGTCGACGACCGTCAGCATTTCCTTCGGCATTGCTTTCGTGGCGGGCAGGAAGCGCGTCCCCAGCCCCGCCACGGGGAAAATCGCCTTGCGTACCGGCTTGATGGTCATTCGATCCTCCTGTTGGCCGGCGGTGTGTACCGGGCGGCGCAAGCCACGGCAATTCCATAACAGATTGGAAACGATCGCCCGCGATGGGTCGGGCGACGCTTGCGATGGAGCGGCGACGCGCCTAGACCGCGCCCATCCCCGACATCGCTGGTTCTGCCATCTCGCTTATGCTCAGGAAGCTGCTTCGTTCAACCCGCGCCCCGTCGCCGGCCTTGTCGGCGGTGGAAAATGGGGTGCGCATTTATGCCATTGGCGACATTCACGGATGTCGCGCTGAGCTCGATCGCCTGTTGCTGATGATCGACGCCGACGACGCGCAGCGCGCACCCGCTGATACGCGACTGATCTTTCTCGGCGATCTGGTGGATCGCGGCCCCGATTCGGCCGGTGTCATCGACCGGCTGATCACCCTGTCGCAGCAGCGACGCAACGTGCGGTTCCTGAAAGGCAATCACGAGGAGTTGTTCCTGCACGCTCTGGATGGCGCGAAGGACGCGCTGCGGATGTTCTGCCGGGTCGGTGGTAAGGAAACCATCCTCAGCTACGGCATGGCCAGGGACGAATATGATGCCCTGGGCTATCCGGAGCTGGCAGCGCGACTGTTGACGCTTGTTCCCGCCGCGCATCGCGCCTTCCTGGCCGGGTTCGAGGATCTGATCGTCTCGGGTGACTATGCCTTCGTTCATGCCGGCATTCGGCCCGACGTTCCGCTCGACGCGCAACGCGGCAGTGATCTGCGCTGGATCCGCGAGCCGTTCCTGGATCATCGCGGCAGCCATCCCAAGATGATCGTCCATGGTCACACCATTACTGCCGAGGTGGATCGCCGTCCTAACCGGATCGGCGTTGATACCGGGGCTTATGCGTCCGGACGCCTGACCGCCCTGGCACTTGAGGGGAGCGAGAGCTGGATATTGAACACCTGATGCGCTGCGGCATTCCGCGCTTGCAATTTGGTGAAGCGTGGCTATGAGGTGAACCTGCACGCAAAGGGAGTTCATTATGCGTATTGCTAAGTATATGCTCGCTGCTGCTGCCGCCACGATGGCGGTTGCTCCGGCGATGGCCGCCCCCGCCAACTCGGCGGCGAGCCTGTCGGTCGCCAAGTCGGTGCGCGCTGCCGCTCCGTCGGCGAAGAAGAACGAGCTGGCCGGTGGCGGCGTGATCGTTGCCATCCTGGCCGCTGCTGCGGTTGTCGCTGGCATCGTCGTCGTCGCTGACGAGAACGACAGCGCGGACAGCAACTAAGCTGCACGCTCCTTCGGGAGAGAAATAGCGGCCTTCGGGCCGCTATTTTTTTGTCTGCTGTCCGAGAAGTGCGGTCTCGGCACGCGTGTGAGCCCCTTCCCTTGTGCGCACGACGTACCCACGACCACGTCACGCATGACGCAGAACCACAGCCACAGACGCCGGATCACCCCGCCGCTTGCGCATCACCATGTTGATGCCGGTCGGGGCGCAGGACGTCAGCATGACGCGGTGCGCCGAAGCGCGAGCCTCCTGAGAGCGAAGCGACGACAAGCCGCCGATCAGCCCTTTCCCGCCCGTAAGGGACAAGATCGGCCACACCACGAGCAGAAAAAAGGGCGACCCGCGGGCCGCCCTTCTCGAACCATGATATGCAGGTCTGCGATCAGCGACCGCCAGGCATCCCGCCCGGCATCGCATCGCCGCCTGGCATTCCGCGCATCATGCTCTGCTGCATCTGCAACTGACGAAGCGTCGCCTCCGGGATGAAATCCTGCAACTCGACATCGAACACCAGGGTCGAGTTCGCCGGGATCGGCCCGGTGGCGCGCGCGCCATAACCGAGCTCGGGCTTGATCCAGAAGCGGTACTTCGCACCCTTGTGCATCAGCTTCAGCCCTTCGGAGAAGCCCGGCACGACTCCCGTCACCGGCAGCGGTGTCGGTTGCTGCGACTTGTCGAAGACGGTGCCGTCGACCAGCCGCCCCTCGTAATTGACGAGCGTGACGTCGGCATCCGTGGGACGGGCGCCCTTCACGTCGCCGGCCTTCAGCACCTGGTAGCGCAGTCCGGAGGGGGTGGTGACGATCCCGGTATCACCGGCCCGGGCCAACGCCACGGCGAAGACCAGCGCGAAGACCAGGCCAACTACCAGCCAGAGCACATAGGCGCGCTTGACGGGCGCAATCGGAACGGCGGTAACGGTCGACATGGCGTAGGCAACCCTGCTGTTGCGGGCCCGGATGGGCTGCGATCGGCGCGGTGATGAAGGCGTATCGCCGTGACGCGCCGTGCCGGCCCGCCACGGTCGTTAGCGCGGCTTACCGCGCGCCGTCACGCTCCGCGCGCTTGCGCTCCAGCTTCCGTGCGCGACGCACCGCCGCCGCACGCTCGCGGGCGCGCTTCTCGGACGGCTTTTCATAGTGGCGACGCAGCTTCATCTCGCGGTACACGCCTTCGCGCTGCAGCTTCTTCTTGAGCGCGCGCAGTGCCTGGTCAACATTGTTGTCGCGGACGATGATCTGCATTGGAACCTAAAACTCCGGGTCAAACGGGTAATGCGGCGGCGAGCGAGGCTCGCGCCGAACGCACCGCCTCTAGCAGTAACCTCTCTTCCCCGCAAGCACGCTCATCCGATCACGATCGGCGCAGGGATGACGCGGCGGTGCTGGAGCGCCGGGACGCGCATCCGAACCTCCCGAACGCGCGCCGGATCGATCTCCGCATAGCCGATCCCTGCCGCCTCCCCCAGGTCGAGCAGCACCTCTCCCCACGGATCGACGACCAGCGAATGACCATAGGTGGCGCGACCGTCCTCGTGCACGCCGGTCTGCGCGGCGGCGACGACGAACACGCCCGCCTCGATCGCCCGGGCGCGTAGCAATACGTGCCAATGCGCCGCACCGGTCGGTCGGGTAAAGCTGGCCGGCACGGAGACGATCTGCGCGCCCGCGTCGGTCATCGCGCGATACAGGTCCGGGAAGCGCATGTCGTAGCAGATCGACAGGCCCAGCGGACCGAGCGGACTTCCGACCACCACCGGCCGATCGCCCGCCGCATAGGCCGACGATTCGCGCCAGCTTTCGCCGGTCGGCAGATCGACATCGAAGAGATGCATCTTGTCGTAGCGCGCCCGGATGTTCCCGACCGCATCGATCACGAAACCGCGATTGGCGAGCCGCCCGTCCGTCCGGCGGAGCGCCAGCGAACCGAGATGCACCCACACCCCTGCCCGCGCCGCCGCCTCGCGCACCGCGAAGAGGACATGGTCATGCGCTTCCTTGACGATCACGTCGGCCGCGCGGGCGCGATTGCGGTCGAGCAGACCGGACATTTCCGGCGTGAACACCATCGACGCCCCCTGCTTGCCCGCCTCATCGATCGCGGCGACCAGCGTCGCGGCATTGATGGCGGGGTCGATCCCGGTCGTGGTCTGCACCACGGCAATCCTTGTCACGCATCACTCCCTGTCTCGCTCGACCCCGCGGAACAGCAACCGACCGACGCGCGCAAGTGTTGCATCAAGGTGACACCAATCCCCCGTTGGCCTGCACCCCGGACGCGTTTAAGAGGCGCGGATGACCGGTGCCCCCCTGATCCTGTACAATAGCCTGACGCGCGAGACGGCTCCTTTCCATCCGCTCGATCCTGACAACGTCCGCATCTATTCCTGCGGTCCCACCGTCTACAATTACGCGCATGTCGGCAATCTGCGCGCCTATGTCTTCACTGATACGCTGGCGCGCACCATCGCGTGGAAGGGGTGGAATCTCACCCATGTCATTAATATTACCGATGTCGGCCATCTGACGTCCGACGCCGATGCCGGCGACGACAAGATGGAGGCGGCGGCGCGCGCTTCGGGGCAGGATATCTGGGCGATTGCAAGGCACTATACGGACGCCTTCAAGCAAAATCTGGCCGACCTGAACATCCGTGCGCCGACCTACATGCCGCTGGCCACTGATCATGTCGCGGAGATGATCGCCTGGGGCGAGAAGATCGCGGAACGGCATTGCTATCAGCTTGCCGACGGCCTGTACTTCGACACCACCACCGTCCCCGATTACGGGCGACTGGCCGGTGCGGCGGACGACGCGGCACACGGGCGGATCGAAACCGTCGCGGGCAAGCGCCATCCGCAGGATTTCGCGATTTGGCGTGCGACGCCGGCGGGCGAGACCCGGCAGATGGAATGGGATTCGCCATGGGGCCGCGGTGCGCCGGGCTGGCACCTGGAATGCTCGGTCATGGCGGCCAAGTATCTCGGCCCGTCGTTCGACATCCACACGGGCGGGATCGACCATCGCGAGATCCACCACCCCAATGAGATCGCGCAGAACCAGGCGCATTGCGAATGCGCTGACACTGGTGCGACCTTCTGGATGCACAACAACTTTCTCGTCGATCGTACGGGGAAGATGAGCAAATCCTCGGGCGAGTTCCTGACGTTGTCGCGGCTGATGGAGCGCGGCTTCCACCCGCTTGCCTATCGCGTGATGTGCCTTCAGGCGCATTATCGCAGCGAGCTGGAATTCTCCTGGGAGAATCTGGCGGCCGCGCAGGTGCGGCTGAAGCGTTGGGTCCATGCGGTCGAGGCGCTGCGTGCGCGCGGCGAGACCGCTGCCGGGGCGAGCGCGGCCACGTATCGCGAGCAACTCGACGCCGCGCTCAGCGACGACCTCGCCACGCCGCGCGCGCTGCCGGCGCTCGACGCGCTGCTCGCCGACAAGAAGGTTTCGCCGGCCGACCGGCTCGTGGCGCTCGCCGATTTCGATGCCGTACTTGGGCTCGGCCTGTCGACCCTCACCCGCGATGCGTTGCGCGTCCGCCCCGCGACCGCGACGATCGACGAAGCAGGGATCGCCGACCGGTTGACCGAGCGGCGCGCGGCGCGCGCGGCGAAGGACTTCGCGCGCTCCGACGCGATCCGTGACGAACTGGCGGCGGCCGGGGTGGAGGTCATGGATGGCGATCCGCTCGGCTGGGACTGGAAACTGCCCGCGTAAGGAGGAGACGGCGACATGAACCTGGGGTTGAAGGGACGTACCGCGATCGTCTGCGCGTCGAGCCACGGGCTGGGTCGCGCCTGCGCGGAGGCGCTGGCGACTGCGGAGTGCACGGTGGTGCTCAACGGACGTGATGCCGATGCGCTGGCGCAGACCGGTGACGCGCTGCGCACCCATGGCGGCATCGTGCACACCGTGGCGGGCGACATCGCCGAAGAGGCCGTGCAACAGGCGTTGGTCGATGCGGCCGGCGGCGCGCCAGACATCCTCGTCAACAACAACGCCGGCCCCCCGCTGCGCGACTTCCGCCTGCTCGACGCGGACGCGATCCACGCCGGTGTCGACGCCAACATGGTCACGCCGATCCGGCTGGTGCAAAAGGTGATCGACGGCATGGTCGAGCGCCGGTTCGGGCGGATCGTCTGCATCACGTCGGGTTCGGTGAAGGCGCCGATCGCGGGGCTCGATCTGTCGAGCGGTGCGCGCGTCGGGCTGACCGGCTTCCTCGCCGGTGTCGCGCGGCAGGTCGCGCATGCCAATGTCACGATCAACTTCCTGCTACCCGGCCTGTTCGCGACGCGGCGGCTGGCGGGCGTCCACGCCTACCGCGCCGAGGCGAACGGCATCTCGATCGATGACGCCGAAGCCAGGGCGCGCGACGCGATCCCCGCCCGGCGCTTCGGCGACCCGGCCGAATTCGGCAACGCCTGCGCGTTCCTCTGCGCCGACACATCCGGGTTCATCACGGGCCAAAGTCTGCTGATCGACGGCGGCGCCTATCCGGGCGTGCTGTAAAGAGGAACTTGATTGCTCGGCGCGCACGATTGGTTCAAGGGACGCGCGAAAATTGGAAGGAAGAATGCCATGCCCACCTGGGCCCCGCACAGCTGGACCAATGCCGAGGCGCGCCAGCTCCCGATCTATCCCGATGCGGCGGCGCTGACCGACGCAACGAAGCGGCTGGCGAGCTTTCCGCCCCTGGTGTTCGCCGGTGAGGCGCGCAACCTGACTGCGGATCTGGCGAAGGTGGCGGAGGGCAAGGCATTTCTGCTCCAGGGTGGCGATTGCGCGGAAAGCTTTGCCGAATTCCACCCGAACAACATCCGCGACACATTCCGCGTCATCCTGCAGATGGCGGTGGTGCTGACCTTTGCGTCGAAGCTTCCGGTCGTGAAGGTCGGCCGGATGGCGGGCCAGTTCGCCAAGCCGCGCTCGGCCAATACCGAGACGATCGATGGCGTCGAGCTGCCCAGCTATCGCGGCGACAACGTCAACGACATCGGCTTCACACCGGAGTCGCGCGTGCCCGATCCCGAGCGGATGATCCGCGCCTATGCGCAGTCGGCCGCGACGCTGAACCTGCTCCGCGCGTTCGCGCAAGGCGGTTACGCGAACCTGCATCAGGTACATCGCTGGACGCATGACTTCATGGGCCGCAGCCCATGGGCCACGAAATACGCCGAAACCGCCGACCGGATCGGCGAGGCGCTCGACTTCATGGAAGCGTGCGGGATCAGCCCAGACACCGTTCCGCAATTGTCGCAGACGACGTTCTACACCAGCCACGAGGCACTGCTGCTACCGTTCGAGGAGGCACTGACCCGGCAGGATTCGCTGACCGGCGACTGGTATGACACGTCCGCGCACTTCCTGTGGATCGGCGACCGCACCCGGTTCGAGGGCTCGGCGCATGTCGAGTTCCTGCGCGGCATCGGCAACCCCATCGGTGTCAAGTGCGGGCCGTCGCTCGATCCCGACGCGCTGCTGCGGATGCTGGACACGCTCAACCCGCAGCGAGTGCCGGGGCGGATGACGCTCATCACGCGCTATGGCTACGACCAGATCGAGACGCATTTGCCAAAGCTGGTGCGCGCCGTGACACGTGCCGGACATCCGGTGGTGTGGAGCTGCGATCCGATGCACGGCAACACCGTGAAGGCGACCAGCGGCTACAAGACGCGTCCGTTCGATCGCATCCTGTCCGAGGTGCGCGGCTTCTTCGCGGTCCACCGTGCGGAAGGCACGCATGCCGGCGGCATCCACGCCGAGATGACCGGCCAGAACGTCACCGAATGCACCGGCGGCGCGATCGATGTGACCGAACAGTCGCTGGCCGATCGCTACCACACGCATTGCGACCCGCGCCTGAACGCCGGGCAGAGCCTGGAGCTCGCCTTCCTGCTGGCGGAGATGCTCAATACGGAGATGGCGGAGCGTCGCAAGGACGCCGCCTGACGATGACCGGCGCGCCTCTGGCAGCGGCGCGCCGAGATTTGGCGAGCGGTGACGAAAGCCACTTGACGCACTCCCACCCGCCGCCTAATAGCGCGCCTCCACTGCAGCACGGCCCCTTCGTCTAGCGGTTAGGACGTCGCCCTCTCACGGCGAAAACACGAGTTCGATTCTCGTAGGGGTCACCAGCGGTCGCCTGAAGGGCGGACAGCGTGGCGGGTCGGATCGCCCGCTTTCATATCCGCTGCCGATGGGCGTAGTCGTCTGGCTGCTTTGCCAGTGACGCTGACATCTCATTGTCGCTACCCTCCGTCTATCATCTCTAACACCTGCGCAGCGGCGGTTGCGGGGTTGTTAACCCTGACGCGGTAAACGGCATGCTCATCGATCGAGCGGAGCATGGTCAGTGATCGTCATTGCCGGATATGCCATTGGCGCGTTGTTCACGCTCGTGGCGGTCGCGAATGTCTGCCTCACCCGCGAGCGCGTACTCGCGCGCGCGCGACGTCGATCCGCGGGTTCCTGACGGCAGGCACCGATGAACCAGCGCGCGGGTTATGGTGCGAGCAGGCGGCGGGCGTGCGCCTGCACATGATCGGCGATCAGCCGAAAGGCCTTGCTCATCGGCGATTGCCGGCGCCAAGCGATGGCGATCGAGCGGTGGGCGCGCCAGCCTTGCACCGACAGGATCTTCAGGCCGGCAGCCCCGCCCACCTCGGAACGCAGGTAAAGGCTCGGGAGCAACGCCAGCCCCAGCCCACTCGCCGCCATCTGATGCAGACTGTCCAGGCTGGTGCCGTAATAATCGGGTGCGATCGTCATGCCGTATCGCTCCGCGACCTCGGCCGCCTGTCGCGCCAGATGATGCCGCGGATCGAGCGACAGCAGCGGGCTGCCGGTCAGGTCGCCGCGCATCATGTCCTCCGCCGCGCCGATCGGATGATCGAGTGCCGCGACCAGATACAGCGGCTCGCGGAACAATGGCTCGATCGTCAGGTCGTCTCCCGCCATCGGCATCGGCCCCAGCATCACGTCGATGTTGCCGCGAGAAAGTTCGAGAACCTGTTCGTCGGGAATACCCTCCCGGACGTGCAGGCGAAGTTCCGGCGCGATGCGATGCAGTTCGACGATGATCGCGGACAGAAGATACGGGCCCAGCGTCGGGGTGGTCCCCAGCTTCACGGTGCCCGTGAGGCTATGCGACGAGCCCGCCGCCAGCGCGACGATGTCGCTGGCATCGCTCAACATTCGGCGAGCGGTCGCGACGATGCTGCGCCCGACCGGCGTCAGGATCGCCCCCGACGCGCTTCGTTCCAGCAGCTTCGCACCAAGCCGCTCCTCCAGCGCGCGGATCTGCTGGCTCAGCGTCGGCTGCGACACGTTGGCGACGCGCGCCGCCAATGCGAAAGAGCCGGTGTCCGCGATGACGACCAGATATTCGAGCTGACGCAGCGTGGGCACACCATCCCTATAGCCCGTTCCTATAGCTACGACACCGCAAATCCGACTGGTCGCTATCGCTGGCCGTCATTACTGCGTAACAACGACGCCGCTACACGAGCACGGTTTTTGAAGGTCTCAGCAAAGATCTAGCAAAACTATCGCGGCTATGGGGTGCGCGACGTTCAAGCAGGGAGATGACCTTGGCCGCTAAGCGATTGGGATTGCGGGACGCGGTAGGGTGGCTGACGCAAATCATCGGCCCCGACGCGGCGTATGTAAGGCTAGGGATCGTCTATACCATCGCGATCAGCCTGCTGGCGCTGGCCACTCCCATCTCCGTACAGTTGCTCATCAACAGCGTCGCGAACACCGCGATGCCGGCGCCGTTATGGGCGTTGTCCGGCGTGCTGCTGCTGCTGCTGCTGCTGGTGGCGGGGCTGAGCGCGCTGAGGGTATGGATCATGGCGGCGTTCGAGCGCCGCCTGTTCGCACGCGTCATGGCCGAGGTCACGGTGCGCGCGGTCCATGCGCAGGATCCGTTCTTCGCCGACGCCAATCGCGGCGACCTGTTCAACCGTTACTTCGATCTGGTCGTGGTCCAGAAATCGGTGCCCAGCCTGGTGATCGGCGGCTTTACCATCGTGTTGCAGGCGGCGATCGGGCTGACGATCACCAGCTTCTACCACCCGGTCTTCCTGGCGTTCAACGCCGTGCTGGTCGCGGCGCTGATGCTGGTGTGGATATTCTGGCGGCGCGGCGCGATCAGCGGGGCGGTCGCGCTCAGCCACGCCAAGCATGATGCGGCGCGCTGGCTGGAAAGCGTCGGCGGCTCGAACGGCTTCTATAAATCATTGCGTCACCTCGACTTCGCCATGACCCGGTCGGAAGCGATGACCGCGACATATGTCGACACGCACCGTCGCTATTTTCGGTATCAGTTCGCGCAGACCATCGCCTTCCTGCTGATCTACGCCTTTGCCAGCGCCGGGCTTCTGCTGCTGGGCGGCATGTTGATCCTGAAGGGGCAATTGTCGCTGGGGCAGCTCGTCGCGGCGGAGCTGATCCTGTCCGGGGTGTTCTATGGCATCTCGCAATTCGGCCTGTATCTGGACACGTTCTACGATCTCGCCGCGAGCTCGGAAGAGCTCTCGCTGCTGTTCGCCATTCCGCAGGAGCCGACGGTTCGCGGTGAGAACGGGCCGCGCGACGGATCGGTGAAGCTGACCAATGTCGTGCTCGACGATGCTCGCTACACCCTGAACGTCGCCGCCGGGGAACAGCTCGTCACCGTCGCCGAACCGGGCGCGGAGCGTCGCCTGGCGATGTTGCTGAAGCGGCATGCGTCCCCCGACCGTGGACTGATCCGGATCGGCAATGCCGATCTCGGTTCGTTCGACATGTACCATCTCCGCTCTGACGTCATGGTCCTGGACCGTCCCACGATCGTCGAGGTCACGATCCGCGAGTACCTGCGGCTGGCGTCCGCCGAACTCGCCGAGGGTGCGATGGAGGCGTTGACGACGGTCGGACTGGAGCGTCGTCTCGCCAGCCTGCCGCAGGGGCTCGACACCCAATTGGGGTCGAGCGGCTATCCGCTCAGTGTCGGCGAGACCATGGCCCTGAAGCTCACCAACGCGCTGCTCGTCCGGCCCAGGCTGCTGCTGCTGGGGCAATTGTACGATCTGTTGCCGCCGGAACGGCTGCTCGCGGCGCTGCGCGTCCTGAAGGCGCATGGCACCACGGTATTGCTCTGCACCGGCCGTCCCGAGGACTTGACGCTCGACGGCTATCTCCATCTCGGCCTGACCGAGCAGCGACGCTTCGAGCGACTGGCCGATCTTCAGGCCGCGATCAGCCGGGAGGATGGCGATGCCGCATCTGTCTGATCATCTCGCTCACTTCCGCACCCTCGCGTCGCTGCGGCCGCCGCGCGTCACGGTCGCGATCGCGTGGCTGCTGACGGTCGGCATCGCTGCGGCCGTGTTCGTCCTGTTCTTCGTGCCGTGGCTGCAGACCGCGCAGGGTCGTGGACAGGTCGTTTCTCTCAATCCCGAGGATCGCGCGCAGGATGTGACGGCGCTGGTGCCCGGGCGGGTCGAGCGCTGGTATGTGCATGACGGCCAGCATGTGAAACGCGGCGATCCGATCGCGCGGATCATCGACCTCGATCCCAATCTGCTGTCGCGCCTCGCCGCCGAGCGCGCGCAGGTGGAGGCCGAAATCGCCTCCGTCCGCCAATCGCAGGCGGTCGCGCAGATCGACGTCAATCGCTCGCGCCAATTGTTCGCCGAAGGACTGGCATCGCGGCGCGATTATGAGCAGGCGCAGATCAAGGTCGCGGATTCCGGAGCGAAGCTGGCGGAATCCCGCGCGAAGCTGAATCGCATCGATGTCCAGCTCAACCGGCAATCGGCGCAGCTCGTACGTGCGCCGCGCGACGGTCGGATCCAGAACCTCAATGCGGCGGCGGGCGGTGCCTATGTATCCGCCGGCACCGCACTTGCGGTGGTCGCGCCGGAACAGGTCGACCGCGCGGTCGAGCTGCTGATCGACGGTCGGGACGTGCCGTTGTTGCGCCCGGGACGGCCCGTCCGGCTGGAGTTCGAGGGCTGGCCCGCGATCCAGTTCAGCGGCTGGCCGTCCGTGGCCTATGGCTTCTTCGACGGGCGTGTCCGCACGATCGACCCGAATGCCAGTGCGCAGGGGCTGTTCCGCATCCTGGTCGAGCCGATGCCCGGCAAGCCCGCTTGGCCCGATCGGCGGTTCGTGCGGCTGGGCGGCAAGGTTCAGGGCTGGGTACAGGGCGAGACCGTCACCGTCGGCTACGAATTGTGGCGACAGCTCAACGACTTCCCGCTTGAATTCGGTCAGACCGCCACCGACAAGGAAGGCAGCGCGAAGGACGACGACAAGAAGATCGCGGCGAAGGCGGGGAAGCCGAAGTGATCCGGTCGCTGCTCTTGCTGCCGGCGCTGATGGTGCTCCCGACACTGGCCCTCCCGGCCGTCGCGCAACGCATCGCACCGAACCCGGCGCCGGCCCCCTCGCCTCGCTCCGGGCCGCTATTGCTCGACGAGGTGCTGCGGGCCTCCGCGCGCGCCGCGCCGCAGATCGTCGAGGCGCTGGCCAAGGTCCGGTCGGCGGAGGGACGCGCTCTGACCGCCAACGGCGCATTCGATACGGTGTTCGAGGCCGACAGCCGCTCGCGCGCGCTTGGCTATTACGACGGCACCGTCGCCTCCGGCCGCGCCACGCGTCCGCTGGGGGACAACGGCGGCTATGTCTATGGCGGGTATCGGGTCAGTCGTGGCGCGTTTCCGGTCTATGAGGATGAGAATTACACCAACCGCCTGGGCGAGGTGAAGGTCGGCGCGCTCTACTCGCTTCTGCGCGACCGGCTGGTGGACGAACGCCGCACACGTCGCACCCTGGCCTCCACCGATATCGACATCGCGAAGTTCGAGCGGGAGGCGGTGGCGATCGGCGTGCAGCGGCGGGCCATCGACGCCTATCAGAACTGGGTCGCCGCCGGACTGCGGCTGAGGGCCTATCGCGATCTTCTGGCGCTGTCGGAAAGCCGGCGCGGCGGTCTGGCGCGGCAAGTGCAGCTCGGCGCCCGGCCGGACATCCTCCTGGCCGAGAACGACCAGAACCTCGTCCGTCGCCGCGCGCTGGTCGTCCGCGCCGAAGGGGACTTCGACGTCGCGGCCAACGCGCTGTCGCTCTATTTCCGCGACGCCTCCGGTGATCCGGTGCTGGTCGGCGCGGACCGCCTGCCCGCCAATGCCGACGCGCTGGCCGGCGTCGCCGCCGTGGCGCGCGCGAATTTCGAGCAGCAGCGGCCCGACCTTCAGGTGCTGCTGGCGCGGATCGATCAGGGTTCCGCGCGTCTGGCGCTGGCGAAGAACGACCTGCGTCCCCGGCTCGACCTGCGCGGCGAACTGGGCAAGGACATCGGCCCCGTGGGCCTAGGCGGACCGAACCGCACGCCATTGGAGGCGGCGGTCGGTTTTCGCTTCTCCATGCCGCTCCAGAATCGCGCGGCAAAGGGGCGGATCGTGGAGGCGCGGGCCGAGATGGACGCGCTGGAGGCACGGGGACGCTTCCTGCGCGACCAGATCGCCGTCGAGGTGGAGGGCATCACGATCGGGGTGGGCGCGGCCGACCGGCTGGCCTCGATCGCCGAGCAGGAGCGGCAGCTTGCCGAGCGGCTCGCCGCTGCCGAGCGGCGGCGGTTCGAGCTGGGATCGAGCGACTTCTTCCTGGTCAACCAGCGGGAGGAAACGGCGAACGACGCCCGGGTCCGCGTCATCGACGCCAAAGCGCGGATCGCGGCGGCACGCGCCGAGCTCGCCGCCGCCACCGCCGATCGCGTGGCACTGGGCCTGACGCCATAGTGATCGCCATCAGCGCGTAGCGTCAGAACGGACGGTGACGCGCGCCTGATGATCCCCGCCTTCGCCCCGCTGATCGGCGCGGCATATCATATGGCTCGCTGGTCGGCGCTTGCGTCAGGCCGTCGCTTCGCGAACCGGTGATGACACGGCCGCAGCCACGAACGCGGCGGCACGGTCGAGCGCGCGTCGTCCCTCCGCGATCGGCGCCGCCATCCAGACGTGAAACATATCCGTATAAAGTTCGAGGTTCACGGCCGGCGCCATCGCGACGAAGCGGCGCGCATCCGAGGACAGCAGGTCACGCGTCCCCGCGAAGACCAGCGTCGGGGGCAATCCCGAATGATCCCCGAAGAGCGGACTGAACGGTGGCGACGCAGGGTCTTCCGCGCCGGCCCACATCCGCCCGGCGGCACGCAGCATCGCGATGGTCAGCGTCGGGTCACGACGCTCGATATCGGGCTGGTCGGTCCCGCTGGCGGTCGCATCGAGCCAGGGGCAGAACAGGACCAATCCGGCCGGCAACGACTTTCCGGCGGCGCGGCGACGGTGCGTCAGCGCCAGCGCCAGACCGCCCCCTGCGGAATCCCCGGCGACGACGATCGACGGCGCGCCGACACGTTCCGCAAGTTCATCGAAGGCGGCGTCCGCCATCGCCAGTCCGGCCTGCCCATCATGCTCGGGTGCCAGCGGATACAAGGGCACCGTGACGGTACCGCCGATCCGCTCCACCAGGCCGCCGATCAGCGTCCATTGCGGCGCGACCAGTTGCATGACGTACGCACCGCCGTGAAAATAGAGGATATGCGGCCCGCGCGAGCTTCCTTGCCCCGCGTCCAACGTGAAGCGACGTCCCGCCGGCCCGACGCTATCGGTGAAGTTCAGCGCGTCGCGCATCCGCCGCGGGGGAAGCGCCGGCCCGTGCGCCCGATCCTTCCCGATCGCGGCCAGCAGGCTTTGCCGATCGGTCGGACCGTCGCGATACACGATGGGCAGCGCCACGTTCGTCACCAGCCAGGCGCCAAGACTCACGGAGGACGTGCGGCGCGCCATCAGAAACGCGGCCGTCGCGGCGACGCCGGCCAGCACCGCCTTCTTGCCCAAAGCCTGCATGACCGACCTTTCGCATAGCGTTTACTATGCATTTCATAATCAGTGGTCGAGCGCACACCAAGAGGCAATGTTACAGCCGCATGAAAGTCGCTTGCGCGTTGGATAGTTTTTGCTAGCTTCCATTTCTCGAACCAGAAGATCGGGAAGGGGAAACGCAATGAGGACCCTGTGGCTTTGGTCGGCAGCGTCGCTGTCCGCATCGATGTTGAGTGGCGCGGCGATGGCGCAGACCGCCGTCGCACCGGACGAGCCGACTGCCGCTTCCCCCCGGAGCACCAACGAACCCGGGGGGGTGGAGGAGGTGGTGGTCACGGCGCAACGGCGCGAGGAGAATCTTCAGAACGTGCCGATCGCCGTTACGGCGGTCAGCGGAGAAAAGCTGACGGCACTGGGCGTACGCAACGTCAGCGACCTTTCGACGACGACCCCCTCCCTGGTGGTGCGCGTATCCGACCCGACCAGCGTCCCGCAGATCTTCATTCGCGGCGTCGGCTCGTCCGACTTCAACGTGACCAGTTCCAGCCCGGTCACCGTCTATGCCGATGGCGTGTACATCAATTCGCAGGCGGGACAGATCGGCGCCTATACCGACCTTGCCCGGGTCGAGGTGCTGCGCGGCCCACAGGGGACGCTGTACGGGCGCAACACCACCGGCGGCGCGATCAATGTCATCAGTGCGCGGCCGACCTGGGAACCCGATGGTTACTTCCAGCTGGACGTCGGCACCTTCAACCAGGTCAACGCGACCGGCGCGGTCAGCGGAGCGGTAATTCCCGGCCTGCTGGCGGTGCGCGCCTCGGGCAGCTACCTGTACCGCGACGGCTATGCGATCAACGAACTCAATGGCCAGCGCCTGCGCGGGCTGCGCAAGGCCGACGGTCGTCTGTCGTTCCTGTTCACCCCGGCACCGGATCTGGAGGTGCTGGCCCATGTCGCATGGTCCGAAGCCGACTCGACCCTGGCGTACACGCCCGTCGGTCTGATCCCGCGCAACCCCGCCGCCGCTGGCGCCAACGGACTGTGTACCGCCGCCTATTACAACACGCCCGCCTGCACCGACATCCTCGGCTACGTCGATACCGATCCGAACCCCGATCGTGGTCGCTACTACGCCGCCACGCCGGTCAGCTCGCGCGATTTCCGCGCCGACATGACCGCTACCTGGACCTTGGGCAAAGTGGCGCTGGTATCGGTGACCGGCTATGATTTCGGTCGCACCAGCCAGGCGGCGACCGACGTCACGGCCGGCCCGGACCAGCTGCTGACCGCGACCTATTTCGCCCGCGACCGCAGCGTCAGCCAGGAATTGCGGCTGCAATCCGACGGCGGCGGCCCGCTCAAATGGGTCATCGGCGGCTATTACCTGAACGTCCAAAGCTCGGCGGCGCAGTCGTTCGACGTTCTGCGCGTCCTCCGCCCGTTGTTCACCACGCCGGCCAATCCGACGGGGCTGAGCGTCGCCGACAACGTGGCGCTCTATTCCTATCCGGTCAGCCAGAAGCTGGACAGCTACGCCGCATTCGGACAGCTCGACTATGCGCTGACCGACAAGCTGACGCTGACCGGCGGCCTGCGCTATTCGCGCGACGACAAGCGGTTCGACTATCGGCTGCTTCTCGAAAACGTCGTGCCGGTGTTCGGCAGCAACCAGTCGCGATCGTTCGGCGACTGGTCGTGGCGCGCGGGCGTGGAATACAAGCTCGCTCCCGCCGCGATGGTCTATGCGACCTACAATCGCGGGTTCCGCAGCGGCGGCTTCTTCGGCGGCTTCGCGACCGATCCGGCGCAGCTCCAGCCGTACAGGAACGAAACCGTCAACGCCTATGAGGCGGGGACCAAGCTGACGCTGCTCGACCGCAAGGTGCGGTTCAACCTGTCGGGCTTCTTCTATGACTATCGGGATCTGCAGGTCTTCTCGATCCAGCCGCGCGGCAACCTGACGATTCAGGTGCTGACCAATGCCGCCAACGCCCGGATGTATGGTGGAGAGGCCGAGCTGACCATCGCGCCGCTGAAGGGGCTTCAGATCGTCAACACGATCTCGCTGCTCCACAGCGAATATCTGGACTTCCAGTCGGCCGGGGTCGATCTCAGCGGCAATCGCCTGACCAACGCACCCGCGTTCACCTATTCGGGCGGCATCGTCTACAACCATGATTTCTCGGCACATCTGGGGATGGAGGCAACCCTCAACGGATCCTATCGATCGTCCACCTTCTTCACGACCGACAACAATCCGGCGTTGCGCCAGAAGGGTTTCTGGCTCGCGGGCGGCCGTGTCGGCCTGACGACCGGCGAAGGGCGGCTGAGCTTCGGCATCTGGGCGCAGAACCTGTTCGACAAACGCTATGCCACCAACGTCACCCCGCTCGAGACGTTCGGCGTCTATTCGTTCGCGCCGAACGATCCGCGCACGATCGGCGGCTATATCCGCACGCGCTTCTGACATCATAGGCGCACCGGCGTGGATGACGGCGGTGCCTTCTCCGACGGAGGGAACATGGATCCCATGACGGCCATGGCGGCGCCGCCAGGCGAGGCCGCTGCCATCAACCCTGCTGCGCCCACCCGGCTGGATCGGAGTGCCGTCAGCTGGGCGGCCTTTCAGGGCTTTCGCGACCCTTATCTGGGACTGATCGGCAACTACGTCTTCATGCCCTATTTCGCGACGGTGCTGATCCATGATCCCGTCGCCGGGCAGGAAGCGACCGCGACGATCGGGAAGGTCACCGGACTGGGCGTGGCGATCGCCGCGCCGTTGCTGGGCGCGTCGATCGACCGGATCGGGCCGCGCAAGCCGTTGCTGGGATTATGCGTGGCGGTGTTCGTGCCGCTGGTCGCCGCGCTGTGGTTCGCCGCGCCGGATGGACCGCTGTCGGTCCGCACGATCATGGCGATGCTGGCGATCGCCGGCCTGTTGTTCACCATGATCGACATTCTGTTTTCCTCGATGTTGCCGACGGCGGCGGCGCCAGCCGCCCGGTCGCGCGCGTCGGGGCTGGCGCTGTCGCTGGGCAACGTCGTGGGGTTCGCGTTGATCGCCGCCGTCCTGTGGGCGTTCGCGCTGCCGGGCACCGTCGCGGCCCCCGGCATCGTGCCGGCGCAGCCGTTGCTGGGCCTCGACCATGCCACATTCGAAACGTCGCGGATCGTCGGCCCGATCGTCGCGATCGTCTTCGCGCTGGGTGCGATCCCGCTGTTCCTGTTCACGCGCGACGCGCCCCGGCCGCCGCGCGACGCGACGCCAGCGCCAGGACAGCGCAATCCCTTCGCCGGCTTCGCCGGGCTGCGGGGGGAACGGGACGTGCTGACCTATATCGTCGTGCGCACCGTCTCGCAGGACGCCGGCATGGTCCTGCTCATCATGGGCGGCGTATTCGCATCGGGGATCATGGGCTGGGGCGCGACACAGATGCTGGCTTATGGCCTGCTTGCCACGATCGGCGGCGTCGGAGCCGGTGCGTTGGCCAGCTACCTCGACCAGCGCGTCGGGCCACGCCGTGCCTTGCAGATCGAGATCGCAGGGACGCTGATCGCGCTGATCGGCATGATCGGCACCAACCCGCGGCAGATCCTGTACCTGTGGCGATGGGACAACACGGCCGCGCCGGTGCCGCTGCCGAACATGCCGTTCGCCACGCTGCCGGATCTTGCCTTTCTCGGCATCGCCATGACCGGGCTGGTGTTCCAGATCGCCGCTTGGTCATCGTCGCGAACCCTGCTCGTCGCGCTGGCCCCCGCCGAGCGGGTCGGCAGTTGCTTCGGCCTCGCCGCCTTCGCCGCGGCGACGACCGGCTGGCTCGGCCCGCTGCTGGTCGGCTGGGCGACGGCGACCTGGGCGACGCAACAGGCGGGGATGGTGCCGATCGCGGTACTGCTCGTCATCGGGCTGGCCGGGCTGTCGCTGGTACGCGGCGGCGGGCGTCCTGTCGCGCGGTGACGCGCCCCGTCGCTTCCTTTCCGCTGCTGGCGACAGGGGTGCTGGGCGTCCTGCCGCCCGGTATCCAGCCGCAGCTGCTTGGTGCCGCCGTCGTCGACGGACAGGCCGGCGAGGCGATCATCGGCATCGTCGCGATGCTGGAACTGCTTGCGATGGGCGTGGCCGCCGGCGGGGCGGCACGGCTGTTCGAGCGACACTGCTGGCGAAGGCCGATGACCGCCGCGATCCTGTTCACCGCCGGGTGCGATCTCGCCAGCGGCTTCGCCGGCGAAACGGTCTTTGCCATCCTGCGCCTCCTGGCCGGTCTGGGAGAGGGGGTGATGATCGCCGCCACCCTGACGTTCATCGCGCGGACCACGGCGCCCGGGCGCTGGTCGGCGCTCTACCTGGGGTCGCAGACGCTGGCGCAGGCGGCATTCGCCCTGGTGCTGGCGTGCTGGATCATCCCGATGGCAGGCAGCATCGGCGCGCACGCGGCGCTCGGCGCGCTCGTGCTGTCGGGGCTGATCGCGGTGCCCTTCCTGCCTACGCGCCTGCCGGTCGCCGGGCTGGCCGCAGCCGATCCGTCCGCCGGGCGCGCGCCGATCCCGATAGCCGTGCGGATCGGCTTGTTCAGCGTTTTGCTGTTCATGGCCTATCTGGTGGCGATCTGGGTCTATCTGGAGCCGATCGGCAGAGCGCACCACATGCCGGCCGGCCTGCTGGCGATGACCGTCCCGCTGGCGCTGCTCGGGCAGGTCGCCGGGGCCATGATCGCCTGGGTTCGCACGCCCCGCGCGATCGGACGCCTCGCGGCGCTTTCGGCGCTGGCGACCGGCGCGATCCTGTTCGTCGGCAATGGCACGCTGTTCGTCATCGGCGCGATCGCCTTCGGGCTGGTATGGATGCTTCTGATCCCCGCGTTGATCGGCAGGCTGGCAGCGATCGATCCGGGCCGTCGGGGCGTGGCCCTGGTCGGCGCGGCGCAGCTGATCGGGTCCGCGCTGGGGCCGCTGGTGGCCGGTATCGGGGTCGCCGCCGCCGGCCCCGGCGCGATCGGCGGGATCGCGCTGGCCAGCCTCGCCCTCGCGCTGGTCACGCTGACCCTGGCCGGGCGTCGGCAGGGACGTATCGGATCATCCTAACGCAGGCGAAAAAAGCGCCGCATATTGAGCCACCGGAAGCACCCGCCCTCACCGGGTGGCGCTTCTCGACTCAGGCCGAGAAGCGGTCCAGTACGTTGCGGGTAATCCGGTCGATGAACGGGTCACCCGCCGCCAGCCCGTGCGCCCATTCGGTCGTGCCGGTGTTGAACACCTCGCCCGTGCCGCGCCGGAACGATGCGATCACCGCATGACCGCGCAGCATCCGGAGCTGGCTCGCCTCGGAATCGTCGCCGTAAGTGACGCGCGCGCACACGGCCAGACGCTCCGGTGGAATGACCGGCGCATAGCCACGATCCGCTTCCTCGCCGAACGCGCACGGCGCGACGCCGATGATCTCGAGATTGGCAGGCACCCCCAGTTGCGGGATCGCCCGCGGCAATCCGTCGTCCCCGAAGTCGAACCGGCAGCCGTCGCTTTCATAGCCGATGAGCGGCAACGCATCGCCGATCACGTCGCCATAAAAAAGGTCGGTGCCCTCCAGCGCCCAATGGCGGTCGTTGTAGATGGTGTACCCGCCCTGCCCCCGCGCCGCGCACAAACCCAGCCGATGATAGCCGCCGAACAGGAAGGACAGGCCGGTCAGCGCGGCCTCCGGCTCACCGATCTCCGGCAGCGACCACAGATGGGTGATCGGCGCCGCCGATCCCTCCGGCTCGGCTTCCAGCCCGCGCCATTTGTGGTTGATCATCGTCGCGCCGTCATCTTCGAAGCGGACCCGCCAGAAGCAGGTATTGCCCGACAGGATCGCGATCCGCCCACCGGCATCGACATAGCGTTCGACCTGCGCGCGCTCGCCGATGCCCCAATATTCGCTATGGCCGACGAAAAGCACCCCGGCATAGCCGGACAGCACCTCCTCCACCTCCAGATCGTAATCGGTGAAGTAATCGAGCGTGTACCCCGCCGTCTCCGCCCATTCGACGAAGCGATGCTCCCATTTGTTCAGGAAGCCGGCCGACCCGTCATAGGGTGAGAAAGCATGGTCGCGCATCCACTCGGGGTCGGCGGCCCAGGGCTGTTCCTGAAAGGCGCGCTTGCGCATGTTGACCAGCCGCGGGATGTCGTCGGGTGCCGAGACGATCAGCGGCACGAACGGGCGCTGCGTCGACAGGACGCCGATCGCCTGACCCATCGCGTCGTCGAACGATGCCTGCCCGGTCATCAGCGCGGTAACGTTGGAATAGGCGTTCGCCCCGCCCCACCAGTTATAGGCAAGATAAGTGTTGGTGGTCAGCACGATCGCCAGTCGCGCGCGCGGCGCATCGACGGCGGGCTTCACGCAGACGAAATGATGCGCGACCTCCCCCCGGGCGTCGGTCAGCTGAACATCGTAATAGCCGCTCGCCCAGTCGGCACCGATCTCGATCCCCGTCGCCACCGGCCAGCGGCATCCGGCGCGGTCGGCATCCGGCGGGGTCGGATGGTCGCCGACGGCGATATCGGCCAGCGTCCAGACGGTGTGGCGCTCGCGCCCAACCCGGTCGATCCGCAACGTGCACGGACCATGGGATGCGGAAGCGTGCAGCATGACCGTCTCTCCCGGTCGCGCCGTGTAGCGATCAGTATAACAGGCGATCATCGCAAGTCTCTCCCTACCCCATGGATCGCGCGGATCAGGCCGCCCTTTCCGCCATCGTCTCGCTTGCCGCCAGCGTCGCCGCATAGCTCTGCACCTTGCCCAGCGTCCCCAACCCGCCGGCGACCAACGCCCCCGTCGCGGCACCGAGGCGGACCGCCGCCTTCACCGTCAGTCCGCGCATTAGACCGGCCACGAATCCGGCGCAGAAGCCGTCGCCGCAGCTCGTCGTGTCGACCGGTACCACATCGAAGGCGGGGAACCGCCGCGCGCTGCCGGGTTCCAGGACCATGACCACGCCGTTCGCGCCATCCTTCACCAGGCAATGCCGCGCGCCCCAGCCGAGGAACACCTCGGCCGCCGCTTCCACCGTCGACGCACCGGTCAGGGTCAGCGCCTCCGCAGCGCTCGGCAGGAACCAGGTCACATGGGGCAGTACCCGCTTCAGTTCGTCGACCACGGCGGGCGACGTGACGATCAGGTCGCAGGTCGTGATCGCGCCCGCCGCCCGCGCGGCGGCCAGCAGCGCCGCGCCCGGTCCGCCGTCGAGGCCCGGCGCGCCGATCCCGCCCCAGTGCACGACGCGGGCCGCGGCCGCCGCCGCGTGCAGCTCCTCGTCGATGGTCATCATCATCGACGCGCCCAGCGCATGGAAGTTGGGGCGCCTCCCGGCCCGGTCGATCGGCAGGATCGTCGCCGAGGACGGCACACCCGGCAGCGTCTTGAGCAGCCGGTCATCGACGCCGGCCGCTGCCAGTTCGGCCCGGATGATCCGACCCTTGCGATCGTCGCCGATCGCCGAGGCGAGAGCGACGGACACGCCAAGCCGCGCGGCGACCATCGCCGCGCCGCCCGCCGTGCCCGCCGGCACCACCTCGATCTCCTCGATCAGCGTCGTGCCCTCCGCATCGGGAATATGCTCGATCGGGCGGCCGAGGATGTCGAGCGTGGTCAGCCCGATGCACAAGAGGTCGGTCATCGCGCTCACTCCGCCGCCAGCTGCGCCAGGATTTGGAGCTTCTCGACCGGCCCCGGCTTCGGCCCGGCGCGCACATCTCGCAGCGTATCGTCGGCCGCCTGAAGCGTGAGGTCGATATCCGCTTCGGTCATCGCGTTGGAAATGAACATGTTGTGCCACGGATGGAAGTAGACGCCGCGCTGCAACAGCCCGCTGCAGAAGGCATAGCCGGTGCCGAACCCCTCATCCTCGTGGAACATGATGAGCGGCAGCTGCGACGGCCCGGTCTGGCGCAGGCCGAAGCCGTGGCGCGTCGCCACCGCGTCCAGCCCGGCACGCAATCGATCGCCTAGTGCGATGGTGCGCTCCAGATAATCGGTTTCGCGGATCAGCCGCAGCGTCGTGATCGCCGCCGCCATCGGCGCGGCCGAAAACCAGTAGGAGCCGGTGACATAGATCGTCGCCGCCGCCATCCGCGCCTTGTCGGCGCCCAGCAGCGCGGAGATCGGATGGCCGTTGGCGATCGCCTTGCCCCACGACGACAGGTCAGGCTGCACGCCGACGCTCGCCCAGCTGCAATCGCGCGCGATGCGGAAGCCGGCGCGGACATCATCGACGATCAGCAATGCGCCATGTTCGTCGCAAAGCTCGCGCGCGCGGCGGGCATATTCCGGATCGGGCAATTCCTGATCGACGAACGTGTCGTGCTTGATCGGCGACGCAAAGATCGCGGCGAGGTCGCTCCCCGCCTTGCGCACCGCCTCCTCCAGGCTTTCGGCGTCGTTGTAGATGTAATGGATCTGGTTGGCGCGATCCTCCGGCGTCGTGCCGCCCTTCAACGGCGTACACCAGGGGGCAGCCCCGTGATAGGCGCCGGCGGCCAGCACGATCGTCTTGCGCCCGGTGTGACGCCGCGCGATCATCATCGCCATCGTCGTGGCATCGGTGCCGTTCTTGCAGAACATCGCCCAGTCGGCGTGCGATACCTGCGCGGTCATCGCCTCGGCAAGCTCCACCATGACCGGTGCCGGGCCCGTCATCGTATCGCCCGCCCGCATCCGGGCGACATAGGCGTCGTCGATCTCCTTGTGGCCATATCCGAACAGGTTCGGGCCATAGCCGCACATATAGTCGAGATAGGATCGACCCTGGTCGTCCCATAGCGTCGCTCCCTCTGCCCGGTCGAAGAACTGCGGCATGCCCTCGGGCAGCAGCACGACGTTCTGATGGCCGTACATGCCGTTCGGTATGACGGCGGCGGCGCGTTCGAGAAGCGGCAGGGGCTGGGTCATAAAGCTCTCCGTATGATAGTTTAAGCTATCGTGAATGACGTTTGACGGCTCGTCAACTTCCTATTGAACTGCGGGCAGTTTATGGTAGCTACGGCTAGCTTACGTCGGCCATGCTCGGGGAAATTTGCCATGTCCGTTGCTGATACGCCCGTGCCGCGTCGCGCCGTCCCGCGAATCGTCGCGAACTGGAAGATGCGGGGATCCACGGCAGCGATCGACGCGCTGGTCGACATGGATCGCAGGGCGGTCACGCTCCCGGTCGCGCTGGCGATCTGTCCGCCCGCCACGCTGATAGCGGCGGCGCGGGCGCGACTGGCCGCGATCGCGATCGGTGCGCAGGACGTACACGGTGCGCCTGACGGCCCCTTCACCGGCGCCATTTCGGCGGGGCTCGCCGCGGAGGCCGGCGCGACATTCACGATCATCGGCCATGTCGAAAGTCGCGCGCGCACGCACCCGACCCCGGCGGACCTCGCCGCACAGATCAGGACTGCCCTGTCAGCGGGGCTGGACGTCCTGCTGTGCGTCGGCGATGTTGCCGACCTGCTGGCCTGCCTGCCGGCGGACACGGCGTTCCGCAGGCTGTCGATCGCCTATGAGCCGCCGTGGGCGATCGGCGGCGCCGACGCGGCACCGATCGCGACGATTTCCGCGATGCACGATGCGCTCCGCACCGCGTTGGCGACGCTGTGGGGCGATGCGGCGGACGACGTGCCGATCCTGTACGGCGGCGCGGTCGATGCCGGTGGCGCCGCGGCCATCCTTGCCGCCCCGCAGGTCGACGGGGTGCTGATCGGCCGCGCAAGCCTGCCCGCCGCGACCTTCGCCGCGCTGGTCGATGCCGCGACCGTATCTGCCGCGCCCCTGCCCCTCACGGAGTTGCCCGCATGACCTGCCCCGACGAAGCCGATCTGCGTCGAACCCTTGTCGAGCAATATCGGCGCGTTACCGATCTGAGACTCAACGAGCTGGCCTCCGGCAATGTGAGCGTCCGGTACGGTGACGGCATGTTGATATCCTGCACCGGGGCGGACGAGACGATCACGCCGGAACAGGTGGTGCTGGTGCGCCCCGACGGTTCGCACGAGGGCCGTCATCGCCCGTCGAGCGAATGGCAGATGCACTGGGCGGTCTATCGCGATCACGCCGACGCCAACGCCGTGGTCCACACCCATTCCGACCATGTCGTCGCGATGTCGTGCATCGGGCCCTTGCCCGGCTTTCACTATCTGGTCGGTCTGTTCGGCGGCAGCGACGTGCCGTGCGTCCCGTACTACACCTATGGCTCGGCGGAACTGGCCGAAACGGCCTCGCGGGCGCTGACGCGGCGCAGTGCCTGTCTGCTCGGCAGCCACGGCATGTTGTCGCGCGGGCGCGACCTGGCCGAGGCGGTGATGCTGGCGCAGCGGCTGGAGATCATGTGTCGCCAGTATCTGCTCGCTCGGCAATTGGGGGATCCCTATCTCCTGTCCCCGGCCGAATGGCAGGCGTTCGCCGACAAGGCGCGCGCCGAACATTATGGCACGCGCGCCTGACCGCCTGCCCCCTACGCCACTGATCACGAGCGCGCTGCGATGACCGACATTCCCCTGCCCGTTTCGCCGACCAGGCCGCTGGTCGGCAGCCTGTTCGAACTGGACGGCAACGCCCCCGTACAGAGCGTGACGCGTCTGGCGCGCGAACATGGCGAGATCTTTCGCCTGCCGGTGCTGGGCAAGGACACGATCGTCGCCTCGTCGCAGGCGATCGTGAACGAACTGTGCGACGAACGCCGCTTCGGCAAGTTCATCCACGACGCGCTCGCCTTCGTCCGCCCGGCAACCGGCGACGGGCTGTTCACCGCGCATAACTACGAACCCAATTGGGCGCTGGCGCACCGTGTCCTCATGCCGGCGTTCGGCCCGTTCGGTATTCGTGGCATGTTCGACAAGATGCTCGATATCGCGCGACAGATGTTCGACCGGTGGGAGCGCTTCGGCCCCGAGGAGCAGATCGACGTCGCCGACTCCATGACCCGGCTGACGCTCGACACGCTGGCGCTGTGCGCGTTCGACTACCGCTTCAACAGCTTCTACCGCGACCATATGCATCCGTTCGTGGATGCGATGGTCGGATCGCTGGTGGAGGCATCGGCGCGGCAGCGCCGGCCCGCCTTCGTCACCCGCGCGATGCGACGCACCCGTCGCAAGTTTCGGAGCGACATCGCAGTGATGCACGACATGGCCGACGAACTGGTCGCCGATCGTCGCCGCAAGGGGATCGGCGCGCGCGGCGACCTGCTCGACGTAATGCTCGCGGGTCGCGATGGCGAGCGGCTCAGCGATGAGAATATCCGCTACCAGCTCGTCACCTTCCTGATCGCGGGGCACGAGACGACCAGCGGCCTGCTGTCGTTCGCGGTGCATCTTCTGCTGGACAACCCGGCCGAACTGGTGCGCGCGCGGGCGCATGTCGATGCGGTGCTGGGGGATAGCGAACCGACGCTGGACGATCTGCCCCGCCTGGACCTGATCGAGCGGGTGCTGATGGAGACGCTGCGATTATGGCCGACTGCCCCCGGATTCTCGGTCACTCCGCACGAACCGACCACGATTCAGGGCACGTATCGCGTTGAGCCCGGCGACGACATTCTGGTGCTGCTGCCGGCGCTGCACCGCGATCCGAAGGTCTGGGGCGACGATGCCGAGGGGTTCCGGCCCGATCGCTTCGCGGACGGCGCGGCCGAACGGCTGCCGCCCAACAGCTGGAAACCCTTCGGCAACGGCGCGCGCGCCTGTATCGGGCGCGGCTTCGCCATGCAGGAAGCGCAGCTGGTTCTCGCCATGCTGCTCCAGCGGTTCGATATTGAACGCACCGATCCCGGCTACCGGCTGAAGGTCGCCGAGACGCTGACGATGAAGCCCGAAGGGCTGACCATCCGTGCCCGTGCGCGCGGCACACCGATCGTCCGGCCCGGCACCGCCTCCCCCGAGCCGGTCGGTGCGGACACCCCGCCGGGCGAGGCGACCAACGCGCTGCTGCTGCTCCATGGCGGAAATTCCGGCACCAGCGAGGCCTTTGCGCACAGCATCGCCCGGCGGATCGCAGGCATCGGCTGGGCCGCGACGCTCGATACGCTCGACGCCTGGGCCGGGCGCCTGCCCACCGACCGTCCGGTCGTCATCGTTACCGCCTCCTATGAGGGGCAGCCCGCCGACAACGCCCGGGCGTTTGTGGCGTGGCTGGACGCACAGCAGGCGGGCACGCTCGACGGGGCCCGTATTGCGGTGCTGGGCTGCGGCAACACGCAATGGGCACGCACCTATCAGGCGATCCCGAAGCGCATCGACCGCGCGCTGGTGGCGGCGGGCGCGACGCGGCTGCTCGATCGCGGCGAGGTCAATGCCGTCGGCGACATGAGGGCCGCGTTCGAGGGGTGGTGCGCCGGTCTTGTCGACGCGCTGGCCACGGAGCGATCGACCGGCGCAATCGTGGCGCATGGTTCGATCGCCACATCGTCCAACGCGCCGGACATGCTGCGCCTGCCCTGCGTCGCCAACACGCTGCTGACCGCACCCGGCCTGCCGCCGGGGCGCGCCAAGCGCCACATCGTCCTGCGCCTGCCCGACGACGTGAGCTATCGCCCCGGCGATCATCTCGCGATCCTGCCGCAGCAACCGGCGGCGACCGTCGATCGCGCGTTGGCGGTGCTCGGCGTCGTGACGCCGGCGCTGCGCGCGACGCTGACTCACGAGGTCGAACTGGAGCGCCCCGCCACGCCCGAACAGATCGATCTGCTGATCGCGGCCGCCACCCTACCGGCAGAGCGGGACGGCCTGTCCGCGCTGCGGAATCCGGCGGACTATGCGCAGGCGATCGTCGCGCCGCGCACCAGCATGATCGCGCTGATGGAGCGGTTTCCGTCGGCCCGTATCGCGCCCGATGCCTTCGTCGCCGCGCAGCCCCGACTGACGGCACGGCGATACTCCATCTCCTCTTCGCCGCTGGCCGAGCCCGGCCACTGCACGTTGACGGTGGCGGTGGTCGACGAACCCGCGACCGGCGGTGCGCATCGCCACCTGGGCGTCGCGTCGAGCTTCCTCGCCGGCCTTGCGCCCGGTGACACCGTACCGGCCAGGATCCAGCCGGCGCTCGGCGCCTTCCACCTTCCCACCGATCCGGCCGTGCCGATTGTCATGATCGGCGCGGGCAGCGGCATCGCCCCCTTTCGTGGGTTCATCGCGGAGCGGGCTGCATATGCAACGCGCGGCGAGAGGGTCGGTGCGACCATGCTGTTCTTCGGGTGCCGCTCGGCGGACGAGGACTGGCTGTATCGCGACGAAATGACCCGTTGGGTCGAAGATGGCCTGCTCGACCTGCGTGTCGCCTTTTCCCGCCAGCCGGCGGATGGCGTCAGCTATGTTCAGGACCTAGTACGCCGCGACGGCGCACAGGTCGCCGCGCTCATCGGGAACGGCGCGCATGTCTATGTCTGCGGCGACGCCGCGCGGCTGGTCCCGGCGGTCGAGAAAGCGCTGGTCGCGGTCGCCGCCGCGGCGCTCGACACGTCGGAGCGCGTCGCGCGTCGCTGGTGCGAGCGCCGGTTGATCCATACCGGCCGCTATGCCGTCGATGCGTTCGCCTGAGCGATGGCGATCGATCGCGCCGCGCTGCCGCGCCCAAGCAGGGGCTTGGGTCGCGCCGCCGCCGCCTGCTAGGGTTCGGGCATGAAGAAACCCGAACTCGCGCCCAAGAAGCGGCCGTCGCAGCCGCGCTCCCACGACACGTTCGAACTGATCGTGGAGACGGCCGGGCGGCTGCTGGAACAGGTCGGCTTCGAGCAGTTAACCACCAACCTGGTATGCAAGGAGGCTGGCCTCTCCCCGCCCGCGCTTTACCGCTATTTTCCGAACAAGTACGCGATCCTGAAGGAAATGGGTGATCGCCTGATGCGCGCGCAGGATGCAGCGGCGCTCGACGGGCTGGAGGATGGCGGGCTGGTCGACCTGGCCTTCGAGGAACGGGTCGCCAGATCGCTGGAGATCCAGAACCGCGTCATCGAAATCACCCGCAGCTTCCCCGGCAGCATCGCGATCACGCGTGCGCTGCGCGCGGTACCGATGCTCGACGCGGTGCGAATCGCATCGCGCAACGCCGTCGCGGCGCATCACGCCATCGCCTATGCGCGCTTCTATCCGGCCATCCCGATCGACGCGCTCCAGACCTGCGCAAAGCTGACGATCGAGATGCATTACGCCGCAATGGAAGCGGTGCTGGAGGATCCCGGCCCTGACTCGCAGGGGATCATCGAGGGCGTATGCCGCGCCACGCTGCTCTACGCCGATGACCTGCAACGCCGTCACGCCGCCGCCAGAACGGCCTCGTCCGAACCGGCCCCCGCCTGATACCGAAGGATCACCCGTGCCGCAGACCGCCCGCACCCTGTTCGACATCCTGCATCGCGCCGCGCGGTCGACGCCCGCACCCGACGCTGCACGGCGACAGGCATCGCTGGCGACGCTGGGGCAGATGATCCTGGACCATGCCGATGAATTCGCGGCCGCGATCGACACCGATTTTCGCGGCCGTTCGCGCGACGAGACGCAACTGCTGGAAATCGTGCCCGCCGTGCGCGGCATCCGCCATGCCCGCCGATCGGTCGCGCGCTGGATGCGCGACGAACGCCGACCGGTCGAACTGAATTTCCAGCCTGCCCGCGCCTGGGTCCGGTACGAACCGCTCGGCGTGGTCGGCATCATTTCGCCGTGGAACTACCCGCTGCTGCTGGCTCTCTCGCCACTGACCGACGCGCTGGCGGCAGGCAATCGGGCGTTGCTCAAGCCATCGGAACTGACGCCGACCTTCTCCGACCTGCTTGCCCGTGTCGTGGTCGAGCGCTTCCCACCGGACGAGGTGGCGGTCGTGACCGGCGGGGTCGACGTGGCAGAGGCGGTCGCGGCTTTGCCGTTCGATCATCTCGTCTTTACCGGCTCCACCCACGTCGGCCGGCAGGTCATGCGCGCCGCCGCCGAGAATCTGACGCCGGTGACGCTGGAACTGGGCGGCAAGTCGCCGGCGATCGTCGCTCCCGACTATCCACTGGCCAAGGCGGCGCGCTCGGTGGCATTCGGCAAGTTCATCAACGCCGGACAGACCTGCATCGCGCCCGATTACGTCCTTGTGCCGCACGACCGGGTGCGCGCCTTCGCCGACGACGTCATGGCGGTGGTCGAGCGCGGGTATCCCACGATCGCGGGCAATGCAGACTATAGCGCGATCGTGACCGACCGACATCGCGCCCGGCTGGTCGCGGCGGTGGAAGAGGCGCGCGGGGCCGGCGCGACCATACTCGACCATAAGGCGCCCGGCGACGACCCGCGCCGCCTGGCGCCCGTCCTCGTGATCGATCCACCGCGGGATTGCACGCTGATGCGCGACGAAATCTTCGGACCGGTTCTGCCGATCCTCGGCTATCGTACCCTTGCCGACGCCATGGCGGTGGTCAACGAACGTGATCGTCCGCTGGCGCTCTATTGTTTCAGCACCGATCGCGCGACCGAAGGGGCGGTGTTGGACAGCTGTACCTCAGGCGGTGTCACGATCAACGGGACGCTGCTGCACATCGCGCAGGATTCGCTGCCGTTCGGCGGGATCGGACCGAGCGGCATGGGCGCCTATCATGGCCGCGAAGGCTTCCGCCGCCTAAGCCATCACCGGGCCGTCTACCGCGTTGGCGCATTCAATGTGTTCGAGCGACTGGGCCCACCATGGTCGGATACCAGCCGCCGGATTGCCCACTGGCTCGCGAAAGCCTGACGCCGAAGGCCAGCACTCCGCTTACGAGCCGCCGCAACGCAGTATCCGTGGTTCGCGGATTGCGCCGACGAAATCGTGTAACCGGCGTCGTTGCCATATAGGCGCTGACCAGTTGGCTGGCCGGGAAGTGGACTGGGATTGCACCCGTCACGCGAAGACCTGACGAGCGCGGTCGCATGCGGGTATGACCGCTTGCGCCTCGCCGCGTATCCGCAGAAGGAGCGTTACGACCGCCATGCCATGTTCGTCGCCGCCGGGGTGACGAACATGGCATCGCTGGACCGGCGAACAAGACCTGCGCGAGCGCGGTGCGCAGGATCAGAGCGGCAGTCGCGAGCCGTGGTGTCCGCAGATCGGTCCCATTCGCCGGGCGTCGGGCCACGGCAATCGTTGCCGGTCGAAAGCCGGTCATGGCGATCAGCGGCTCGGCCGGCGCCGTGTTTTAAACCGCTAGCACCGCCATGCCCTCGCGCGCCACCGGCGAGATGCCGAGGCGAACGGCCCCCGCCATCACCCAGCGCGGCATCGTGACGCGGATCGCGCCCGAAACGCATAGCCAGTTGCGCAGGATCGTCACCAGCACCGCCGTGCTCATCGGCTCCGGCCCGACCGCGTCGGTCCGGACGGCCAGCGGCAACAGAGCGCGAAGCGAGCGAACAGTATCTCGACTAGATCGGCGACGTCGACCTACGGACTAGGCCATCGGCGCGACCGAGGTCGGCGTGTTCGGCAGCGTGGCGAGGTGGTAAACAGCGCGCTGCTCTGCCCACCTGGGCGGGCCGGTACGCCAGCACACTGCCACACGGGGATATAGCTGACTCGTACGATTCGAAAGGGTAGCTGATAATCCAACGGACCTGCCCGGCAATCGCTCGATTCTGAAGGGCAAGGCATTGTTTGCCCAGCAATTCTCCGGATTGGCTGGGGCGGCAGGAGGCGGAGCAGAGGGGGATTCAAGCACCTAAATTTGCAGGAAATGCTTGTTTTCTGCGGGCTTGCGCCCCACAGAACTGCCCCACAAACCTGCCCCACACGCTCCTTCAGGACCGCTCATGGCCGCCATCCGCCCACGTCACAATCGCTTCGAGGCGAAGGTTCGCATTCCCCTGGTTCACCGCCCGCACCATGACGACCGCGAGTTTCTGTATCGCACGCTGAAGGCCACCAGCCGCAAGCTCGCTCAGATCGAGGCTGACCAATGGGAGAACGCCTTAAGGGTACAGTGGGCAGAGCGTGAGGGGCTGGCGCAGGACGCTCGTTCGACCCTGCGGCGCGTGTACGAGGACACCCTTCAAGCGGCGGCGGCGGGCCGCTTTCAGGTTCACACCCTCGGACAAGAGCCCGTCGATGCGGGTATCGATTACGAGATTGAGAAGATTGCCGAGGCCACGCCCCATGAGGAGGAGCCGTCCCCTGAAGCGGGTGCGAGATTGGCAGCTCTCCATGACGCACGAACGACCCTCCTTGGCCGCAAGCCTGACGTGCGGCATGAGTTCGAACCGTCGTTCAGCCAGCTTGCGAGCGACTACATGAAGCTGTGGAAGACTCAGACGGGCCTGAAGGAAAGCAACACCGAGCAGCAGAAGCGCGCCACCTTCGCGCTGTTCGCGGGTTATTGGCGGGACAAGCCCATTCGCGGGATTGGCCGCCCGGACGCGGCGCGGTTCATGGACGCCTTGCGCCACCTCGACAGCGCGTGGGCACGTTCCTCCGCAGCACGGGCCATGACGTGGGACGACCTTCAGGACGCCTTTGGCGGCCGGGACAAAGGCCTGTCGGACGCAACGCGTAACCGCCACGCCGCGACCCTTCAGGCGCTATGGGAATGGGCAAGCGAACGCGGCTACGCCGAGGGCCGGAACCCCTTCAGCGGTCATCGCACCCGTCTGCGCGCCGGGGTCAATGTTAAGGGATACCGTCCCTGGGAGCCCGAGGAACTTGAGCGCCTGCTAAACCCCGGCCCGAAGCGATCCGACTTGCGGGAGGTGATGCTGGTCGCCCTGTTCAGTGGGATGCGCCTGGACGAAATTGCGAGCCTAACATGGGCGAACCTGAAGAAGGTCGACAACATCGACGTGTTTGACGTGAGGGACGCGAAGACGCCTGCGGGCAACCGGCAGGTGCCCGTTCACCCGAGCCTATCTTGGCTGCTCTCGCGGACGCGAGGGGGGGCGGAAGATCGCCTGTGGCCCGGCTTCAATCCCGAGGGACCCGGAAAGAAGGCGGGCGCTGACGCGGGGAAGGAGTTCACCCGGTTCAAGCAGTCACTGGGGTTCACCGACCGGCAGGCGGCATTCCATTCCTTCAGGAAGAACGCGGTGGCGCAGTGGGAGGCGGCGAGCGTACCGGAAACGGAGGTCGCCCAGGTCGTCGGTCACGAAAAGAAGGGCATCACTTTCGGAGTGTATGGGCGCGGCGTATCTCTTCAGCGTCGTGCCCAGATTGTCGCGATGTTGGCCTATCCGGGCCTGCTCACCTGACCGCATCCGCAATTAAAGCTCACTCTCGGAGGGTGGAACATATATAAGGGTAACCTAGGAAGATCCCGCCTCTGATGCCCCGGCCTTAAGACCAATAGCCCCACGTCGGTAGCGTGGAGTGCTGCGGGTCAGGAGAGGCATTTAGCCTCGCTCGCGACCACCGCGGAAAAGGGGTCGGTCAAGCTCACCAGCAGCGGTCGCCGGATACGCGACCTTCCATTGGGCTTGACCCAGCCCCGCAATTAAAGCCCACCCTCGGAGGAAGGATCATACTGAAGGTGTACCTTCAGCTATGCGACCTTCTCACAACTCCATTCCCAGACAGGTGACCTCCCCGCCGTTGTCGCGGGTTGAGGTCCCTTGTGGTGCGCCCTGCTGACCAGCGGGGCACGGCAGGGCGCACCACTCCCATTCAGTTTTGATCCCTTGGATCAGAAGCCCCGTCGTGCCCCGCAAGGCCCGATGGCCCACCGCTGGTGTCTGCCAGTATCCCGCGCCGCCTTGGCGCTTCCCTCGAAAGCCTATCAATGACTGACACTACCATCCCCGACTTTACCCCGGCCCCGATCCCGACCGAAGCGGAACTCGCGTCGTTCGATCACCGAGACGTTCCCAGCTCCGCTACGGCAGTGGGCAATGTGCAGCTCGGGGAGCCAGTCCTCACGGGCCTACCTCCTGAAATGCGACAGCGCGTTGCAGAGAAGATGGCCACCGTGAAGGCAGATCACGCCATCTTCGAGCGCCAGTTCATCCGTGAGGAGCTGGAGAAGAATTCTTACCGCGTCAAGGTACTGGCGGGTATCCACAAAGAGGCGAACGAGTACGAGCGCGTCAGTTTTGGCATCATGCGCGAAATCTATCATATGCAGCGGGAAGCAGACCGTCTGTCCGATGAGTTGGCGGATGTTGCCGGATACAGCAAGGAGCATGACGAAGAGGGCAATCCTCAAGGTGTTCCCATCCCTCGCTACCAGAACGAAGCGCGCAGGGCCCGCGAAGCCGCCTTGGAAGACGTTCGCCGTCGCATCCGCCTCCTTGAAGGCCGCGAAGGTGACCAGCTTCGCGCTGAAGCCGCGAAGGTGACGCAGGATCGCATTCGCGATCAGAACGAACGCCTAGCGGAGGACCATGAAGTGCGCCGACTTGCGGCGGAGAAGCAGCGCAGTCAGCGTATCGCGGCGCGGGTCGATAAGATCGTCCAGAACCGTCAGCACGAAATGCGTTGATGGCCCATTACTCCCGCTTGCGGGGATGGGTCAGCCGACCGACCCGCCCCGGCGATACCGGGCCGAACCCCTACGACTCCGGCTCCAACCGTTTCGCTGAACGCCATCGGGAAACCGAGACGGCGTTGCCGGGGGGACTGGTCCGCGTCGACATGGGTGAACCCATCAAGCGGCTCCCATCCGAACGCCTGCAAACCAGAGTGGCGAAGGTGGAGCCGGTCGCGGTGTCCACGGACATGCAAGCGCCCAAACTGTCCCCGCCCCCGGAGCCTCGTCCCGCCGCTTTGCAGCGCCGCCGCCGGGAGCCGTGGGGTCTCAACCGCGACGAAGCCTAAACACACACCAAGGAAAACCGAATGGCCGACCTTCCCACTCACATCGAAACCTACGACCCAAAACTGAACGACCTCGCGATCAACGATAGGTCGCGCTTTCGAGGCTCGGCGAACGGCGGAGCTGTCGCCACTGACCTCGGCGGCGGCTTGGTCCAAATCTCCTACGTCGATGGCTTCTCCGCACCCATGAAGCCGAAGACGTGGCTTTGATGGGACGGCTTCGCAAGCAGCCGCCCGTGCCGGTGCCGGAAGGCTCACGATACTGCTTCCAGTGTGCCGTCGTCCTCCCCGCCGCTTCCTTCGCGGCTGACCGGAACCGCCACGATGGAAAGCGGATCACATGCCGCACCTGCGACAATGCTGCCCGCCATCTCCGCGACCGACGACGCCGCGCGCGCTTGAAGTTCCAGCTGGCGGCATGACTGCCCGAGCGTCCCTCCGCTCCCGGATCGATGCCAAGTGTCGGGAGTGCGTACATGATCCCTATCAGCCGGGGACGTGGCGCGAGCAGGTCGCCCAGTGCGGTGGGGTGAATTGTCCGCTCTACGCGGTTCGTCCGGTTCCCCGGAGCCGTGCAGCGTAAGGGCTACAAAACACGCCTGAAGTGGATGCCGGAGCGGCGGAGTAGACCAGACCACCTCTCTGCCGTCCTCCGGCTTCCCACGGGCCGCTTTGAGGCTCTCTCGCCTACATCCTGAACATGCCACGCCGCATCATCCCCGCCCCGGTTCCGCCGGGGTGTAAATGGTGTTTCCAATGCTCCACCGCGCTGCCCGTGCAGCGGTTTGAGGTGGACCGTGGGAAACCCGACGGACGGCGCTACGCCTGTCGCCCCTGCATCCAGCGGAAGCGGCGGCAGAGCCGCGCCATCAAGCGCCTCATGGCGGGCACCTATGCCCGCCTGTACCTCTAACGAAAGCTCTTCAATGCCCCGCTTCCTTTTCGCCCATTACGCGCGCCTGCTGCCCGAACAATGGCAGCGCGACCGCTTTGCCCGCCTCGTGTTCCGCAATCGTTGCGACAACCCTGCGGAGCTGTCCGCACGCATCACCAATTCCCCCCGAGCGCTGGCGGCTTGAATGTGTGACCCCGTCACCGCTGCGATCATCGTCGGCGCTACGGCGGTCGCCGGAACGACGGCATCTGTCGTCGGCCAAATCCAGAGCGCCAACGCCCAGACCAAGGCCATCAACGAACAGCGCGCGGTCGTCCGCGAGGAGACCCGGCAGGAAGCCACGGGCGAGCTGTTCGACCAGATGCGCGTCTCGCGCCGTGAGCAGGCACAAATCCGCACCGCCGCTGGCGAGGCGGGCTTGGGGCTCAACTCCGGCTCGATTGAGGGCCTGCTGCTCGACAGCGCCATGCAGGGCGAGCTTCAGGGCTCCCGCACCATCGCGAACATGGAGAGCAAGCATCGGTCCACCGAGGCCGAGGCCAACTCCATGCTGTCCCGCATCAGTAAGCCGACGCCCCTCGGGGCCGGGCTCCAGATCGCCTCAAGCGCCGCTTCGGCGTGGTCGGGGATCAAGGACGCAAAAATTAAAGCGCAAGCTCGTAAATCGGATTAGATTCAAGACGATGGACGACGTCGATGGTTGATTGAAGACACTGCCTACGCAGCCGCACACAAAGGTTCGTTAGTTTCACTGCAAAAATCCGAAGCGGGATACCGCAGGGCGCAAATGCCGCCGCCCCCCCGGTAGGGGGTAAGCGTGATACTTCCGTTAGCCCGACCTTCGGCTTAATGGCAATTCATTTTCAATGACTTACGTGCGTCGTCGCGCTACTTCCGTGGTTCCACAAACGGGGGTACTGATGAACGATAAAGAGTTTGGGCGTCTCGCTGCACGGGCTAACATCGACCCGATGGCGCATCGTGCTTTCGAGGTCGAGGCGCTGGGGAGGGCAGCAGCGGCTATCGGGCGAGTGGAGCGCCTGCTGATGCCGGAGCCAGCTGGCACACAGAAGGCCGCCTGATCGTGCGGGGCTGTATCGAAATCGAGCGGTTTCGATGCAGACCTGACGCCTGTATCGGAAAGTAGGTTGACAGCCTTTCCGATCCACCGCTAATAACGAGCCACAGTTTCGTTACAGGAGTCCACTCCATGGCTCGCACCTTCGCCTACTGCCGCGTCTCCACCGCTGACCAGACCACCGACAATCAAGTCCGTGAGATTGCCGCCGCCGGCTTTGCCGTCGCTCCGAGGCGCGTCGTGGAGGAGACCGTGTCCGGCTCTGTGGCCGCCATGGAGCGCGTGGGCTTCGTCCGCCTCGTCGACCGCCTGGAAGCGGGAGACGTCCTGATCGTTACCAAGCTCGACCGCCTGGGACGAAACGCGATGGACGTCCGCGCCACCGTGGAACGGCTGGCAGCAGAAGGCGTCCGCGTCCACTGCCTCGCGCTTGGCGGGGCGGACCTGACAAGTCCCGCCGGGAAGATGACGATGACCGTCCTGTCTGCCGTTGCGGAGTTCGAGCGAGACCTGTTGATCGAGCGGACGCAAGCAGGCCTGTCGCGCGCCAAAGCTGAGGGGAAAACCCTCGGGCGGCCCTCAGCGCTTTCGAGGGATCAGCAGGAGACGGTAAGGGCCCGGCGAGCTTCCGGGGTGTCCCTCGGGGTGCTGGCGAAAGAATATGGCGTCAGTCGCGCAGCGATTCAGCGCGTCGAGAAGCGGGGATGAACGCCCTGCTTTTTTCGGCCTGACGCGGAAACGGGCGACCCCACTGATGCGGAGCCGCCCGTCGTTCCGTGCGGATCGTTAGGCCGCGCCTCGTTTGTGGAATATCAGCGCATGGGCTCGAGGCCTGCGTACTGACAGGGTCCAAAGAGCTATCGGCGCTCCTGTGTCACACCCGGAGGATTACCGACCGTTCGTCTTCGTTGGATCAACCAGACGATACCCCATGCCCGGCCGAGGGGTCGGAGGCAAAGGCTCACCCTTCACAACCGTGCGCTCGACGCCGGTGGAGCCTCCGCGCGGTCCGACCTGCTCGTATTGGCCGGATCGCGGGGCGGTGCTCCCGGGAGGGAGTTTTGACATGATGGTCTCCTTCTATGACGTGCCAGCCTCAACAGCGAGACTGCAGCAGCGCCATGACCATCATTCACGCCTGGAGCCGCAAGACAACCCCTAAACGGCCACTATTTGTTTTTATTCCGTTCCGTGACTTCAGCGCACCAGTTTCGCAATCACGACGCCCAAAGCGGAGCACCACGCCTATTCGGCCGCATCCAACAGGCCATCGATTCCCGAGCGGCTGTTGTGCGAATACGTATCCCAGCCGATCTCGTAGTTGTCCGCTTGATCACCCCACGTCGTCCACCCTTTTCGAGTGCCTCGCGCGAAGATTTCAAGCCTCGGCCCCCAACTACAGGCCTCGACGATGTCATAAAACTCGTCTGGCTTACGGCTATGCTCGCGCTTGCGCGTTCCGAGCAGGTTCACTTGCGTTCGCCCCGGTTGAAGAGTTCGCGCGTTTTTACCGCGAACCCCAAATAGAACCAGCTCGGTCACGTTTCGGAAGTAAAAGCCCACTCCCCTGCCGTCTGATCCGCCGTCCTTGCGAACCTTGTGCCAGACGAAGTTCGATTTGTAGTCGAAGCCCCAGGCTTTCATCACTTGAAGGCCTTCGGGCAGCAGAGCGTTGGGCACCCATAGGTACAGGTGAGAGGGTTCAGCGGCGACGCTCTGCACCGGCAACGACATAATCTCTGACAGGTCCATGGTACCGTACCGGCTGAGACGACCATGTTCTGGCGCCATCTTTCCCGTTCGGTTTTGGAACCGCCATGGCGGGTCGGCCAAAATCGTACCGAATTGTTTGCCCTTGAGGTCGTCCGTGAAGGCCTTGGCAGGCTCAGATCGCATTACGCGGTGTCCAATCTTCGATACACTCTGGTCGAATACCAAACGCCAGCACCGGGCATGGCCCATTCCGTCCAGCGTTCAGGCGGTACAGTAGCTTGCCCATCCAGGTCGTGGAAGCGCCGTACTTCTTTTGTACGTCTGGTCCAAGCGCACGAAAGACGGGTGTCAGGGAGGCCCCGCGAGTGACCAGCACACCAACATCAATGACCCCGCACTGGCTGAAGGCGCTGAAGGCGTAGAGGTCTCGGTCGAACGTCTGATCCTTGCTGTTCCACTCCAGGTCGAAGGCGACACGGTTTTTGACATAGTCGACTTTGTGACCATCCAGAAATCGAGCTCGAGTGAGCTGACGATCTTTCGGCGCGTTGAACTTTCGGCCGCGAGGGGTAACCTCGGGCTCCTTCCACAATAGCTTGACCAACAGATCAGCCTGTATCGTTGTTTCGTGCCAACCTAATGGACGAAGATGACCCGAAAATAGTTTCGGCATTGCACTTTCGTTGCCGCCTGCCTCACGAATGAGAGACGTGGTCAGACGGAACTTGCGAAGAGCCTCCATCAGCTCTTCGAACTCAGAGGGGTTTGCCTCTTTGAGCACAAGGGCGGCGTTACGGTAGCTGTAGACTTCGTACCGCTTACGAACATCCTCAGGGATGATTCGGTTGACGAGTTCTTGGCTATCGGCGGCTTCAGGATGCAGCGCTACGTCATCCGATGACGCATCCTCCAAACCTGCATCAGGCGCGTCGGTTGCAGGCTGGTTTTCCAACTGGCTTTTATCCGCTCCGCCTAGGGTCGAATCGTCGTCAGCCATCGAGTGCTATCCTGCCAATGCGCGGAGCGATGATAGCGGGGGACAGATTGCTGTCGACCTCACAAATCTGCCCCACAGAGCTGCCCCACACCGTCACGCAAACCGGCAGCAAGTGTCTGAATTTGCAGCGTTTTTCGGAACTGGCTGGGGCGGCAGGATTCGAACCTGCGAATGCCGGTACCAAAAACCGGTGCCTTACCGCTTGGCGACGCCCCAACGAGCCGCGCGCCTTAGACCGGCGCGCGGGAAAGCTCAACCGATACGACGCAACCAGCCGTGAGAATCTTTCGAGCGCCCACGCTGGATGGCGGTCAGCCGCTCAAGGAAGTGCGCGGTCAGTTGGCCGGTGCCACCGCTCCCAATCGTGAACTCATAATCGGGGCCCGCCACGCGGCCGATCGGCGTTACGACGGCGGCGGTGCCGCACGCAAAGCTCTCGATGAGACGACCGCTGGCGGCATCGGCGCGCCACTCGTCAATCGAATACGGCTCCTCCTGAACGATCAGGCCCTGGTCCCGCGCGATCTGGAGGATCGAGTCACGGGTGATCCCAGGCAGGATCGTGCCGGTTAGCGGCGGCGTTCGCAGCGAACCATCCTCGAACACGAAGAAGATGTTCATCCCGCCCAGTTCTTCGATCCAGCGCCGCTCGGCGGCGTCAAGGAAGACGACCTGATCGTATCCGCGCCGGATCGCCTCCTGCTGCGCGACAAGGCTGGTGGCGTAGTTGCCGCCGCACTTTGCGGCGCCGGTGCCGCCGGGCGCGGCGCGGGTGTAATCATGGCTGACCCACAAGGACACCGCGCGAGCACCGCCCTTCCAATAGGCGCCCACCGAGGACGCCAGCACCATGTAGAGATACTCCGCCGACGGCTTCACGCCCAGAAACGCCTCCGACGCGATCATGAACGGGCGCAGGTACAGCGAGCCGCCCTCGACGGTCGGCATCCACTCGCGCTCCTGCAGCACCAGTTGCTCGACCGATTCGAGAAACAGCTCCTCGGGCAGTTCGGGCATCGCCATCCGCTGCGCCGAGGCGTTGAAGCGGCGTGCATTGGCCTCCGGTCGAAACAGCGCGAGGCCACCGTCCTCCAGCCGATACGCCTTCAGCCCCTCGAAGATTTCCTGGGCGTAATGCAGCACCGAAGAGGCCGGATCCATGGTCAGCGGCACGCGCTGCGAAATGCGTCCGTCGTGCCAGCCGCGCCCTTCAGAATAGTGCATCACCGCCATGTGATCGGTGAACACGCGCCCGAACCCGGGGTCGACCAGCCGGGCGGCCCGCTCATTGGCGGGAACGGGGGACGGATGCGGTTCGAACGCGAAGTTCACGGAAAATGCCTCCAAGGTATCGCGGCGGCACGTGACATCACGTCGACGCACCGGGGTTGCGGTGGCCTAGGGCGGATGGCAAAGCCGGTCAACATGGCTGCCCCAACCCACTCCGCCTCGCCGCTATTCCTCCGCGAAACCGAGATTCGCCGTGGGCTGGAGCTCCTGTATTTCGGCAACGCGCATATCACGCGTTCGATCGATCGCGGCTTGTCCAAGCAGGGGCTGGGCCGCGCCCACCATCGCGCCCTGTATTTCATAGCGCGCAAGCCGGACATGCCGGTCAGCGACCTGCTCGCATTGCTGGCCATTACCAAGCAATCGCTGGGCCGCGTACTCAACGAGTTGATGGACCGCGGGCTGGTCGAAACCCGCGCGGGCGACCGCGATCGTCGGCAGCGGCTGCTGCGGCTCACGCCGGCGGGCGTGGAACTGGAAACAAGTCTGTACGAAGCGCTTCGCGAGAAATTGTCGGCCGCCTACTCGCGCGCTGGTCAGGGGGCGGTAACCGGCTTCTGGGCGGTGCTGGAGGGCCTGATCCCCGATGACGAGATCGCGCGGGTCGAGGGGTTGCGCGGCTGACGGGTCAGCCGGCAGCCATTTCGGCACCGCGCCGCGCCACCGCGCGCAGCGTTCGTTCGAGCAGCGCTTCGAGGGCGTTATCGTCATCAAGCACGTTCAGCCCCGCACGTGTCATCCCGCCCGGACTGGCGACCGCATCGGCCAGCGCGCGCGGCGAGCGGTCGCTGGCGGCAACCATCGCCGCCGCTCCATCCACGGTCGCCAGCGCGATCGCGGTCGCCTGCTCCGGACTCAACCCGATCGCACGGCCACCGGCGGCGAGCGCATCGACGAACCGGAACAGATAGGCGGGGCCGCACCCCGACAGCGCCCCCGCGGCGGCGAACAGCGCCGGATCCTCGAACCATTCGACCAGTCCAAGCGGCGCCATCAACCGGTCGACCGTTTCGCGCGCCGTCGCCGGCGCGGCGGGTGCATGGATCGCCACGAAGCCACGCCCGATTTCGACCGGCAGGTTCGGCATCGTCTGGATCGCGACCGGGCCGGGAAACGCCGCAGACAATCGCGAAGGATCCGCCCCGGCGAGCATTGACACCAGCAACGGTGCGGTCGCCACGCGGTGACGGTGGACGGCCGCAACCTCATCCAGCTGCTGCGGCTTGACGCCGAGCACCACCACATCCGGTGCCGGACCATCCGGAAGCGTACGCGCCTGCCGCACGTCACCCGGCAAAGCGCGATCAGCGCGGTTGACGACATCCACGTCAGCAGCCGACAGGACATCGTCGTCAAGCCACCGCCGCAACATCGCCGAGGCCATGTTGCCGCAACCGATCATCCAGACGCGCATCGGTCAGGCCTCGCCGGCGGTTTCGACCATCGCGGCGGCGATCGCTTCGGCCGGGGACTTGCCGCCCCACAGCACGAACTGGAACACCGGATAGAATCGCTCGCACTCGTCGATCGCCGATTCGATTAGCAGTTCGGCGGTGGTCAGCGACATCGTCGCTTCGCCGTCCCGCGCCTCCACCGCCGTCGCGCAACGGTAAAGGAGAATGCCGCTCGACGACCACATCTCGAAATGACCGAGCCAGAGCTGCTCGTTCACCAGCCCGAGTGTCTCGTAGATCGGCGCACGGCGCCCTTCCGGGACCTTGACGTCCGGGAAGGCAAGCAACTGGACGACGCCATCTTCCTCACGCCACAGGGCACGCAGCTCGTACTCGGTCCAGCTTCCCTTGACCGTCGCGGTAATCTCATCCTCGTTCCGCTCGCACGGCCAGCCATGCGCCAGGAAATAGGATTCGAGCATGTCGAGCGGCGCTTCCGGCTCGGCAAATTGATCGACTTCGTCAAGCATCGTCATCTTATCGCACGGTGCGACGCGCGCGTCATCCCCACGGACGACGCGCGGCACGCCAGGATCACGCGGGCGCGCGTTCCGCCAACGCCGCTTCCAGCTTCTCGATCCGCGCGCGCAACGCATCGTTCTCATCGCGCGCGGCAATGGCCATCGCCTTTACCGCGTCGAATTCGTCGCGCGCGATGAAGTCGAGCCCGCCGATCCATTCACGCGCACGCGCACGCGCATTGGCCTCCGCTTCCCGACCCATGCCGGCCAGCGTGCCGGCGGCACCGTTGAACAGCTTGGCGACGTCACCGAACAGATGATTCTCGGATTGCATAAGCGTGTCTTCCTATGAGATTAAGCGTTTCAGCGAACCATCTGGGACGCGGCAGGCTGTTGCACAAGTCGTTCCGCATCCGGGTTCAGCCGGCCGATCTCCCAATTGAGCGCGCCGGCCAGACACAGCCATGCCATGTACGGCACCATCAACCATGCCGCGACACGCCGGATCTGGCCGAAGACGATCGTGGTCAGAACGGACAGTCCAAGAATCGCCACGATCAGCAGGAACGCCGCGCCGACGCGGTGCGCCCCGAAGAACAGCGGCGTCCAGGCGAGATTGCCGGCCAGCTGCGCAACGAACAGCGCAATGCCCAGCCCACGCAATCGCGCGCCGCGCGCGCTCAGCACCAGCGCGAATGCCAGTCCCAGCATGATGTACAGCGTCGACCAGACGACCGGGAACGCCCAGCCCGGCGGCGTGAAGTCGGGCTTGATGAGAGCGGCATACCAGCCGTTCTCCTCACCGGACGGCACCGTTCGCCCCGACAAGAAGCCGAGCAACAGGACCCCTGGTACCGCGACCGCGGCCCAGCGGATGAACGACATCCGCAACTGCTCCTTCGATGCCAGTTCGCCCAAGCTGATCCCCCCTTACCCTGAAAGACTGATTGCTACATGACGCAAAGCGCGGATGCGCGCGACGGTTTCATGATCGATGCGCGGCGATCAGGAATTCGACATTCCCTTCGGGCCCGGTGATCGGACTCTCGACCACACCTTCGACGCGCCAGCCCTCACGCTCGAACCAGTCCGTTATCTCGCGACAGACACGATCGCGGATCGCCGGATCGCGCACCACCCCGCCCTTCCCCACCTCGGATCGCCCGGCTTCGAATTGCGGCTTGATGAGGGCCAGCGCCCGCCCGGCGGGCCGGACGAAGCCGAGCGGCACGTCCAGCACCTTGGCCAGCCCGATGAAGCTCGCGTCGCACACGACCAGATCGATCGGCTCGGGAATGTGCGCCGCGGTCAGGATACGCGCGCTGGTCTGCTCATGGACCACGACGCGGTCATCCTGTCGCAATTTCCACGCCAGCTGGTTGGTGCCGCTGTCCACGGCATAGACCCGTGCCGCACCGCGTGCGAGCAGCACATCAGTGAAGCCGCCCGTCGATGAACCGACATCGATCGCCACCGCATCCGTCACGTCCCAGCCGAAGTGATCGAGTCCATGCGCCAGCTTGATCCCGCCCCGCGACACCCAGGGATGATCGCGCCCGCGCACCTCCAGCCGCGTATCGGCAGGAAGCGGCTGGCCAGCCTTCTCGACCTTGCGCTCGCCCGCGAACACCAGCCCGGCCATCACCAGCGCCTGCGCGCGGGTACGCGACTCAGCGAGACCGCGATCGACGAGCATCTGGTCGACCCGTTGCTTTGAGGAAGCGGACATGTCGCGCGCTATCGCGCGCCGTGATCGACAGGGCAAGCCGCTCAACGCCTCGTCGCACCCCTGCCACCTCTCGAACCTATTGCTGCAGCGCACGATTGCCCATCGGGTTAATAGGGATTATTGGAATGGTCGAGGCCGCGGCGCGCCCGACCCCTAGACCGGGCCGCGGCCTCGCCCCGGCGCCACGCCGGGAACAGGAGGGTACGTCATGGGACATGCCAATTACGACCTGTCTATTCAGCCGAGCGTGCTGACCGTCCCGGGCCTGGGCGGATCCGGCCCGGCGCACTGGCAGAGCCTGTGGGAACGCAGCCGCCCCGACACGGCGCGGATCGAGCTCGGCATGTGGGATCGCCCACACCGCAACGCCTGGGTGACCAAGATCGATCAGGCGGTCGCCGCTGCGCGCGCGCCGGTTATTCTGGTAGGCCACAGCCTCGGCTGCCTCGCCATCGCGTGGTGGGCGTCGATGAGTCCGCAGCCTTATGGATGGCCGGTCGCGGGCGCGTTGCTGGTTGCGCCGGCGGATGTCGATCGCGTGAATGTCGCGAGTGAGCTGGCGCCCTTCGCGCCGGCGCCGAAGCTTGCCTTGCCCTTCCCATCGATCCTCGTCGCGTCGACCGACGATCCTTGGATCACCGTCGATCGGGCGCATAGCCTTGCCGTCGATTGGGGCAGCCACTTCGTCGATTATGGCGCGCACGGCCATATCAACGCCGCCAGTGGGCTGGGTCATTGGCCCGAGGGCCTGGAGATGCTGGAGCGGGTCATCGCGGCGGCCGGTGGGCCGCATGGCGAGGTTCGCACGCCCGGCGATGCACGCGCCATCCTCGCGCGGGCAAAGCCCGGCGACCATCGCGCGCACGCCTAGCGTGGATCGAGGAGCCGGCCGATGTCGTCGCCCAGGAGTTGATCCGTGGACGACGACGTCGGCGACCTGGTCGATCGGAAATGGCCGCCGCAACGCTGAACGTCGATATGCGTCCTACGGCCGGCCGATCAGCGTTGTAGCGCTGCGACGCCGGGCAATTCGCGTCCTTCCATCCACTCCAGGAACGCACCGCCGGCGGTTGACACAAACGTGAAGGACTCACCGACACCCGCCTGATTCAGCGCAGCGACCGTGTCGCCCCCCCCTGCGACCGATACGAGGCTGCCTTCCTTGGTCAGCGCAGCCGCGGTGCGCGCCAGCGCGACCGTGGCCGTGTCGAACGGCGGCGTTTCGAACGCGCCCAGCGGACCGTTCCACACCAGCGTACGGCAATTCTTCAGCACATCGCCGAGCGACTCGGTAGCCGCCGGGCCGATGTCGAGGATCATCTCGTCGGCCGCGACTTCGTGCACGTTGACGGTGCGCGTCGGCGGGTTCGCCTTAAACTCCTTGGCCACCACGACATCGTACGGCAGATGAACGGTGCAGCCCGCCTTGTCGGCGGCGTCGAAGATCTCTTCGGCGGTGCCGGTCAGGTCGTGCTCGCACAGGCTCTTGCCGACATCGACACCACGCGCTGCGAGAAACGTGTTCGCCATCCCGCCGCCGATAATGAGGTGATCGACGCGCGTGACGAGATGCTTGAGCACGTCGAGCTTCGTCGACACCTTCGCGCCGCCGACCACCGCCGCGACCGGATGCTCGGGAGAGCCGAGCGCCTTTTCCAGCGCGTCCAGCTCCGCCTCCATCGCGCGACCGGCAAACGCGGGCAGCACATGCGCCAGCCCCTCGGTCGAGGCATGCGCCCGGTGCGCGGCGGAGAAGGCATCATTGACGTACAGGTCGCCCAGCGCCGCGAACCGCTGAACCACCGACGGATCGTTCTTCTCCTCGCCACCGAAGAAGCGCGTGTTCTCCAGTAGCGCGATATAGCCCGGCTGCAACGTCCCTACAGCGTCGGCCGCGCCTTCCCAATCGACGTAGCGGACGGGACGACCCAGCACCGCTTGATATGGCTTCACGATCTGCGATAGCGATAGCTCCGGCGAGGGTACGCCCTTCGGCCGACCGAAATGCGCGAGCACCAGAACGATCGCGCCCTTGTCGGCCAGTTCGCCGACCGTCGCGACCGTGGCGCGCAGCCTTGTGTCATCGCTGACCTGACCATCGTGTAGCGGCACGTTCAGATCCTCGCGCACCAGCACGCGCTTGCCGGTGACATCACCGATATCGTCGAGCGTTCGAAAGGACTTGCTCATGATTCCTCGATCCTGATCTCATCACCGACGGCAATCCAGCCGCCTTGTATCACCATGGCGCACGCACCGCCGCGCCAGTCCGGAGTCATCGCGGCGCGCAACCCCTCGGCCAGCGCCTCCATGCGCTCGCACGGATCGCACTCACGGGTAATCTCCAGCATCAGCGAGCCGCCGATTTTTACCAAGGTCCCGGGCACTTGCGGAAGGTCGATACCATCGACCAACAGGTTCGCGCGGCGCTCCTGCCACGCGATGCGATGCCCGACTTCGGCCATCGCCGCGTCCCAGTCACCGCGCTCGATCAACGTTATCTGGCGCTTGTACGGCTTGCCGCGCATCGCCCCACGAAAATCGCCATGGATGCCGCCGTCGAGCGTCACCTCGACACGCTCGACCAGTTCCACTGGCGCGCGCGACCGCGGATGGCGCGCGATGCCCAGCAACACGCCGGTCATCGCGCCGAACCCGTCGCCCCGGCGAATGCCGGGGTCTCTCCGTAGCCGGGAGATTCAAGCATTCGCCGGCATGACAGGAGTGGCCTCACCCCAGCTTCGCCATCGCCGAGGCGGTGTCGACCATCCGGTTCGAGAAGCCCCATTCATTGTCGTACCAGCTGACGACACGCACGAGCTTGCCGTCGATGACTGCGGTTTCCAAGCTGTCGACCGTCGACGAATAGGGCGTGTGGACGATGTCGATCGACACCAGCGGCTCGTCCGAGAAATGCAGCACGCCCTTCATCGGTCCTTCCGCCGCCGCCTTCAGCAGCGCGTTGACCTCTTCCTTGGTCGTGTCGCGGCCCGGCGTGAAGGTCAGGTCGACCAGGCTGCCATCCGGCACCGGCACGCGCACGGCCGATCCGTCCAGCTTGCCCTTCAACTCCGGCAGCACCTCGCCCACCGCGCGCGCCGCGCCGGTCGTCGTCGGGATGATGTTCATCGCGGCGGCGCGTGCACGGCGCAGGTCCGGATGGATCTGATCGAGGATCTTCTGATCGTTGGTGTAGGCGTGGATCGTGGTCATCAGCCCACGCTCGATCCCGATCGCATCGTTCAGTACCTTGGCGACCGGCGCCAGGCAATTGGTGGTGCACGAAGCGTTCGACACGATCGTGTGAGCGGCTTCCAGCTTGTCGTTGTTTACCCCATATACGACGGTGATGTCGACGCCCTTGGCCGGCGCGGAGATCAGCACCTTCTTCGCACCGGCATCGATGTGCTTCTGCGCGCTGGCGCGGTCGGTGAAGAAGCCGGTGCACTCAAGCACGATGTCGACGCCGAGTTCCTTGTGCGGCAGGTTGGCCGGATCGCGCTCGGCGGTGACGCGGATGCGCTTGCCGTCGATCACCATATCCTGTCCGTCCGCCTCGACCGTGCCCGCATACTTGCCATGCACGCTGTCGCGGCTGAACAGCCAGGCGTTCGACTTGGTGTCAGCCAGATCGTTGATCGCCACGAGTTCCAGCTCGCTTCCGCGTTCCAGCAGCGCGCGCGCCACCAGTCTGCCGATGCGCCCGAAGCCGTTGATCGCCACCTTCGTCATCGTCAATCCCTCGCCGTTCAGCACAGATGCGGCGGCATTTGAGCGGTACGGGACGAACCGTCAACCGCCCCGCTGCATCCTTCTGCCGCGTCCGGCTCCCGCAATCCCCTTGTCGTGGCGCGCGTGCGATCCTATCGGCTTGGCCATGGACAATCCCGCGATCGCCCGGCTGGACGCCGCCATAACCCGCGTCGAACAGGCGATCGCCGCGCGCCACGCCGCCGATGCGCTGCTGGAGCGCCGCTGTGCCACGCTGAAAGCGACCATGGCACAGGCCGTCGCCGCGCTGGACGCGATCATCGCCAACGAACCGGCCGGCGAGGGGGACCGCTGATGGCGCTCGTCACGCTCACCATCGGCGACATGACCTACGATCTCGCCTGTCGCGACGGCGGCGAGCCGCGGCTGATGCAGGCCGCCGCACTGATCGACGAACGTTGGGACACCGCCCGCCGCGCGGCCGGCGGCGGGGGAACGCAACGCGCCATGTTGCTGGCGGCGTTGATGGTCGCCGACGCGCTGATTGACGCTCGTGAGGCGCCGCCTCCCGAAACACCCGAAGGCGTCGCGCTCGATGCGCTGTCCGAACGACTCGAATCGATCGCCGCGGCCCTTGAGCAAACGCTGCCGAGCGCCTAGATCAGTGGCGGCGGGTTCTGCCCGGTACGAGCCTCGAAACATCCCTGAGGCTATTCATCATCCATGGGGGTTGTCCCTGCCCGGGTCCTGGCCCGACGCACATGATCCCCACCTGACGTACCGAGCGTCAGTGGATATTCCGGCAAACGGCCACGGCGGTCCCGCCACCCGCCCCTTTCACCTGACATGACCGACAAGACCGCCCTTCGCGCGATCGCACGTGCCGCACGCGCGGCCTTTGTCGCCGCACCGCATCCGCCGATCCGCGTCGATGCGCGCTTCGTCGCCCTGCTGTCGTCCGGCCTCGTCGTCGCCAGCTACGTGCCGATCGGTGCCGAGGCCGATCCCGGGCCCCTTGAACAGGCCGCACGCGATGCAGGATGCACGCTGGCCCTCCCGCATGTCGTCGATCGCGCGACACCCTTGCGCTTCCTGCACTGGGAGCAGGACGCAACGCTGGTGGCTGGTCCGTTCGGCTTACGGCAACCCGGCGATGCCGTCGTCGAGGTTGCGCCCGACATCGTGCTGACGCCGCTGGTGGCGTTCGATCGCCGACTGAACCGACTCGGGCAGGGCGCCGGCCATTATGACCGCGCCTTCGCCGCCTTCCCCGCCGCCCGCCGCATCGGCGTGGCGTGGAGCGCCCAGATGCTCGACACGATCCCGACCGACCCGTGGGACGCGCCGCTGGACGCGATCGCCACCGACTGCGATTGGATCACCGCATGACACCTTCATGGCGCAAGCCGGCGGGCATGCTCGCGATCCTGTTGCTGATTCTCATCTGGTGCGTGGGCGTCGCCTCGTTATCGGGCTTCGTCGGGCGCTGGCATGCGCTGATACAACTCGGCTTCTATCTGTTGACCGGGATCATCTGGATCGCGCCGCTCAAGCCGCTGCTGCGCTGGATGGAAACCGGCCGCTGGCGATAATCGCGATCTGAAAGGAATGGCGCGAGTGACGGGGCTCGAACCCGCGACCTCCGGCGTGACAGGCCGGCGCTCTAACCAACTGAGCTACACCCGCATTCCATCGGCAGTCCCGCGACCATCCGGACGATGGGTCCGGATCCGTGCACGTTTCCTGCCGGAACCCGCTGCTGACGATGCCATCCCAAGGGATGGCGCGAGTGACGGGGCTCGAACCCGCGACCTCCGGCGTGACAGGCCGGCGCTCTAACCAACTGAGCTACACCCGCTTGTAGAAGCGTGAGGCGCGCCAACTAGGCGGCGCGTCCCACCCTGTCAACGGCTATCCGGTACTTTTTCAGCAGGGAACTGCCGCTCCCCCGTTCCACGCATCAACATGCCGTCCTCGAACAGGAAGCCCGCAATATCGGGACGCCCCGCCGCCGAGAGGATCGTCTGGACGATGATGAGGATCGGGACCGCCAACAACGCGCCCGCCGTCCCCCAGACCCACCCCCAGAAGCTGATCGAGATGAGGATCATCACCGGGTTGATGGTCAGCCGATGCCCGACGATCAGCGGGGTGATAACATTCGCCTCTATCAGATGCGCACCATACATGATCGCGGGTGCCGACAACGCGGTCCAAACGTCGGAGAAGGTCATCAATCCGCCGATCGCCAGCAACAGCGCCGCCACGACCGGCCCGAAATAGGGCACATAGTTCAACAAGGCGACGATCCCGCCCCACATCAGCGGGAACGGCATGCCCAGCAGGTGCAACGCACCAGCCACGATCGCGCCCAGCGCGATGTTGATCGCGGTGATCGTGAACAGGTAGGAAGACACCGCGTCGACCATCTCCTGCAGCACGCGGGCGGTCGTCATGGCCCCGCCGAAGCTCGCGCGGCCGGTAATCATCTTCTCGCGCATCCGTGTCCAGCCGGAAAGGAAGAAGAAGGCGACCAGGATCGCATAGAAGGTCTGGACGATCACAGCCGGCGCGGAAGTGGCGGCCAGTTCCACGATCGAGCTTGGCGGCGCGACCGCGGCGGTCGGCGACGGACGAACCGGCGTGGTCGCGATCTGGCGCAGCGTGCGGTTGGCGTAGCGCTCAAGGCTTGAGTAGAGATCGAGGATCGGCGCGAGATTCGCCTGAATCCTGTGGATCCGGCGCGGCAGCAGTCGAAAGAACTCAGTGGCCGGCACCACGATCGCCGCCAGCGCCACATTCGCCACGATCAGGAACAAAACAACGCAGAACAGCGCCGCGATCGCCGACGGCAGCCGCCGCCGCTCCAGCCATTCCAGCAGCGGTATCAGTGCCAGCGACACGACCAGCGCGATCGCCGTCGGCATGAAGAATTCCGCACCCGACTGCAGCGCGAACGGCAACCCCAGCATCAGCCCCAGGCCAGCGGTCAGCGTCAGCCCGGCGAGCAGCCGATCACGGCGCAGCGGTGGATCGTTCGCTGGTATGGCGGTTGCCGGGATCGCGGAACCGGCGGCGGGAGGAAGATCGGCCATATCCGCCACCTAAGGCCTTTTTTCCGGCGCGGCCAAGCGACTTCGCATATCAGTCACGTCCGTACCAGGGCCCTTCCTCCAGATAGAGGTAATCGGGATCGAACTCGCCAATTCGCGCCAGCCGATCGTGGTCCAGTATCCGCACGGTCCCGCGCGAGAACTCCGCGAGCCCGCCCTCGCGCAGGCGCCGCAACATGCGGTTGACGTGCACGCTGGTCAGCCCCAGCGCCTCGCCCAGATCCTGCTGCGTCAGCGCGAAGTCGAATGACCCGCCATCCGCCCGCCCCACCACGCGCAGCCGGTGGTAGGTTTCCAGCAGGAAGTGCGCGAGTCGTCCGGCCGCATCGAGACGGCCGATGCGGAAGATCCACTCACGGTGCAATGCGGCGTCCAGTAATGTCGACCGCCATAGCAGCCGCGTCAGGTGCGGAAACTCAATCAAGATCCGGTCGATACGCTGGTGCGGGATGATCGCGACGCGTGTATCGGTCAGCGTACCGACATCGTGGTCCAGCCGCCGCAGCGGATAGCCGTGCAGATCGACGAAATCGCCCGTCACCTGCAACGCGACAAGCTGTCGGAAGCCGTCTCGCGCATCCATGTATCGGCACATCGTTCCATCCAGCAGCAACGTGCTGAACGTCACCGGCTCGCCGCGGCGAACGACGATCGTCCGCGCGGGGAGCTCCTCGATCCGCTCCACCGCACTTTCCAGCACGTCCTTCTCGGCGTCGGTCATCGCCTCACGCCCGCGACCACGCAGAAAATCCTTCGTCACCCGCATCGATCGTCACGTCCCCGATATGACCGTCTGGCGGTTCAACGGTCGAGGTCGCGGAACGCTCCCGTAACAAGTCCAGGACTTGCGCTGCGGGCGCGGCCACGCCGCGGTGGATAGCCGCTTGGTCGGCGCGGTTTGCAACAGGACAGTTGCACTGCTCCGGCAAACCACGATACATCGACGGAGATTAGAAGTTACGGTATGCCGCGCAAAACCGTTGCAGGCCATGGGAGACACCTCGATCATGACGTCGCAGAGCATCCAACAATCGGGTCCGGTCCGGACCGCGCGGCACGGCGACGTGCTGGTCATCGTTGCGGATTCGCCGCCGGTGAACGCGCTGGGAGCGGCGGTGCGTGACGGCCTGGAAGCCGCGATCAAGGAAGGGGTGGCGGACTCAAGCATCGCCGCGATGGTCGTGCGGTGCGATGGCCGCACCTTCTTCGCGGGTGCCGACATCAGCGAGTTCGGCAAGCCGTTGCGCGGCGTGCCGCTCCCCGATCTGGTCAACATGATCGAGGCCAGCCCCACGCCGGTCGTCGCCGCGATCCACGGCAGCGCGCTGGGGGGCGGATGCGAAATGGCGCTGGGCTGCCACTATCGGATCGCGGTTCCCTCTGCGAAACTGGGTACGCCGGAGGTGAAGCTGGGCCTGCTCCCTGGCGCGGGCGGAACGCAGCGTCTGCCGCGGCTGGTCGGCACCGGGATCGCGCTCGAGATGATCGTGCTCGGCAACCCGGTCTCCGCACAGAAGGCGAAGGACGCCGGCCTGATCGATCGACTGGCGGGCGAGAATACGCTGGAAGCAGACGCGATCGCGTTCGCGCGTGAGATCGCTGGCAAGCGTCCGATCCCGCGCGTGCGTGACCGGCATGTCGAAGCCGACGCGGCAGCGATCGCGGTGTTCCGTGCCGAACATCGCCGCAAGCTGAGCGGCTTCGACGCGCCGGAGGCATGCATCGCCTGCGTCGCCGCCGCCGCCGAGCGGTCGTTCGCCGACGGTCTCGCGTTCGAGCGTGACGAGTTCATGAAGCTGATGACAGGCACCCAGTCCGCCGCGCAGCGCCACATCTTCTTCGCCGAGCGGCAGGCCGCGAAGATCGACGGCGTCGATCCCGCGACACCGCTTCGGCCGATCGCCAAGGTCGGCGTGATCGGCGCGGGCACGATGGGCGGCGGGATCGCGATGAACTTCCTTTCGGCGGGCGTCCCCGTCACGATCGTCGAGATGCAGCAGGAAGCGCTGGAGCGCGGCACCGGCGTCATGCGCCGCAATTACGAGGCGAGCGCCGCCAAGGGCCGCATTCCCGCCGACGCACCTGACAAGGCAATGGCACTGCTGACCCCGTCGCTGTCGCTCGATGCGCTCGCCGATTGCGACCTCGTCATAGAGGCCGTGTACGAGGACATGAGCGTCAAGAAAGAGCTGTTCGGCAAGCTCGACGCCATCGTGAAGCCCGGTGCGATCCTGGCCAGCAACACCAGCTACCTGAACGTGGACGAGATCGCCGCCTGCACGCAGCGCCCGCAGGACGTGCTGGGGATGCATTTCTTCTCCCCCGCCAACGTGATGAAGTTGCTGGAGGTCGTGCGCGGAGCAAAGACGGCGCCGGACGTACTGGCGACGGTCATGGCGCTCGCCAAGAGGATCAGGAAGGTCGCGGTGGTCGCGGGCGTCTGCCATGGCTTCATCGGCAACCGAATGCTGATGCCGCGCCAGGTGGAGGCGAACAAGCTGCTGCTGGAAGGCGCCACGCCCGAACAGATCGATCGCGTCCATGTCGCGTTCGGGATGCCGATGGGACCGTTCCAGATGGCCGACCTCGCCGGGGTCGACATCGGCTGGCATCGCGACCCGACCCGCATCGAAAATATCCGCGACGCACTCGCCGCCGAGGGGCGCTGGGGCCAGAAGAAGGGCGCAGGCTTCTACGATTATGACGACAAGCGCCGCCCGACCCCCTCACCCCGCGTCGCCGAGATCATCGACGGTTTCCGCACCAGCGCCGGCACAAAGCCGCGCGCGATCAGCGACGGGGAGATCGTCGCACGGACGCTCTACACGATGGTCAATGAAGGCGCGCTGATCCTGGAGGAAGGAATGGCGCAACGCGCGTCCGACATCGATGTGGTGTGGATCTACGGCTATGGCTGGCCGGTCTATCGCGGCGGACCGATGTTCTGGGCGCAGACCGAGGGGCTGGACAAGGTGGTCGCCGGACTGGAGCGGTACGGCTTCCCCGTCGCGCGCAGCCTGAAGGCCGCCGCCGGCAACGGGGAGGCGTTGAAGTGAGCGACCTCGACGCCTTTCGCCTGGAGACGCGCGCCTGGCTGGAGAAAAACTGTCCGCCGGAGATGCGCGAGCCGATCCGCTCCGACAAGGATATCGTGTGGGGCGGACGCAATCAAAGCGCGCTGACCGAGCCGCAGAAGACGTGGCTGGACCGCATGGGCACTCGCGGCTGGACCGTACCCGACTGGCCGGCCGAATATGGCGGCGGTGGACTCAGCCCGGCCGAGACGAAGGTGCTGCGCGAGGAAATGACACGCCTTCGGGCCCGCAACCCGCTGAACAGCTTCGGCATCTCGATGCTCGGGCCAGCGCTGCTGAAATACGGCAACGAGGACCAGAAGCGCGAGCATCTGCCAAAGATCGCACGCGGCGAGATCCGCTGGTGCCAGGGCTATTCTGAGCCGAACGCCGGTTCCGATCTCGCCAGCCTGGCGACCAGCGCAGAGGATGCCGGCGACCATTTCGTGGTCAATGGGCAGAAGGTGTGGACCAGCTACGCCGATCAGGCCGACTGGATCTTCTGCCTCGTGCGCACCGACCGGAGCAGCAAGCAGGGCGGAATCAGCTTCGTGCTGTTTGACATGACCTCACCCGGTGTCTCGACGAAGCCGATCCTGCTGATCAGCGGCTATTCGCCCTTCTGCGAGACGTTCTTCGACAATGTGAAGGTGCCGAAGGAGAACCTTGTCGGTACGCTGAACAAGGGATGGGACGTCGCCAAGTATCTGCTCGGGCACGAGCGCGAGATGATCTCCGGCATGGGGCTGGCCAACACCGGCGGCAATCCGTTGATCGACGGCGCGCTGGCGGCGGTTGGCGTGGATGCCGATGGCCGGCTGGCCGACCCGCTGCTGCGCGCGCAGATCGCGTTGTTCGAGGTGCGCTCGCGTGCCTTCGCGGCGCAGAGCGAGCGGTTCATCGACGAATTGAAAGCCGGGCGAACGCATCCCGCGCAGCCGAGCATGATGAAATATTACGGCACCGAGTTGAACAAGACGCGCCACGAATTGATGATGGCGGCGGGCGGATCGGACGCGCTGGAATGGGAGAGCGAGCGATCGGGCGGCGGCCGCCCCGCGCGCACCTGGTTACGCACCAAGGCCAATTCGATCGAGGGCGGTACCAGCGAGATCCAGCTCAACATCGTCGCGAAGCGGATCTTGGAATTGCCGGGATGACGGCGCCACAATCGCCCCTGCGACGGCAGGGGCCGACCGCTGCCTGATGAAGCGATGACACCGCGAGGGCGACCGACCGGGCTGTACCCGATGCCGCGACAAACGCTGCGGACATGCCCCCCAGCCTTCGCGGCGCGACGGAGAAACCACGATGCCGCTTTTCCTGAACGATGAACAGACCATGTTGCGTGATTCCGCGCGCGCGTTCGTCAACGAACATGCACCCGTCGCGCACCTGCGACGACTTCGCGATGCCAAGGATCCGGCCGGCTTCGATCGCGGATTGTGGAAGCAGTTCGCGGAGATGGGCTTTACCGGCATCCTGATCGGCGAACCGGCCGGCGGCCTGGGCCTCGGTCATGTCGAAGCCGGCGTGGTGCTGGAGGAGATCGGGCGTAACCTGTCCGCCTCCCCGTTCCTGACCACGGCGGTCGGCGCGGTCGCGGCTTTGGAAGGAAGCGCGCAGGCGGAGCGCTGGTATCCCGGCATTCTGGCAGGGGACAGCGTTGCCGCGCTGGCGATCGACGAAGGGCCAAAGCATCGTGCGACGGTCGGGATGCGGGCGGAACGCGCCGGCAACGGCTTTCGTCTGAGCGGTACGAAGCAGTTCGTGACCCACGGCCACGTCGCCGATCTGCTGATCGTCGCAGCCCGGACCGCCGGGGGCGCCGATGATGCGGACGGCATCACCCTGTTCGCGGTGCCCGCCGACGCCCCCGGACTGACGGTCGGGCCGGAGCGGCTCGCCGATTCCAGCATCGCGGCACGACTGAGCCTCGATGGCGTCACCGTCGATGCCGACGCCGTGATCGGCGATGTCGATGGCGGGCGTGCGCCGCTCGACCGGATGCTGCGCGCCGTCCGCACCGGCGCGGCGGCGGAGTTGCTCGGCGTCGGCGGTGGAGCCATGGACATGACGATCGGCTATCTGCAACAGCGTAAGCAGTTCGGGGTGACGATCGGCAGCTTCCAGGCGCTTCAGCATCGTGCCGCGCATCTCTATGCCGAAATGGAGGTCGCGCGTGCAGCGGTCCTGAAGGCGCAGCAGTTGCTCGACGCCGGCGATGCGGACGCGGACGCGGCGGTTTCGGTGGCAAAAGCGATGACCGGGCTTGCGACGACGCTGGCGGTGCAGGAAGGTGTGCAGATGCATGGCGGGATCGGGATGACCGACGAATATGATATCGGCTTCTTCATGAAGCGCGCACGGGTCTTGGCCGAGATGTTCGGCGACACGCATTTCCACGCCGATCGGCTCGCGCGCGAGGCGGGATATTGAGCGACGCTCCGACGCCAGCGGCCTTGGTCGCCGATCTGGTCGACCTGCTCGACGTCGAGGAGATCGACACCGATCTGTATCGTGGCCGGCGCTCGACCGACGGTGTGGGGCGTGTGTTCGGCGGGCAGGTGATCGCACAGGCGTTGCAGGCGGCACAACGCTCGGCAGCGGCCGAGGGTAAGGTCGCGCATTCGCTCCACGCCTATTTCATGCGCGCGGGATCGGAGGAGCATCCGATCATCTATCGCGTGGTGCGCGATTTCGAAGGGCGCAGCTTCGCGACGCGGCGGGTGATCGCGATGCAGCGCGGGCAGCCGATCCTGAACATGGCGGCGTCGTTCCAGTTGCTCGAGGAAGGGTTCGTCCATCAGGACGTCATGCCTGACGTACCACCGCCCGACGCGCTGTCGAGCGAGATAGCATTACGTCGCGCGGTCGCGGATCGCATTCCCGAGCGGCTTCGACAACAATTGCTGCGACCGCGC